>CASFTB010000004.1 GCA_949297575.1 uncultured Bacillota bacterium | reverse complement strand
CTCGAAAAGGGCTAAAAGACAGCATAAAATCGAAACCTGTTTTGGCGAAGCACAAAAGTCGCATTTTTGCCCTAAAAATAGCAAAAAACCCTGAAAAACACATCATTTTTCAGGGTTTTTGCGGTGGACAGCATTTTTATCCACTAAACATGGTCTATGTGACGGGACTTGAACTAACAATTTTGACGAATCTACTATTTATTATGATTCGCAACTCTATTATATCAAAAGGAGTTTTTTATTTCAAGATTCATCGCTGAAGCTCTTTGTTACCCGCGGACTATCCGCGGGTTTTGGGTGACAAAAACCCCCTCCGCTCGGGCGGACGGGGGCAACGCATGATTTATTTGTAATATACGGGAGATCAATGTCGCTCTTCCGCGCAGTCGAATGTCTCACAGAATCTCCCCGAAAAGGAGGGCGGCTCCTGTGCGATATACAGGTGTGAAACATCTCCGTAGGAAGCACAGCGAAAGGAAGCGATGCCCTTTTCCCTCTCCTCCGTGTATACCGTCGTGACGGAAGAAGGCGCGGCGGCAAAATGCTGCAACAGCGCGAGAGGAGACAGGTTGAAAAGGTGGGAGAGCAGAACGCACGTCACGCCGAAGTGACAGAAAAAGGCGAGCGTATCGCGGTTGGGGCGCTCGGCTGCGTAATCGAGTACGCGGCGGCGGTACCCGTGCGAAGCGAGCAGCGCGTCAAAGCCGCCGCACGTTTCTTCATAAGCGAGCGGGACGCCGCTCTCCGCAATAAAAGGGACGGACTTCCATTCATCGGCAGAGTAAAGCTGCGGGTATCTATCCATAAAAGAAGGATAAAAATCCCACATCAGCTGTTCCGCACCCGTATCGGGATGGCGGACGGGTACGGTAAACTCCCGCAGCCAGTCTACCGTCGTGCCGCTTTGACCCATGCGGACGAGCGTAGCCTGCGCCGTCCGCTGCGCCCTTCCTTTGGGAGAGAGATAGAAGGCCTCTATCTTTTCACGGCGCAGTTTTTCGGCGAGCAATCCGATCCCCCTCTCCCCTTTCGGCGTCACGGAATCCTTCTCGTAATCGGGATCTCCGTGGCGGATAAAGAGCAGCCTCATCTTGCCCCCTTACTTGGCATATTCCTCCGCGAGCGCCTTAAAGGCGGGCAGAGAGCGGCGGATCATGTCGGGAGAGACGCAATAGGCGATGCGCACATATCCGGCGCAGCCGAAATCGTCGCCGGGTACGAGCAGCAAGCCGTACTTTTTGGCGCGTTCGCAAAACGCGTTCGCGTCCGGCTCGGGCGACTTTACGAAGAGGTAAAAAGCTCCGTCCGGACGGACGCACGAATACCCGTACTCGCGCAGCGCACCCGCGAGCAGGTCGCGGTTCCCCTCATAGACGGACACGTCGGACGTGACGCCCTGGCACCTCGCGACCAATTTCTGAAAGAGAGAGGGCGCGCAGACATAGCCCAGCGCCCTGCCCGCCCCGCAGACGGCGAGGTAGAGCTCCTTTGCATCCTTCGCGTCCGGATTGACGAAAATATAACCGATGCGCTCTCCGGGCAGAGAGAGCGATTTGGAGTAGGAATAACAGACGACGGTATGCTTGTAATAAGCGGTGAGATACGGCACCTTCACCCCGCCGTAGACGAGCTCACGGTACGGTTCGTCCGTGACGAGGTAGATCGTTCTGCCGAATTCTTTGCTCTTCTCTTCGAGAAGACCGGCAAGGGTGCGGATCGTCTGCTCGCTGTAGACGACGCCGCTCGGGTTGTTGGGCGAATTGATGAGGACGGCGGCCGTCTTTTCGGAAAACGCCCCCTCGAGGACGGAAAAGTCGATCTGAAAGGTATCGGGATGGGAAGGGAGCTCGACGAGCTTTGCGCCCGCCGTCTCCGTAAAGACGCGGTATTCCGTAAAGAACGGTGCAAAGGTGATGACCTCATCCCCCGCATTGCACAGCGCGGAGAGGGTGATCGTCAGAGACGCCGCCGCCCCGCACGTCATATAAATAAAGTCCGGATCCGTCCTGACCCCCTGCGTGCGCGCGATATATTCGGCGATCGCCCTGCGCGTGGCGAGGTCGCCCTGCGCGGATGTATAACCGTGCAGCGCGGTCGCATCCTCCCCTTTTAACAGCTCGATGAGCGTATCTTCTACGATCTGCGGCGGCTTTACGCTGGGATTGCCGAGGCTGAAATCGAACACTTTGTCCGCCCCTACTTCCGCAGCCCTCTTTTTGCCGTATTCAAAAATTTCACGGATGACCGAGCGTTTGCTGCCCAGCCCGTACATCTTCCGGTTCATATGTTCCGTCTCCCTTTTTTCTTTCTATTATAGCATAACAGGCGGCAACTTTCAACCGAATGGCCGCGGCACGGAAAGCACAAAATATTTTTTCCGGGCGGATGAGTTCTCGCCCAACGCTTGACAAACCATACAAAAAAAATTATACTTTTCTACGGAAATCAAAAATATCGGGAGGTGCCGTGGCGTGAAAGAAAAGATCATACAGCTGCTGGAAGAAAAGCGCACGGAAGACCTGAAGTCGCTGCTCGATAACGTCTCTCTGGATGAACTCGCCTCCATACTGAACGAACTGGACGGCGAAAAGCTCACCGAATTGTTTGGCTGCCTCGACAACGAGGTCGCGGCGGACGTATTCGTCCTGCTCAACGCCGAAACGCAGAAGCGCGTCCTCAAAGATTTCAGCGACGTAAAGTTACAGTCGGTCACGGACGAGATCATCGACGACGACGTCGAAGAGCTGTTTGAAAGCATGCCGACGGACGTCGTCCACGAAGTCCTCCTGAAGGCGACGCCCGAAAGCCGAAACGACAAGATCGTCGAGATCGTCGACTACCTCGAAGAGAAGAATTTTTCGCAGCTGAAGCCGCTGCTCGCGGAACTCGAACCCGCGGACCTCGCCGAAATTTTTGCGGAACTTGACGAAAAGGATGTGCCCATCCTCTTCCGCCTGCTGCCGAAAGAGCTCGCGGCGGAGACCTTTGTTGAGATGAACAGTTCACAGCAGGAGCTGCTCATCAAGTCCTTTTCGGATACCGAGCTCAAGCTCATGCTGGACGAGCTGTTCGTGGACGATACCGTCGACCTGATCGAGGAAATGCCCGCAAACGTCGTCAAGCGCATCCTGCTCAATGCAGACAGCGAGACGCGCAAAGAGATCAACGAGATCCTCAAGTATCCCAAAGACAGCGCGGGAAGCATCATGACGACGGAGTGCATCTCCCTCCGCGCGCACATGACCGTCCGGGACTGCTTTGAAAAGATACGGAAAGAGGCGATCGATAAAGAGACCATCTACACCTGCTACGTCACCGACGACAGGAAGACGCTGCTCGGCATCGTCTCCGTCAAGGATCTGCTCCTGCACGGATACGGCGAAAAGGTGGACGACTTCATGGAGACCAACTTCGTGTACGTCGACACCCACGAGGACAAGGAGGAAGTGGCGAACCTGCTCTCCAAATATGACTTGCTGTCCGTGCCGGTCGTAGACAGAGAAAAGCGGCTGGTCGGCATCGTCACCGTCGACGACGCTTTGGACGTCATCACCGAAGAGGCCACCGAAGATATCTCGTTCATGAACTCGGTCACGCCTTCCGATAAACCGTACCTCGAGACGAACACGTTCAGGATCTATCTGCACCGCATCCCCTGGCTGCTCATTCTCATGATCAGCGCCTCCTTTACAGGTCTCATCCTCAATACCTATCAGAGCATGCTCGGCACGCTGCTCGTCGCCTGCGTCCCCATGCTGATGGGCACCGCGGGCAACGCGGGCAGCCAGGCGTCCGTCACCATCATCCGCGGCATGGCACTCGACGAGATCCGCCCCCGCGACATATTGCAGGTCATATGGAAGGAGGTGCGCGTCTCGCTGCTCGTCGCGATCTCGGTAGGCGCCGTATGCTTCCTCAAATTGCTGGTGATCGACGGGCTGCTCTTCCATGATTATTATTCCCCCATGAACGCTCTCGTCGTATCCGTTTCCATCGCGATCGCCGTGATCGTCGCAAAGATCGTGGGCGCCTGCGTCCCAATCTTCGCGAAGGCCATCCACATCGACCCTGCCGTCTTTGCCAATCCCTTTATCACGACCATTACAGACGTGCTGACGCTCCTCGTCTTCTGCGGCGTCGCCATCGGAATATTCGGGATCGCGGGAATGTAAACTTAACAGACAGAAAAGGGAGGTCCGCCGGGACCTCCTTTTTTCTACGATCAGATCACTTCCAATAACAGCATGAGCACCGGGATCGTGAGGATACACAGGAGCGTGCTCATGAGGGTGGACGCGGCAGCCGTCTCCTTGTCTCCTTCGTACATCTCCGCAAAATTCAGCGCCGAAGAGGCCGTCGGCATCGCCGCGATGATGAACAGCGCGATGACGACGAAGCGATCGAGCGGAAAAAGAGATCGGACGAGGAGCAACACCCCGAGCGAAAACAGCGGGAAAAAGATGAGCTTTATCGCGGAAGCTGCATAGACGCGCCAATTGCCAAAGAGAGCGGGCAGCCGCATATCCGCCAGGCGGATGCCCAGGATGACCATCGACAGAGGGAGAGTCATCTCGCCGAGATAAGAAATAGGCGTCATGACCTGTTCCGGGATGTTTACGTTGCAGAAAAAGAAAGGGAGCGCGACGATGACGGCGATCGTCGGCGGATTGAGAAAAATTTTGTACGGTTTGACAGAGCGCCTGTCTCCCGTCACGGCAAACACCCCGAGCGTCCACGCCATGGCGTTGAACGCTATGTTATAGATGACGGTATAGAGCACGAGATCCGTATTGTCAGGGAAGAGCATCTGCATGACGGGGATCCCCATAAAGCCGACGTTCCCGAGATAAGATGAAGCGGTCGCCGCACGCTTTGCCGCCAGATCACCGTCCTTGACAAACACGAGGCAGGCAAAGAGATAGACGAGCAATTGCAGCACAACCGCAAAGAGGATGATCCAACCGAAATTTGCCAGCATGGAGGCATCGAACGGCTTATTGAAGAGAGAGGACATCATCAGAAACGGCTGCGAAACGTACAGGAGGAGGACGGCGAGAGCGCCGGAAGCCTTTTCATGCAAGAGCCCTGTGCGGCGGAGCGCATAACCCGGAACAGCCAGGACGACAATGATGAGCACCGTGATAAAAGTAGATAAAAAATTCATGACAGAAACGACCTTTTCTCTTTTTTCATTTTCCCGCGGCTAAACATGCTGCATCCCTTTCACGCAGGTCAGACCTTCCCCTCGCGGCGAAGATACTCTAAAAAGCATGACGCACCTTCGGATATATCCTCAAAGGTCTTGATAAAGTCGCCCGAATACCAGGGGTCTGCAATGTCCCGCGGGCGGGCAGAAAAATCGAGGAGGCGGAAAACCTTTTTGTCGGGGTCTCCCCCCAAAATGCGGAGAATGCCCGCGACGTTGCGGCTCTCCATGCCGAGGATATAATCATAGCGTCCATAGTCTGCGCGTTCCATCTGCCGCGCGCACTTTCCTTCGCAGTCGATGCCGTGCCGTGCGAGCTCACGGCGCGCGGGAGGGTAGACAGGATTCCCCTCTTCTTCCGAACTTGTTCCCGCGGAGCGGATAAAGAAGAGCTCTGCAAGCCCCTCCTTTTCGACCAAATCGCGGAAGATAAATTCTCCCATCGGAGAACGACAAATGTTCCCGAGGCAAACAAACAGTATTTTCAGCATATGCTCCTCCTCTGCCCACTGTTCCGCCCGACAAGCGGCAGTATAAAAAGAAAAAGGGATGCGCCACATCCCTTTCCCCACTCGTCAAAAGCAACATAAATAATACAGAAAGCGAAATGAAAAGTCAAGCTTTTCCATGACGCCGATTTATAGAAAATATTTCTTTTCATGCAGAGAAATTTATATCTCTTTTTTAATCCGCGCGATTTCGACGGGCTTTAATGATTGACAAAAAAAAATGTGTTTGCTATAATATTTAAGCTTGATTTGTTTAGCGAGGTGTAGCGCAGTTTGGTAGCGCGCATCGTACAGGGTTCCCGAAAATCGCAGCGAAGCGAGATTTTTGGGAAAAGGAGGAGCGGAGCGCACATGCGAGCATTGCCCTACCGGGCGATGCGAGAGGGCAGCCGACCGCGACGACGCGGGACCAAGAGGTCGTGGAACGACCGATAAATGTTTGAAAAGACAACATCGAGGTGTAGCGCAGTTTGGTAGCGCGCTTGGTTCGGGACCAAGAGGTCGTGGGTTCAAGTCCCGTCACCTCGACCACAAAAAAGCGAAAGGATCTCCCTTTCGCTTTTTTGTTATTGTGTCGGATCGAACCCACGACCTCTTATAAAAAAGGGCCCCCGAAAATCGCAGCGAAGCGAGATTTTTGGGGAGAAGGAGGTGCCGAGCGCGGACGCGAGCGGCGCCCCATCGGGGCAACGCGAGGAACCGGCCGAGGGCAGCGACGCGGGTTCAAGTCCCGTCACCTCGACCACAAAAAAGCGAAAGGAGCTCCCTTTCGCTTTTTTATCATTATGTCGGATCGAACCCACGACCTCTTTATGGAATCGTGATCCCGTTTATACCATAACCCAGACAAAAAACTGTTTTCAAACTAAAGGTGCCCCGACAAGCAGCAAGGCGCAATAAAAAAACAAGAAATATCCCTTTACCGTCTCCCGCGCAATGCCGACGAAACGGCACGGGAGAGAAAAGCCGCCAGGATGCAGAGCACGAGATCTTTCGGCATATAGAAGAGATTGTTTACGATCAACGCGTCCAAAAGCTCTCCGTTCATCATGTAGAAATGCCATATCATGGCAAAGTACGGGACACCGATAAGATAGTTGGCAAGAAACCCGCAGACCGCAGCAATGATGAGGCGCGGCAGGTTTTTAAGCGCACCTCCCCGTACGAGGCCGGCGACAAAGGCCGCAACAATAAAGCCGAGCACATACCCGAACGTAAGATTCAATACATAGGAAAAGCCACCGCCGTTTGTAAAAACGGGAAGCCCCAGAAGCCCGATAAACACATAGATCGCGACAGAGGCCGCTCCCCACCACGGACCGAGAAGGAGCCCCGCAGAGACCGCAACGACCGTCTGAAAAGAGAGCGGCACGAGCGGAAAGGGTATCCTGATGAATGCCGATACGACCATCAGCACAACAAAGAGAGAACATTCGGCGAGGCGTATGGATATCTTCTGCTTGCAAAAAACAGACTGTTTTTCCTTGTTTATGTCAGACATACTACTATAAAAACCTTAAAAATTAACTTTTATCGATATTTCTCCGGCAGAAATTGTCTTGACCGCCCCATCTTTGAACCGAACTTTTAAAAAGCAATTTTCATCGAGACCCACGGCAACCCCCTCTTCACTGACCGACCCTGTATATACTTTGACCTCTCGGCCGATGACAAAACAGCGGCGTTTATATTCTTCGAAAAAGGAGCGCTCCTCAATGTGCTCGCAATAAAACCGCAGGCGCTTCAAAATCTCGGCGGCGAGGCGAGCACGGGGCTGCACAGGCACAGCCCCTTCTCCGAAGACCGATGCCGCGTTGGGAGCGGCTTCCTGCGGGATCGTACCGCGCACGTTGACCCCGATCCCGACGATCGCATAACCGAGCGTGTTGCTTTCGATATCAAAAGACGCCTCCGTGAGGATCCCGCTCACCTTTTTCCCTTGGATATAGACATCGTTGACCCATTTTATCTCTGCATATTTTCCGCTGACCGCCTCTATCGCCTCCGCCACCGCGACCGCGGCGCATGTCGTAAGATAGAGCGTATCTTTGGCAGCAAGATGCGGGCGCATGAGCACGCTCATATACAGACCGTTGCGCGCCGGAGAATAGAAGGGGCGCGAGAACCTGCCCCTGCCGCTTGTCTGCGTCTCGGCGATGACTGCCGTCCATGACGGCGCACCCTGCCCTGCGAGCGCGCGGGCATCGTCGTTCGTCGAGGAAGTTTCTTTGACGACGCCGACCTTGAACCCGTCACCGAGCAAAGCTCCGACAGTTGCAGCCGTAAGTAAATCGCCAGAAACGAGCGCATATCCGCGCTTGCGGATGCAGGAGAGGACGCCCCCCTCCTGTTCTATCGCCTTGACCGCCTTCCAGACGGCGTTTCTGCTGACGCCGAATTTCTCGGCAAGCGCCTCTCCGGAACAATAGCGGCCGTCGGCACGCACAAGTTCGCAATAAATTTTTTCTTTCAGATCCATACCTCTATTTTATCGCTTTTTGCGCAAAATGTCAACCTGATTCATGATTTAAGGTGACTGTTTACAAAACGGGGAACCGAACGTACATCTATGACAAAAAAGCTGCCCGCAAGCGGACAGCTTTCTTTTACTTTTTCCGTACGATCTTTTTGTACGAAGATCAGGGCGTGACTCGGTTGATGTCTCTCGGAAACATGGAGGCATAGCGCACGTTCTTAAAGCCCAAAAGGTGCATGGTGATGCGCTCCAGCCCGAGCCCGAGGCCGCCGTGCGGGGGCATACCGTATTTATGCGCCATCAGGTAGCTCTCGAAGTCGCCTGGATCCATGCCGCGCGCCTTCATCTTCGCGACCTGTTGGTTATAATCGTGGATGCGCTGTCCGCCAGTCGTGATCTCTATGCCGCGGAAAAGCAGGTCAAAGCTGAGCGTATAGGTCGGGTCTTCCGGGTCGTCCATCGCGTAGAAGGGGCGCTTTTCGGAAGGATAGTGCGTCACGAAGAGGAAGTCAGAGTTGAATTCCTTTTTCGCCCACTTTCCGAGGAGCTGCTCCTCTTCCGGCTCGAAATCGCGATAATCCGTGATCTTTTTCTTGAACTTTTTGGTGATGATCTCCTTCGCGTCCATGAATTTTATGAAAGGAATATCTGCGATCTCTGGGAGATCGACGTTCAAAAGAGACAGCTCTTCCGCGTATTCCGCCTTCAACAGAGCCATGATATATTTGAGCGCGCCCGTCTCCATGTTCATGATGTCGTAAAAACTGTCGATAAACCCCATCTCGAAGTCCATGCTGATATACTCGTTGAGGTGGCGGGAAGTATCGTGATGTTCGGCGCGGAAGACGGGGCCGACCTCAAAGACGCGCTCATAGACGGGGACGAGCATCTGTTTATAGAACTGCGGGCTCTGTGCGAGAAATACCTGCTTGCCGAAATAATCAAGCTTAAAGATATTCGCGCCGCCCTCAGCCCCCTGCGCGTTGATCTTCGGCGTGCGGATCTCGGTAAAATTCTGCGAAAGAAGAAAGTCGCGGAACCCGCGGGCGATGCCCTCCTGTATCTTGAAAACGGCGCGCTCTTTGGGGTTGCGCAGCGTAACGGGGCGCATGTTGAGGTTGAGGTCGATCGGGATATTATCCAGCTGCTTTTTGTTGATGACGATGGGCATCTGCTCCGCCGGCGCCGAGAGAACTTCGATCCCGTGGATCTGCATCTCATACCTGCCCTCGCGCGTCTCGTCCTTGACGATCTTGCCTGAAAGTTTGACGGAGCAGCCCTCGACGACCTCCTCGCCCATGCGGTACTCCGAAAAGTCGGGAGAATAGACGCACTGAACCACCTCCCGCGCGGTACGAATGATGACGAATGCAAAGCCCGTCATCTCCCTGATACGATGGATAATGCCCTTCATCTCCACGATCTCGCCGACATGTGCAGGGAACTCTTTGTAGCCCACGCACGAATTGCGGATCACTCCGTCGATCTTTTCCATATAATAAACCTCGCGTCAAAAATGTCTACTCTATTGTAACCGTTTGCAGCAAAAAATGCAAGCAAACACAGAGGCGGGTATGCACCCCGCCTCTTTTTTCCTGCAAAAATCAGAGGATCTTTTCGGAGAGGAGCTTGATGCCCTTCCCTTCCAGCATCTTCACGGCGCGGTCTGTATCTTCCACGCGCATGAGGATCTTCGCCGTATTGTGGTTGGTGAGGACGAAGGAGTACAGGTACTCGATGTTCATGTCCGCCTCTTCCATCAACGCCACGACCTCGGCGAGGGCGTTGGGCTTGTCATCCACCTCGACGCCGATCAGCTCCGTGATGCCGACCGTGAAGCCCTCTTTTTTGAGGATCTCGTAGGCGCGTTCGTTGTCGCGCGCGATGAAGCGGACGATGCCGAAATCTTTCGTATCCGCAATGGACAGGGTGACAAAGTCGATCCCCTCCTTGCCGAGGGCATGCGTGAGTTTATACAGCCTGCCCGGCCTGTTTTCCATAAATACGGACAACTGCTTGACCAACATGATTCATTTTCCTCCTTTAATATAAAATCGAATCGGTCCGGGAGCCGCCGCAAAAGGCGCGCCGCTCCCTCTTTCTTTTACTGACGCCTGTCAATGACGCGCACCGCCTTGCCTTCGCTGCGGCGGATGGAGCCGCTCTCGCACAGCTTGATCTTTGCGCTCAATCCGATGTACGAATTGACCTCCGTCTCCACCTTCTTTTTGATGGATTCGAGGTCGGAGACCCTGTCCGGCGTGAGGTCGCCCGCGAGCTCGATGTCGATCTCTATGACGTCGAGGTTGTTGATGCGGTCGACGTAGATCATATAGTGGGGAGAGACGCCCGAAACATTCATGATCGCCGCCTCGATCTGGGACGGGAAGACGTTGACGCCGCGGATGATGAGCATATCGTCCGAACGGCCCTTGACCTTGCTCATCTTGACCGTCGTCCTGCCGCAGGCACATTTGCCGCCTGTGAGCGTACACAAGTCGCGCGTGCGGTAGCGGATAAGCGGCTGCCCCGTCTTGGTGATGGTCGTAAAGACGAGCTCGCCCTCGCTGCCGAAGGGCAGCGGCTCGAGCGTTTCCGGATCGATGATCTCGGGGATGAAGTGGTCTTCCTGCACGTGACAGCCGTTTTTCTGCATGCACTCCATCGCGACCCCCGGGCCGCTGATCTCGGACAGCCCGTAGATATCCAGCGCGTCGATGTGCAGCAGGCGTTCGAGCTCGTCGCGCATCTGATACGTCCACGGCTCAGCGCCGAAAGCGCCGCCAACAAGGGAGAAATCATCGATATTCATGCCCGCCTTTTCGATCTCCGTTCCGAGGAAAATGGCGTAGGAGGGCGTACAGCACAGGTGCGTCGCACCAAAATCGCGCAGCAGCGTGAGCTGGCGGATGGTGTTGCCGGCGCTCGCGGGAACGGTGGACGCCCCTATCTTCTGCGCGCCGTAGTGCGCCCCGAGGCCGCCCGTAAACAGGCCGTACCCATAGGCGACGTGCACGATCGAATCTTTGGTGACGCCCGCCATCGCGAGGGAGCGCGCAGCGACTTCCGCCCAGACGTCGACATCGTTTTGCGTGTAGCCGACGACCGTCAATTTGCCCGTGGTGCCGGACGACGCGTGGATCTCGACCATATCCCGCTGCGGCGCCGAATAGAAGCCGAATGGGTATGCCGCGCGCAGGTCGTGCTTGACGGTGAACGGGAGTTTGGAGAGGTCGGAGACGCTCCGGATGTCGGACGGTTTGATCTTGAACTCGTCCATCTTCGCGCGATACGGCTTGCAGTTTTCGTAGACATATTGCACCGTCTTTTTCAGGCGCTCGCTCTGCAAGTTCTCCATTTCCGTGCGCGAAAGGCACTCGTACTCCGGCTGATAGATATAATCCTTAACTTTTGATCTTGCCATGATCTTCCCCTTTTTTAATTTGTTCAGACCGCGCCATAACCCAGCCCGAACGCTTTTTTATTCATCTCCACCGTCTTCTGCGGAATGCTCGCGAGAAGAGCGGATTCAAACTTTTCACGGTCAAAACCCATCTTTTTGCAGAGGGCGCCCAGCATGACCGAGTTTGCCGCCTTCGCATTGCCCGCCTGCAGGGCAAGCCCCAACGCGTCTACGCCCGTGCCGCGCAGCTTCTTCTCGATGCCCTGCGGATATTCCGCAGCCCCCGTAACGACGGGCATGGGCATGATCTCCTGCGTGGAATAGAGCACCTCGCCCTGCGGCTTTAAATAATGCACGTAGCGCAGCGCCTCCAGTTTTTCAAAGGCGAGGACGAGGTCTGCGCAGCCCGCGTCGATGATGGGCGAAGCGATCTTTTCGCCGATGCGGACATACGTCATGACGCTGCCGCCGCGCTGTGCCATGCCGTGCACCTCGCTCAGCTTTACGTCATATCCGTTTTCCAGGGCATATTTGCCTAAAACGCGGCTTGCGAGCAATGTCCCCTGCCCGCCGACGCCGACGATGAGAATATCCATGTTACTTTACCTCCCCTTCGATCGCGCCGAATTTGCACACGCTCTTGCACAGGCCGCACTCGGTGCACAGCGAGACGTCGATGGTGATGCCGTCCTTTCCGTTGACGATGGCGGGGCAGCCGAGCTTCAGGCACGCCCTGCACTTTTTGCACTTTTCATTGACGCGGAACCCGTTATACAGCTTTTTGGTAAGCAGAACGCAGGGTTTCTTCGCGATGATGACGGATACCTCATCTTTGGCGAGCTCTTCCCTGACCGTCTTTTCGAGCAGCGCGAGATCGCCGGGGTCGACGGTATGTACGCTCTGCACGCCGACCGCCCTGCACACTTCCGCAAGGTCGAGCTCATAGGTGGGCTCGTTTTTGATGGTCTTGCCCGTTGCGGGATGGTTTTGGTGCCCCGTCATGCCCGTCGTGCGGTTGTCGAGGATGATGACGGTGATCGGCGCCTTGTTGTAGACGGCGTCGATGAGCCCGGTAATGCCGCTGTGGATAAAGGTGGAATCTCCGATGACGGCGACCGAATGCTTGTGCACCTCGGGGTCCGCCTTATCGAAACCGACCGTCATGCCGATGCTCGCGCCCATGCACACGACCGCGTCCATCGAGCCGAGGGGCGGAACGGCGCCGAGCGTGTAGCAGCCGATGTCGCCCAAAACATTGAGCTTCAGCTTTGACAGAACATAAAACACGCCGCGGTGCGGGCAGCCCGCACACAGCACGGGCGGGCGCGCGGGAACTTCGGCAGGTTTCGCCTCCGCCTTTTCGCCGCGCACGCAGACGCGGATGAGATTTGCAGAAAATTCGCCGCACAGAGGGAAAATGTTCTTCCCTTCCACAGCGATGCCGGCCGCCTTGACGAGCGTTTCGATGTGCGGGGCGAGCTCTTCGGCGACGATGCAGCGCTTTACGCTCTTTGCAAATTTTTCAATGAGTTTGTACGGGAGCGGATAGACCATACCCAGCTTGAGCACGCTCGCTTCGGGCAGGGCCTCCTTCACGTACTGATAGACGCCGCCCGAACAGATGATGCCGAGCTCTTTGCTCCCCTCTTCGATGCGGTTGATGCAGAGTTCGTTCGCGTCCTCTTCCATCTTCTTCATGCGCTCTTCCACGACGACGTGCTTGATGCGCGCGTTCGCGGGCATCATGACGTACTTGGGAATGTTGCGCTCGTAGGCACGGACGGGCGCCTCTTCGCGCTCGCCGAGCTCGACAAGGCTCTGCGAATGCGCGACGCGGGTGGTGAGGCGGAGAATGACGGGCGTATCGTACTTTTCGGAAAGCTCGAAGGCGAGCTTGGCGAAGTCGCGCGCCTCCGCGCTGTCGGAAGGTTCGAGCACGGGCACCTTGGCGCTGACCGCGGTCAGGCGGGTATCCTGCTCGTTCTGCGATGAGAAGACGGACGGGTCATCCGCCACGGCGATGACCAGCCCTCCGCCCACGCCCGTATAGGACGCAGTGAACAGCGGGTCGCAGGCGACGTTGAGCCCGACGTGCTTCATGGATACGATGGCGCGGGCGCCGCGGATAGAGGCGCCGATGCCTACCTCAAGGGCGACCTTTTCGTTGGGGCTCCACTCGCTGTAAACGTCGTCATAGCGGGCGAGCTCTTCGGTGATCTCCGTAGAGGGAGTGCCCGGGTAAGCGGCGGCAACTTTTACGCCCGCCTCCCATGCGCCGCGCGCGACGGCAAAATCTCCCAGCAAAAGTTTTTTCATAGAATGACCTAACCTCTGAATGTATGGATTTTAACGAAATCGTGGAACTATTTTTTGCGCAGGTCTGTGACGCGCTTGACTTTCCCCTCCGTCCGCTTGATGGAGAAGGGCTCGACGAGCTTGACCTTTACATCGAGCTGCAAAACGACGCGCAGCTTGTGGCGGATCTTGGCGACGAGCTCTTCGAGCTTGGAATAATCGGTCAGGAGATTTGCGTCATCCACCTCCACGCGCACCTCGATGGTGTCCATGTAATTGACGCGGTCGACGACGATCTCGTACATCTTACCCAGCTCGTCCATGCCCATAAGCACGCTCTCGATCTGCGACGGGAAGACGTTGACGCCGCGGATGATGAGCATATCGTCCGTACGGCCGACGACGCGCGCCATGCGGGCGGTCGTCCTGCCGCATTTGCAGGGCTCGTATGTGACGGACGTGATGTCCTTGGTGCGATAACGGAGAACGGGCATCCCCTCTTTGACGAGCGTGGTGATGACCATCTCCCCCTGCTCACCCTCACCGAGCACTCTGTTGTGCTCGACGTCGACGATCTCGGCGTAGAACATGTCCTCATTGATGTGCATGCCTGCCTTTTCGCGGCACTCCCCTGCGACGCCCGGGCCGCCCACCTCGGTCAACCCGTAGTTTTCCGTGGGGAATGCGCCGAAAAGATTGCGGAGCGCCTCGTGCATTTCCGCCGTGGACGCCTCCGCCCCCATGCAGACGAGGCGGAGCTTGAGGTCTTTGAGGATCCCCTCCCGCTTCGCCGTTTCGGCAAGATACATGGCATAGCTGGGCGTGGCGATAAGCGCGGTCGCGCCGAAATCCTTCATCAGCATGAGCTGCCGCTCGGTGTTGCCGGAAGAGACGGGGACGACGGTGGCACCGAGTTTTTCGACGCCGTAATGCAGGCCGAACCCGCCCGTGAACAGACCGTAGCCGAATGCGACATGGAAGATATCCTCGTCCGTTGCCCCCGCCATCGTCAGGATGCGGGCGATACAGGTAGACCAATTGTCAAGGTCTGCGCGCGTATATCCGCCCACGACGGGTTTACCCGTCGTGCCCGAAGAGGCATGCAGGCGGACGATCTTTTTCATCGGCACGGCAAACAGCCCGAAGGGATAATTGTCCCGCAGGTCGTCTTTCGTCGTGTACGGAATGAGTTCGATATCCTTGAACGTGCGGATATGCGACGGTTTAAGGCCGATCGAATCAAAGCGCTTTTTATACATGGGCACATTTTCGTACGCATAGGCGACGATGTGTTTCAGGCGCTCCAGCTGCATCTCGCGCAATTCTTTTCGGCTTGCTTTTTCGATCTCAGGGCTGAACATATGCATGTTTTTGCTCCCCCATTTTTTAAAACCTGTTATGTATTATTTTATCACATTTTGGCCGCCGTTGCAATTCCTTTCCGCAAAAAAAGCTAAATTTCTTATAAAAAGAAAGGGGGGCCGGCCGCCGCGATGCGGGCCCGTCCGCTTTCGTTTTCAGGCGCCGCGCGCGGCAGACGGAGCAGAGAAAAAATGTTACAAAAAATTTTTCTTAAACCCGGGGTAAAATCGTTTTACTTTTTTCAAAAAAGATGTATAATAGATTATGCTGTTTATGAAACGGCGCGGCTGTACTGTTTTTTTATTGACTGCGAAACCTCTGCAGCAAAACGAATGCCGGAAGGCGAGGTGTAGCGCAGTTTGGTAGCACACCAGAAGCGGAAGTGAATTTGAAAAGTTTATAACGAGGTGTAGCGCAGTTTGGTAGCGCGCTTGGTTAGGGACCAAGAGGTCGTGGGTTCAAGTCCCGTCACCTCGACCACAAAAGAGCGAAAGGAGAAATCCTTTCGCTCTTTTGTGGTTATTGCAAAAGTTTTTCCTTTTCTCGGTCAAATTCCTCTTGCGTTATTGCTCCGCCGTCTAGCAACCTTTTTAACCGCAAAATTTGTTCTGTATTACTTGAAATATTATTGTTTGCAATGTATTCCTCTTCTTGAAATCCCGTATTTGCTTTTTCCTCTAAAAAAACTTTCAAGTTGTCGTTATCGACGCCGTATATTTTATTGCGGATCATTTTGATGTCGCATAAGTGAGATAAATGCAAGCGAACAAATACCCACATGACCCAGCTTAAAAACGGGATAAAGAACAATAACGGTAAGCCGATTTCCAGCATTTCCAAAGCGGAAAGTACGATCCCCAACACGACGCCCAAGATAATGAATATCCATGTGACCACATTCAAAATGGTACGGACTATCAAAAGTTGCTTATCATTTTTTTCAAACATTTTTATTTCCCCCTAAAATTTTATTTTTTTGTTGCTGAAATTCTTCGTCTGTCAGAATACCGGCTTCACGCAACTTTTGTAAATCTTCCAAAGCTCGAACAAATTCTTTGGGCATAACCGCATAAGTGGTGATCGTCGATTCGTCGTTCATTTCATATCTTTCTATAATTATTTTTCCACCAGGCAAAAGGCTCACCAAAAAGTATAGAATGCCTAATAGGATAAAAATGATAGCAGTAAAGAAAACAGGCGAAGCAAACCCCCAAATACCGTCGGACAATAAGACTATAAATCCTATTAAGGTAGCTAAAGTTGTCACACCAACCAATATATAGGAGGCAATCGTACGAACTTTTTTTGAGAAAAAATTGAAAAAATACTCCACAAGTGCAATATTAACCGCGAGACCGAAGGAGGCACTCATAGATAGACTTGCCATATATCGGAAAAGCATATACGCTATAATGCTATAAATCGCGATATATGTTATTAGGAAAACAGAGACTTTTTTATTTTGTGGTTTAATTAAAAGCAGTACCAAAACACCTAAAAGAATAAGAATCGTTTCTACAAATATCAGATTAAAATCAAAAGAATAAAGAACACAACTAAAAACTATAGAGGCTATACCCGATAATAATGAGCTGACAGGCAAAAGAATAAGCATTCCTTTGCTGTAACTGAAATAAGCAGCGAAAATAAGCGCGGCAAAAATCACTATTCCTACAATACCCGTCACTATGTATTGAGTATCAAACTCATATGTAGAATATGGTTCAAGCGTGAATAGCGCAATAAGAAAAGCCGCAACAGCCGTTAAAAACAGAAACTTACTTTTTGTCATAATAACTCCTCCTGAAATTGATCTATTAGCACAAATGCAACGTAAAAATTTTCCCCATGGGCACCCCCCTCCGATTTCATTTTTTCCTTTATATCAGATCGGCGTATCACAAATTGATACCGCCGGTTTTTTTAAAAGTTTTCAAAAAATTTTTTGAGAGCATAAAAAAAGTGTGCCTCAACAACGTGAAGCACACCTCGAAAATGTACTTCGCATTGTTGCGACACAAATTCCTTGACATAAGGAAAAGAAGTACAAAATCGCAGATTTGTACCTTATGCCAAGTTTTATGAATTTGTGTCGCAAGAATATGTTACCACAAACCGCAGAAAATTGCAATCGTTTTCCAAAATTTCTTTACGGCATACAAAACAAAGAAGAAACTCCAAAATGACAAGAAAAAAGGAAGATGCCCGAAAACGGCGCATCCTCCCCTTTCCTTTGCCCTACGAAGGGCATTCTATTCTTCTTTGTCACGCAGAAATAAAACTGCTCTGCGGCTTTCTCTCCGTTCGACGGGCGCTTCTTTTATCTGTCGCTGCGGGAGACTGATTCGATGGCGACCGAACCGCCCCGCATCGCCTCCATACGGGAAAGATAATGCTTTTTAAAATAAATGAGGACCTCGTCGTTTTCAGACTCCGTCTTGACGCTCTCCAAGATCAGCGAATTGCGGTCGTAATCGGTGACGGAGATACCGAACACTGCGGCGGAGCGGAACACATCTTCCATCTCCTCCCGCTTCAGGGCGCGGAGTTTGATGAACAAAATCTCCTTTTTATGGATGGGCAGGTCGGTAAAGTCGAGCACCTTGATGACCTCGACGGAGCGGTTCAGCTGTTTTTTGACCTGTTCGAAGGTCTTGTCGTCGCCGACCATGCTGATGGTCATGCGCGACACGGTCGGGTCCTCCGTTTCGCCGACGGTCAGGCTGGCCAAATTGTATGACTTCCCCGAAAACAGCCCCGCAATCTTCGCGAGCACGCCCACATCGTTTTCCACGTACAGGGAAAGCCAGCGCTTTTTCGCCGTATCCATATTATTTGCCCTCCTTTTTGTATTCGGTGACCATTTCCGAGAGCGCGTTGCCGCCCGGGACCATGGGCAGGATGTCCGCCTCTCTGTCGATGATAAATTCGATGAGCGTAGGCGCCTTTTTGTTCGCCTTGGCGCGCTCAAGCGCCGCCGCCACTTCCTCGCGCTTTGTGACGCGGATGCCCTCGATGCCGTAACTTCCGGCAAGTTTGATAAAATCAGGAACATACGGCGGGCAGGAAGCCGAAGGGTCGGAGCACCAAGCCGCGCATCCCGTGCGCTTTTTCAGGCAGGTACAGGAATATCTGCCGCCGTAGAACATCTCCTGCCACTGCCGCACGTTGCCGAGGTACGAATTATTCAAAATGCAGATGGTGATGGGAAGTTCCTGACAGACTGCGGTGGCCAGCTCTTG
This sequence comes from uncultured Bacillota bacterium, assembly GCA_949297575.1. Lineage (GTDB taxonomy): Bacteria > Bacillota > Clostridia > Christensenellales > Borkfalkiaceae > Borkfalkia. The sequence goes on along the minus strand of CASFTB010000004.1, from coordinate 78,774 downwards.
CTCGTTCATCTGAAAGCCGCCGTCCCCCGCGATACAGACGACGGGCATATCCGGCCGCCCCAGCGCCGCGCCGATGGCGGCGGGCAGACCGTAGCCCATCGTGCCGAGCCCGCCCGAGGTGAGCAGTTTACTCTTGCCGCGCAGCTGCAAAAACTGCGTCGCCCACATCTGGTTCTGCCCCACGTCCGTCGTGAAGATCGCCTCGGGGAACTGCGCGTTGATGCCCTCCATGATGTCCTGCGGGGTCAGCTCCCCCTCGCGCGGCATGGAAATGGGTTTCTCCGCGCGCAATGCCTGCAATTTTTCCGCCCAGCCCTCCGCGTGTTTGGGCGGCACGGCGATCTCCGCAAATTTTTCGATCGCCTCTTTCGCATCCGCCACGATGGGCACGTCAACCACGATATTACGGGAGATGGACGCGGCGTCGACATCGATGTGCACGATCTTTGCGTTTTTGGCAAACTCGCTGATCTTACCCGTGATGCGGTCGTTGAAGCGGGTGCCGATGGAAAACAGAAGATCGCATTCGGACACGGCGGTGTTGGAGGCGACGTTGCCGTGCATGCCCATATTCCCGATATACAGCGGGTGGTCGGCGGGCAGCGCGCCCTTGCCCATGATGGTGGTGACGACAGGCACACCCAACTTTTCGGCGAGCGCCGTCATCGCCCCGCCCGCGCCCGCGATGTTCACGCCGCCGCCGACGAGAAAGAGCGGGCGTTTCGCGTTCGCGACCATATCCGCCGCCTTTTTCAGCTGCCCCATGTGCACGCCCGTCGAGGGCTTGTAGCCGCGGATGGAGACCTCTTTCGGGTATTCGTCGCTGCCCAAAGCGTTCTGCACGTCTTTGGGAAAATCGACGAGCACAGGCCCCGGTTTGCCCGTGCGGGCAATGTAAAACGCCTCCTTGATAATGCGGCCCAAATCCTCGCGCTTGCGCACGGTGACGGCGTACTTGCAGATACCGCGGCAGATGCCGACGATGTCCACCTCCTGAAAGGCGTCGTTGCCGATGAGGTTGGTCGGCACCTGTCCCGTGAAGCAGACGAGGGGTACGCTGTCGTAATTGGCGGTGGCGATGCCCGTGACGAGGTTTGTAGCGCCCGGGCCGCTGGTAACGAGGCACACGCCCGTCTTGCCCGTGGCGCGGGCGTACCCGTCCGCCGCGTGCACCAGCCCCTGCTCGTGGCGGGGCAGAACGACGTCGAACGCCGTTTCGCCGTACAATGCGTCAAAAATATCGATCGCCATGCCGCCCGGATAGGCGAACAGCGTGTCAACGCCCTCTTCTATGAGCGCTTTGACGAACAATTGCGTGCCTTTGATCTTCATACCGTAGACCTCCCGATGATGCAAAAATCGCCCCGAACGGCCGTATGGCCGTTCGGGGCGATCGAAATGACCGCGTTACCACCCGATTTCGGGGATCGTTCCCCGCACTCCGCCCGAGAGGAGCCCTCCCGGTCCCCTTTAACGGAGGGACGCCGTCGCGCACTACTCGCCTCCTTTTGCGCGCGCCGCTCGGGGGCGACCTTCCGCATCCGTTTACCCGAGGACTTTCACCTGCCGTCCTCTCTCTGTAAGGCAAAGGGGCGCGTACTCCTCCCCGTCAAAGCGTTTGTATCGTTGATTTCTTTTATCATAACACAGTTCGCGCCGCTTGTCAACTTTTTCGGCAAAAAAAGTCGAAGCCCGAATCACGAGGCGGGCGGCGCGCCCCAAAGGGATGAATTTGAGGGATCCTTTAAAATATGCGCCCTTAAAATGCCGCAAAAAGGGGGAACCGGCCATCCTGAAGGGACGGCCGCTTCCCCCTTAAATTCGGAAGGATTTGTTTTGTCGGCTTACAACAAATCCTCCGGGAAATCACACGATATACTTTTCCTCCGCGGCGGGGGCAGCATCCAGCTCCTCGCGCTTTGCCTCGTATCCCTTTTTGCCGAGCAGCGCGTACGTCGCCTGCTTGCCCGCCTCGACGCCCGGCTGGTTGAAGGTATCAATGTTGAACATCGCGCCCGCATAGGCGGTCTGCAATTCAAACAGGTACATCAGCTCACCGAGAGTGAATTCATTGACTTCGGGGATATTGACGGTGTAGTTCTGCCTGCCCGCCTTTGCGAGGGCGTAAGCGGTCGCCTTGTTCTCCGCCTGGATGAGCTCGTTCATGGTATGGCCGCCGAGGAAAGCGACGTCGGGGATATCCTCACAGCCGTGCGGGATGGGAACGACCTTGCGGTAGCTGCCCACGGAGAGGAAGGTGACGACCTTGTCGAAGGGGCCCTCGGTGTACAGCTGTACCTGCGAATGCTGGTCCGTAACGCCCAGAGACTTGACGGGCGTCTGCCCCACGTTGCAGGGCTTGCCGTCCAGCGTGACGTTCTTGCCCAGGCTCTCCGCCCACAGCTGGCAATACCAGTCTGCCATCAGCTTGAGGCTGTCGGCATACGGCATCATGACGCCGACGTTCTTGCCGCGCTTCATGGCCATGACCTGCAATACCGCACAGGCGAGCGCGGGGTTTTTGGCTGCGGAAGGCTTGTTGCAGACGCCGTCCATATACGCGGCGCCCGCGAGCATCGCCTTGATATCCAGCCCGAGGACGGCCGCGGGGAGCAGCCCCACGGGGCACAGCTCGGAAAATCTGCCGCCCACGCCGTCGGGTATGTAGAAGGTCTTATAGTTGTTCTGCTTGGCGAGCTTGATGAGGTTGCCCTTGACCTGATCGGTGGTGGCGATGATGTGCTCGTTTGCCTTGTCTCCGAGGACCTTTTTCAAAAGGTCGCTGATGATGAGGTACTGCGCCATCGTCTCGCTGGTCGCGCCCGACTTGGTGATGACGTTGAAGCAGGTCTTTTCGGGCTCGATGACGTCGAGGAGCGCCGCCATGCGCTCGGGATCGACGTTGTCTTCCACATAAAATTTGGGGCCGCGCCTCTTGGAGGGAGCGAGGTCGTTGTAGTGCAGGTGGCAGAGCGCGTTGAACACGGCGATGGGGCCGAGCGCGCTGCCGCCGATGCCGAGAACGACAAAATATTTGAACTTGCGGCGCACTTCTTTCGCCGTTGCGATGATATCCTCTATGATCTCCTTTTGGTTATACGGAAGCTCCGTCCATCCCATCATGCCCTTGCCGCGGTTGTCCGCCACGTAGTCAAAGGCATCCGCCGCAGCTTCCTTCATTTCGGAAAGCTCGGAATCCTTGAAACCGTCGGCGCCGATGAACTTCTTCATCATATAGTTGTAGTCGACGGTGAGGCGCATGGAATTGCGCCAGTCCTTGTTCCTATAATTCATAAGAAACCTCCGTTTTCTTGAATACATCTTCCGATCGGGGCACGTTTTGCCCACCCTTATATTGTAAATCATGAGGGGCGGCTCTGTCAACGATTCGGGGGGCGGATTTCGCTTTTTTGCGTTTTCCCCTTTTCAGCCCAATTTGTAGGCGAGCTCCGCGAGATAGTCGCAGGAGCGCCTCAGCTCCGCATATTCGCCGTAATCGCGCGGATATACCTCGATGAGGACGGCGCCGTCAAAGCCGGCGTCTTTCAGCCTTTTCAGGCACTCTTCAAAGTCGAACAGCCCCTTCCCCGGCAGGCAGATCTTCCCCTCCCCGTCCACGTCGGAAAGGTGGACGTGCGAGACGGCCCCTTCCATATCCTTGATATACATCTGATACGGGTACCCGGACAGGCGCGCCTGCTTCACGTCAAGCACCCCTTTCAGGGAAGGGAGATGCGCGCGGATGCGGGAAAAGATGCCCGGCTCGTTGTACAGCGCCCAATGCACGTTTTCGAGGCAGGGCTCCAGCCCCTCGGCGCGGCAGGTGCGCTGTATCTGCGCGAGGTCTGCCGCCAGCTTGCCGAAATCGGAAGGGACGGAGTTGCGCTTCAGGCGGGTGATGCCGTGCAGGGTGTACGCCCGCGCGCCGAAGATGTGTGCCGAACGCATGGCACCGCGCAGGGCCGCGTACGCGTCAGCGCGGGCGCGCGGATGCGCCGCAAAGAGCTGCGGCTCGAATTCTGTATTGAGCAGGTGCACAGAATTGACGTCCAGCCTTCCCCTGCGGGAAAGGAGCAGGCGCGCGAATTCCTCCGTGTATTCTGAAAAAGTGGTCAGAAAGACTTCCGTACATTGTACGCCCAGCCCGTCCAGAACGGTGAGCGCGTCTTCGTTCATCTCCCGCTGAAAGAGGGAGGCGGTGGAAACACCCGCGATCATATCCTTCTCCTCAAAGCGCCGCAAAAATGCCCGCGGCGCAAAAAAAGCTCCGGCGCCGCTGCCGAAGCGCTGCAAAAGGGCGGCGGGCTGCATTGCCCGAAGGCCGCTTTCCGGCCCCCCGCACCTTTTCTATTTTAACATAAAAAGAATATATCCGTCAAATGATATGCCCAAAAAGATTGCCCCGCGGCACAAAGGGTGCTATAATGAGAAAAAGGAGGAGCGGGCGATGAAATTTACCCCTTACACGCACAAAGTTCACTACTACGAGACGGATACGATGAAGGTCGTACACCACTCCAATTACATACGCTGGATGGAAGAGGCGCGCTGCGACATGCTCGAACAGATGGGCATCGGCTACGACGGCATGGAAAAGGAGGGCGTTGTAAGCCCCGTGCTGCGGGTAGAATGCGAATACAGATCCATGACCCGCTACGGAGACACGGTCGAAATAACGGTGCTCGCGGACAGCTACACGGGCGTGCGCTTCGGCCTCTCTTACGAGATCCGCGACGCGAAGACCAAAGAGCTGCGCGCGAAGGGAAAGAGTTCACACTGTTTTCTGGACGGGCGGGGACCGATCTCCCTGCGGCGGAGCTTCCCCGCGTGGGACGCCCTCTTTCGCGAGGCGTTCTCCACGGCAGAAAGAGAATGACGAAAAACGATCGGGGAGCCGGAAGATCCGGCTCCCCTTTTTTGCCGCGGCGCGCCGTCATCTGCGCGGGGCGACCTGCTCGTATTCGTAAGAGAGCGACCCGTCCTCGCCGCGCACGGCGCGGGCGATGTACTGCACCGTCTGCCCATTCTCGGCAGCGCGGATGCGGATGACCTCTCTGCCGCGATACGTCTCGCGGTCGAAGTAGAAGACTCCGCGCACGCCGTCTGCGCTGTAAGACATTTTCAGCTCTTCCTCCGCGCCCTCCTGTTCGTAAGAGAAGGTGCTGCGGGCGACCTCTCTGCCACGTTCGCGGACGATATAGGTATACTCGCGCTCGTATTCGTCTCCGTCGCGCTCGTAGCTCTGCTCGATATACATCGTGCGGCCCTCGGAGAGGCGCACGCGCAGTTCGGTCTCCCCTTCCTCTTCGCCTCGCTCATATTCGCTGCTGCGCTCGCCGAACACTTCGTATTCCGCGCCGTCGATGATCATCACGCCGTCGAGGATATAATCCTCCTCCGTTTCGCCGTCGTCGTCAAAGTCATCGTCGAAGTCATCATAGAAATCATCGTCGAAATCATCGTCGATCTTTGCGGTCTCGTTGTAATACATCACATAGGAGAGGGCGCTGCCGCCGAAGCCGGCGTACTCTGCATCCATGCGCAGCGCGTAGCCCTCGCGGTCGGAAGCGGAGACCGTTTCCGTATAGCCGCCCTTGGTGAGGATACCCTCCGCGAGCGCGAGGTATCTGTCAAATCCGCTTTCCTCAACGGGCGTTTCGGTCTGCTCGGGGGCCTCCTCCGGCACTTCGGGCGCGGGGTCTGCGGGCTGTTCGGGGGCCTCCTCCGGCACTTCGGGCGCGGGGTCTGCGGGCTGTTCGGGGGCCTCCTCCGGCACTTCGGGCGCGGGGTCTGCGGGCTGTTCGGAGCCCTCCCCCTCCGCCGCGATATACAGTCCGGCAGTCACGGCGCTGATGCCGTATGCGTTCTGCATCTGCCGTACCTCTTCCGTCGATCCTTCCGGCGTTCCGCACGCCGCCATGCCGAGCGAGAGTGCCAGGGCGCCTGCCGCCGCCAATGCGAGTAATGTCTTTTTCATGATCCTTTCCTCCTGAAATTTTGTTGCCGCGGGGTCTCGCCCCTTGCACTTATACAACAGCGCCGCCCTGCCGTTTTGTTGGAAAATTTTTAAATTTTTTTTGATTTTTTCGGGCAAGCGCCTCGCGCAACATTTAATATGGCGGGCTGCAAAAAAGATCCCCGCGCGGGCACAGCAGGCGAGCCGTTGACATTTTTCCACTTTTTTGCTATGATACAGAAAAGAAAATTTTTTGTTATCTTTCCAACAAAAGGGCACCTCAGCCTTGTTTATATAACGGAGAGAGTATGAACGACAGACTTGAAAAAAAGATCGCCTCACTGCGCGAGGGAGACAAAAGGGCATTCGACTACGTGTACGAACACACGAACCGGACGGTCTATTTTGCCATCCTCTACATCGTGCGCGACAAGATGTACGCCGAGGATATCCTGCAGGAGACCTACCTGCGGGCGTTTTCCGCGCTGGGGCAATACACGCCGGGCACCAATTTCCCCGCCTGGCTGCGCTCCATCGGGAAATCTCTCGCGCTCAACCACCTCAAAAAAAACGCGCGGGAAGTGGCGACGGATTTCGACAAGGACTCTTATAAGTACGGCACGCACGAGACGGAACTCCCCTACATATTCGACGCGGCGATGAAGATCCTCTCCGAGGAGGAGTACGAGATACTGATGCTGTGCCAGGTTTCGGGGTATAAGCGGCGAGAAGTCGCCGAAATGCTGAACATGCCCATCGGAACGGTGACATGGAAGAACAACGAGGCACTCAAAAAACTGAAGATCTATCTGTCGAAGGAGGGCGCGAGATGAAAGACATCAAAAAACTGCTCAGAGAGCAGGCAAAAGACATCCTGCCCGACGAACGGGTCAAACAAAACATCGCGCGGGAGATGGGCTACGGCGAAAGCGAAGAGATCGTCTCTGCAGGGGAAGGCACCCTCGCAAAGAGGAAAAAGATCTGGCTGCCCCTCCTCGCAGCGTTTCTGGCGATCGCCGTCATCATCGCGGTGCTGCTGCCCGCGCTGCTTTCTGGCAAAAACGGCCCCGCGCGCAACCCTTTCGACAAGTTCGCGCAGATCACGGACGCCGATTCCTTCTATGCGTACGGGGCGCTCTCCGCGGGCACGCTGCTCGCCGCGCGCGGCGGAGCGGAAACCTTTGCCGCTGCCGCGGGCGAAGGACGAAGCGCAGTCACCCTGCGGGAGGCTGTCTCCCCGGCGGCATCCCGCGCCGGCGCGCAGGAGGACGCGCTCACGGGGCGGCTCAACGGATACATGTCCCTCGTGGAAAGCCTGCTGAGCGAGGACGCGATCACAGAGACTCCCATTGCCCCCATCGAAGGCTACAGCCACGCGATGGAGGTCGCCTACACTGACCTTCTGGGCATCTCCGTACGGTATGAACTGCACTACGATAAAGAATTTCTGCACGGAGATCAGGACGGGGACGAGACGGAAGAAAATTACGCCCTCCGCGGCATCCTGGTCGCAGACGGCGCCGTCTATCCTGCCGAAGGCATGTATGAGACGGAGACGGAGGGAGACGAGGAGAGCGAGAGCGAACTGTACTTCCGCGCCTACCTCGACGAGGACCGCTCCTCCTACCTGGAGATCGAGGAGGAACGCGAGAGCGAAACGGACGACGGCGAAACGGAAGACGAACGGGAATTTTCGTACTCGCTGTATGAAGGCGGCGAACGTACGGGGAGGATCTCCCTCTCCTACGAACGGGAAGAGGACGAAACGGAGCTGGAAATGTCCATCGAAAACGGCGACGAGCGGGACATCCTGTACTTTTCCCTCCTGAAAGGAGGAAACGGGTTCTCTGTGCACGGAAGCGTGGACGGGCAGCAGGTGCGCTTCCGCGTGTACGCGAGCGGCGGCGGCTACCGATATGAATTCGAGGACGGGTCGCATTTCGACCAGGGCCGCCCCGGGCACGATGACGACGACGGGGACGGAGACCACGACGAGGACGATCTCGACGACGACTGAGCGCGCGCAAAGCACGGCGGCGGGCTCCCGGAAAAGGGAGCCCGCCTTTTTATTGTTTTATTCCCTTGACATGCCCGCAAAAAAGGGGTATACTTTTTGTAATGAGATGGCATGACAATTGTCATTCTTCTTTTGCCGCCTACATATCGGGCGGACGAAAACAAGGCGGAGTTTTTGCTATGGAGATCGTTGCGCAGCGGGTTTTCAACACCCTGTACATTTGGCTGGACGTGGGGTTCCTCGTCTTCTTCTGCGCGCTGCTCTTTTTGCGGCGTAAATATTTGACGCTGCTGTTCGCGCTGGCGGGCGGGGTCCTGTACATGATCGTCGACTACGGCATCTTCCACCTGCTGCTCGGCACGCGCACCATCGAGGGAGGCGACCTCTTCTGGGTGCTGCTGTGGATGTCCATGAGCTACGGTATCACCAACTTCGCCTGGATCTGGCTGTGGTTTTCCAAGGACAAGAGGCTTCTCGAGTGGTCTCTGCTCATCTGCGTCTGGTGGCTCGCCGCGCCCATGCTCGCCGAAACATTCGGGCAGAATGCGCAGACCATCCTCATCCAGCGCACGACGGGAGCATACCACGGCTACATGGCGCTCATCCTCGTCCTCTCTTATTTTTCCGCCATCGTGTATAACTTCCGGCAGAAGGACAGGGAAAAGCGCCTCCCCCTGCCGTGGATGCTCGCCATCGGCATCCTCGTGCAGTTCGCCTGGGAATGCGCCCTGCTGCTCGGCGGCATCCGCAGCGCGGAGATCGCTTCCGTGTTCGACAAGCTGATGACGCTCGTCGTCAATTCGCTGCTGGAGACAAACCTCGGCGCGGTGCCCATCTTCTGCATCTTTACGCTCGTCACCGCCCGCTTCACGGAAGACATGAAGCGGCGCCCCCTTCCCCTCTCCTTCACCGAACGCGTCCGCGAGATCAACCGCACGAAGGTACGCGAACTGCCCGCCGACCGCGCCCTGACGACCGAACCTGCGGCACCCGAAAAAGATCAATAGGCTACTCCCCCTGTTATGAAAGCGCCCCGCGCCTCCCGATGTTCCGGGAAGTGCGGGGCGCCCCTTTCCTGCCACTGAAAAAGCCGGTTACAGATCGGGAAGGACCGTCTCATCGATATATCCGCAGATCATGCACTGCGTGTACCACCGTCCGCCTATATAAACCTCTTCATAATACGGATAATGCGGCTCGTTTTCTTCACCGAAACAGGGGCAGCAGACGCAGTGCCAGCCGCCGTTCCAGCTATTAGCCTGTATCTCGTGCGGGCGCTCCTCCGAAAATCCGCAGGGGCAGGAGACCGTATGCGTCGAATGCAGCGGGTCTGCCTGCCAATCGGAGAAACTTCCGGCGTAGGAAAGCGTGTGTTCCTCAATGACCGTACTGCCACAGGCACACGCCTTTGTATGCGCGGCGCCGTCGAAAGAAAGCACCGTTGCAAAATCGTGCGCCTCCGTGGCGACGGTACCGTTGGCGGGGCAGACGACGGCATGCGCCGCCCCCTGCGCGGTATAGGTATGCGGGTACTTTTGCGCGTGCGCGGGGTGCTCTTCCAGCTCGCAGGGGCAATGATAGGTCACGCTGCCGTCCGCATTCGTATAGTAATAATTGTCGCTGCAAATGTGAGGATTGTTCTCATTCGGAATGATCGCCGACGCAGAATGGATCATGTATTCATCATCTTCTTCAAACACTGTAATACGGGCATTCGGAGTTCCGGGATATCCGTCATGGAGATAAATTAATGCATTTCCTTCTTCATCATAATCATAGGCAAAGGCGATTGTGACATGACCTTGGCCGGTTCCGCCGGGTTTTACATCCAAAATCACAGGGTGCCCGGCGTCGATCATGTCTATGGTAAACTGCACTTCTCCTTCAGCTATGGTGTCTATTTGGAACCAACCACTCAAACCCACATTTTCAAGAATACCCTCAACAACGTAAAACGCTTCCTCGTTACCCGGCAAATTTCCTTTCAATTTATATACATAATCATACCTTGCGCCAAGACTTTCCACATTAATGAAAAAACTAATCGCGTTTTCCTCTATCAGTTCCGTTTTGATTACATCATTGTCCGAAATCAAATCATCATTCCACCATGAATCATAAAAAGCTAAAGCCATCCCAGTTGCAACATATGAACATAAATTATCAGGATTATCGGGGATATTATAGTTTAGGTTTATAAAATAATAACTTAAAAAATTCTCTGTCATTATTTCATTCAACAATTCCTCGCCGCCATATTCTGTTATGCTTTCGCCATAAATGCATCCTCCGCACCGGAACCGGCAGGTGTTTCCGCCGCAAAAGCGAAAACTCCCGATAACCGCAAAATAGCAACAAACATTGCAAATAAAAGCACCGCAATCGCACAAAAACGAACTCCCTTTTTATGGATCACCCTCTTCTGTGCAAACCTCATTTTTATACCTCCGCTTCGTTGTCAAACTGGTGTTTATAGTGCTCGTAGTCATAGACCACAAAACTATTTTGCAGCGTTTCCATGATACTTTTTACTGAACGGAAAACTTCTTCATCCGTCATCACTTGCCCGTCGTAAAAGCTAAAGGCCACGCTAAGAAAATAATATTCTTTTTCATGATAAAAACTCCCTATCATGTGTGTCATGTCTTCCGCATAAGGGTTCCCCTCGGTCTTCGGGTAATAGATTCCTCCTCCTACTGATGTGATATCATTGTGCGGATTACGCCATATATCTGCCGTCGTATACTGACAAGGCTGCGTTATTATTTTGTCTCCGTCCGCACAAATATATCTCACAAAGGTATCTTCATATCCAGGGTTAGTTAAATTTGTTTTATAAAACTGTTCCTCGTTGATCGCCACCGGCTGAATAACGACTGAAAATGCATATACGACTTCATCTAATTGTATCACTCCCTCCAATTCATAATTGAATATGAATTTTTTATAAAGAGTCTCATCTCGTTTCAGATATTGTACGACCTTATATGTCGTCGATATCCCCTTCAAGCCTGTCGCATCCGGTAAGAGAAGCAACCCGTTTATATCCGGATCAAAACCCCTGCACGCCATATCATAAAAAGCAAACACGTCCTCTATATCCGAGGTCTGCAAAAACATTTCATCTATTTCCCCTTCGTCATTCAAATCGATCGTCACATTTTCCATATCGAGCTCGTGCTACGTTTGAGGCACGTTGCGGAATTGTATGGGAAGCGGCTGATTTTCCACATACGCCTCTCCGCTCATGTCCACTTCGATCACGTCGCGCTCGTCTGCTATGTAGAAAGTATCCTCCCCGTCGATGTACCAATGGCCGTTTTCTCCGATGGTGATCTTGCTGCCGTCTTCTCCGTCCTGCCCGTCTTTGCCGTTCTTACCGTCTGCACCGTCTTTGCCGTTCAAACCATCCTTGCCGTTCTCGCCGTCTGCACCGTCTTTGCCGTCTTCTCCGCGCACCTTGCCGAGGTTTTGCGTCGTGCCGTCCGCAAAGACACAGATCAATTCTCCCTCCGCATTGACGGAAAATTTCGGCTGCTCCGCCGGTGCGCACCCCGCCGCAAACAGAGCCATGCCCAGGCAGACGACTGACAACAACAACGCAAAAAGTTTTTTCATTTTATTTCCCTCCAGTATTCTCGTAACAGAAGTATAGCATAAACACATAGTCATGTGTGCGGAAATGGCGTGAATTGTGCTCCCTATGTCATGAACTGCATTGCGCACAACACGTATGCGTATAAAATGCGCGGAGGCGCGCCCGCTGAACGGGCGCGCCTCCGCGCGTGCTGTTTTATCCGATCTTAAAGGTCACGATACGCGTCGATATTTTCAAAGCCGATCTCCCGTTTTCCCTCTTCTATCTCGTGTACGAGGGAGACGGTCTTCGCGTTGTACGGCGTGGGCACGCCGCAGCGCTCGCCGTACTCGCAGACGACGCCGTTGATGAAGTCGATCTCGCACCGCTTGCCGCGGCGGAGATCCTGCAGCATGCTCGAAATGAGCCGCGCGTGCTTCTTCATGGCGACGGGGATAAGCCAAAAGGCGATCTTCTTTTTGAAGCCGCCCCTGTAATCGAACATCTTGTCGATGCGGTGCCCCTGCACGGGCTCGGGCGCAATGCCGGCCGCCTTTGCCACGTCGATACATTCCTTGATGACGGCAAGCGCGACCGCGCGGGACTTTTTATTTTTAGAGACGATGCCGAAGGTCTCCCCCGTGACGGTAGACAGCCCGGAAAAGGCGCTGTTGATGAGGAGTTTCGACCAGCGGGCGCCGATAAAGTTCTTTTCCTCCGTCACCTTCCCCATACATCCGAGCAGGGCAGAGATCTCTGTCAGGCGCCCTCCCCTGCCGAACGCGCCGAGAGAAAAGGTGAGCGCGGAAGGGGCGGAGGTGAGTTCGGAGACGCCCTCGCCGCGGAAGGTCGCGCCCCAGGCGATGGCACAGCCGTACGTGCGGTCTGCCCCCACGATCTCGGCGAGCTTTGGTTCGGGCAGGCCGTTCTGACAGGAACAGAGGGCGCCGTCCTCCTTGAGATACTCCTTCAAAAAGGATGCGATCTGCGCATTCTCGCGCTGTTTTGTCATGAGCAGGATGACGTCGTATTTCTCTTTCATTTCAGAGGGGAGCAGCGCGCTGACCTTCTGCGTAAAGTCGACGGTGCCGACGATGTGTGCTCCGCGCTCTCTGAGGGCAGCGATGTGCGCCTCGTTGCGGCTGATGAGGTCGACGGGGATCCCCGCCCGCGCGATATACGCGCCCAGCACGGTGCCCATCGCCCCCGCCCCGTAAATTGCATATTTCATCTCTTATCCTCCCGTGTAAAAGGCGGCGGTCCCCGCCGCCCGCGCCCGGCACAAAGCCCGTGGCGCTCTTGTCTCAGTATAGCACTCTTTTTCCGCTTTGTAAAGGAATACAGCGCTCCGATCGTACGGAAAAGGGGCGCAAATTATGCCGGGGATCGCACATATTTTGCCATGAACGCTTCCGCCAAAACGGGACAACAGGGAAAATACCGTCCTGTTCACAGAAAGACGGCCAGGGCGACTGCCGCGGCGGCCTGCCAGGCGAGCCCCAGCACGTTCACCGCCCAGAAATACCAGTGCCTGGTCTTATGGCGGAAGACGAGCATGCCCGCCGTACCGCCGACGGCGCCGCCGAAGAAAGACAGCCCGAGCAGCACCTTTTCGGGGATGCGCCAGGCGCCCCTCTTTGCCTTGGACTTATCCGCCCCGTAAAAGACAAAGGCTGCAAGCGATACAGCCGCTACGGCGACGAGGTATATGTACAGTGCGATCATTTTTTCTCCTTATATCGGTATCGTATCCTGAACGGCGTTTTGCGGCATCCCGCCGCGCCTCACAGGAGCACGGCACGCACGGGTGCGCCGTCCGCTCCTCCCAACTTTAAAGGAAAGGCGCAGAGGGTGTATTCCCCTTCCGGCGCGGCGGTGAGATCCAGCCCCTCCAGCACTGCGACCTCCGCGCGTAAGAGGACGCGGTGCACGGCGGCAGTTCCGATGCTCTGCGCCTCGCAGCCGACGAGAACAAAGCGCACGGCGAGGATGCGGGCATCCTCTTCCGACAGCGAAAAATCCCCTTTGATCAGAAGGCGGGGCGCGGCGACGCCCGCAAGCGCGCGGACAAGGCCGCCGGCTATGGGGCGGACGGCGCACGGCCCGTAAAAGCGGGAGAGCGCGAGCTCCTCCGCCGCCTTTCCGCCGGCAATGTAGTGCGCGGGCGCGTCGACGTGCGTGGCGTTGTGGGCACACATCGTCAGGTCCGTCACCGTGCATTCGTCCCCCGCAGCCATATCGGACGCGCGCGCAAAGCGGGGCGGCGTATCCCCGGGGTAGACCCTCCCCGTAAAAAGCTCCTGCGTGATGTCGATCATTTCCTCTCCTCCTCCCTTACAAGTATAACAAAAAAACGAAAAAAGTCAACCGCATAAAAAAAGTTGCCCCGCAAGCGGCCCGAACGATTGACTTGCACGGCAAAAATGCGTATAATCGAATATGTAGCGGCGAGGATGCCGCTGCAGAGAGACCACCCGCAAGGGTCGAGGCCATACGGACAGCCGGGTCGAATGCCGATCGGCGGCGCTGCCGCCTTATTGATCGAGTTAAAAGCTCGAATTTTATAAGTTGGTTACTTTATAACCGGTGCAACCCGCACAAAACTTGTGAAACGGTCAATAAGCGCATTCGTACTTGCTAACATCACCCGGCAAAGAATACGATACAAAGGGACTTTTTCAGAGAGTGGGAGCGGCTTGCGCACCCGCTCTTTTTTTGCGAAATTACTCACCGAGGTGCTGCCATGGGCAAGCTGAAGCTGTACGGATTCAATAACCTGACGAAGTCTCTCTCCTTCAATATCTATGACATCTGCTATGCAAAATCTGCGCGCGAACGGCAGGACTATATCTCCTATATCGACGAGCAATACAATTCGGCACGCCTGACAGAGATCCTGACCAACCTGACCGAAATGATTGGCGCGCGCGTGCTCAACATATCGGGGCAGGACTACGACCCGCAGGGGGCATCCGTCACCCTGCTCATATCAGACCTCTCCATGATCCCAGCGCGCTCGAAGACGCGCGTAGCACACCTGGACAAGAGCCACGTGACCGTGCATACCTATCCGGAGTACCACCCCGAGACCTCCCTCGCGACCTTCCGCGTGGACATCGACGTGGCGACGTGCGGGCAGATCACTCCCCTCTCCACCCTCGATTACCTGATCGGCTCCTTCGATTCCGACATCATCACGATGGATTACCGCGTGCGCGGCTTCACGCGCAGCGTCGACGGGAAAAAGGTCTTCAACGACCTGAAGATCAATTCCATACAGAACTTTATTTCGGATAAGACGCTGGAAAAATACGACGCCATAGACGTCAACGTGTACTCCGCGAACATCTTCCATACGAAGATGCTGCTGCGCGAGATCGACCTGAAGAATTATCTCTTCAATCAAAACGTGGAAGACCTGCCACCCGCAAAGCGCCAGGAGATCGTCGACAGCCTGCGCAAGGAGATGGTGGAGATCTTCAACGGAAGGAATATCTATTGATGCAAAGGTGCACGCCCGCTCCGGCGGCCTCCCCTTCGCGAAATGTACGGAACAGCGAAAAATGGATATAAAAGCACAGGAACGCGCCCCCATCTACGAGGCGCTGGAAAAATTTTCAAAGATGCGCGTCGTGCCCTTCGACGTGCCGGGGCACAAGCGCGGGCGCGGCAACCCCGAGCTCGCCAGGCTTTTGGGAGAGAAGTGTGTGGGCATGGACGTCAACTCCATGAAGCCGCTGGACAACCTCTGCCACCCCGTATCTGTCATCCGCGATGCGGAGAAGCTCGCGGCAGACGCATTCGGCGCAAAAAACGCCTTCCTCATGGTGGGCGGCACGACTTCTGCTGTGCAGAGCATGGTCATGTCCGTCGTCAAGGCGGGGGAAAAGATCATCCTCCCCCGCAACGTACACCGCAGCGTGATGGGCGCCCTCGTGCTGTGCGGCGCCGTGCCCGTGTACGTCAACCCCGAGACGGACACCCGCCTCGGCATCCCTCTCGGCATGAGCCTCAAGCAGCTGGAGCGAACCATCGAGTGCACGCCGGACGCGAAGGCGGTGCTCGTGAACAACCCCACCTATTACGGCATTTGTTCGGATCTGCGCTCCATCGTACGCCTCGCGCACGAGCACAACATGCTCGTCATCGCAGACGAGGCGCACGGCACGCACTTCTATTTCGGCGAAGGGCTGCCCGTCTCTGCAATGGCGGCGGGCGCGGACATGGCGGCCGTTTCCATGCACAAATCGGGCGGAAGCCTGACACAGAGTTCGCTGCTTTTGGCGGGCGAGCGCGTCAACGGCGACCACGTGCGGCAGATCATCAACCTCACGCAGACGACGAGCGCGAGCTACCTGCTCCTCTCCTCCCTCGATATCTCCCGCCGCAACCTTGCCCTGCGCGGAAAGGATGCCTTCGGGCAGGTCATCGAACTTGCGGACTACGCGCGCGAAGAGATCAACGACCTGGGCGGCTGGTATGCCTATGCAAGCGAACTGATCAACGGCGACAGCATCTTTGACTTCGACAGGACAAAGCTGTCCGTCTATACCCTCGACGTGGGGCTGGCGGGCATCGAAGTGTACGATATCCTGCGCGACGAATACGACATCCAGATCGAATTCGGCGACCTCGGCAACATCCTCGCCTATCTCTCCATCGGGGACAGGAAGCGTGACGTCGAGCGGCTGGTGAGCGCGCTGAGCGAGATCAGGCGCCTGTATTCCAAAGACCGTACAGGCATGATGGAGAACGAATATATCTCCCCCGTCGTCGCCGTCACGCCGCAGTTCGCCTTCTATTCGCCCAAACAATCTCTCCCCCTCGAAGAGACGGCGGGGCGCATCTGCAGCGAATTCGTGATGTGCTACCCGCCGGGCATCCCCATCCTCGCCCCCGGCGAGAGGGTGACGAGCAAGATCCTCGACTATATCCGCTATGCCAAGGAAAAGGGCTGCCAGATGACCGGCCCGGAGGACGCGAAGATCGAACGGCTGAATGTGCTGAAGGAATAGGCTCGCAAATTTTTCGACGGGCTGACGCCTGCGAAATTCTGCGATTTTGAGGGCAACCCCACCTCGTCGGCGCAAGGCATATTTCGCAAGCGGCGCACATTTCGCGCCGCGTTGCTCCGATGTCTGCGCCTCCTCTTCCCGAAAAATTCTTCGATACTTTTCGGGTGCCCTGTAAGAATGCGTGGTTCTGCTTGTGCGAGAATTAAAAAATTTTTATAAATCACTGCGCGTTTGAAATTCGCAATTTTCAATGAGCACACCCGATTTGCCGTATGTGTACGGCTCCCCCGAAAGAGGGTAAATCTGCGGCATTTATTTACTGTGCGCCCGGAAGATGCCGCAAAGAGGGGGAAACGACCGTCCCGCAAGGGCGGCGGTGTCCCCTTCAAAATCGGATGCTATTGTTTTGTCAGTTCGAAACAATAGCAACGAAAGAGAGGTTATCTATGGATTTCTGGTTTTCCGAAAAACATACGAAGGACGTGAAGCTGAGCATCCGCATCGACAGGCAGGTCTACAGCGGAAAGAGCGACTTTCAGCGCATCGACGTGTTCGACACCCCCGCCTTCGGCCGCATGCTGGTGCTGGACGGCTACCTCATGCTTACCGAAAAGGATGAATTCATCTATCACGAGATGATGGTACACACCCCCATGGCGGTACACCCGCACGTGCGGGATGTGCTCGTCATCGGCGCGGGGGATGGCGGCGTCGTGCGCGAGCTGGTGCGCTACCCCGAGATCGAGCGCATCGACCTGGCAGAGATCGACGAAGAGGTCATCGAAGTGAGCAGGAAATACCTGCCCTTTACCGCCTGCAAGCTGGACGATCCGCGCGTACACATCCACATCGACGACGGCGTCAAGTTTGTCCGCCGCAGAAAGGACGAGTACGATCTGATCATCGTGGACTCGACGGATCCCTTCGGCCCCGGCGAAGGGCTGTTCTCCCGCGAGTTTTACGGCAGCTGTTACAAGGCCTTGAGGGAGGACGGGATCATGGTCAACCAGCACGAGAGCCCCTTTTACGAACAGGACGCCCTCGCCATGCAGCGGGCGCACAAGCGCATCATCGAGTCCTTCCCCTTTTCGCGCATCTATCAGGCACACATCCCCACCTATCCCTCGGGGCACTGGCTGTTCGGTTTTTCCACCAAAAAATATCACCCCCTGCGCGACCTCGATGAGGCGCGCTGGAACGCGCGCGGGCTCTCCTGCCGCTACTATACGACGACGCTGCACCGCGGCGCCTTCTACCTGCCCGCCTACGTAGAGGAGATGCTGAAAGATGTTGAAGAAAAACATTGAAACTTTTATGGGCTGCGACGCGGACTATAAGGAGGCGAAGATCGTGCTCTACGGCGCGCCGTACGACTGCACGACTTCCTTCCGCCCCGGCACGCGCTTCGGCCCCCCTGCCATACGGCACGAGTCGTACGGGCTGGAACTGTATTCTCCCTATCAGGGAAAAGAGCTGACGGACACGCCCGTCTTTGACAGCGGCGACATCGAGCTGCCCTTCGGCGGGCCGGAAAAGGCGCTTGCCGCCATCGAAAGGCGGGCAAAAGGCATCCTTGCAGACGGCAAGCTGCCCTTCCTCATCGGCGGGGAGCACCTCGTGACGCTGGGCGCGGTGCGCGCGGCCGTCAGAAAATACCCCGACCTGCACATTCTGCACTTCGACGCGCACGCCGACCTGCGCGACGACTACCTCGGGCAGAAGCTCTCGCACGCCTGCGTGCTGCGGCGATGCCACGAACTTACGGGCGACGGAAAGATCTGGCAATTCGGCATCCGCTCGGGAGACAAGAGCGAATTCGACTGGGGGCGCACACACGTACACACCCGTCTCTTCGACTTCGAGGGGCTGGATGAGGCGCTCTTCGCCCTGCGCGGAAAGCCCGTGTACCTCACCTGCGACCTCGACGTGATGGATCCCTCCGTTTTCCCCGGCACGGGCACCCCCGAGCCGGGAGGGGTGACTTTTGACGCTCTGCGCCGTGCCCTGACGGCCGCCTGTACGGCGCTGGACATCGTCGCGGCGGACGTGAACGAACTCTCCCCCCATTACGACGCGAGCGGCGCTTCGACCGCCGTCGCCTGCAAGATCGTGCGGGAGATGCTCATCGCACTCTGAAACTTCCTCCGCGCATTTCCCGGCAAAAAGAGATGCCTGCGAAATCCTGCGATTTGAGGGCAACCCCGCTGCCCTCGCTTTGCTCGGGACAGCGGAGGTTTTCCTCGCCGCATTATAATTAAGGACACACATATTAAGAAATCGCGCGGCTTCACCTTTCCTGCAAGAGCTTTACAGCAAATTGAGTGCGCCGGCGTATAATTGCGATTTTGCTTGCGCGACTTTTATGAAAATTAAAGCCGCATTCACTCTTTCGGGAAGAGCCGAAAGCATTTGGCAAATCGGGTGCGCTTTGGCAAAAGCGTCGTTTTACCACGCGCAGTGGTTTCTCCACAAGCCTTCCCCTTTGTAAGGGGGAAGGTGGCGGCAAAGCCGCCGGATGAGGGTTGAATCATCCGCAGCACCTCCCGCAAAAAGATTTGCTCTGCAAAGCTTTTTCGGGAAAAAGAAGAGGAGCGGAGCGCGCACGCGAGCGCAGCCCCTTCGGGGCGGCGCAAGAGAGCAGCCGACCGCTCCGACGAGGCCGCGAGGTAAATTTATTATAAATTTTTTCACAAAGACAGGCAAAAATTTTTATTCGGAATTTTTACTTTCGGAAATAAATCAAGAAAGCGAGGTAACTTTTATGGGAAAAGCTCTCATCATCGGCTGCGGCGGGGTCGCTTCCGTCGCCATCCACAAATGCTGCCAGAACAGCGAAGTATTCGAGGAGATCATGATCGCCAGCCGCACGAAAGAAAAGTGCGACGCGCTCAAAGAAAAGCTGCAAGGGACGACAAAAACGAAGATCCGGACCGCAAAGGTCAACGCGGACAGCGTGGAAGAACTGGTCGCGCTCATCCGCAATTTCGGGCCGGACGTTGTGCTCAACCTCGCCCTGCCCTACCAGGACCTGCACATCATGGACGCCTGTCTGGAAACGAAGGTGCACTACGTCGATACCGCCAACTACGAGCCGGAAGACACGGCAAAGTTCGAGTACAAGTGGCAGTGGGCGTACCGCGAAAAATTTAAAAATGCCGGCATCTGCGCGCTGCTGGGCAGCGGCTTTGACCCCGGCGTGACGGGTGTGTTCTCTGCCTATGCGCTCAAACATCACTTCGACACCATCGAATACATCGATATCCTCGACTGCAACGGCGGCGACCACGGCTATCCCTTCGCGACGAATTTCAACCCCGAGATAAACATCCGCGAGGTATCCGCCAACGGCTCTTACTGGGAGAACGGACACTGGGTGGAGACAAAACCCATGGAGATCAAGCGCGAATACGACTTTGAAGGCGTGGGCAAAAAGGATATGTACCTGTTGCATCACGAAGAGATCGAAAGCCTCGCGCTCAACATCCCAGGCATCAAACGTATCCGCTTCTTCATGACTTTCGGACAGAGCTACCTGACCCACCTCAAGTGCCTTGAAAACGTGGGCATGACCTCGATCAAACCCATTCTCTTCGAGGGGAAGGAGATCGTTCCTCTGCAGTTTTTAAAGGCGGTACTGCCCGACCCCGCGACCCTGGGGCCGCGCACGGTCGGCAAGACCAACATCGGCTGCATTTTCCGCGGCAAGAAGGACGGCAAGGACAAAAATTACTACCTGTACAACATCTGCGACCATCAGGAATGCTATAAAGAGGTGGGCTCGCAGGCCATTTCGTACACGACGGGCGTGCCCGCGATGATCGGCGCCATGCTGCTCATGAACGGCACCTGGACCAAGCCGGGCGTGTACAACATCGAGGAGTTCGACCCCGATCCCTTCATGGAAGCGCTCAATAAATGGGGGCTGCCGTGGAAGGAAGATTTTGACCCCGTATTAGTGGACTGACATGCACATCCCCTCCCCCTACTTTCTCATCGACGAAAAAAAGCTGACCGAAAACCTCAAGATCCTGCGCGCCGCGGCGGACGAGGCGGGCTGCAAGATCCTGCTCGCACAGAAGGCGTATTCCATCTATCAGACCTACCCGCTCATCGCGAAGTACCTTTCGGGGACGGCGGCGAGCGGCGTGTTCGAGGCGCGCCTCGGGCGGGAGCACTTTGCGGGAGAGGTGCACGCCTTTTCCCCCGCATTCCGCGAGGAGGACGTCAAAGAACTTGCGGCGCTGTGCGATCACATCGTTTTCAACACCCCCGCGCAGATAAAAAAATACGCCCCCCTCTGTAAAGAAGCGGGCGTGTCCGTCGGGCTGCGCGTCAACCCCGAATGCTCCACGCAGGAGGGGCACGCCATCTACGACCCCTGCGCGCCGCGCTCGCGCCTGGGCACGACGCGCGCAAATTTCGACGAAGACGTTTTGCCTCTCTTGGACGGGCTGCACTTCCACACCCTCTGCGAGCAGGACAGCGACGCGCTGGAGACCACCGTACGCGCCTTTGAGGAGAAGTTCGGCACCTTTCTCCCGCACATGCAATGGCTCAACCTCGGCGGCGGACACCACATCACGCGCGACGGATATGACCGCGCGCGGCTCGTGCGTATCGTGCGGAGGCTGCGCGAGGCGTACGGCGTGCAGGTGTATCTCGAACCGGGGGAAGCGGTCGTGCTGAATGCGGGGACGCTGCACGCACACGTTCTGGAGACCTTCGAAAACGGCGGAAAGATCGCCGTCCTCGACGTTTCGGCGGCGTGCCACATGCCGGACGTACTGGAAATGCCCTATCGTCCGCCCCTCTCCGGAAGCGGCGAGGCGGGTGAGAAAAAATACACTTACCGCCTCGGCGGCCCCACCTGCCTGGCCGGGGACGTCATCGGCGATTACTCCTTCGACGCCCCCCTTAAAGAGGGCGACGAGCTCGTGTTCGGCGACATGGCGCTGTACACGATGGTCAAGACAAACACCTTCAATGGCATGCCCCTTCCCGATATCCGCTATAAGAGAGCGGACGGGAGCGTGGAGACCATCCGGTCATTTTCCTATCGGGACTTTGAGAGCCGCCTGTAAAGGCGGCCCTCTCTTTCTGTCCGGCACGTGATCTCGGCCGCAAAAAGATCGGGCGGAAGGGAATGCCCTTTCGCCCGGTACGGTCGGAACCCGCTATTCTTGTTCCCCGTCCGAAAAACTCCTGACGGGGGCGGCTTCTGCAGGAGCCGGGACCGCCTGCACCCCCTCCTCTTCCGGCGGCAGGATAGACTCCTCGGCATCGGACGCTTCGCGCAACTGTTCGAACGGCTTGAAGAGCGGTTCCAGCCCGGCAGCATCCGGCTTTTTCGTAAACAGAGATACCAGGGGCACGATGACGAAGCCCGCGAGCATGGTCCACGTTCCCGTATAGACAGAGGAAGAGAATACGTAACGATAGAGGAAGGACTGCGTGAACGATTCGGGCAGAGAGGCGGACGAAAGGGAGAGGACGAGGGAGAAAAGGCTGACCGCGACCCCGAACACAAAGCATGCCCAGCAGCTCGCCTTCGTCGTCTTCTTCCAATACAGGCTGAAGAGATAGGGTGCGAGAAAAGCCCCCGCGAGCGCGCCCCAGCTGACGCCCATCATCTGCGCGATGAAGGAGAGCTGAAACTCTTCATAGACGATGGCGATGACGGCGCTGACGACGATAAACGCCGCGACAAAGGCGCGGATCAGCACCATCTGCGTCTTGTGCCCCATATCCTTTTTCACTCCCTTGATGAGGTCGAGGGTGAGCGTCGAGCTCGAGCTCATGACCAGAGAAGAGAGCGTGCTCATGGATGCCGAAACGACGAGCACGAGCACCAGCGCGATGAGGATGGGCGCGAGGCTCTCCGCCAGCATCGCGGGGACGATGGAATCATACCCCGCCGAAATGTCGGTAACGAACAGCCTGCCGAACCCGCCGAGAAAGTAACAGCCGCCCGCAACGACGAGGGCAAAGACCGTACTGACGATCATGCCGGTATGCACGGAGCGCTCGCTTTTGATGGTGTAAAACTTCTGCACCATCTGCGGCAGCCCCCATGTACCGAGGCTGGTGAGGATGATGACCATGATCAGCCCGTAGAGATCGGGGCCGAAAAAGGAAGTATATGCCCCCTGCTGCCCTCCCGCGGAGATCTGCGAGAGGTCGACGATCGCCTGGGAAAGGCCTCCCTTGCTCATCAGAACGGCGACGACGACGACCACGATGCCGAAGAGCATGATGATGCCCTGCACGAAGTCGTTCCAGACGGTCGCCATATAACCGCCGACAAGCACATACACCGCCGTGACGGCAGCCATGATGACGATGCATACCCAGTACGGGATATCGAAAGCCATCGCAAACAGGCTGCCCAACCCCTTATAAAGCGACGCGGTATAAGGGATCAGAAAAATAAACACGATGACGGAAGCGGCGATCTTGAGCTTATCGTCCGAAAAACGCTTGCCGAAAAAATCGGGCATGGTCGCGGAATCAAGCTTCTGCGTCATGACGCGCGTACGCCTGCCCAGCACCGCCCACGCGAGCAGCGAGCCGATGACCGCATTGCCGATGCCGATCCACGTCGCGGCGATGCCGAAATTCCAGCCGAACTGCCCGGCATAACCGATAAAAATGACGGCGGAAAAGTAAGACGTGCCGTATGCAAACGCCGTCAGCCACGGACCGACGGACCTGCCGCCCAACACAAACCCGTTGACGGAGCGCGAACTGTGACTGTTCTTCACCCCGATAAAGATCATCACCGCGAAATAGACGACGAGTATCCCGACATATAAGAGTATTTCCATTCTCTCCCTCTCCTTCCCGCATGAATATTATACGATTTTCATGCTTGGAATAAAGTTTTTATGCAACTATACGAATAATTATACATTTGTTTGAATAAAAAGTCAATCGAAATAGATTAAAATATTGCGCCCGCGCACAACTTTTTGCGCGGGCGCACCCAGCCTTCCCCTACGGGAGACGGCATCAATTTTTTTTGAACAGTTTGACCGCGAAGGGCGGCAGATAGATGTCGTTGAGGTTGCGCACTTCACCCGTCAGAAGGTCTGTTCCCTCCGCCTCCTCTACGCGCACGGTGACGTCGCCGTCAGAGATGTTAAAGGCGCAATAAATACGTTCGCCGCCGAGCTCGCGCCTGAAACACATATATTTATTGTTGAGCGCGCACTTTGCATAGCTGCCGTATGCGAGCGCCTTTTCCGCATTGCGGATGTTGTTGAGCCTGCGGATGAGCGAGGACAATTCGGGGCACTTTTCCCGTTCTATGGAAGAAAAGGCGGGGCGAAGATCGTAGTCAAGATTGCCTTTGCTGCCCTCCGCGCCGCACTCCGACCCGTAATACACGCAGGGGATGCCGGGCATGGAGTAAAGGATTGCATACAGCGCTGGCAGTTTGCGCTTGTCGGATACCGCCGTATAGGCGCGCGGAACGTCGTGATTGTCTGCAAAGTTGAAAAGATTCTTCCCCGTATACAGGCACCAGGGCTGAGCACCGAACAGCCGCTCGAGAGAATGCTCGATCTCAAAGAGATTGTCGGAATTGATCGCGGACGTAAGGCCCTTATAACACTCGTAATTCGTGATGGAATCAAGCCTTTCGGGCGTGAGATTTTTGGCAAAATTCTGGCAGTGGATGACCTCCCCCATCAGAAAGAAATCCTGCCGCTTGCCGCGCACGATGCGGCGGAGATATTCAAAGAACCATTCGGGCAGCAGATAAGAAACGTCCAGGCGGAGCCCGTCTATGCCAAACTCGTCTATCCAGAATTCTACGGCGCGGCGGATATAGTCGGTGACCGCGGGGCAGGACAGATTGAGCTTGACCAACTCCATGTGACCTTCCCACCCCTCATACCAAAAGCCGTCGTCATACGGGCTGTTGCCGCCGAAGTTTATATTGAACCAACCGCACTTGTCGCTGCTCTCGCGGAGGCGTTTTACCTCTTCAAAGGCAAAAAAGCGGCGGCCGACATGGTTGAACACGCCGTCCAAAACGACGCGGATGCCCGCATCGTGAAATTTCTGCACGAGCCGCTTAAAATCGGCATTATCGCCAAGGCGCCTGTCGACCTGAAAAAAATCGACGGTATCATAGCCGTGCCTCTCGCTCTCGAAAAGGGGATTAAAGAGAACTGCCGTAAACCCCTGCTCTCTGATATACGGGATATTCTCCTCAATCGAAGAAAAGCGGTGCCGCACTTCGCCGAAATCGTTTTCACGCTCCGCCCCGCAATAGCCGAGCGGATAGATCTGATAAAAAGTACTTTCATCGAACCACATCTGTATGCCCCTCTCTGTTGGTGAAATTGTCTGCCGCGGGACAGACCCGCCGCACACTGTTGTTAATTATAACACGGGAATCGCCTCCCGTCAATCCAACCTGAAAAATTGTTTGTATATTTTTTCAGACCCGTCGACATTTATATCGTTATTGATGCACAAATTAGAGACATGAAGAGAAAGACGCTCGCCATGCTGTTTGCTTCGCTATTTTCGCTCGCCGCGGTCATTGCGCTTGAAGTTCCTGCGCTTCAGCGCGCGGGCGCCTGCACCGAAGGCGAAAACAGAGAGATCTTCCTGACTTTTGACGACGGCCCCACCGACTCGACGACGCCGCTCGTGCTCGATGTACTGAAAAAAGAAAATGTAAGAGCTACATTCTTCGTCATCGGGCGGCAGATCGCAGGGAGGGAGGAGATCGTGCGGCGGACCGCACATGAAGGGCATGCCATCGGCATCCACTCGCAGACGCACGAATATAAAGAGATCTACGCATCGCCGGAGGCGCTGTTGGCAGACATCGAAGCATGCAGGAAAGCCGTTCTAAGCGTCCTCCCGGATTTTTCCGGAAAATTATACCGCTACCCGGGAGGGTCAATCTCCGCCGGAGAGGCCCTGCGCTCGGCCGTTAAAGGCGCAGGATGGGAAGCGCATGACTGGAACGCCTCGGTAGAGGATGCCGTACAAAGGCGCGCAAATGCAGACGAACTGTACAGGAACGCGATCTCGACCGCCGCGGGGAAAAACCGCGTCGTCCTGCTGCTGCACGACGGCGTAAATTATAAGCAGACTGTACTGGCTCTCCCGCAAATCATCCGATACTTCAAAAGAGAGGGATATGTCTTTAAAACACTGTGAATACGGAAAGAAGCGGCACGCCGATGCGCCGCTTCTTTCTTAAAATCAAAGATCATAGGCAAAAAGAATGTACTATGCGTAACATAAACAGGCATTAACCATTCAAACATAGCGTACCACGCAGCTCGTTGATGTCTTTGACCCCATGCCTGTCAAGCCAGGAGGCGAGGCCTTCGATAATCTTGGGCATTGCCAAAGTATCGGTAAAATTTGCCGTACCGACCTGTACGGCGCTTGCCCCTGCCATAATGAACTGCAGCGCGTCTTCCGCGCAGGTGATCCCCCCCATGCCGATCACGGGGATACGGACAGCCGAACAGACTTCCCATGTCATGCGGACGGCGATCGGCATGATCCCCGCCCCGGACACGCCGCCCGTATTGTTGGCGATGACGGGACGGCGCCGTTCGATATCGATGACCATGCCCGTCAGCGTATTGATGAGCGAGACGCAGTCTGCCCCGCCCTCCTGCGCTGCGAGCGCATTGACGGCGATGCTCTCGACGTTCGGAGAAAGCTTGACGATGAGGGGCGTGCTCTTTAAGGCACCCCTGGCTGCGGACGTGACCTCTTTTACGCTCTCCGGTCTGATGCCGAATGCCATGCCCCCGCACTTGACGTTCGGGCAGGAAATATTCAGCTCTATCATGTCCACCTTACCGTCCAGCCTCGCGCAGATGCCCGCATAGTCATCGATGGTTCGCCCCGCGACATTGGCGATGACGGCAATATTTTTGCTTTTCAGAAAGGCAAGATCTTCCTTTAAAAACACATCGACGCCCGGGTTTTGCAGCCCGACCGCATTGAGGATAACGCCATGCCCTTCCGCGATGCGGGGCGTCGGATTCCCGAGACGCGCCTCGAGCGTCAGTCCTTTCGTGCTGATGCCTCCCAAAACACCTATATCATAAATTTCGTCAAATTCTTTCCCGAACCCGAAGGTGCCGCTCGCCGCGATGACGGGGTTTTTTAAAGTTACTCCGCAGATATTGACCGATAAATTTGCCATCAGAGCTCCACCTCGTTGATCTCAAATACAGGGCCGTCCTTGCAGACGCGCGCGTTCTCCTCTTTGCCGCTCCTTTTGCAGACGCAGACGAGACAGGCACCGATGCCGCACCCCATGCGTTCTTCCAACGATACATAGCAAGGCACGGCGATATTCCGCTCTTTCAATCCACTTTTCAGGGCACGCAGCATGGGCGTCGGTCCGCAGGCGAGAATCACGTCGGGCTTTGCCCCATCATAGTTATCGAAAAACAGCTGCACGGCATTGCCCTTCACGCCGAAACTTCCGTCATCTGTCGCGGCAAGAAATTCATCCGAGCGCTTATCGAACAGGCTGAACGTGTTTACATACTCCCTGCTCCGAAATCCCATGCAGGAACAGAAATACTTGTTGCTCTCCCGATATTCTCCGAGCACGGAGAGGAGCGGAAATATCCCGACGCCGCCGCCGACGAGCGCTACGCGCTTTTGTCCTTCCGCGATCGAAAAACCGTTGCCGAGAGGAAGAACGCATGTCAGTTCGTCTCCCTCCTTTTTTGCGGAAAGCAGTTTCGTTCCCTCGCCCTTGACCTGGTAGCATACCCCGATGATGCGCTTCCCGCGGTCATAGAAAGCGACCGCAAAGGGGCGGCGCAGAAGATGAGCACCGTCGCCGACCGAAAGATTGACGAACTGCCCGCAGCGGAATTCGATATCTTCGGGAAGCCGCAGATCCATCTCGTAAATTCCGGGAGCTATTTTCTCATTGCGACATACTTTGGTTTTCAGCTCTTTCACGCCGTTTCCTCCGTTTTGAACTGTTTTACGTATAACATAATACTATGATTCAGCCGTTTATTGCACGGTTGAGGTCGCTTTTCATGTCAATACACGCCCGCCGCGCTGCCGCATCGAAGGGTAGCCCTGCGTATTTTTCCTGCCTGTATGCACAGAGGATGCCGCGGGAAGAATTGACGATGCCGCCCAGCCCGTCCTTGCCGAAACAGACTTTGAGGTCGTCTGCCTTGCCGCCCTGCGCACCGTAACCCGGGATCAGAAAGAAGGTGTGAGGCATTTCGCGCCGCAGGATCGCAGCCTGTGCAGGATGCGTCGCGCCCACCACGGCGCCGACGGCGGAATACCCGTACTTGCCGATACTGTTTTCGCCCCATTCCTCGACGAGGGAACCCATATATTCGTAGACGGTTTTACCGTTTTCCAGTTTCATGTCCTGCAGCTCTCCGCTCGATTTGTTGGATGTTTTGACGAGCACGAAGATGCCCCTGTCCCGCTTTTCCATCCAGTTCAGGAAGGGCCGTATGCCGTCTGAGCCGAGATAACCGTTGACGGTGAGGAAGTCGGACTCGAAGGCGGTAAACGAGCGCTCTCCGACCGACGTTTCGCCGAGATACGCCTTGGCATAGCACTCCGCCGTGGCGCCTATATCGTTGCGTTTTGCATCGGTCATCACAAACATTCCCTTCGCCTTTGCGTAACGAAGCGTCTCCGCAAAGGCGCGCAGCCCCTCTACGCCGTACATCTCGTAATAGGCGATCTGCACCTTTACGCAAGGAACGATATCACAGATATTGTCGATTATTTTTTTGTTGAACGCGAGGATCGCATCTGCCGCTCCCGCAAAATCCTTGACACCCGCACGCAGATCGTCGGGCAAATAATCGAATGCGGTGTCTATGCCCGCTACGGTCGGATTGTCAAATTCTTTGATCTTATCGATCAGTTTATCAATGATCATAGTTTACCTCAATAATTTGCGCCATACTGCGCGAGATAGGCGCGGATGGCGGACACATGTTCTTTGCCCTCGATGATGCCGCCCTCGAGCGCAGCGATGATGTCTTCGATCGTGACAATGGAATAGACCCTGACGCCCTCCTCCGCATATGCCTGTTGCACGGCAGACCGCTCAGAGTCAAGCGCCTTTTCCATGCGGTCGACGGTGATGACCATGCCGGAAATGTCCACCTTGGCGGCGCCGCGCAGTTTAGGCAGAACCTCTTTGAGCGCCTTGCCACTGGTCATGACATCTTCAATGATGACGACCTTGTCTCCGTCCTTCGGCTGTGTTCCCACAAACACGCCGCCCTCGCCGTGATCTTTGACCTCCTTGCGGTCAAAACAGAAGCCGACGTCCTTGCCATATTTTTCGCACAGCGCGACCGCTGCGGAAATAGCGAGCGGGATCCCCTTATAGGCCGGCCCGAACAGCGTCTGCACGGGGATGCCGTTTTCGACGATGCAATCGGCATAAAATTCGCCGAGACGCCTGATCTGCGCGCCCGTCTTGTATTCTCCCGCGTTCAGAAAGTACGGCGCGATGCGCCCGCTTTTGAGTTTGAACGAGCCAAACTTCAACACTCCGCATTCCGCCAAAAAGCGGATAAATTGCTCCTTATAGTTCATGTTTTCTCCTTTTATGTGTGACATAGTACTTCTGAAATGCACTTGTTTTTTCTATTAACGCCACTTATTCGGAAAATTTGACCATTCCGTCCACGATCGTATACTTTACTTTGCCGTACACTTCACGACCGTTGAACGGCGTATTTTTGCCCTTGGAAACAAAATCTTTGCTGTCGATGACGTACTTTGCATCCAGGTCGGCAAGCATGAGGTCGGCCACAGCTCCCTCGGCAAGCGCGCCCCCTTCCAACCCTAAGATGCGGGCCGGCGCCCCGCTCATGCGATCGGCGAGCTGTTCGAGCGTAAGTATGCCGCCTTTTACCAGATGAGTATAGGACAGAGAAAAGGAAGTCTCGATCCCGCTGATGCCGAAGGCCGCGAGGTCGTATTCGACGTTCTTTTCGTCTGCATGGTGCGGCGCATGGTCGGTGACGATGCAGTCCAGCGTCCCGTCCCTCAGCCCTTCCTTGACGGCGGCGACATCCTCCGCTTCGCGTACGGGAGGGTTTACTTTGGTGTTCGCGTCATAGGAGAGGATGATGTCGTCCGTCAGCGCAAAATAATGCGGGCAGCTCTCCGCCGTGACGGCAACGCCGCGCGCCTTAGCCTCGCGCAGCAGCTGCACCGCGCCCTTTGTGGAGACGTGACAGATATGCACGCGCTTTTTGAGCGTTTCCGCGAGCACGATCTCGCGGGCGACCATCACTTCTTCTGCCGCGCGAGGGATACCCTTGAGCCCCGCGAGCGTGCTGTTGTATCCCTCATTGACGCAGCCGCCGTCTGCCAGAGACTTATCCTCGCAGTGCGAGAGGCAGATGAGACCGAAGTCCGATGCATATTCCATCCCGAGGCGCATCATGCGCGCAGTGGGCACGGGGCGGCCGTCGTCGCTCAGCGCCACCGCCCCCGCCTCCTTCATCTTGCCGATCTCGGCAAGAGATTCGCCCTGTTCTCCCTTCGTGATCGCGCCGATGGGACGCACTTTGCACAGTCCGACCTCTTTCGAGCGGGCGAAGATATAGCCGACGACGGCGGCGTTGTCGCAGACGGGCTGGGTGTTCGGCATGCAGCAGACCTGCGTAAAGCCGCCGCGGACCGCCGCGGCGGCGCCGCTGGCGATGTCCTCCTTATATTCATAGCCGGGCTCGCGCAGGTGCACATGCATGTCGATGAGGCCGGGAAAGACGTGCAGCCCTTTCGCGTCGATGACCTCCGCCCCCTTTTCGCCGATAGAGCTCGCGATCTTGACGATCTTACCGTCCTCGACGAGGATATCGCAGACCTTTGTACCCGCAGCCAGAACGGCCGCGCCGCCCCTGATGAGAAGTTTACTCATGTTTTTCGCCTCCCTGTCTGTTTTTGACGAGCAGGAACAGGAGCGCCATGCGGACGGCGACGCCGTTGAGCACCTGTTCGGTGATCTTGGAATTTTCCGCATCGATGACGTCGGACGTGAACTCAACGCCGCGATTGACGGGCCCCGGATGCATGACGATACAGTCTTTGTCCGCATATTTGAGATGTTCTTCCGCCACGCCGTAATACTTCGCATATTCGGAGAGGGACGGGAACAGCCCGCCGTGCATGCGCTCGAGCTGGATACGCAGCCCCATCACGACGTTTGCCCCTGCAAGCGCCTCTTTGCGGGAACGGGCGATCTTTGCCCCCATCTGTCCGATACCCTGCGGCATGAGCGTGGCGGGCGCAAACATGGTCACCTCCGCGCCCAGCTTTGTCAGGCCGAACAGGTTGCTTTTTGCCACGCGCGAATGCGCGATGTCCCCCAAAATGGCGACCTTCAGCCCCTTGAAAGAGCCGAACTTCTCGCGCATGGTATAAAAATCCAGGAGCGCCTGCGTGGGATGCTCGTTCATGCCGTCGCCGCCGTTGACGACGGAGGCACGCACATGCGAGGCCAGCAGACGGGGCGCTCCGCCCATCGGATGGCGGATGACGATGACGTCGTTCTTCATCGCATCAAGGGTGTAGCCGGTGTCGATGAGCGTCTCTCCCTTTTGCACGGAGCTGGAAGAGGCAGAGATGTTTACCGTGCCCGCGCCGAGATACTTTGCCGCAAGCTCGAAAGAACAGCGGGTGCGGGTGCTGTTCTCATAAAAGAGCGTGGTCACAGTGCGTCCCTGCAGATGCGGCAATTTTTTAAGGTTCTGCGTGAGCAGCTTTTTCATGCCCACGGCAGTGTCGAGGATGGCCGTAATATCCTCCGCAGAGGTATCGTATAGGCCCAAAAGATCTTTTCCTAACATTGTATGACCTCGATCTGTATAAATATTAAACAAAAACAGAATAAATGTTTCTTATTTTACGCGCTTCCCGTCCTGTAAAATACCGAGAGAGTCTTCACCCTCGATCTCGACGAGGCTCACGTCGATAAATTCTTTGCGGGAGGTAGGCACGTTTTTGCCGACAAAATCGGGACTGACGGGCATTTCCCTGCCGCCCCTGTCGCACAGCACGAGCAGCATGACCTTCGCCGGCCTGCCGAGATCGAAGATCGCCTCGATCGCTGCGCGCACGCTCCTGCCCGTATGCAATACGTCGTCACAGAGCACGACGTTTTTGCCGTCTACCGAAAAGCCGAGGGAGTTTTTCGCCGCATCGGGGACGAAGTAACCGCTGACGAGGTCATCGCGGTATAGCCCGATATCGATGCCCGCACAGGGCGGCTCGGCTGCATAGAACTTTTTGATGAGCGCGGCGATGCGGTGCGCGACGATCTCTCCGCGCCGCGGGATGCCGAGCAGGCACAGCCCCTCCGTTCCCCTGTTCCTCTCCACCACCTCGTGGGAGAGGCGCGTGAGCATGCGCGCGATCGCCGCGCCGTCCATCAGGATATGTTCGGGCATGATCTCCTCCCCTGCCGCAGTCTGCGGGCGGCATAAAAATACCCGAGCACAGAGTGCACGGGTACGTTCGTTCAAACGGAAGACGAAAAAAATCCTTCTCCGATCCTTTCTTCGTATGCTCGTTCGATTGCGGACTTCTCGGCATCTCTGTACCGTACGATTAAAGTCTTTTATCGGGTTTTATTGTAGCACACTTGCCCCCTCGCTGTAAAGCGTATGGGGAGAATTTTTCTGAGAAATTCAAATCTTGCCCCGCCGGCGCGAAGAGCAGGCCATCCTTGCCGCCCCGTTCAGAAAAACAGGCGCGCAGAGCGCGCGGCATGCAGGCCGCGCGCCCGTTTGTGACGCTCTTCGTTTCAATAAATTTCCGCCAGTTTGAAACCGAGGAGGTCGCAGGAGGTGAGCAGATAGCGGATGCCGCCCCTCTCGCACTCCATGGGATACGCCCCTGCAGCACGGTGGATATGGCCGTATACAACGGTATCCGCGCCGTTTTCCTCGAACATCTGCGTAAAGAGGGAATCCTCCCGCTTGGCATTGAAGGGCGGGTAATGGATCATGCAGAGCAGCCTGTCCCCTTCGCGCCGCACCTTTGCCGCCGCCTGAAAGGCGAGGCGGAAGCGCTCCGCCTCGCGCCGATAGATCTTTTCGTCCTCCGGCTTATATTCCGCGCAACCGGGGCACACCCAGCCGCGCGAACCGCAGATGACCAGGCCGTCGAAGCGCACGCAGTCGTTCTGCAAAAAGAAAAACGTACCGTCCGGCGCGCTCCTGCGCAGCGCCGTGATGCCCGACCACCAATAGTCGTGGTTGCCGCGCACAAAGACCTTTTTCCCGGGGAGGCCGCGCATGCCGCCCAGATCGTCCAGTGCATCCGGGAGAGCCATCGCCCAACTGATGTCGCCCGCGATAAGGACGATGTCCTCTTCGCCGACGCGGGCACGCCAGTCCTCCTTTATCTTTTCAAAATGCCCCGCCCAATTGCCGCCGAAGACGTCCATCGGCTTCTGCTGGTTGCCGGGGAGGTGCAGGTCGCTTACCGCAAATATTTTCATGAGTCTCTTTCCTTTCTGTATGATTGTACCATAAATCAAAACATTTTAAAAGCGTTTACCCGCCGCCCGCCGTATTTTTCCGCCCGAAATCGCGGCGGCGCCCCACGGAAAACGCGCGGCAGCGCCCAAAAGAAAAAGCCGATCGTTCCGTCGGCTTTTTCTCCCGTTTACTTGTTGCAGTTCCCGCAGCAGCCGCAGTCTGTATTGCCCTGCGGATACAGCGGCAGTTCGAAAAACCCCGCGCACACCTCGTGCGTGTACTCCTGGGCGGGCGGTATGACGCAGTAGCCGTAAGAGGGCACGAGCAGATCGACGCCGATGATGATCTTGAGGATGACGGTGATGCACAGGTCGACCGTGAAGGTATTGTTTTCGGCATTGAAGGAGCCCTCCGGAGCGACGGCGCTGACCACGCTCTGCACTTCATAGGGCATGACGGAGGGCTGGGGCACAAAGAGGATGACGTCCTCGCTGACGGTGACGGTGCTCGACGCCTTGCCCTCGACGCCGTTGGCGTCCGTATAGACGACTTCGACGGGGATATCCACCGTCGCCTGCACGCGGGCACAGCCTGCGCGGTCGGGAAGGCGATCTACCTGAAAGGCCGTCACCGTTCCGACGGACGTCGTACTGCGCGCGCTGATGAAGGTGAGCGGATATGTAGGATTCGCCGGCACGGGCTCGGTCATGTTCAGCACCGCCCCTTCGCGCCGGCCCTGCTTGATGCAGGCGTCAAAGACGCGCTGCGCCTGGATGCAGACCTTTTCGTTCAGCCCGCCGAGCGGGTTCCCGCTGATGGGCCCGGGGCACTTATCCGTCTGAAAGTTGGAAAAGAAAGACATTTCGGACCTCCGATGTTTGAAAGTGAAAACGCCGCGCGTTCTCTGCTATCAATATATGAAGAAAGGGCGCGGATGGTGACCGCGCCCCGGATATACCGTCCCCTTTACCTTCCGCGGACAAAGACGCGCTGCGCGGGGAAGACCTCCCTGCACCCGTTCATGCGGAAGAACTCTTCCGCCGACATGCCGTACGCTTCGCAGAGGGAGGCGACGTCCTCCCCCGGCACTACGGTATGCAGCTCCCCTTCCGCATGCGGAAGGATGAGCAGGCTGCCCGCAGGCGGAAAGACGGAGAGCCCGTTCGCCGCGATGAGAAGTGCGGGCGTGAGCGCATGCGCGGCAGCGACCTGCTGCACGGTATCCCCCTCGCGCACCTCATACAGCCCGAAAGGATTTTCCTCGCATTCAGAAAGCATCGCTCCGCCCTCCTTCCTCTTACATTGTATGCGCGGAGGCGCCGAAAATGACAGTGCGGCGGAAAGTGCTCCCCTCATAAAAAAGCCGCGGCAGTGCTCCCCTCATAAAAAAGCCGCGGCGCGGATATATATAAAAGAGACAAAATTCGCCGCGCTTCGCGGGCGGGAGGGGCAGGCTATGCAGAGGGAAAACATCTACCGCATGGCGGCGGTCGTGACGGCTTTTTCCGTCGCGGAAAAGGCGTTCGGTTTTTTATATCGCATCGTGCTCTCGCGCACGCTCGGCGCGGAAGGCGTGGGCATCTATCAGGTGGCGCTTTCTGTATTTGCGGTGTTGCTCACGGCAGCCTCCTCCGGCATCCCGCTCACCGTATCCAGGCTCATCACGAAATACCGCGCCAAAAATAATACGGCGGCAGGGCACTCCGTCGTCTCTGCTGCGATCGTCGCTTCGCTGCTCTTCTCGGTACCCGTCTTCTGCGTCCTGTTCTTCGCGCACGGCGCATTCGACTTCCTCTTTTCCGACCCACGGTGCATGTCGGTGCTGCTCGTACTGCTGCCCTCGCTCACCTTCAACTCGGTGTATGCCGTCATCCGCGGCACCCTTTGGGGAAACAAACAGTTCGTCCCCTACTGCGTGATCGACCTCGCGGAAGAACTGGTCATGATCGGCGCCGGCATCCTGCTCGTGACTTCGATGACGGGCGTATTCGACGGCGCGCGCAGGGCCGCGGCGGCGGTGGTGCTCTCTTATCTCGTCTCCTTTGCTCTGGGCGCTGCCTGGTACTTCGCCAAGGGAGGCAGGCTGCGTGACCCGCGCAGGCAGCTCAGGCCGCTGCTTTCCTCGGCGTTGCCCATCACGGGCATGCGCACTTCGGGCGCACTGGTCAACTCTGCCATCTCCCTGCTGCTGCCCGCACGGCTGATCGCCGCGGGCTTTACGAGCACGGAAGCCATGAGCGAGATCGGCGTGGCGATGGGCATGAGCATGCCCGTGCTCTCCATCCCCGCCACGCTCATCGGTTCTCTCGCCCTCGTGCTCGTGCCCGAACTCGCCGAAAATTTTTACCGCAGCCAACACAAAAAGATGCGCGAGAACATAGAAAAGGCGATCAAAGTGACCGCGCTCATCGCCTGCCTGCTCATCTCGCCCCTCTTCGCGCTGGGCGAGGACATCGGCGTGCTCCTCTTTTCGGACGCACACGGCGGCGAGATCATCCGCAACAGCTGCTTCATGCTGCTGCCCATGAGCCTATCCATGATCTCGACGAGCGTGCTCAATTCCATCGGCTGCGAAAAGCAGACGTGCGCCTTCTTCTTTGCGGGCGCGGCGGCGACGCTGCTGTGCGTCTGGGCCCTGCCGCAGGTGGCGGGCGTTTACGCCCTGCTCATCGGCATGACGGCGAGCTACATCCTCACGATGACGCTCAATTTCCGGCTCATCGCAAAAAAATGCAGGGAAAAGCTCCGCTGCGCCGGACACGCGCTCTGCACGGCGGCGACCGTACCTCCCGCCATGGCCCTCGGCTACTTTTTGCGGAATACCCTCTTCGCGCTCCTGCCCGACCTCGCGGCGGCGATCTTGTGCGGATGCATCCTCGTCGCCGCCCACGCACTGCTGTTGTTCGCTCTGGGTCTCGCACAGCCGCGATGGGTCGCAGTGTTCTCGCGCAGGCGTCCCGCGCAGGCGCAGCGCAGCGTCGGCCGCCGATAAAACAGAGGCCGCCCGACGGCGGCCCCTGTGCGGCCTCTCATTCGTCCCTGTCTGCGGGGTCCCCCAACCGCCTGTCGCCGAGCAGCGGCAGCCGATACAGCGGGACGAGCAGCAACATGGACAGGACGGCGTTTGCGACATACACGACAGACTGGATGCCCAACCTGCCGCCCAGATAGATCCAGAATCCTTTTTTAAAGATGCCGTCCCAATAAAATAGATAACTGTAAAAATAATTTATGACGGAATTGACGATGCAGGTGACGACGACAAAGCCCACCGCAAAGGCGAGCACGGCCTTGGCGTACAGCCCTTTCACCGTCTTTGTGCGGATGCCGTTCATGATCAGCCCAGTAAGAAAGCCGAACAGCCCCAGCGTTACCCCGAAGAACCAGAACACGCCCACCGGCTGGATCAGAAAGCCGATCGCATCCCCCACCACGCCGACGATAAAGGCGGGCACAGGGCCCATCATGCACCCGGCAAAAAAGCAGACGAGATAGGTAAAGGCGATCTTGTTGCTCGCCCCGATATCTACGCCGAGCACGGAATTTGCGACGACGCTGACCGCGATGAACAGGGCGAGCATCGCGACCTTCCTGGAAACGGAGACAGACCTGAACGCTTTTGTAAACATAGAAAAAAACCTCCCGTTTTGAGAGGTCCGCAGAAAAACAGTGCGCCGGCCGGACGCGCGGCGTCTATCTTGCAACGGACGCGCCTCGGCACCGCAGGAAAGATCCTTTCGTTTGCGAACAACGTCCCGTTTCGCAACACTTAACGCGCCTCGGCTACTCTGCATTTTATGAAGACAGTATACTCCTTTTCTCCCCGTTTTGCAAGCATATCCGCACTCCTTTGCAGGAATATTTTTTCGGCGCGCCGACGACCGAAAAAAGTTGCCACGAGTCTCTCTTTTTTGCTATACTGTAAGGGAGTGATACGAACCCGCCTTCGGCGGGAGCCCTTCTTCTCTGACGGCAGCCGCGGCGCAGCACATGCGGGCGGAGGCCCCGGTTCCGAACGGCTTTCAGAGAGCACGGAAAACGCTTCCGGGAGAAATACAGATGTACTCGCTTTTGCTCGCCCTGATCTACCTCGCCTTTATCAGCCTCGGCCTGCCCGACTCTCTGCTCGGAGCGGGGTGGCCCGCCATGCACGGCGACCTCGGCGTGCCCGTCTCTTATATGGGCATCCTGTCGATGGTCATATCGGGTGGGACGATCGTTTCGAGCTTGCTTTCCGATAAACTCACAAAATTGCTCGGTACGCGGCTCGTGACCGCCGTCAGCGTCTTCCTCACCGCAGCGGCGCTGTTCGGATTTTCCTTTTCGGGCAGATTCTGGATGCTTATCCTCTTTGCCGTACCGTACGGGCTGGGCGCGGGAGCCGTCGACGCCGCGCTGAACAACTATGTGGCGCTGCACTACAAGTCAAAACATCTGAGCTGGCTGCACTGCTTCTGGGGCGTGGGGACGATCGTCAGCCCCTTCCTCATGAGCTTTGCGCTGACGAACTCCGGCTGGAACGACGGCTACCGCCTCGTCGGGTATATACAGTTGGGCATAACCGCCCTCCTCTTCTTCACGCTCCCCGTCTGGAAAGTCAACAAGAGCGCGCCGACGGCGACGCAAAGGAGCGTCGGCCTGCTCGGCGCGTTAAAGCTAAGGGGCGTCCCCTTCCTGCTCGTCGGCTTTTTTGCCTATTGCGCCGCGGAAGCGACGGCGATGGGCTGGGCAAGCACCTATTTTGCGGAGGTCAAGGGCATTGCGGCGGAACAGGCGGCGCAGTTCGCCTCGCTGTTCTATATCGGCATCACCGCCAGCCGGTTCGTGAGCGGATTCATCACCGGCAAACTCGGCGACCGCAAGATGATCGTTGCCGGCACCTGCATCCTTATCTGCGGGATCGCCATGCTGTTCATTCCCGCTCCGACGGCAGTCGCGATCGCCGGCTTTGTCGTCATCGGGTTCGGCTGCGGGCCGATCTACCCCTGCATCATCCATTCGACGCCGAACAACTTCGGCGCGGAAAATTCGGGCGCGATCATCGGCATACAAATGGCGAGCGCGTACGCCGGCTCTACCTTCATCCCGCCGCTGTTCGGCCTGCTCGGCAGGCGGCTCGGGTTTGAGATCATGCCCGTCTACCTGCTCGCGTTCGTCGTCCTAATGATCGCCATGACGGAGCTGACCTTCCGCATCGCGAAGCAGCCGAAAAAGGCGGAGGCAGAACAATGATCCTAAACACGGGCGCGCGGACGGATACCGCGCAATACTATTCAGAATGGCTGTTGAAGCGGTTTGCGGAAGGCTTCGTCTATACCCGCAACCCGCTCTTTCCGAACAAGGTGACCCGCTACGAACTTTCGCCCGACAAGGTCGACGCGGTGCTGTTCTGTTCCAAGAACTACGCGCCCATCCTGCCCCGTTTGCGCGAGATCACCGACAAATACCGCACTTATTTCCACTACACCATCACCGCCTACAGCAAGGACATCGAACCGGGCGTGCCGGAGATCGAAGAGAGCATGGAGACGCTCATCGCCCTGTCGAAACTCGTCGGGAAACAGCGGGTCGCATGGCGGTACGACCCCGTGCTCCTGACCGGAAAGTATACCGTCGAGCGGCATGCGGAGACCTTCGGGCGCATGGCGGAAAAGCTCGCGCCGCACATCGACCGCTGTATTTTCAGCTTTGTGGAGATGTATAAAAAGCTGGAAACAAATATGCCCGAACTGATGCCGATCTCCGAAACGGACAAGGAACGCATCGCCGAGCGGCTCGGCAAGGCCGCCAGGCGGTACGGAATTTATTTGCAGACCTGCGGGACAAACGGGGATTTTTCCCGCTACGGCATACACGTTTCGGGATGCGCAACTTTGGAGATCCTCGGGCGGGCGAACGGGTGCGAATTCAAAGACCTGAAGCACAGGGGGCTGCGCGCGGGGTGCCGGTGCATCGAGAGCCGCGACATCGGCGCCTACGACACATGCCCGAACGGCTGCCGCTACTGTTACGCGAACAAGAGCCCGCAGAGGGCGGTGGAAAACTATCGGCGGCACGACCCGGATTCCCCCATCCTGTTGGGGCACGTCGAAAGCACAGACACGATCGTACAAGGCAATCAAACGAGCTTTCTCCTATCGACGGCGCGGCAGCGTTCTCTGTTCGACGGAGAATAAAAAAGCCGACCTGCAGGCGATATTTCGCGGGATACTTTCAGGAGGAGGATCATCATGCCCGAACTGCCCGAAGTGGAAACGGTGCGGCGCGTGCTTACGCCGCACGTGCTCAAAAAAACCATTGCAAACGTGCAGGCACATAATGCGCAGGTCATAGCTTACCCTTCACCCGAACTGTTCATTGCAGGCGTTACGGGGCAGACCATAGCGGACTTTGCGCGGCGCGGAAAATTTTTGCGGCTGCTGTTTGAAAGCGGCGACAGCCTCACCATTCACCTGCGCATGACGGGCTGCCTTATAATAGAACCGCAAACCGCGCCTGTCGAAAAGCATACACACGTTATTCTTTCCCTCAGCGACGGAAACGAGCTGCGCTATGAGGATGTGCGCCGTTTGGGAAAACTGTGGTTTGCAAAAAGCGGCGAACCGGATACAAGCGGCGCAAACGAACTCGGCTTAGAGCCGTTTGACGGCGCATTGACCGCGGCATATATGCAGGGCAAATGCAAAAACAGCAAGAAACCCGTCAAGTCTATGCTGCTCGACCAACGCATCGTTGCCGGCATCGGCAACATCTATTCGGACGAAATATTATTCGCCGCGGGAATCCGCCCTGACAAGCCGTGCAGCGAACTGTCGGGCGCGAATTTCAAGCGGCTTGCAGAAACGATTCCCGACCGGCTTCGATTTTTTATCGATAAGAACGCTGTTTCCTTTGCAGAGTATGCCGCCGGCAAAGGGCAAGAATACCGCAATACGCCGTTTTTGCATGTATACGGAAAATCCGGCGAACCCTGCCCCGTTTGCGGAGCGGCGCTGCGGCGCATCGTACTCGGCGGCAGGAGCAGCGTCTTCTGCCCGCACTGCCAGCATTAGACGATAAAGAGAGGCCGCCCCGCGCGGCCTCTGCCCGAGAGAATAATTCCGCGCGCGCGGCAGCATACTGTGGGCATGGGACTTATCTTTGTGCGCACTGCCGTCATCTTCATCGTGCTGCTCGCGGTCATGCGGCTGATGGGCAAGCGGCAGATCGGAGAGATGCAGCCTTTCGAGCTGGTCATCACCCTGCTCATCGCCGAGCTCGCCTGCATCCCCATGGCAGACACCTCCATCCCGCTGCTGTACGGCATCGTCTCCATGCTGACCATCTTCCTTTTGCACCAGCTCACCCTGCTCATCGACCTCAAATGCAAGCCGTTCAAGACGGTGGTGGGCGGAAGGCCGTCCGTCGTCATCAACAAAAACGGCATCGATATCTCGCAGCTGAAAAAGAACAATTTGGACCTCTCCGACCTCATCGAATCCATGCGGACGGCGGGGTATTTTTCCTTAGACGAAGTGGCCTACGCGCTGTACGAGGCGAACGGACAGTTCTCCGCCATGCCGCGCGAGGACGCGCCCAAAGAAAACAAAGTTTCCCTCCCTGTGCTCATCATCGACGACGGCAAATTCGACGACAAAAACCTCTCGCTGACAAAGACCGACCGCAGCTTTTTTGAGGAGCTGCTGCACGAGCAGGGCATACGGTCGGTGCGCCGCGTATTTGTTTTGACGATGGACGGTACGGGAAAGATCTATCTGCAGTGCCGCGGCGAAAAGTACCGCTCTTTTCGCATCGGGCTACCGGAGGGAAGCGCATGGTAAAGACAGTCCTCTCCCTGCTGATCGCGGCAGGGCTGCTGTTCGCGGCGGCGTTCGGCGAGCACTACTTCGTCAACCGCCAATTCGATGCCTTTGAAAGCGCCCTTACCTCCCTCGAAGAAAAAGTGCGGGAAAACAGAGCCTCCCGCGGCGACGCGGAGAGCGTGCGCACACTTTGGGAAGAAAAGAAGAAAAGGCTGCATGCCGTCATCCCGCACAGCGACATCTCCTACATCGACTATTGGCTTGGGGAAGCGGTGAGCTTTATCGAAAGCGAAGACGGCGCGCAGGCGCTCTCCAAAATCGAGGTACTGCTTACCCTGTGCGAACAGATCCCGCAGACATATGCACTCACCTTTGAAAATATTTTCTGATCTTCCATTTGACAAAATTTTCGCGGAATCAAGCCTTTTATGTCACGCATAGTACAATATAAACAGATAAAAAGAGGGGCTGCGCCTGACACAGCCCCTCTTTTTATCACACATTTTTATCAAAGCAGCTGTTTGCGCTGATCCGCTTCGGAGAGCGGAGAAAGATACTTGGGCGCCACGTCGAACGCGGTGACGGCGCCGCACCTCCCCTCCGCATGCATCCGATAGACGGCGCGCGCATAGGCGACGAGCACGCAGGAAGTGAATTCAGGATTGCTGTCCAGCCTGAGCGAAAATTCCGTGAGGAACTTATTCCCCGCCGCAGACGTGCCTGAACGCAGCACAAAACCGCCGTGCGGCAGCTTGGCGTGGTCGCGCTTCATCTCCTCCTCGGAGATGAAATGCACGGTCGTATCATAGTCTGCAAAGTAGTTGGGCATCTCCTTGATCTCGCGCTCGATGCGGGCAAGGTCTGCCCCTTCTTCCGCAACGACATAGCACTCGCGGGTATGTTTTTCGCGGGTGGAGAGCTGCGGTTCTTCGCCCTTTCTGACGCGCTCGAGCGCGCTCTCGACGGGAACGGTATACTGGCGCGCATCCTTTACGCCCGCGACGCGGCGGATGGCATCGCTGTGCCCCTGGCTGACGCCCTTGCCCCAGAAAGTATAGGTACTGCCGCGGCGCACGGCGGAATCGAAATAAATGCGCGCAAGGGAGAACAGCCCCGGATCCCAGCCGATGCTCATCGCGCCGAGATGGCCGCTCTCCTTCCCCGCCGCGTCGAGGCGATCGAAGTATGCGGGGATCTTCGCATGGGTGTCGAAACTGTCTACCGTGTTGAAGAGGCGCACGACCTCTGCGGACTGCTCGGGCAGATCGGTCGCGCTGCCGCCGCAGAGGATCATCACGTCGATCTTATCCGCATATTCCTCCATCGCGTCATACCGCTCAACCTTGACGGGGAGGACGGTCTTCACCGCTGCGGGATCTCTGCGGGTGAATACAGCGACGACCTCCATGTCGTCGCTCTGAGAAGCGGCGTACTGCACGCCCCTGCCGAGGTTGCCGTATCCGACGATGCCCAACCTGATCTTGCTCATAAAAAACTCCTTTGTCTTTTTTCTGTATTTTCAGGGGAAAGAGACTTACCTCCTCAGCCCCTTGGGATAGTGATTTTTTAAAACATTGCCGCTCCCCTTTCCCAGGCCGAGCGGATAGCCGTTCACCGCGACGGCACACCAGCCGCGCACGGCACAGGGCAATTCCTCTCCCCGCAAATACGGGGCGATCTCCTCCTCCGAAAAGCTGGCCACGGCGCGCAGATCTTCGCGACGCGCCGCAAGGGCGAGGGCGTGGGCGGGCTCAAACCTGCCCGCACGCGCGCATCCGAGCGCCAGCCCCGCGCGCAGTACGCGCAGGCCGTCGAGAGAAAAGAGCTCTTCCGGCACGAGGCAGAGCGTCTCCCCGAAGGAGAGCATGCGCCCCGCGGGCGGTCGGACGAAAAAGTCCATTGCAAAGGAGGAAAAGGAAGCAACGGCGGCGCGCTCCGCGCGCTCTTTGCCCGGCCGCAGACGGAGCCGCCCGGCGCCCGCCGTCCGTTCGAAAAGGGCGGCAAAATGTCCCTCTCCCCTTTCGCGGTGCGGCCAAATTTTTCTTTGTTGCAGGAGACGAAAGTCCGGATGCCGCCTGAGGAAATCGGAGACGTTTTCTTCGTCCTCCTCCTCGGCGAACGTGCAGGTGGAGTAGACGAGGCGCCCCCCTTCGCACACCATGCGCGCGGCGGAGTCGAGCAGCTTTTTCTGCCGGGCCGCGCACATCGAGACGTTTTCGGGCGACCAGTTCGCGGCGGCCTCCGGCTCCTTGCGCAGCATCCCCTCCCCCGAACAGGGCGCGTCGACGAGCACCTTATCGAAATACCCTGCAAAGCGCTCTTCTAAGGATGCGGGGTCGGCGCAGGTGACGACGGCGTTGACGATGCCCATGCGCTCGACGTTCTGCAAAAGGAT
The DNA here is from genome assembly GCA_949297575.1 of uncultured Bacillota bacterium. Classification (GTDB taxonomy): domain Bacteria; phylum Bacillota; class Clostridia; order Christensenellales; family Borkfalkiaceae; genus Borkfalkia. The sequence goes on along the minus strand of CASFTB010000004.1, from coordinate 35,522 downwards.
CTTCGCGCGGGCGGGGATCTTTTCGTTGAGAACGAGGATGCCCTGCCCTTGCATCGCTTGCGCGAGCTGCGTGCCCTTGCCGCCGGGGGCGGCGCACAGGTCGAGCACGCGTTCGCCCGGCTGCACATCCAAAAGGGGCACGGCGCACATGGCGCTCGGCTCCTGCACATAGAACAGCCCGGCATCGTGATAGGCGGAGCGGCCCGGCCTCTCCTCCTCAATATAAAAGCCCGCCCCTTCCCAGGGCACGGGCTCAAGGGCAAAGGGCGAGAGCGCGGCGAACTCCTCCGCCGTGAGCTTGAGCGTATTGACGCGCAGCCCCTTATACGGCGGGAGGCGCAGGCATGCTTCATATGCGGCATAGTCTGTCAGGCGCTCTTGCAAGCGGCGCAGATATTGCTCGAGCATATCACTCCTCTTCTCCGAGATAGAGGTCGGCAAATTCCGCAAGAGTATAGATCTCCCCGATCTTCCCTTCCCCTTGCAGCCTGTGTGCAGCCTCGCGGCGGACACTGTCGTCCCCTTCTTCCTCCACAAAGGCGTTGCAACCGGACAGCTTCATCGAATACTTCCCGCCCCTGCGGACGATGGCCTTGACCAGCCGCTTGGCGAGGGGAAGCTCCTCCTCGATGCTGCGGGAAAAGCTGAAGCGCTTGCCCTTGAGCTCGTCCGTCTGCGGGCGGACGCGGTAGCCGTACACGAAGTCGTTGAACTTCGCGCGCTTTTCTCCCCGCTCTCTCTTGAGGCGGCTCTTCTCTTTCAGATAGTCGCTGCGGCGGCGGGAAGAGCAGTTGGAGAATTGGTAGTTGCCGATCTTTCCGAAGCGGATGCCGAACTTTTCCAGAAGTTCGGGGAGGGTGCAGTTTTCCTTTTCGCACATCTCCTGGGCGATGCGCATGGTCGCATAGGCGTCATCTGCCGCGCAGTGCGGGGTATAGTCGATCTCGAAGATCTGCGTCAGCGATTCCAGCCCCGCCTGGCGGTCAAAGGTCTCCGTCATCGCCATATACAGCACCTGCGTATCGGCGAAGCGGAAGTTGAAAGAAGGCAGGCGGTAGCGCTTGGTCTCGAGGCAGAGATATTTTACGTCGTTGACGGCGGCGTGGCCAAATACGAGTTTGTCCTCCCCTTCCAGCAGCGCGCGGATGCGGGGATAGAACTTTTTGAAATCGGGATACTTTTTGAAATCGTCGTAGTCGTACGGGAGGACGATGCCGTCTCCGCCGCGGTCGGTGAGATGAAACTTCCCGTTGGGGTTGATGAGGATATCCTCTTTCTGTATGATATTAAAATTTTCATCCGCCACGCAGTACCCGAAGACGCAGATCTTTGCCACGTTCTTGTACACGCAGGCGCATTCGATATCGAAAAAAACGTATTGCATTTTCCTGCCAACCTCAATCGTAAAAATTATATCATACCGCGGCAAATATGTAAAGCCATTTTTGCAGAGAGCGCAAGCGCCGCCGCAAAAAAACGCTGACCCCGGATTTGGATGCTTGCGGGATCATGTACCGCTTTGCGGCGGCGGGCCATCGCTGCGGGCAGCCGCCGCGACGGCGCACGACAAACTGTTTCTTTCGTCCGAATGACGGCAATTCGACGTCTATTTTAACCGCATTTCCAATAATACGAGTAATAAGTCGATTTAAGACAGGTCGCTGCAGTGGAGGGGGTTGCAAGATCACTTTCGGCAATACTTGTTCCGCTTGCTGCCGTGTCAAAAGTGGAGCGCCACCAGCCGCTTGTGTTTTCAAAGGTCACGCTTGTAAGCGAACAGCAACCACGGAACGCATGTCTTTCGATACTAGTCACACTATCGGGTATGGCTATGCTTGTGAGCGAACTGCAATCTTTAAACGCAAGATTTCCGCAGACTTTCGCTGAAAAATAAGAAGCCCGAAAAATTTTCGGACTTCTCGTTTCTTCGCTGCAACGTGCGACCGCTGCTAAATTTTTATTTGGAAATGCGCATCCGCGCGGACGTTTTTTCGGGGTGCCCTTCCGATAACCGGTTTATGCCCCCTTGACGCGCGCGAGGTCGGCATTGACCGCCTTCGGATCTGCGAGCGCGCGGACGGGATGCGCCTTGTCCTCTACCCTGTAATCGCGCCCGAACTTTCCGATGGTCTTTTCGATGACGGCGTGCGACGCGAGGCCCCTGACGTTGCCCTGCACGCTCTTGTTATAAGAGAAGAAGCGGAAATTATCGGGCAGCTTGTCTACCTCTTCGTAGCTCTCCGCGCGGCCTGTGAGGCGGACGCTGCGCAGCACCTCGCGGATATAACTCTTCTGCTCGGAGAAGGCGATGGGCGCGGGGAAGTCGCCGCCCTCGGGGAAGAGCTGCTGCCACACCTTGCCGCCGTAACGCTCGAGCATGGCGCAGGCGAAGTGCAGGTGCGAAAGCTCCTCTTCGAAGTGCATCAGCCAGATGTCTTTGATGCGCACGTCCTTCTCGTCGTTATAGCAGCTCCAATACAGATATGCCTCGGTGTACTCGTGCATGACCATGCACTCGAACATGTCCGTGCCGGGGTCGGAGAGGCAGCCGTAACCTGTGACGTGCTGTTCCTCGATCATGGCGATCTCCGCATACAATTTTCTGCCCAGCTCCGAATCGTACAGGTTTGCCACGTTGAGATAGTAGTTCATCGTCTGCTGTTCCGCCGCCGTGATAATGGCGATGTTGAGGCGGGTGACGGGATCGTTGAGGTAGTTGTTGATATAGAAGCGCACGTCGTCTTCGGGGGAGCGCGCCTCCGCGACGGTAGGCCTGCCCGGCATGATCTCCGTGTATCTGCCCACCAGCTTTTCGGCATGGATGCCCTTTTCAAAGTCGAGCAGGTCGGCGTAGCGGTACAGGTGGTCGAAGTCTTCGAGAAGCGCGAAGTCCAGCTGGTGTTTGACGTATTCATTTTTCTCCCGTTGGGCGAGGATGGCGGTGAGGTCTACCGCGAGCTGCTCGTACCCAATGGTATGTTCGAGGATGCTCTCGTTGCGCGGCTTTAAGTTTGCAATGCGCTTTTGCTGCTGCTGTTCGCCGCGGCGGATGAGCGCCATATCCCTGCGCACCTCGTTGTTGGGGCAATGCCGCGTGAAGCGGGACGTGTTCCAGATCGCTTCGAATTCCGTGCCGTTCATGAGGATGGTCCGCACGCGGGTGTACGGGTCGACCGTCTCTTTATCGTACGGCTTTACGTTGATGCTCTTCCAGTTTTTGTACGTTTTGCGGATATCTTTTGCGCTCTCTTTAAAAGGGTTCATGGAAGTTCCTCCTTTTTTTGGAAATATTATGCTCAAAAACAAATTTTCTATTCCGTCAATTTGCAATGCCGGCACAGTTTGTGGTAAAATATTTTCATCAGACGGAGGCATACCATGATAGCAGTCATTGCGGCGATGCAGAAGGAAGCGGACGTGCTCCTCGCTGCCGCCGAACACGGACAGGAAAAACAACTTTACGGCCGCAGGGCGTGGGCGTGCTCCTTTGCAGGCACACCCTTCCTGCTCGTCCTTTCGGGCGTAGGAAAGAGCAACGCGGCCGCGGCGGCGGCGCTGTGCATCGCACAGGGCGCGGATAAGCTCGTCAACATCGGCGTCGCCGGCGGGACGAGTCCTCTGGCGCGCGTGGGCTGCGTATTGCAGATCGAGCGCGCGGCGGAATCGGACTTTGATCTGAGCAAGATCAACGGAACGCCCGTCGGCACGCCGGACGAACGGGATACCCCCTATTTTCAGCTCAAAACCCGCGAAAACGACTTCCTCAAGGGGACGCTTGCCAGTGCGGACAGCTTTGCGGACGGCACGGATGCCGCCATTCTCTCTGCACTCGGCACGGACGTGCGGGATATGGAGGGCGCAGCGATCGCCCACGCGGCCTTCGCTGCCGGCGTGCCCGTATGGGCCTTCAAAGCGATCTCGGACAATGCGGGCGAAGAGAGCACGCGCGAATACAGCGAAAACCTGAAAATCGCCCTCTCCGCCCTCGGCAGGCGGCTCGCCGACATCTTCGCGGAGGTGAAGCATGGATAAGATCCCTTCTTTCCAAAAAGACCACGATAACCTGCAGCCGGGCTTTCACTTTTCGGGATACAACTGCGGCGTCGCCACTTTCGATCTGCGCTTCAAAAAGCCCAACGCGGGAGACTTTCTTTCCCCCGCGGCGCTGCACAGCGTCGAACACATGATGGCGACGGCGCTGCGCAACGGAGCGTTCAGGGAGCACATCGTCTATTTCGGCCCGATGGGCTGCCGCACGGGGTTCTACCTGCTGACGGCAGACCTCAGCTTTGACGATGCGTTCGCGGCGGCGAAAGCCGCGCTGGAGGCCTGTGCGCGCTTCGATGCGGTGCCCGGCGCGGAGAGGCGGGAATGCGGCAATTACCTCGAGCACGACCTCGCGGGGGCAAAGGCGGAGTGCGCCGCCTACCGCGCGCTGCTCTGCTCCCTCCCCGCGGAGGCGCTCGCGGCGGAGAGGGCGGCAATGGAGGCGGCCAAATGATACAGCTCGGCGGCGGATGGGACGAGGCCCTTGCCCCCCTGTTCGAAAACGAAAACTACAAGAAGATCCGCGCATTCCTCAAACAGGAGTATTCCCACCACATCGTCTATCCGGACATGTACGACATCTTCAACTGCTTCAAACTGACACCGCTGGACGAGGTGAAGGCGGTCATTTTGGGGCAGGACCCCTACCACAACGAGGGGCAGGCACATGGACTGTGCTTTTCGGTAAAAGAGGGCGTGGATCCGCCCCCTTCCCTCGTCAACATCTACAAAGAGCTGCACGACGACGTCGGCTGCACGGTACCCAAGTCGGGCGACCTCACAAAATGGGCACGGGAGGGCGTGCTGCTCCTGAACACCGCGCTCACCGTGCGCGCGCACTGCGCAAACTCGCACAGGGACTGCGGCTGGACGTGGTTCACGGATAACGTCATTAAAATCGTCAGCGACCGCCGCGAGCACGTCGTATTTATCCTTTGGGGAGCGAACGCGCGCTCGAAAAAGCCGCTCATCGACCGCGGCAAACACCTCGTGCTCGAATGCGCGCACCCGTCGCCCCTCTCTGCGTTCAACGGTTTTTTCGGGTGCAGGCACTTTTCCAAGACAAACGACTATCTCAAAGCGCACGGCATAGCGCCCATCGACTGGCAGCTCTGACGTGCGGGGAGGAACAGACATGAAATACATCGTAGTACTCGGCGACGGCATGGCCGACTATAAACTCGAAGAGTTGGGGAACAGGACCCCGCTGCAGGCGGCAAACAAGCCGCACATCGACGCACTCGCGCGGGAGGCGGAGGTCGGTCTGTGCCGCACCGTGCCCGCAGGGTTCAAACCGGGGAGCGACGTGGCAAACCTCTCCGTGATGGGCTATGACCCGCACGACTGCTACACCGGCCGCTCGCCGCTCGAAGCCGTATCCATCGGCATCGACCTCAAAGATACGGACGTGACGCTGCGCTGCAACCTCGTCACTCTCTCCGAGGAGGAGAAGTATGAAGACAGGACCATGCTCGATTACAGCGCGGGCGAGATCTCCACGGAAGAGGCGCGGAAGCTGATCTCTTACCTGAAAGAGCATCTGGACAGCGACATGTTCACCCTCTACGCGGGCGTGAGTTACCGCCATTGCCTCGTCGTAAAGGAAGGGAAGACCGGCCACGAGCTGACGCCCCCGCACGACATCACTGGCAAGCCCGTGCGCGGGCATCTGCCCGAAGGGCCGCTCGGGGAAAAGTACCGCGCCATGATGGAGAGATCCGCAGAGCTCCTGCGGGAGCACCCTATCAACAGGGCGCGCGTCGCCGCGGGGAAAAATCCCGCAAACTCCGTGTGGTTCTGGGGGGAAGGGACGAAGCCCGCACTCGAAAATTTTGAAAAGAAATTCGGCAAGAAGGGCGGCGTCATCTCCGCGGTCGACCTCGTGAAGGGCATCGGCATCCTCGCGGGAATGCAAGTCATCGAAGTGGAAGGCGCGACAGGAAACTACGATACGAACTTCGCAGGAAAGGCGACGGCGGCGCTGGACGCGTTGCTGGGCGGGCTGGACTTCGTCTATATCCACATGGAGGCGCCCGACGAATGCGGGCACCAGGGCGACGTAAAACACAAGATCTATTCCATCGAACAGATCGACGAAAAAGTCGTCGCGCCCCTCTGCGCGGGACTGCGCAAGGCGGGAGAGAAATTCCGCATGCTCATCTGCCCCGACCACCCCACCCCCATCGCTGTGCGCACGCACGTCTCCGACCCCGTTCCCTACCTGCTCTACGACAGCGGAAAAAGGGGCGCGGGTGCGCCCGCGTACGACGAGGACAGCGCCGCGCAGACGGGTGTATTTGTCGGGATGGGTTGGGAGCTGATGAAAAAGCTCCTCGTGGAATAAGGGCAGATGCGGAGCTTTTGGAGCTATGTTTCGGACGGCACCCATGCCGTCGGCTGCACGGGCGGCTCGGTCTGCGTGTATGATGCGGAAGGCAGGGAGATCGCCGTCTTCCGCGGCCTGCGCTACGCATATCTTCCCCTGCTCTCCCCTGGCGGAGAGCTGCTCGCGGTAAAATCGACGGAGGGGATGCTCGCCGTCTATTCCCTGCGCGAGATGCGCCAAGTCAGAAAATTCCGCTTCTCGACCGCATACGGAGCACAGGACGACAACATGTGCTTCTCTCCGGACGGGAAACTTCTGTACAACATCGAGGACGTGACCGGGCGGGGCGACACGCGCATCACCGCATACGAGACAACCGGCTTTACCTCCGCTTTCCGCCTGTTCGAGGGCGGTGAAGATCCCCGCAGCCTCGAATGCGCCGGCGAGCAGATATACCTGCTCGGCGACAGCGGAGAGAGCGGGGCGCGCCGCCCGTTCACAGCGATGCTGCAGGGAGAAGGTTTGCGGGAGACGCGGTACGTCTCCGAGAGGGATGCCGACCTCTGCTACGGGTTTATGCATTTGCGGAATGCCGGCTTTACTAAAAAGGCGAAACAGTGGTCCTCTCTGCAATTCGCTGGCTTTGACCTGACAGACATCGAGGCGCACGACTATTCGATCGCGCGCCTGTGGAGAGACGGAAGCTTCCGCTGAATGAGGCCGCTATGACGACACTCTCCGGCATAGCGGAAAAAGTATGAAACAAAGCGCATTTTTCTTTCCTCTCCCCTGCCTTTTTGATTGCATATTTTTCAAAAATACGCTATAATAATTGATGCTGAATGCAATGCGAGAGTCGCCTAATGGTATGGCGTCAGCTTCCCAAGCTGATTCCCGCGGGTTCGATTCCCGTCTCTCGCTCCACAAAAAATGCAGCGAGGATCGTTCCTCGCTGCATTTTTTCTGCGCACGTTTTACAAAAGAGCCCCGCGGCTTTGCCGCGGGGCTTTTGAATTGTTTCGCTTTCTTTCGCTCAGTTGGTGGAGACGCTGCTCAGGTTAGAATACCTGGAAGGATATCTGGAGACGACGTCTTCGCTGTCGAGCGCGGTGAAGATGTCCCTGCGGGCGTCGGTGATGTCGGTGGAGGTGAGGTTTGCCTTCTTCGACTGATAATAGTAGTAGGAGAAGGTGCCCTCTTCATTCCTCTGCTCGTACACGAAACCGTCCGCATAGGTCGCACCGCCGTCAAACACGAAGGAGACATAGAGGATATGCCAGCCGTAATCGGTCGCCACGACGTAATAGGCGCCTACGCCCTGCTTGATCGCTTCCTGCGCGGCGAATTCGAACTCCGCCACGTAGTCGGTCGCATCCTCGGAAGAGGCGATGGAATAGCCGTAGTATTTGTTCAGGCAGCCCGTATCGGTGCTGTAAGCGAACATGAGTTCGTTGAATGCGGAGAGCGCCGCATAGGAAGTCGTCCCTTCGGTGAGGTAATCGGCGGTGCCGACCTCGCCCACGCCGGAAACGCTCCCTTTATAATAGATGTTCGCGCTCTGGTCGACCGTCGTCCTGCCCGTGTTCTCGTCCAACTTCTGGAAGTCTTCCGCCGTAGTGGCATAGAAGGCGCTGCCGTCCGTACCCGTCCAGGTATGGGCGCCGTCGACCTTGCCGCTGTAGTAGGCACCGGACGTATGGGAGCCGCTCGCGCCGTCGACGCTGTCATTGATATACCAATCGATATATGCTTCCAGCTCGTCAATGAACGCGTCGATGTTGAGTTTGAAAGGCGTCAGCGTATAGGTGTCGTCGCTCTTCTCTTCCACTTTGCCGTTGTACGGATACTTGCCTGCATAGCGGTCGATGCCGGCGACCTCGCCGTCTTCGTTGGCGGAAGTTACAAAGCTGTCTTCAAAGAAGAGGTAGTTCTTCTCTTCGGCGCCGACGGATGCATTCTTATAATAGCCGTCCCCTTCCGCGACATAGCTGTAATCGGTACTGCCGTTGAACCAGGGGCCGCGCTGATCTTTTGCCTCGACCGTCCTATACAGTTCCGCGTCCGTATTGCGCGCCGCATAATAGGCGGCCGTGCCTGCCGTATAGCTCTGCGAGATCTCTTTCAGTGTAAGATCTCCTGAGTTAAAGGGGATGAGAATGTTATAGACATAACCGAACTGCCTGTTTTCCGGCGAATAGAGCACGAAGGAAGTATCGGACAGGCTGTCCATCGTCGAAATAAAGGAGGTGGAATCCGCCTTTGCGTTGGACTTCGTCTGCGAATTGAGTTCGATCCCATAGGCTTCCAGGAGCGTATCCTTCGTGATCTTCTCAGACGCGTTGAGGCTGAGCGTGGCGATGAACTTGCTGAGCAGGCGCTGCTCAAGCTGCGTCTCCAGTTCGACCGTGAAGTAGGAGAGCGCGGTGACGTCCATGGAGACGTCCTCGTCCTCCTTCACGAGATAATTGAGGCGGAGCGCGTTGAGGAAGCGCGCATACGCACGCCTGCGGGTGTAGACGGTGGAACCGTTCACCTTTTCATAGTCGCCGCACTCGGAGATCGTGTTATAACCGGTATAGATGCCGTAATCGATGACTTTCGCGCCGTTTTCCGTCTTGAACGGGTAATAGGTGGAGGAGATGGTGTCGGCACCCGTGGGGGTGGTGCGGCTCTCCGTCGAAGCGGCAGATTCGTTCATCTCGGCGATGATCTCCTCTTCGTAGCTGTCGATGGCGCCGTTGACGGAGGACATGACGACGTAATTTGCGTAGTTGATCTCGTCCTCGGTGAGGAAATAGGAGTACGCGGCTATGGCAGCCTCGTCGCCCGTCTTTTCTCCGACGGCGGCCTTATAGCTGTCCACGGAAATATCCTTCTGCATGCGCAGGCCGTCTGCAATGCCGCTCTCCGCTTCGACGATCTCGGAATACCCCTTGTCGTTGAGGTCGGTGCGGTCGCGGTCGACGCACACTTCGCCTTCGTTGAGATAATAGACGATGGCGAACTGGGAAAGGATCTTGTTTTCGACCAGGTCGTCGAGGATGGATGCGAACGCCTCCGAATAATCGGCAGAGTCTTCGGTCACATAGTTGTAACCGTAGCTCATGAAGTAGACGATGAGGTCGCGCTTGATGATGTCGTCCTGCGAGACGATCTCGCCCAGCTTGGAGGAGATGTCCTCTTTCAGCTCGCTGCCGACCGCCTTCATGCTCGCGGCGAGCGCCTCGGCATCCGCGCCGATGTTCACTTCCGCCACGACCTGCTCCATATCCCGCCTGTTGTCCGTCACGAGCAGGTCACAGCCCGCAAAGACGCCGAGCGCAAATACGGCCGCGATGGCGGCACTTAAGATCTTGATGAGTTTTTTCTTCATAGTCGAAAATCGCTCCGAGTTCCTTGGAATTCGCAATATGCTTTATTATATCTTATTTCGGGAAATAATGCAATCGTATTTTTATGAAAAACGCGTTAAATTCCTGAAAAATTGTCCGCGGCCGGAAAAAAGCGCCGCGCGGCCCGCCTCACGCGGCGGAATTTTCGGCAAATTTCAGGAATTTGGTCATCGTCAGCATGACTGCCTGCGCGTCCTTGCCGCCCGCAAAAGCGATGACCGGGCTCGAGGACATTTCCAGCCGCACGGAGGAGGCAAAGCGGTCGAGCGCGGCGGCGAGCCGCTTGTCTGCAAGGGCGTTGACGGAGGGAAGCTCCAGCCGCCCGCCCTTCGCGGAGACGGAGATGGAGCGCATGTTGAACTTCGCCGCGTACGCTTTGAGCACGGCGATGACGAGGAGATTGAGCACTTCGGGAGGGAGCTTGCCGTAGTTCTCCTCCATAGAGCCGCACACGCGCTTGTAATCGGCGAGGCTGCGGATCTCGGCGATCTGCTTGTAGCAATCCAGCCGCGAAGCGCTCGCCTCGATGTAGCTTTCGGGGATGTAGGCGTCCGCCTTGATGTCGAGCTCGGCGACCGTCTGCTCCTCCCCCGTCATCTCCTCTTTGAGCAGCTTCGCGTACAGCTCGTAGCCCACCTTGTCCATATGCCCGTGCTGTTCGCGGCCGAGCACCGAACCCGCGCCGCGGATCTCGAGGTCGCGCATGGCGATCTTGAACCCGCTGCCCAGTTCGGTAAATTCCATGATCGCCTGCAGGCGCTTGGCGGCCGTCTCCGTCATCACCTTTTCGGGTTTGAACGTGAAGTAGGCGTGCGCGAGCACGGAACCGCGCCCCACCCTGCCGCGCAGCTGGTACAGCTGAGAGATGCCCAGCCTGTCTGCATCGATGACGATGAGCGTGTTCGCGCGGGGCAGGTCGATGCCGTTTTCTATGATCGTGGTCGTGACGAGGATATCCGTCTTCCCCTCGTAAAAGCCGAGGATGCCGCTTTCGAGGACGTTTTTATCCATGCGGCCGTGCGCGACGCATACCTTGCCTTCGGGGACGATCTGCTCTATCTTTGCGGCGAAGCTGTAGATGCTCTCCACGCGGTTATATAAAATGAATACCTGCCCGCCGCGGGCGAGCTCGCGCACGCAGGCATCGCGGATGAGCGTCTCCGTCTCCTCCACCACGTATGTCTGTACGGGCAGGCGGTTGGTGGGCGGGGTGTCGATGGTGCTGATGTCACGGATACCGGAGAGGGACATGTGCAGGGTGCGCGGGATGGGCGTCGCCGTCATCGTCAGGCAGTCGACATCGCTCTTCATGTTCTTGATCTTTTCTTTATGTTCGACGCCGAAGCGCTGCTCTTCGTCGAGGATGAGCAGCCCCAAATCCTTAAATTTCACGTCGGAAGAGAGCAGGCGGTGGGTGCCGATGATGAGGTCGACCTTGCCCGCCGCCAGGCGCGCGAGCACACGCTCCTGTTCTCCGGGCGTCCTGAAGCGGTTGAGCATCTCGATATTGACGCCGAATTCGGCAAAACGCTTTGCCGCCGTCTCGTAGTGCTGCCTGCACAGGATGGTGTTCGGGCACATGAGCGCCGCCTGCTTGCCGTTGAGCACGCACAGATACGCCGCGCGCAGCGCGACCTCCGTCTTGCCGTAACCGACGTCTCCGCACAGCAGGCGGTCCATAACTTTAGGAGAACACATGTCGGACACGATCTCTTCGATGGAAGAGAGCTGATCGGGCGTCTCCTCATAATCAAAGGATGCAGCAAATTCCGCCATCGCCTCCTCGTGCGGGGAAAAGACAAATCCGCGTTTCTCCGCGCGTGCGGCGTATAATTTTTTCAGGTCGAACGCCATCGCCTTGAGGGACGCCCTGACCCGTTGCTTGACCTTTTCAAATTCCGCGCCGCCGAGCTTGGAGAGAGAGGGTTGCTCCTCGCCCGTATAGCGGGAAAGGATATCCATCTGCTCGACGGGGACGTACAGCACGTCTCCCCCGCGATATTCGAGGGCGATGTACTCCTTTGTGCCGTCCGTCGTCTCGATCATCCGGGTGCCCGTGATGCGGCCGATGCCGTGCGTCTCGTGCACGGCATAGTCCCCCACCTCGGGCGAGGTGAACATGTCGTTCCTGCGGCGGCGGATGCGCTTTTTGACCGCCGCCTTCGTGTACAGGTCTCCCGTGCCGATGATCGCCAGCTTCTGTTCGTGCAGGATGATGCCGCGGGGCAGCTCCTCTTCCAGCACGGCGACCCCCTTGAGCTGTTCGAGAGAGGGCGGACATTCCTGCACGGAGATGCCCTCGTCGAAGAGCAGCTCGCGCATCTTCTGCGCGCGGGACGCCGTGCCGCAGTACAGCATGACGCGGTACTTGTTCGCACGCCAGCTGCGCACGTCGTTCACGAGGGTCATAAAGCCGTTCAGATACCTGCCCGCAGGCGTGGAGTGCAGGTTATAGACCTTGAGCGGGTCAAAGAACACGGTGCGGGAGGCAAAGGTCTGTACCGCAGCACAGCGCGCCCCCGCAAGTTTTTCCGCAAACTGTTCGCGCGTGAGCAGCTGCCCTCTATTGAAGGAAAACACCTCGCCTCCGCGGCGCAGGCAGGCAAAGCGCTCGGCGTGCTCCTTTTCCTGCGCGTCGATGCGGTCGGAGATCAGTTTGCATTCGTCGAAGAGGTACAGCACGTCCCCGAAAAAGGAGGCGAAATCGGTGGCACACTCCAGAAGGGGCATGAGATAGGACGCCCCGCCGAAGGGCACGCCGCCCTCCAGCTTTGCAGAAATCTCCCCCGCAACGGACTGCGCGCGCTCGTATGCCGCAGCGTCTTTAAAGGAGGACAGCTCGCCGTACAGCGCGTCTTTTATCTTCTTCTCCTCGCCCTCGGCGAAGGAGACATCCGTTGCCGCCACGATATCGACGCGCTCCGCAACGGGCAGCCGCTCCCCCGTGACGAAGCTGTACGGCTTGATCATCTCCACTTCGTCGCCGAAAAAGTCTACGCGGACGGGGTCTTCCGCATTGATGGGGAAGATATCCAGGATATCGCCGCGGAGAGCAAAATTTCCTTTCCCTTCCACCGTCGCCGCGCGGACATACCCCATGCGCACAAGGACGGAAGGAAGGGAGGAAAAGTCAGCTTCCTTTCCCGTCTCAAAAGTAAGGACGGGCACCTCTTTCGGAAAAAGCTGCAAGAGGCTTTCGGCATCGCAGACGGTGATGCGCGCGCCCTTGCGAAAGGCGTACAGGGCCGCCATGCGGCGGAAGAGCGCATCGCGGGAGAGCGCGTCTTTATAGAGGAGCACCTCGTCTTTGGCGCAGAGCAGCGCGGGTGCTTCCCCGCACAGCCCCTCGATCTCCGCACAGGCGCGCGCCGCGGACGGCGCGTCTGCAGCGACATATACCACGCGGCCGGGCGCACAGCAGGCGACGAGCGCTTTGTGCGTTTCGGACACGCCGAAAACCGCCGTCGGCGTGCCGAGGCGGAGGTCGTTTTCAAGGTCGAGATAGTCGGCCCCCAAGTTGTCTGCATGAAAGAAGTTCCGGGGCATCGTTCACCCTTCCCTTTGCGGAGTCAGTTCCTGTTAAACGCGCTCATGACGCGCTCGATGTCCTCGCCGCGCGCGAAGGCGATCGCCGCGTCGGCGGCCGCCGAACAGGCGTCCGCAAATAGAGGATAATCTTCCTTGCGGATCTGTGCAAGCACATAATTGATGATGGGGATATCCACCTCGTCGTCGCGGATGCCGATGCGGATGCGCGGGAACGCGGAGGTGCCGATCTCCCCTATGATGCTGCGCATGCCGTTGTGCGTGCCCGCACTGCCGAAAGCGCGGATGCGCAGCTTGCCCTTGGGCAAGTCGAAATCGTCGTAGATGACGAGCAGCTCGGCGGGCGTGGCCTTATATTTTGCCAGCAGCTGCTTGACCGCCCTTCCGCTCGCGTTCATATAGGTGACGGGGCGGGCGAGGATGACCTTTTCGCCGCCGATATTCGCCTCTGCGACGGATGCCTCGCATTCCTTTTTTTTGAATTTGACCCCCAGCTTATCGGCCGCCTCACCCACGGCGAGAAAACCCATGTTGTGGAAAGTCGTTTCATATTTCTTTTCCGGGTTTCCCAACCCGACGATCAGATGCATCTCTCCCTTCCTTTTTTGCGGCGGCGCTGTATGCCGGGCATAAATAACGTGCGAACGCCGCGTCTTTTGCAAAACGCGGCATGCTGTGTTTTCATATGATGCGGCGCCGCGAGGCCCCTGCGCGGAGCCGTACGCCGCAACTCAGTCGTAGATCTTGGACATGGGCTTGTCGAGATAGACGTTCTCGATGGCTGCGGCGAAGATGTCCGCGACGGAGATGACGGAGATCTTGTCCAGCTTCTTTTCAGGGGGCAGGTCGATGGTGTTGAGCACGACCAGCTCTTTAATGGGCGCCTTTTCGAGGCGCTCCATCGCGGGGCCGCTGAACACCGCGTGCGTGCAGCCCGCATATACTTCCTTCGCGCCGTGGTCCATCAGCGCCTGTGCGCCCTGGCAGATGGTGCCTGCGGTATCGATCATGTCGTCCACCATCAGGCACTTTTTGCCCTCGATGTCGCCGATGATATTCATGACTTCCATCACGTTCGCTTTGGGGCGGCGCTTGTCGATAATCGCCATCTGGCAGTTGAGCTTCATGGCGACGTTGCGCGCGCGGGTGACCGAGCCGATGTCCGGCGAGACGACGACGAAGTTCTCGTCGATGATCTTTTTGCTTTTGAAATAGTTATAGATCGTGGGCCCGCCGAGCAGGTGGTCGAGCGGGATATTGAAAAAGCCCTGTATCTGTGCCGCGTGCAGATCCATGGTGAGGATGCGGTCTGCGCCCGCAGCGGTGATGAGGTCGGCAACGAGTTTTGCCGTGATGGGGTCGCGTGAGCGAGCCTTCCTGTCCTGACGGGCATAGCCGAAATAGGGCATGACCGCCGTGATGCGGCCCGCGCTGGCGCGGCGCGCAGCGTCGATGAGGATAAGGAGTTCCATCAGGTTGTCGTTGACGGGTGCGGACGTAGACTGGATGATGAACAAGTCTCTTCCGCGGACGGTCTCGTCGATATGGACAGCCGTCTCCCCGTCGGAAAAGCGGCCGACTTCCGCGCCGCCGAGCTCGGTGTTGAGCTTTTTGGCGATCGCCTCCGCGAGGGGGCGGTTGGAGTTGCCCGCAAACAATTTGATCTCGTTGCCGTGCGTTATCATGTGTACCTCCGATAAAATGCGCTCGGCGCGCGCAAGCCGCCCGGCAAGATCGTGCCGGAAAATTTTATACCTGCGCCGCCGCGGCCGCGCGCGGTTTTCCCCGCCCGCTTCCGTGATATATCCATTGTAAAGATTTTCCCCCGATTAGTCAATCGTTTTGACGCGCCTGCAAAAAAATTCCGGCGCGGTCACTTCTCCCCTTCCTCCTCCTTTGCGCGGGCGCGCAGCGCGCGGAAAAATCCGGAAAGGAGGTGCGAACATTCCTCTTCAAGCACGCCCCCCTCCACTTCCACTTTATGGTTGAGGAGATTGCTCTCTGCCAGCTCTGCCGTCATGGAGCGCCCCTTCTGCTCGTACGCGCCGAAATAGATCTTGCGGATGCGCGCGTTCAGCACGGCGCCCATACACATCGGGCATGGCTCGAGCGTCACATACAGGTCGCACGCGGGGATGCGCCAGCTTTTGAGCTTGCGGCAGGCGCGGTCGATGGCGTACATCTCGGCATGCGCGGTCGCCATCTGCGTCCTCGTGCGGCGGTTGTAGCCGGAGCCCACGATCTTCCCGTCGCAGACGACGACGGCGCCGACGGGGACCTCCCCCTGCGCCAATCCCTTTTTTGCGCGCGCGATGGCCGCGCGCATGAACTTTTCCTTCTCTTCCATTCCGCCTCCTATGACAATGCTTCCGACAGCAGCCGCGGTACGTCCGCGTTTTCCCTGCAAAGCGCCGGCAGCGCCTTTTCGTTTAAAGGGTGGGCGAGCGCGTCGCTGCCCGCCTCTATCGTAAAGGCGGGGATCCCCAGGGCGCGGATGCACCAGTCTTTATACCCGCCCGCGCTGCCCGTTATGATCCGGGCGCGATAGCCCGTTTCGGCGGCAAGCGCCCGTGCGAGCGCCTCGTCCCGCGCGCGCGCCGCTCCGTGCTGACCGAATTCCCAGTAGATCTCTCCACCCTTCGTATGATAGCTGACCGTCGCTGCGGGGCGGACGGCGAGCGTAAAATCGCGCAGCGCCCTGCTTTCCGGCTCGCTGAAGGGCGCCGGGCCGATATAATTTTCGGGCGCGGGAGAACAGGCGTTGCGCGTTCCCGTCCCCCATGCCGCATCGAAATTGACATTGAGGTCGACGGCCGCCGCGTTCGCCTTCCACAGGGAAAAATCTGTGCTGCCTCTGTTACTGTTTATTAAAAAGTCTCTGCGCTCCTGCGGGAGAGCGCGCAGAAATGCCTCTCCGCGGAGCGCAAGGGCTGCGCCGTCCGGATCGGTGAGCGGCAAAAACCACGCCCCTCCATACGGCACGCCGCGCGCGGCGTGCTCGAGGGCGAGCAGCGAGGTGATCCACTCGCGCGCATGAATGGCGTATTGAAACAGCAGCTGCTTTCCCCCTCCGCCCGCATGCAGCGCCACGACGGGCTGCCCGCAGACGCTCCAGCCGATGACGCGCTTTTCGCCCTTCCATCTCTCGTAAAAAGCGAATACCCGTCCGATCGCATCCATATATCCATTGTATGCAGTCGGCGGGAAACGCCTCCACGAAAGTTGCGGTCATTTATGATATTCGCTCCCCGCGTTGATCATGAAGGCGCGGTAGATCTGCTCGCAGGCAATGACGCGCATCAGCTGGTGCGGGAAGGTCATGTCGGAAAAGGAGAGCAGCAGATCCGCCCGTTCCTTGACGCTTCCGTCTAACCCGCAGGAAGAACCGATGACGAAAGTCACCTCCTTCCCCTGCGCCGCAAGCGCGCCGAGGCGCGCCGCAAGCTGCTTGCTGGACAGTTTTTTCCCCTCCACCGCGAGGACGATGACGAAACCTTTCAGCTCGCGCAGGATGGGCGGCGCCTCTTCCGCGAGGGTGCGGCGCTCGGGAAGCTCGGCGATCCGGAAGGCGCAGAACCTGCCCAGGCGCTTCGCGTACTCCGCCACCGCATCCGCAAAAAACTTCTCCTTCAGTTTTCCTACACAGACGAGGTTTACGCGCAACATCTTTCTCTACCCCGCGATCCCCGCGATGAGCGCATAGACCCACAGCGCGCAGCACAGCAGAAAGCCGGCGAGCGCCGCCAGAAAGAAGGGCTTGATCTCCCCTTCCTTTTTCCGGTCCGTCTTCCTGTCAAAAAAGATGAGGTAGACGAGGGCGCCGAGCAGGCAGATGCCGGAGAGGACGTACAGCGTCACCGCGACGGGCGTGCCGACCCCTTCGAGAAAGGCAAATTTATAATTGAAGACGATGACCGCGTTGTTGAGGAAATGGCAGAGGATGGCGGGAAGGAGCGAATCGGCGCGGAGCGCGAGCAGCGTGAATACGCACCCGCAGAGGAACTGGTACACCGTCTGCGAAGGATTCTGATGAAAGACGCAGAAGAGCAGACCGCCGAGAAGGCAGGCCGCGACGGTGCCGACGTCCTTGATGCCGTCCAAGATGATGCCGCGGAAGAGCGTTTCCTCCAGAACGGCAGGCAGGACGGCGACGACGAGGAGCACGCCGATAAACCCGCCCCCCGCCAGGGACGGGAGCTGCGCCACCGACTCTTCAAAAGAGCCGGTCGCCGCGGGATCCGTGTATCCCATCAGCCCCAGCAGCTGCACAAACCAGCCGTTGACGTAGTTGAGGCCGAACAGCAGTCCGAAGGTGAGGGGCAGCGCGATAAGAAAGTATTTCCAATGCGTGCGGCGGTAGCCGAACTGCGCGGGCCGTTCGCCGTACACCTTCATGAAGATCGCGATGACGGCGATATACACGAGCTGATACAGAAGATAGGAGAGATACTTGTATGCGTCCGTTTGGTCGAGGTCTCCGGAGATCTCCCTCTCGAGGAGGGCGGAAAGCACGGACAAAGTGACCGAAAAGGCGAGCGTGATGAGCAGCATGCCTACGATGGTACCGGAAAAGACCATGCCGCTGACGACCTTGCGCGGCTGCGAAAGCATCCCGCCGTTCCTTGTGCCCCCCGCGGGGGCCGTGTTTTTCGTTTCCATGTCTAATATTATATAGGAAAAAGCATTTTTAGTAAATAAAAATCTTTCCATTTCACACTTTTTTTGCTATAATAGAAAAAGATACGAAGCGGAGGAAAAGTCATGCGCATCATTGCATCCGGACTGATCGAAGAAACCATATACGGCCTCGCGGGCCGTGCCTGTCTCCGCCTGACCGCCCCCTGCGAAGGCGCGTTGCGGGAGGCGGAGGCGCGCGAAGAGCCGGGCAGTGCCGCGCGCTTTTCGCTCTCCACCCTTCTGGATAACGCGGAGACGGCCGCGCGGGAAAGGATGGCCGTCTGCCAGGATACCGGCTATGCCGTCGTGCTCGCGGAGATCGGACAGGACGTTCACATCGAAGGCGCCCCGCTCACGGACGCCGTGAACGCGGGCGTGCGCCGCGCCTACGCAGACCATTGCTTCCGCAAAAGCGTCTGCGACCCGATCACGCGCGTGAATACGGCAGACAATACGCCCGCCTCTCTGCACACGGAGATCGTGCCGGGAGACAAGATAAAACTGACCTTCCTGCCCAAAGGCTTCGGCAGCGAAAATATGTCTCGCCTGTACATGCTCACCCCCGCGCAGGGCGTGAGCGGGATCGTGGACAGCATCGTCGAGACGGTGCGCCTCGCAGGCAGCAAGCCCTGCCCGCCCGTCATCTGCGGCGTGGGCATCGGGGGTACCTTCGATACCTGCGCATTCCTCGCAAAGAAGGCGCTCACCCGCCCCTTGGGCACGCGCCATCCGCGCGCGGACATCGCGGCCATCGAACGGGAGGCATTGGAGCGCATCAACGCCCTCGGCATCGGGCCGCAGGGATTCGGCGGAAAGACGACCGCCCTCGGCGTCCTGTGCGAAGTGCTCCCCACACATATCGCGGGGCTGCCCGTCGCCGTAAATATCCAGTGCCACTGCATGCGCTGCGAAAGCGCGGAGATCTGACCGCTACAAACCGAAATAAGCCCCGTTTATGCCACGCATAGTACTGCGAAATACGCCAAAACCGCGCAGATTTCCCGAAAAATGCGCCGTTTCAGGGCGGAAAAGCGCAGCGGGCGGCCGCGCGTTTTTCGCGGCGAACGCAGAAAAACAGAGAAGCATCCCCGCAAAAAGGAGGGAAAAGCGACATGAAAAGAATAGAACTTCCGTTAAAAGAAGAAGTCATCCGCGGCCTTTCCGCGGGAGAGAGCGTACTCCTCTCCGGCGAGATACTGACGGGGCGCGACTGCGCGCACAGGCGCATCTGCGAATTTCTCGACCGCGGCGAGGCGCTCCCCTTTTCACTCGCGGGGGAGACCATCTACTATGCGGGTCCCTGCCCTGCACCTGCGGGAAAAGCGTGCGGGAGCTGCGGCCCCACGACGAGCGCCCGTATGGACTCCTTTACCCCCCGCCTGCTCGAGCTCGGGCTGAAAGGGATGATCGGCAAGGGAGAACGCAGCGAGGCGGTCTGCGAAAGCATCGTCAAAAACGGCTCCGTATATTTTGCCGCCATCGGCGGTGCCGGCGCGCTCTACGGGAACGCCATTCAGAAGAGCGAGATCGTCGCCTTCCCCGACCTGTTGAGCGAGGCGGTGTACCGCTTCCTCGTCAAGGACTTCCCCTGCATCGTCGCCATCGACAGCCGCGGCGGAAATATTTATAAGAGATAGGAGGTAAATTTTACATGCGTGAAGAACTTGTACCCATCGATCTGCTCGACGTACTGCTCGACCCCGACAATACAGACCCCATTGTCCTCATAGACGAGGACGGAAATCCCTTGACGTTCAGCCAGGTCTTTGTCACACCTTATGAAGTAAACGACGAAAAACATCTCTTTGCCATCCTTGCCCCGCTCGACGAGATCGAAGGCGTCGGTGAAATGGAAGCGATCGTCTTCCGCGTGGACGTCGATAAAGAGGGAGAAACGACCCTTCACGCCGAGCAGGACGAGAAAGTTGCCCGCGCCGTTTTTGCCGTCTATGAAGCAAGCCTCAGAGAACACGGCATCGACACAGAAGATTGACCGGGCGGCCGTGCCCGTATCGTTCAACATTTTATTTAAGGAGCATTCTATGAATACATTCGACAGCATGGCCGCGCGCGTTTCCGTGCGCGACTTCGAAGACAGGCCCGTCCCCCGCGGCGACATCGAAGAGATCGTTTCCGCAGCGCTGTATGCCCCTGTCGGCATGCACATGTACGAGAGCCTGCACCTCTCCGTGCTCGCAACGCCGGGCGCCGTAAAAAAATTTACAGAGCTCTGCCGCAGACAGAGCGGAGACGCGCAGGCCGACCCCGTGCACGGCGCGGCGGCGCTGATCGTCGTGTCCGGCAGGCGGCCCGACGAGCATACCGAATACGCGAACGCCGCCTGCATGATCGAAAACATGCTCCTCGCCGCGACCGACCTCGGGCTGGGAAGCCTGTACGTGCAGGGCGCCATACGCGCGATGCGCGGCTCTGCACAGGAAAAAGAATTCCATTCCCTCCTGCGCCTGCCCGCAGGATTTACCCCCATCGGCAGCGCCGCCATAGGTTTCGCGAAGGATAAGACCGCTCCCCGCACCGCCCCCAAAAATGACGTGACCGGCGTCGATTACATAGAATGATCGAGACCGGATAGACTGTAAAACCCCGTCCGCATGCTGCGGGCGGGGTTTTATCGCGCGATCGGACCGAAAGACGGCAAATGTACATTGCAGCCGGTTTTTTGTATCGAAAAGATCATAGGCTGTTTTTGTATTCCGTTCCCCAATCGAACATGGCGTCTAAGATGGGCTTCAATGTTTTACCGAGGTCGGACAGAGAATAGACGACGCGCGGCGGGACTTCCGCAAATACTTCGCGTTCGATGAGCCCGTCGCTTTCCAGCGCGCGCAGATTGTCCGTCAGCACTTTTTTGCTGATGCCGGGAATGGTCTTGGGAAAATCGGTGAACCGCTGCGCCCCGTTATAGATGAGATTGCGCAAAATAAGCAGTTTCCATTTATTTCCGATGAGCTGTACCGTCGTCGCTACGGGGCATTCGGGCAATTCTTCTTTTGTCAGCATAGTGAGCGCTCCTTTTTTTCTTTTATTGTAGCAAAAGCGCCTTAAAAAGTCAATAGTTCAAAAAAGAAACTAAGTAACAAATCTATTATCAAATAATAGAAAAGTAACTTCCAAGAAAATTTTTCCCGTGTTTGTTATACTGTGCCCGTAATCAGAAAGGTTACAGCAAATCAAAATTTCTTGGAGATATCTATCATGAAAAAAGTAGCGATCATTTGTGCGGCAGGCAAGCAGGGCAAGCTGCTCGTAAACGAGGCAGTTTCCCGCGGATATGAGGTGACGGGGTTTATACGCGGCAGCGACAAAGTCGAGAACGCCAAGGCAAATACGGTTGTAAAAGACCTGTTCGATTTGACGCGCGAAGATCTCATCGGGTTCGATGTCGTCATCGACGCATTCGGCGCATGGACGCCCGAAACGCTTCCTCTCCACAAGACGTCGCTTGCGCACCTGTGCGACATTTTGAGCGGCACGAAAGTCCGTCTTCTCGTCGTCGGCGGCGCAGGCAGCTTGTATGTAAGCCCTGAACACACCGTGCAGGTCAAGGATTTGGAGAGCTTCCCCGACGTGTTCAAGCCGCTCGCAAACAACATGGGCGAAGCGCTCGCCGAACTTCGCAAGCGCTTTGACGTGCAGTGGACGTATCTCTCCCCCGCAGGCGACTTTGTGGCGGACGGCGAACGGACGGGCGAATATCTTCTCGGCGGCGAAGAATACTTCGTCAACGAAAAGGGTGAGAGCCGCATCAGCTATGCCGACTACGCCATCGCCATGATCGACGAGATCGAAAACGCAAACAACATTCAGAAGCGTTTTTCCGTCATCGGGAAGTAATATAAGCAATATATATCCGACAAGCGCGGTCGTTTCGATCGCGCTTGCGTGCTTTGGCGGGTAATATCGAACATAAAGGAGATAAATCTTATGGCGCAAAACGAAATTCTCGACAGATTGATACAAATTCTCTGTGAAGAGCGCGGCGAAGCCGTACCGCTTATTTCGGATGAACAAAAACCGGATCTTTTCCGTGCGCTTTGCAATGTTCGCCCGCCCATGCCCGTCACGAAAGAGTTTTTGCTCTTGCAGGACGAATATCTCTCGCAAAGGACTAAGGAGCGCGGCATCGTCGATGCAAACGGATTTGTTTATCGGGACGGCATTGCCTTGTGGCGGGGCGACATCACGCGGCTGAATGCAGACGCCGTCGTCAACGCCTGCAATTCCGCGCTCCTCGGTTGCTTTCATCCTCTTCATAACTGTATCGACAATGTCATACATTCGGCGGCGGGCGTACGGGTGCGCCTCGATTGCAACGCTGTCATACGCGGCGGCGAAGAGCCGAACGGGAAGGTGAAAGTAACCAAGGCATACAACCTGCCTTCGCGCTACATTTTCCATACCGTAGGCTCCATCGTCTATGGCGGCGTGACAAAGCAAAACCGCCGCGACCTTGAAAGCTGTTATCTCTCCTGTCTAAATATGGCGGCGGAGATGAAACTTTCAACTCTCTCCTTTTGCTGTATTTCCACTGGCGAATACCGTTACCCGAAAGACGAAGCCTGCCGCCTTGCGGTGCATACGGTCAAAAAATGGAAATCGGAGACGGGCAGTTCGTTAAAAGTCATATTCAATGTGTATTTGAAGGAGGATGAGGTGCTGTATGAAAGAGAGCTTTTCGGGCAGGATACATAAGCTGCGTTCGCTTCTCGACGAGGCGGAATGCGTGCTCATCGGCGGCGGTTCGGGACTATCGTCTGCGGCGGGGCTTACCTATTCCGGGCACCGTTTTACGGAAAACTTCGGCGATTTTATACGGAAATACGGCATGACGGATATGTATTCGGCGGGGTTTTATCCATTCAAAACGCAGGAAGAAAAGTGGGCGTATTGGTCGCGGCACATTTTGTTGAACCGCCGGCTGCCGCCCGCATTGCCGCTCTATCAAAGGCTGTTTGAACTCGTCAGGGATAAGGACTATTTCGTCATCACCACCAACGTGGACGCACAGTTTTATAAGGCTGGGTTTGCGCCCGAGCGCATCTTTGCCGTGCAGGGCGACTACGGAAAACTGCAATGCGCCAAGGGGTGCCATGACAGGCTGTATGACAACGAAAGCCTCGTTCGAAGAATGGCGGCGGAGCAGAAAGACTGCCGCATTCCTTCTTCGCTTGTTCCCAAGTGCCCCGTATGCGGCGGAGCAATGGAGGTCAATATCCGCAAGGACGCATACTTTGTGCAGGACAAGGCGTGGTATGCGGCAGAACGACGTTACGAAGAGTTTTACGACAGGGCGCGCGGCAAAAGGACGGTGCTTTTGGAACTCGGCGTCGGTTACAACACGCCGACCATTATCCGCTTTCCATTTGAACGTATGGTGTATGAAAACAAAGACGTGTTCCTCGTCCGCATAAATACGCAGCACCCCGGCGCCATCCCCGAAAACGCCGTAAAGACGCTTTCTTTTGATGAGGACGTCGCAGAGGTGCTGCGCGAAATAAGACCATAGATCCGGTCAAGACCGATCGGGAAGCGGTACATTGCCGTTCAATTCCGTCACGGGTGCGGCCGCCCCTCGGGAGGATCGGAAAGGGTATCGTCGGGCATGCCCTTGCGGCGGCGCACTTCCGCGACCGTCTTTTCGTATCCCCTGCCCTGCGGACGGTAAAAGACCGCGTCTTTAAGGGAATCGGGCAAATACTGCTGCTTTACCCACCCGCCGTAATTGTGCGGGTATTTGTATGCGGCGCTCTGCGCCTTGTCCGCACGGCTGCCGAAAGAATTGTCTTTCAGATAAGGCGGAACGTTGTCGTCCCGCACTTCGCGCGCGGCGCGCTTCGCCGCGTCCATGGCGATGATGACGGAGTTGGATTTTTCCGCCTCACAGACGTAAATAATGGCATTGCTGAGGGGAATGAGCCCTTCGGGCGCGCCGAGGTGCTCGAAGGCGACCATCGCAGAGGTCGCGACGACGAGCGCGTTCGGGTCCGCCATGCCGACGTCTTCGCTCGCATGGACGACTAGGCGACGCAGGATGAGCATCGGGTCGCAGCCGCCCTCGATGAGGCGGAATGCATAGTAGAGCGCGGCGTTGGGATCGCTGCCGCGCAGGCTCTTGCAGAATGCGGAGAGAAAATCGTAGTAAGAATCTTCGCTGTACGAGAGAGCCTTGCGCTGGATGGACTGCTCGGCATCGGACAGGGTGACACGGATCTCGCCGTCCGCCGCGGGAGGAGTGGTGAGGACGGCGAGCTCCAGCGCATTGTAGGCGGTGCGCAGATCGCCCGCAGCCGTCCGCGCGATGTGCAACAGCGCATCCTCCTCTACCTGCGCCCTGTACGCCGCGAGTCCCTTGCGCGAGGTGAGCGCGGTCCGCAGCGCCCCCGCGATCTCCTCTTCGGACAGCCGCCGAAACTCGAACACGCGGCAGCGGGAGACGATGGCAGGCGTCATGCTCGCATAGGGATTTTCCGTCGTCGAGCCGATAAAGAGGATGGTGCCCTGTTCGATGGCGGGGAGAAGGGAATCCGACTGCGTCTTGTTAAAGCGGTGGCATTCATCCAAGAGAAGATAGGTCTTTTTTCCGTACAGCTTGAGAGCCGTCTTCGCGTCCTCCACTGCTTTTTTGACGTCTGCGACGCCGCTCTGTACCGCATTCAGCTTGATGAAGTTGCCGTGCGTCGTCTGCGCGATGATGTGGGCGAGCGTCGTCTTGCCGCAACCGGGAGGCCCCCAGAAGATGCAGCTGCCCAGCCTGTCCAGCCTGATGGCGCGGCGCAGCAGGCTCCCCTCCGCCACGATGTGGTTTTGCCCTACAAATTCGTCTAAATTGTTGGGGCGCATCTTTTCCGCGAGGGGCTTTGCTCCGTTTTCGTTGTTATTGAGGTCGAATAAGTCCATAAAAACTCCGAAGGCACACAGCGCCTCCATGCCTTACGGCGCGGGCGTCATTCGCCGAGAAGGGCGCGGATCTTTTCCGCGTTCTCCTTGCCCGCCGCATACCCGCCCTCAAACGCGGCGGGTTCGTATTTCAGTTTGGTTTGCGACACATTGCCCATCTGCGGCTCTATCCACAGGTCGACGAAGCGCCTGCTGCCGCGGCGGTCGCGCTCGGCGGCGGAGGCGTCCATGATTTCATAGACGCGCGCGATCAGCGCGATGACGTTCGGCACCTTCTCCACCTCGGCGGCGGGCCCGAGCACGTCGACCGCGACGACGACGTCCGCCCCCATGTGTTTGACCTGCCGGACAGGAACGCGGCAGCGCACGGACCCGTCTACGAGCAGCATGCCATCCTTTTCGACGGGGCGGAAGATGGTCGGGATGGAGCTGGACGCGAGGATGGCATCCACCACTTTCCCTTCATGAAATTCGACGAGCTTGCCAGACTTTACGTCCACCGACACGCAGGAAAAAGGGATCTCGAGCTCTTCAAAGGAACAATCTCCCAAAAAGGAGGACATCATGCGCCGCACTTTGTTCCAGCGCATGAGCCCCAGCGTACTGAGGACGGGAAATCCGATGTCCATGATATCGAAGGCAGTCAGTTTTTTGATGATGTCGAGCATCTCTTCGGGAGACATGCCCTTCGCATAGCATGCTCCGACGATGCTGCCCATCGAAGAACCGGAAATATAATCGGGGCGAATGCCCTCCTCTTCCAGCGCCTTCAAAAAGCCGATATGCGCGATGCCGCGCGTACCGCCCGCCCCCAAAGCGAGGCCGAGTTTCTTTTTCATATCCCTCCAACTCCGTTCATATATTTTTATGTATGACAGCGACCGGACAAAGGCGGATCTTGCGGGCGGCGACGTTTGCCGCGCTCGTGTGCGCGGCGGCACTGCTGGCCGTCTCTCCGCAAAAATATACGGGCGCATGCGCGGAAGGCATCGCCCTCTGGGCAAAAGCGGTATTGCCCGCGCTCTTCCCCTTCCTCGTGTTTTCCGCCCTGCTCTCCCGCGCAGGTGCCGCCCCCTCGCGCAAGCTTGCGCCGCTCATGCGGAAAGCGCGCCTGCCCGCTGCCGCGGCTCTCTGCTTTTTTCTTTCCGCCATCTCCGGCTACCCGGTCGGCAGCCGCGCCGTGGCGGACTGCGCGCGGCGCGGAGAGATCCCTCGCGGCGCTCTGCTGCGGACAGCCCTGCTCTGCTCGACGTCCGGGCCGATGTTCCTCCTCGGAACGGTCGGCGGAACCCTGTACGGGAGCGCGCGGGCGGGAGCCATTCTCCTTTCCGCGCACCTGCTGTCAGCCCTCCTTCTCTGCCTGCTCACGCTGCCCTTTTCAAAAAGGCTGCCGGAGGAGAGGCCGCAGCCGCTGCGGGGAGACGAGAACGGGAAGTCCCTCTCCTTTGCCGACGGCGTATGCGGCGCCGTGACCTCCGTGCTGTGTGTGGGAGGCTTCGTCGCGCTCTTTTACGTCATCGGACAAATGCTCGCGGACATTGGCGCGTTGCAGCCCGCACAAGCCATCTTTACCCTGCTGTTTCGCGGCGCGGAAAACGCGCACGCCCTCGCCGCAGGGCTGACGCGCGGCCTGCTCGAAGGGACGCAGGGCTGTGCCGCCCTCGCCGCCGCAGGCAGTCCGCTCTCCCTTCCCCTGACCGCATTTGTCGTCACCTTCGGCGGCGCGAGCATCCTCGCCCAGCAGCTCGCCTTCCTTTGCCCCGCGGGCGTAAAGGCGCTTCCGTTTATCGGCCTGAAAGCCGTGCAGGGCATCCTTGCGTTCTCTCTCGCCGCCGCGATCGTATACATAAAATGAGAAAAACCGGCATTTATGCCACACATAGTACCGTGAAAACGATCAATAACAGCCCAACAGTTTGAAATTTTTTGTATATTCCTCCAGACGCGTGAGCGCCGCGCGCACGTTCGCGTCTGCGATGTCTCCCGAAAATTCTATGAAAAAGCAGTACTCCCCCGGCGAATTTTTGATGGGGCGAGACTCGATCTTAGTCATGTTCAGATCGTATACGGAGAGGATCTGCAGCATCTTCAGGAGGGCGCCGGGCTCATGCGGGCAGGTCGCCGCAAAATAGATGAGCTTGCTGTGCACGGGCAGCGCTTCCCTGCCCTTTCTGATGAGCAGAAAATGGGTGAAGTTCTTTTGTTCGTCGGCGATATTCCCGCCGATAAAGGCGAGCCCCTCCGCGCGGACGTGAGAGCCGACAATGCCCGCATCCCCCGCTTCCGCTATGCGGGAAACGCTCTGCATGGTAGAATCGGTGCAGACGATCTTCGCCCCGGGAAGACTTTCGGCGATGAACTTGCCGCACTGCAGGATCGCCTGCTCGTGCGAAAAGATGCGGCGGATATCCGAAAGCTTCGTTCCCTCTTTGGCGATGAGGCGGTGCTCGATCTTCAAGAGATATTCGCGCACGGCATACAGATTGGGAGAGGCATACAGGAGATCCAAGTTCTGCGTGACGGCGCCCTGTAAAGTATTTTCGACGGGCAGTACGGCGCAGTCTGTCTCTCCCCTTTCCAGCGCGCCTGCGGCGGCATAGAAGCTGCCGCAGGGCAGCTCTTCCGCCCCAGGCGCGAGCGCCTTTGCCGCGAGGGACGAGTAGCTGCCCTCCGGGCCGAGATAGGCGACGCGGCCGCCCGCATGTTGCAGTCCGGTCATGATCCCCCTCCCTTACACTTTATCGGCGATATCGAGGATGAGGCGCTCGGTATCCGCCCAGCCGAGGCAGGGATCGGTGATGGACTTGCCGTAGACGACATCCTCCTTCTGGTTGCCCTCTTCGATAAAGCTCTCGATCATGAATCCCTTGACATACTTTTTGAAATCCTTGTCGTAGAGGCGGTTGCCCAGCACCTCCTCGACGATGCGGATCTGCTGTTTGTACTGTTTTCCGGAGTTGGAATGGTTGGTATCGATGATAATGGCGGGATTTTTCAGCCCCGTCTTGGAATACCCTTCGATGACCTTCATCACCGTCTCATAATGGAAATTCGGGATGTCGTTGCCGTACCCGTCCACCGCGCCGCGCAGCACCGCGTGGGCGAGTTCGTTGCCCGTCGTGCGCACCTGGTAATTCTGGTACTTGAAGACCTGCCCGCCGCTCTGTGCCGCATAGATGGAATTGATGAGAACGGGTACGGAGCCGCCCATCGGGTTTTTGATGCCGACGGGAAGTTCGATGCCGCTGGCGACCAGCCTGTGCTGCTGGTTTTCGCTGGAGCGCGCGCCGATGGCGATGTAGGTGAGCAGGTCCTCGACGTATGCATAGTTCTCCGGATAGAGCATCTCGTCGGCGGCGGAAAGGCCGCTCGCGCCGATCGCGTCGATGTGCAGGCGGCGGATGGTCAGGATGCCCTTCAGGATGTCTTCCCTGCTGTGCGGGTCGGGCTGGGTAAACATGCCCTTATACCCCACGCCCTTGGTGCGCGGCTTGTTCGTGTAGATGCGCGGGATCAGGACAAGCTTTTCCTTGACCTTTTCGTTGAGTTTCCCGAGCCGCTCCACGTAGTCGAGCACGGGCTTGCTCTCGTGCGCGGAGCACGGCCCCACGATGACCAGAAGTTTGTCCTCTTCGCCGCGGATGACGCGAGAGGCGAGCGCGTCGCGCTCTGCCTTGATCTTTTTCAGGTCTGCGGGAAGGGGAAGGCTCGCGAGTATCTCCTCTGCCGAAGGAATGAGTTCCTCTCTTTTAAACATTCTTTTTCGCCTCTTGCAGATATTTCCTCAGATCCCCCCTGATCTCTTCCGGAACGTATTTGTCTACATCCTTCTCAAAGCGCAGCGCGTCCTTGACGAGGGTGGAGCTGATATGCAGGTACTCCTGCCGCGTGGGCAGAAACACGGTGATCATATCCCTGTACATGTCCATATTGATGTAGTTGAGCTGCGCCTCATAGTCGTAGTCTGTGCCGTTGCGGATGCCGCGCACATAGAACTTGGCACCCTCCCTCCGCAGCAGATCGACGGTGAGCCCGTCATAAGCGAGCACGCGCACGTTCGGATATCCCCTGAAGACTTTGCGCAGCATGGACAGGCGCGCCTCCTCAGAAAAGAAGGGGCGCTTATTCGGGTTTATGAGAATGGCGACGATGACCTCGTCAAACAGCTCAAGACACTTGAGCACGATGTCCTTGTGCCCCAGCGTGGGCGGGTCAAACGTGCCCGCAAAGACGCACTTTTTCATTTTCGTTTCCTCCCGTTCTGCCCTTGCGCCTCAGTCCGGCGTGAAAAAGGTCAGGTACGCGATGCCGTATTTGCGCTCGTCGTAGCAGACCAGCCCGTCCGCTTCCCCCTCAAAGGGCCTGTCGCTCTCGAGCACCGCGATGCCCCCCGTATTGAGCAGCTCCTTCTGCGCGATCAGGCGCAGCGCGTCTGCCCCGAACTCGCTCTTATACGGCGGGTCGATATAGATGATATCGAACTTCACGTCCAGCCTGTCCAGCAGGACGCGGTAGTCGAGATTATAGATCTTCGCGTCCGCTTTGAGCAGCGCGAGGTTCTTGCGCACGATCTCGAGGCTGTCCTTTGAGACGTCGTTGAAGACGACGAGGTCTGCGCCCCGCGAAAGCGCCTCCAGCCCGATGCCGCCCGTCCCGCAGAAGAGGTCGAGCACGTTCGCGCCCGAAATTTCCGGCGCGAGGATATTGAAGAGCGATTCCTTTGCCCTGTCCGACGTGGGGCGGACGTCCCGCCCCCTGAAAGGGGTGAGCGTCCTGCCGCGGTACTTTCCTCCGATGATCCTCACTGTCCGTCTGCTCCTTTTCGTCCTGCGTCTGCGGCACCCTCCGGCGTATGCACGCCCTGCCCTCCCCGATATAAGATCTCTTCGTCCGTCACGATGACGTCGGGCGAAATGTCGTGCGGTTCGGCGGGGAGCCGCTCCGTGACCTGAAACGCATAGCAGATGCCGACCTTGCGCACATCCGCCCCCGCGGCCTCCGCGCGGGCAAGCCAGCGGTC
The DNA here is from genome assembly GCA_949297575.1 of uncultured Bacillota bacterium. Classification (GTDB taxonomy): domain Bacteria; phylum Bacillota; class Clostridia; order Christensenellales; family Borkfalkiaceae; genus Borkfalkia. Next base: position 5,596 of record CASFTB010000004.1, on the reverse strand, counting down.
GTAGTACCCGCCGCCGTACCCCAGCCTGCGGCAGGCGCGGTCGGCCGCCAGCATGGGCAGAAGGCAGACCTGCGGGAAGCCGCCGAAGGCCTCTCCCTGAGGCTCCGCGATGCCGTACCTGCCGACGGAAAGCGGCTGCCCGACATAGCGGACGGGCAGCATATCCCTCCCCTCCACGCGGGGAAGATACACTTGCCTGCCGCGGGCGAGCAACTCGCGCACGATGCGCGCGGTCGCAGCCTCGCTGCCGAAGGCGTTATACAGGAAAAAGCTCTCCCCTTCCGTAAAATACGGAAGGGAGAAGAGATTTTTAAAGATCGCATCGTCGCGCGCAGGCCTGTCCGCCGCGCCGTCGCGCAGCGCCTTCATGCGGCGCCGCATTTCCGCTTTTTCAGACATATTCCTTTACCGCGCGCCCGCAGACATTGACGAGCGCCTCGTACGAGATGGTCCCGTGCGCCGCCGCATAGGCGTCGGCGTCGGAAAAGATGCACACTTCCCCGTATTTATGCACGGGGGCCCGCGAAAGATGGGCGTCCATGCACAGCGCATTGACGTTGCCGATGCCTCCTCCCCGAAAAAAGCCGTCCGCATAGCCCGTGCGCAGGACCGCAAGCCTGCCGCGGCCGGGACAGCAGTCTCCGTATCCCGCGCCGCCCCCGCGCCATTCGCGCTCTGCGGCGACGGAGGTATAGACGGAAAGGGCGGGCCGCAGGGGCAGGGCTCCCTCGAAGCCCGCGGGCAGATAGCCGTACAGGCCGATGCCGATGCGCACCATGTCCAGCGCATAGCCGGGGGAAGCGAGGAGGCCGCCCGTGGCGGCGATGTGTTTGACGAGTTTGCCGAAGGCGCGCTCCCCTTCCTCGCAAAAGGCGCGAAACAGCGCGAACTGCCGCGCGGCAGTCGACGCATGTTCGGGGCGGTAAAAGTGCGAATAGATGCCCTCCGCAAACACCCTGCCGCTCATGCGGCGGGAGAGGAAGGCGCGGAAGCCGGGCATATCGAACCCGAAGCGGTTCATGCCCGTATTCGCCTTGATGTGACAGCGGGCGATGAGGCCGAACTTTTCACAGGTGCGGGAAAGGAGGGCGTAGTCCTGCTCGTCCCCCACCGTAAATATAAGCCCGTAGTGAGCGCCGCGCAGCACTTCCTCTTCGCCGAGAGGAGGTACGAGCACGAGGATATCCTCGCGCACGCCCGCAAGGCGGAGCTGCACGCCCTCACCCACAAGGGCGACGGCGTAACAGGCCGCAGTTCCCGAAAGCGCGCCGCAGACGGCCGCAGCGCCGTGGCCGTAGGCATCTGCCTTGACCACCGCACACAGTTTTGCGCCGTCCGCAAGCCGCGCGAAGCGCGCCGCGTTTCCGACGATATTCCCCAGCCGTACGACCGCCCTGTTGCGCTGCATATCCACCTCCCGCCGTTCAGGTACGGTAGCAGTATATGCGGCAGCGCGGAAAAAGGCGACGGTGCCGGCTCAAAGAAAATTATACCACACTCCGCGCGATTTAGCAATTACTTTTTGGCATGCGGGACGCGGAGGAGAAACCAGAACAGGGCGAGCGCCTGCAGCGGGATCGCCACGATGAACACCAGCCAGGAATACGGGAACGTGAAGCTGACCCAAACGGACAACGCCGCGGTCCAGATCAGAAAGGAGACGGAGAGCGTGCGCAGCACCTTCCCGCCCCACAGGGCGGAAAAGACGATGAGAAGGACGCCGCAAACGGGCAGAGCCCAGACGAAGCCGAGCCACGGCCGCTGCACCTCCGCGCCGAAAAAATACAGAAAAGAAAAGGCGAGGGTCGCCGCGAGCCACACGAGCAGACAGCTCATCGCCGCAATGACCGCGCGCTTTTTCCCCTTCCCCGCCGCGGGCACCTCCTTCTCGCCCGTATGGTCGGAGACGAGATAATCGAGGGTCACGCCGTACATGCGCGAGAGTTCGCAGAGCACGGCGACGTCCGGCAGACTTTCCCCCCGCTCCCACTTGGAGACGGCTTTATCCGAATAATTGAGTTTTTCTGCGAGTTGCAGCTGCGTCAGCCCCGCGGCCCTGCGGCAGTTGGCAATGTTGCGGGCGACGGTCACCCTGAGTTCTTCCATAGGACTATTATACCATAAAACAGGGCGCGGCGCAATCTTTGACGGCAAAGAGGTGCAATTTCTGCACAGATACTTTTTTGGGCCGGAAAGAGGGCAAAAACAGAACTCTACTCACGGTAGAGTCGGAAAGATCTTCTCTACCGGCCGAGAAAAAATCGTTCAGAAAAGTTTTCGCAGAGTAGTTTTACTCGCTCGCCGCTTTTGGCTATAATAAAGACACGGAATGCGCAAACGCGCATCGCCGCTTCTGTGCGGCAAAGGGAGGCAAGAAAGCAAATGCGCAACAGAGACAAGATCTTCACAAAGGGAAAGGTGACGGTGCTCGGAGATTCGGTGCCCAAAGGGCTGTACCTCGAAAAGGGAAAGGTCATGCGGGTACAAAGGAGCGCCGTTGATCTGCTCGCCGAAAAGTACGGCGTGCGCATAGAAAACAGTTCCGCCTTCGGGCAGATGCTGAAAAAATGTATGGAAAAGGGGCTCGTCGACCGCTGGATCGCCGAAGCCGCGCCCGCAGATACGCTTGTGCTCTCGCTCGGCGGCAACGACTGTGACTACGATTGGCAGGAGGTCGCAAAGACTCCGCTCGCACCGCATATGCCCAAGACCCCCTACCCGGAGTTCGTACACCTGCTCTCCGCCGTCTGCGCAAAGCTGCGCCGGGCGGGGCATGTTCCCGTCTTCACCTCGCTCGCGCCCATAGACGCGCGCAGGTACTTTGAAGAGGTCATCTGCCGCAGGGCGGACGGGGAGCGCGTCATGCAGTTCTTCTGCGGCGATCTGAGCAACATTACCCGCCATCAGGAGGCGTACAACTCCGCCGTGTGCAGGGCGGCGCTTTCGGGCGGTATTTTCCTCGACTTCCGCACGCCTCTGCTTCTCCGCCCCGATTACAGAGAACTCCTCTCCGATGACGGCATTCACCCCAACGCGCGCGGACACGAGGAGATCGCCGCCGCGCTTGAAGCTCCCATCGCGGGGGCAATACGCCGCGCCGTATGACGGAGGGCACCGAACGTCTACACGCCGCCCGAAGGGCGGAAAACTCTATTATCGGAAAGGGAGAGGCGCGGCTTTTGCCGCGCCTCTCCTGACGCTTTTCCGCTTCTTCCGCGGAGCTCTTTATCCGGAAGCGCCTTCTTCTTGTTTTAGCGGGAAGCACCTTCTTCCGCCCAAGCCCGGAAAATGTTCGTAAAGCCCGCGTGCAGGTCTCGCCATAGGTCGCCCTCGCTCCTGTCCTGGTCGACGATGACGCCCCCGTCGGGGAAAGCGCACTTCTTTGCCTCCCGCAGCACGTCGCGAAGCGGCAGGACCCCCTCGCCGATCGCCGTAAAACGCGGCTTTTTCTTTGCGGCGGCGATGTCCTTCAAGTGCAGCAGGCCGACCCTGCCCGCATAGGCGTGCAGAAGCTGTGCGGGATCCTGCCCGGCGACCTGCGCCCAGCCGGTATCCGGTTCCAGCCCGAGGCGGGGCACGGCGGCGAGCAATACGCCTGCCTGTGTCCTGCCGTCCGCCTCGCACGCAAATTCGGGCGCGTGGTTGTGCAGCAGCAGCGAAATGCCGCGCGCATACAAAAAATCGGAGGCCTCGCGCAGAGCGGGGATGAGCCGCTCTGCCTCGCGGATGCTGCCTTTCATGGGGCTGACGACGAGAAACTTCGCCCCGATCCTCTCCAAAAGTGCGGCACCCTCCTCCAACCAGCGGCAGCCGCTTTTCGTGACGGGCAGGAAGGAATGCACGGAAAGAATGGAAAAGCCGCACTCCTTTGCCCGCAGCGCGAGCTCCTCCGCCCCATAGCACTGCTGCCACAGGCCGCCGTATGTACCGCCTATGCGCAGCCCGAAGCGCAGCCCCGCGCGGACGGGGCGCGGAAGTGCGCCGTCGAAGTAGATGCACGGTTCGAGAAAAGAATAGCCGATCTCGCGCAGCCGCCCGAGCGCGCCGCAGAAATCTCTGCTCAGCTGCCTCGCGATGCCGAATGTATTGATACCGATTTGCATGGCGTCATCCTCCCCTATAAAAATTTTTTCGGACAGGGCGGCACAGCCGTCCCCTGCCGTCTGAAGGCCCATAGATGCCTCTATTATAACACGACGCCTGCCGCAATGCAAGAAAGTCTGTAAAAAAACACACCGCACACCCGGGCGTACCCAAATCGTACCCAATATCTGGCCGAATTTTTTCCAAAAAAACGGAAAAACCTCCGTTTTCCGAAGTTCCGAGCCACGGAAAGCGAAGGTTTTTTTTCAAAAATCATTCAACATTTTATGGAGATATGTTGAATAAATCATTGGCTTTTGAGGATATAAATGCTGCCCAGCCATTCGCCCCACAATTATGCGTATATTATAGCAAAGTTTGTAAATGCCATCTATGATTTGTTTGCCCGAGCACACACAGCACCACTTCTTTTCTTCTCTTCCTTTTCACGCTTTCCTCCGAAAAATTTTTACCTTTACTCTGTAAATCGTCTTTCGACAACATATCCGACAATTCGTGTTGATTTTTAATTTTTGTCGATTATAGACTGACAGAACTATTGACAACAATGTTTTTGTCGAGTATAATGTAATAAAAAAGCATTAGGAGAAATGCTATGATCCTCCGCAAAACCTATCTCGACCAAATCATTCCGCTGATCGACAAGAACCTTATCAAAGTGCTTACGGGTGTCCGCCGCTCGGGTAAAACCGTTTTATTGCAACAGATACAGGACTATCTGCTGCAACACGGACGGCAGAAAAACAACGTCGTATATATCAGTTTTGAATCCAAAGCCAACGCGCACCTGAAAAATTCGGACGCGCTCTATTCGTATCTTATCGACGCAGCGAAAAAAGCCGGCGGAAAAACGTATATTTTCCTCGACGAAATACAAACCGTTTCCGCTTGGGAGGAAGTAGTATCTTCCCTTCTTGTCGATCTCGATTGCGACATTTACATTACGGGCTCCAACTCCAAACTGCTTTCCGGAGAGCTTGCAACGCTGATCGCGGGAAGGTATATCCAAATCCACGTCTATCCCTTCACCTTATCCGAAGCAAAGGAGATCACACAGCAAAACGGTACGTTCGTTTCGGACGATGCGCTCTTTTTAGACTATCTGCGTTACGGCGGACTGCCACTGCGCTTTTCCCTTGAAGAAATTTCGGTGGAGCCGTATCTTTCGGACACCTACGACGCCATCGTCGTCAAAGACATCATTCAGCGCAACAAACTCAACGACAGCGCTCTTTTGAATCTGCTCCTTTCCTTCCTGATGGACAACATCGCCAACCCCTTCTCGGCGCGCTCGATCGTTTCCGCACTCGCAGCGAACGGGATACGAACGTCGGTCGATACCGTCCTCGCATATATCGGGTACATCAAGAATGCGATGATCATGAGCTCCGTGCAGCGATACGACATCAAAGGGAAAAAACTGCTTACCGCGGGTGAAAAATACTATGCCGTCGATTTAGGGCTCAGGAACGTCATTAAAGCGAGCGATGAA
>CASFTB010000003.1 GCA_949297575.1 uncultured Bacillota bacterium | reverse complement strand
GCGCACTTTCACACCGCCCGCTTGCAGCCACACTTCGCCGCCAGCGAGCGCAAACGATGCCTTCACCTTCGTCTCTGCCACGGACACTTCCAGCATGCCTGCTGCGCTGCCCCGCAACGCGTCGATAATGACTTCGCCATTGACCGCTAAGCCTTCGCCCGCATATTCAAAGGAGGCAGAAAACCTCCCTCCCTGCACAAGAGAGAGAATGCTGCGCACGACGGGCATGAGGTCTTCCGCCTTTCCTGTATCGATCGAAGGGAAAGCGGTGTCTGCCGGGGCGGGCACGATATGCGCGCCGAACGACATCCCCGCCAATTCGGCGGCGACGTCTATGTACGTCCACGAGACGCCGCCCTCCGTTTCGGTGAACCCGAACGTGAGCGGGACGACGGCCTCGCCGAGTGAAAGCTGTACATGAATGGCGACATTTGCTCCGTCCTGCACGACCGTCCCTTCCGCGAGCATTTCTTCCAGCGCGGGCATCAGGCCGTCCGCCGAAAAGGAGCCCTCCGCACCGAAAAGGCTCATGAGATCGGTCAGCGCCGCTCTGCCGAGAAAATCACGATACTGCAAATAGATATCGCCCTCGCGCAGATCGAAAAGCGCCTGCACTTCGCCTACGCAGAGCGCGATAGAGTGGGGCGCGCCCCCCTCTGCCGAGAGTACGGCCGTCCCCGCCAACGTCTTATCCCCTATGTATGCCTCCAAAGAAAAGGCCGAGCGCTCGTTCGAGAGGAGCGGCGCGAGCCCGGTCGTTATGTAATAGTCCGCAGTGCGCTCCTCTTCCGCCGCGTCCGTCGTTTCCGCCTGCGCGTAGTCAATAAAATATCCCTCATAATCGGAGACGTCGACGTCTGCCTCATCGTAGGAGAACGTCACGGCGGTGCTGCCCTCAACGCTCGCGCTGAATCCCTTTTTGGAGGTATAGCTTTCGGCGATCTGCATCTCCGTCACGGACCAGTCGGCCCGGTAGCGGATGGTCATTTCCACAGAGGAAAAGACGGGCGGCTCGTCGAGATCCCCCATCGTCACCATCTGATTGCGGTAATAGAAGGTCGATGCCTGCGGATCGAGCGAGAGGGTCAGGACATAGGAATCCCCTTCCCGCACGACATCGCCGAAAGAGAGGATGGTGTCCTCTCTGAGAATATAATCGGAAAATTCCGTCGGCCACAGGCCGTAGCGGGAGACGTAATCCTCGCGCGAGAGGATCTCGGCGGGGTCTCCTTCCGCCCATTCCGTCTGCGCGCCGTTCCAGTCCGCCTTGTTGTCAGACGCCGCCGTGCGGACGACCGCCTTGTCTTCGCCGATAAAGCGCTGCAACGCCTTGGAGGGGGCAAAGGAGGAGCCCGCGACGCTGACGGAGGAGACGATGAGCACACCGTCTTTATAGTCCTTGGTACCCGTGACGTTCTGTGTCACCTTGATGCCGAAAAGCGCCGTCGCCTCAGCGGTGGAGACGCTGTCCACATGATAATAGCTGCGCTGCGCCAACCTGCCGACAATATAGCCGAGATTGTCATACGCCGTGTGCTCTTCGGGCAGGGAGCCGTCCGTCGGGGGCAAGAGGCTGAAGCTCTCCCCCGAAGAGGGCGCGTCTCCCCCCTTCGGGGGCTCTTCTCCGCCGCCGCTGCACGCAAAAAAGACGGTCAGCCCCAGGCTCACGACCATAAGGAGCGCGACCGCAAAAACGATCCACTTTTTTCTTGCCGATCCGATCTTGCTCATGTATACCGTCCGAAAGGAAATGTCATGGTTTTTTGTTACACTCTTATTATAGTTATTCACGGCTAAAATGTCAAATGAATCATAGAAAAATATGACAAACTATTACAACACCTCTCTGCGAGCGGCAGCGCAGCCGTCCGCGGTGGAAAAATGCCGCAAAAAAAGCAGCACTGCCGTGCTGCCTTCTTTTTGCGGCGGTTGTTCATCCGTCGTTTTTTTCCTCGTAATTTGCAAGCAGAAAGCGCAGACCTTCGAGCTGCTCTTCGAGCTCCTTCCCCTCGTCCGTATCGCGGACGAGCAGGCGGTTCTGCCTCGCCTCGAATACGGTGACTTCGGAATGGATGTCTTTCCGCTCTTCGATCGCCCTCTCGATGCTGTCGAAGGGTTCATGCGCGCACAGACGCAAGCCGTGCGAACTATAAATGAGCGTATAGCCCGCGATGCCCGTCTTTTCGTGGTATGCCTTGCAGAAGCCGCCGTCTATGACGATGAGCTTGCCGTCCGCCTTGACGGGATGTTCGCCGAGTTTGGTGCGGACGGGGACGTGCCCGTTGACGATGTGGCTGTATTTCCCCGCAATGCCGAAGTCGCGCAGGACGCGCTCGCAAAAATCGCGCCGCTTGCAATAGATATAATAACTGTTGTCCTGCTCTTTGTGAAAAGCGGGGTCGGCGATGTACAACCGCTCGAAGGTCGTGATCTTTTCTCTGCCGTACAGCGGAGAGCACCTGCCGCACCAGAGATAAAAGAAGAAGTCGAGCGCCTCTTCGTCCTCCCCGCCCCGCCGGAACGCGGCATATGCGCGGCGCACGACGCGCTCGCAATGGTCGAGCAGCGCCCTGCCCTTTCTGCCGCAAAATTCCATATACGCACCGTCCGGCTCGAGCGGGATGCAGCCGTGGAAGATCAGGTTTCCGTTGCAGATCTTGTAGGCGGAACCGCGTCGCATGAGAAAGTCGACGTGCCGCGAGAGCTTTTCGCTCGCGCGGAAGGAGCGCTTGAGCGCGTCGATGACCCCCCTTTCCTCCGGCGAAAAGCGGAGAGGATGCTCCGGGTCGACCCCGGGGAAGTCGGCACCGATCAGCTTTTCCCCGCAGAAGGTGCCGCTCTCAAAGTCGATGCGCCGCAGGATGTTGCGCTCCTGCATCCCGTATTCGGGGCGGCGGTCAATGATCGCCCCCTCCGCCTTGCGCTGCATGAGAAAGGCGGCCTTGCGCATGCGCGCCGTGCGCTTCTCCTCTTCGCCCGCCGCCGCGGGATCCGTGCCTGCGGGCAAAAAGCGCGCGTCGTACTCCACTGCCCCCTCCGCATAGGTGGAAAGTTTGCGTAAGGAAATGCCGTACCCTTCCTCGAGCAGGTCCGCGTTTCCGTATTTGAGGGAGAGCTCGACGACGCCGAGGATGCTCGCCTCGTTGCCCATGTGCGCGCCCATCCACTGTATATCGTGGTTTCCCCACTGCACGTCCGCATTGTGATGCGCGATGAGCAGGTCCATGATCTTATCGGGGTTTTCGCCCCGGTCATAGATATCCCCGACGATGTGCAGCCTGTCCGCCGCGAGCCGCTTGATGAGGTCGGTGATGGCGACGATAAAAGCTTCCGACCTGCCCAGCTCGATGATGGAGGCAAAGATCTCTCCGTAATACGCCTCCTTGTCGAAGTCGTCGCGGTCCATGTTGATGAGTTCATCGATGATATAGTCGAAGTACCGCGGCAGCGCCTCGCGCACCTTGCTGCGCGAATATTTTGAAGCGATGGTGCGGCAGACTTCGACGAGGCGGTGCAGCTGCATAAGATACCAATCTCTGCCCGCACTGCCGCGCGCCTTTTTTTCCGCGATAATGGCGGACGGATAGTAGATGAGCGTCGCAAGCTCGTCGCGCTCGCGCTTGGTCATGGTCTGCCCGTACAGCCGCTCGACCTTTTCGCGGATGACGCCCGAGCAGTTGTTCATGATGTGGCAGAACGCCTCATACTCCCCGTGCAGGTCGCTCATGAAGTGCTCCGTGCCCTTGGGAAGGCGCAGGATCGCCTCTAAATTGATCATCTCCGTCGCCGCCGCCTGCAGCGTCGGATACTTCTGCGAGAGCAGCCGCAGATACTCTCTGTCGCGCATTTGCCCCTTCGGTGTCTTCTTCATATACGCTCCGCAAATGTTTTTGTCCTCTCTATTATACACCATCGCCGCATTTTTGCAAAGGAGTTGAAAACCTTTTTTGCGCAAAAAAGGCCCTCCGCGCGGAGAGCCTTTCAGTTACTTTTCGGGAAACAGGACGTAGAAGGTACTGCCCTTCCCCACTTCGCTTTCGATGCCGAAATCGAAGCGGTGCTTGAGGAGGATGGTCTTGACGATGGAGAGCCCCAGACCCGTCCCCTTGATGGGGCGCTTGTGCGTCTCGGAAGAGCGATAATAGCGGTCCCAGATGGTCTCGACCTCTTCGGGAGGGATCCCCTTCCCCGTATCCGTGACGGTGAGCCGCAGTCCCTTTTCCGTGCGGCGCAGCCCGACGCGGATGCGCTTGTCCTCCCCCGTATAATTGACGGCGTTGCCGACCAGGTTGTAGACGACCTGCTCTATCTTTTCGATGTCTGCCTCCGTGTAGAGCTCGTCCTCGATGTCCCGCTCGATCGTGTAGCCCTGCGTTTCGGCGAGATACCCGAAGCGCTCGAGGACGGTGTGCACGAATTCGGAGAGGTTAAAGGAAGTAAGTTTGAGCGTATCCATGCCCGAACGGATCTTGGAGAGGTTCAGAATGTCGTTGACGAGCGAGGTCAGCCTGTCCGATTCGTCAATGATAACCTGCGTGTGTTTCGCCCTCTTGTCGGGGTCGCCGCCGGAGATCTCCTGGATCATCGAAGCGTATGCCTTGATCATGGTCAGCGGCGTCTTCAAATCGTGCGTGACGTTGGCGAGCACTTCCTTTTGCAGCGCGTCGGACTTGCCGATCTCTTCTTTGGCGTAATCGAGCGTTTCCGCGAGCGCGTCCATCTCCGTATAGGAATATTCGCCCGTAAAATTGACGGTGAAGTCTCCCGCGGCCATGCGCTTGGCGGCCGCCGTAAGGCGGGTGATGGGCTTCGTAAAGCGCATGGACAGGAAGGCGGAGATACCCAGCGCGAGGAACATCACGAGCACGGAGATGAGGATGAGCTGCACGCGCATGGTCGCCATCGCGTGCATGGCGATCTCGGTCGAGTACGACAGATAGAGATAGGTCCCCTCCCCGTCTCCGAACGAAAAAGCGTCATAGCTGAGCTGGGCGATATAGGCGACCACGTTTTCGTTCAGGCGGACGCATACGCCGACGGGAGCATCCTGCTCTCCGCGGCGCGCATCGTCGAGGGCGAGGAGCGCTTCCTCAAAGTCGGCGGCGATGTTCCCGTCCGAAGCCGGATCGGAGGATTCGTCCGCAAACAGTACGGAGCCGCTGCCGCTGACGATATAGACGGAGACCGCGCCGTTCTCGGCGCGCAGTTCGCCCACGATGCGGGAGATCCTGCTCTCGTTGCCCGCAACGGGCATTTCGTCCTTCAGCCGAAAGTAGGCGCCGGTGCCGACGCCTACCAACTCGTTCTCCGCTTCCGTACCGAAGAGCAGGCGGAGAAAGGCAACCTGAAACACCCAAGTAAACAGGATGATGAAAAAGGCAAAGACGAAAAAGCTCAGCCACAATATGAAATTGATGCTGTGAAAATGCTTCTTTTTCGTCATGCCTCGAATTTGTAACCCAACCCGCGCAGGGTGACGATAAATTTGCGGTACTCCTTCAGGCTGCTGCGGAGCATCTTGATGTGCGTATCCACCGTACGGTCGTCTCCGTAGAAGTCGAAACCCCAGACGTCGGACAGCAGCTTCTCGCGCGAGAGCGCGATGCCGTTGTTCCGCACCAGATAAAAGAGGAGCTCATATTCCTTGGGCGTGAGGTCGAGCTTTTCGCCGTCTACAAAGACGTTGCGGCCCTTCATGTCGATCTCCAGCCCCTCGAATTTGAGGATCTCGCGCGATGCGGCCGAACCCGCCTTATGCCGCTTGGTGACGGCCGCGATGCGCGCCATCACTTCCTTCGGAGAAAAGGGCTTCGTGACGTAGTCGTCCGCCCCCACTTCAAACCCGAAAAGTTTGTCGTATTCCTCCCCGCGCGCGGACAGCATGATGACGGGGATGTCTTTGAATTTATGGATCTCTTTGACGGCGGAAAAACCGTCCAGCGAGGGCATCATGACATCCATCAGAATGATGTCAAAGTCATTTTCTTTGCACATCTTGACGGCGCGGATTCCGTCTTCCGCTTCGTACGCCTCGTTGCCCTCAAATTCGATATATTCGCGCAGAACGTTGCGGATCATCTCTTCATCGTCGACGATCAGAACTTTCATCCTTATTCCCTCCGGTCGGTTTTTTGCACATTATAGCTTTCTAATATTATTATAGCACTATCGTTGTATGAAAAACAAGTGAAATTTCACATTCTTTTTTGCACAGAATACGAACATATGTTTGACTTTTGCGCGAAAAAAGGGTATACTGAAATAAAGAAGAGGTCTACTGCCATGCTTGACGCAAAACGGCTGAAGATCCTGACGGAGAGCGCGAAATACGACGTTTCGTGCTCCTCTTCCGGATCCGCACGCGCAAATACAAGAGACGGGATCGGCAACGCGAGCCCGGCGGGCATCTGCCACTCCTTCACACCGGACGGGCGGTGCATCTCCCTGCTGAAGATCCTGCTGAGCAACAAGTGCGTCTACAACTGCCTGTACTGCCCCAACCGCGCGGATGCGGACGTTCCGCGCGCGTCGGCGACGCCCGACGAGATCTGTGAGCTGGTCATTGCCTTTTACAGGCGGAATTATATCGAAGGGCTGTTCCTCTCCTCCGCCGTCGACGGTTCGCCCGATTCGACGATGGAGCGCATGCTCGAGACGGTGATCAAGCTGCGCGAAGAATACAAATTCAACGGCTACATCCACCTCAAGGGCATTCCGAAGGCGGACGGCCTGCTCGCCCGCCGCGCCGGCATGTACGCCGACCGCATGAGCTATAATGTGGAACTCCCCTCCGAACAGAGTCTTAAACTGCTCGCGCCGCAAAAGACAAGGGAGAGCGTTTTGCTGCCGATGCGGCGGCTCGCCGCCGATAAAGCGTGCTCTGGCGGCGAAAAGGGAAAGCGGGGGGCGCGCTTCCTCCCCGCCGGGCAGACGACGCAGATGATCGTAGGCGCCTCTCCCGAGGCGGACGGGCGCATCCTGCGGCTGAGCGAGGCGATGTACAGAAAATTCTCCCTCAAACGCGTGTATTATTCCGCATACCTGCCCGTGGTAAAGCATTCGCTGCTGCCCGAAAAATGTACGGGCCTGCTGCGCGAGCATAGGCTGTATCAGGCGGACTGGCTGATGCGCTTTTACGGTTTTTCCGCAGAAGAGCTCGCGGGAGAGGGAGAAAATCTGCCCGAAGAGTACGACCCGAAATGCGCGTGGGCGCTCAGAAACATGCATCTGTTCCCCGTAGAGATCAACAAAGCTCCCCTCGAGATGCTGCTCAGGGTGCCGGGGATCGGGACGGGCGGCGCATACAAGATCGTAAAGGCGAGGAGATCCGGCGCGCTGCGATTCGAAGACCTCGCCGCGATGCGCATCGTGCTCAGGCGCGCGAAACACTTCATCACCTGCGGCGGAAAGTTTTACGGCGAGGAAAGATTCTCCTCCGTAAAGGAACTGCTCGCCTCGCAGGAAAGGGGCGCGCACTGCCGGCAGCTCTCCCTCTTTTCCCTGCCGGAGATCGCGGCGAGCGCCGTCACGGGGCAGCTGTGAATATTTATATCACGGACGGAACGGAAGAGAGTTTTTACACGGCGGCGTTCACCGCCTGTACGGATACGGGGTGCCTGGTTTGCTCCGCGCGGGAGATACAGCTTTGCATCGATGCGGCGCTCATACGCGTCGCGCCCGACGAGGAAAAGTGCGAGCGGGTGAAAAGAAAGCTGACGCTCTGCGACCCGCACTGCCTGCGGGACATCTCTCTGCTGCTGCGGCGGGGATGGGAAGGCCGCGAACAGCTCGCGCTCGAGTACCTGCGCATGATCGTAAAGGCGCGCGCCCCCGTGCGGGACAGGCTCGCCGACAAGACGGTGCTCGCCGTGCGCGAAAACTGCCGCAAGGTGACGGGAGAGGCGCACAACTTTACCGGCTTTCTCCGCTTTATGGAGGGGGAGGGCGGCATCTTGTATGCCCCCTTTGCGCCCGACAACGATATCCTCGAACTCATCCTCCCCCACTTTTTGCGGCGGCTGCCCGCACAGCCATTCATCATCCACGACACCGCGCGCAAAAAGGCCGCGCTGTACAACGGAACGGCGTGCCTGATCTCCCCTGCAGACGAGCGGGTGAGCGTCGCCCTCTCTGAACGCGAAGACGCCTTCCGCTCCCTCTGGCAGGAATATTACGATGCGGTGAACATCGACATGCGGCCGCACGAGAGGCAGATGAGGGGCTATATGCCCGCGCGCTACTGGAAATTCATGCCCGAAAAATACATTAAAAGATAGAGAAAGAGCGGGACGCGCGCTGCGTCCCGCTCCCTTTTAACTGCAATTGATGCGGCGCCGATAATAACGGTACCCGAGCACCGTCACGCTGCCGCACATCCTGAACGGCATCCAGTTCACGAGCGACGTGTACGAGAAGTGCCGCAGGAAGTTGTACATCTTTTTGTCTCTCTCTTTGATGAACTGCCAGAGCTCGCGAAGCGCTTCCTTGCGCTCGGGCAATTCGTCTTTTCCGCCCGTCGTGAACATGACGGTGAGCGTCATGATGACGGAGAGGTCATGCTTCATGTAGCGGAACAGCCCCTTGTCCATCGAGGCGAGCTGTTCGTACGGATAGGAGACGATCATCTCCTTCATGACGCGGATCTGCTGTTTGTAGCGGCGGACGATGTTGGCCGCGCTGACGGACTGGTCTTCCCGCCCGATGAAGTAGCGGTACAGGTCGACGTCCAGATAAAACAGCTTCTGCATGAGGGGGAGAGGTTTGTAGGCGTAAATATTGTCTACATAAAAGGTATGCTCGGGGAGCACCATGCCACTCTCGCGCAGCTTGTCCGTACGGTACATCAGGGAGTGCATGAGCAGACAGTTAGAGGTATGGAACCGCTTTACCTCCTTCCATCCGAAGAACCTGCCCGCGGGCAGATTTTTTGTATAATGCCGGACAAACCGCTTGTTTTCGCAGAGCTTTTCGTAGACAAAATTCGTGATATAGAGATCGGCGAGCTCGCCGGCGTCCCTGTGGGCGCGCAGCGTATCGAGAAGCTGCGCGAGGGCGTCCGCATCCAGCCAGTCGTCGGAGTCGACGACCTTATAGTACAGGCCGTTTGCCAGCTCGAGCCCTTTATTGACGCCCGACCCGTGCCCGCCGTTCTCTTTGTGGACGGCACGCACGTTCGCATGCGCCGCGGCATATTCGTCCGCGATCTCCCGCGTACCGTCGGTGGAACCGTCATTGACGATGACGATCTCCACTTCGTCGCCTCCGGTGAGCAGCGTATCGATACAGCGGCGCATATACCCCGCAGAATTGTAGCAGGGAACGGCGAACGTGATCAGAAACATTTGCTTACTTATCTCCCTCTTTTGCCTTTTCTTCGGTCTTTTTGACCTTTTCTTTGGTGAAGAAACGGAACACGCCCTTGAACAGGTGGCCGTTGAACATCATCAGCATGGCCTCCATCTGACGGCGGGACATACCGCCGAATTTCGCCAGGCCGCGGATCGGCTGATGGATGACGCCCATCATGATGGTATTTGCCAGCGTACGGTTGCCGATCTTCCACAGGAAGGCATGCGCGAAGCGCATCGCCCCGGAGAACAGCCTGCCGACCCAACGCTTGGAGAAGCGCAGATCCGCAACGGTGCAGTTTTCGTGGATGACCATCCTGCGCTTTTTATAGAAGGTATATCCTGCGCGCGGGATGGGCCTGCCGAGCAGTTTGGTGAACTCGGCCTTGTGCACGTCGTTTGCCTTGCCGCTGTAATAAGAAGGCAGCAATTCCTTTTCGTAAGGAACAGGTGCGTTCGTGCCCTCGACCTCCACAGAGCCGGTCAGGCGCATGTCTTCGCTGGAGGCGCCGATGTACACTTCGTATGCGCCGCCCTCGATCTCCCACTTGTTTGTGGCGACGTTGAAATAGCGGAAGGTGCGCTTGTCGAAGGGAATGGTGATCTGCTTGCTCTCCCCTGCTTTGAGGAAGACCTTCGCAAAGCCTTTGAGTTCGATGGCGGGGCGGAACACTTCCGCATCCTTTTTGCCGATGTACAGCTGTGCGATCTCGGCGCCGTCACGCTCGCCGGTATTTTTGATGGTGAAGGTGACGCCGTCTTTGCTCACCTGCAGGTCGGAATACTCGAAGGTGGTATAGCTGAGGCCGTAGCCGAACGGATAGCGGACGGGGACGTTCGCCGTCGTGAAGTAACGATAGCCGACGTACAGGCCCTCGCGGTATTCGACGCTCATCGCCTTGCCGGGGAAGCGGGAAGAAGAAGCGTAATCTTCCAGCGCGAACGCAAAGCTCTCGGAGAGTTTGCCCGAAGGGTTGACCTTGCCGGTGAGCGCGTCGAGGACGGCGCGCGCGCCCGCCTGCCCGCCCAGGGAGGCATACAGAACTGCGTTGCAGTTCGCAAGGCATCCGAACTCGACGGCGCTGCCGCCGACGAGGACGGCGACGATCTTCTTTTTCAGTTTGAGCAGCTCTGCAAGCACGTCGAGCTGGTTCTGGGGCAGCTTCATATCCCTGCGGTCGATGCCCTCCGCCTCGCTGACTTCGTCGAGGCCGATGAAGTAGACGATCGTGTCGCTCTTCTTCGCCAGTGCGATGGCGGCGTTGAGCTTCTTCTTGCTGCGCTTGCCGTAGCGGTCATAGCCCGGCTCGTACCCGACGTAATCGAGGGGATAGTCTTTGATGCAGTCGATCGCATTGTCGAGCTTGGTGGGGTTGACGATGGAAGAACCCGCGCCCTGATAGCGGGGCTTCTGCGCAAAGTCGCCGATGACGCAGATGCGCTCCTTTTCCGCCAGAGGCAGGGCCGCATCCTCGTTTTTGAGCAGTACCATGCTCTCCGACGCGCACTTATACGCGAAGGCATGGTGCTCTTCCACGTTGAATTCGGTGGGCTTGTCTTTGAGTGCAGCAGAGGTGCTGAAGATGAGGTCGAGCAGCCTGTCGAGGCACTCGTCCACCTCTTCCATGCTCAGGCGGCCCTCGTTGACGGCCTTGATGATATCGTCGTTGCCGTACAGGCAGCAGGGCATTTCGAGCTCGTTGCCCGCCTTGACGCCCTCGACGCGGTCGTTACAGCCTGCCCAGTCGGTGACGACGACGCCTTCGTAGCCCCATTCGCCGCGCAGGATGTCGCGCATGAGGTGCATGTTCTCGTTGGTATGCGTGCCGTTGAGTTTGTTATAGGAAGACATGATGGTGTGAGGCTTGCCTTCCTCTATCGCGATCTCGAACCCGGTGAGGTAGATCTCGCGGAGGGTGCGCTCGTCCACGACGGAGTCGATGACCATGCGGCGCTCTTCCTGGTTGTTCGCCGCAAAGTGCTTGAGACAGCCGGAGATGCCGTAGCTCTGGATGCCGCGCACGTAAGACGCCGCCATCTTGCCCGCGAGGTAAGGATCCTCGGAGAAATATTCGAAGTCTCTGCCGCAGAGCGGGCTGCGCTTGATGTTCATGCCGGGCCCGAGCAGCACGTTGACGCGCTGTGCCGTGGCCTCTTCGCCCAGCCGTTTACCGAGTTCTTCGCCCAGTTCCACGTTCCAGGTGTTTGCCATCGCCGCCGCCGTGGGGAAGCAGGTAGCGGGGATACTGGCGTTCAGACCGAGGTGGTCGGACGCCGCCGCCTGTTTACGGATCCCGTGAGGGCCGTCGGACAGGAACATCGAAGGGATGCCGCACTTCTCATAGGCGGTCGTGGACCAGAAGTCCCGCCCGGACATGAGCGCAGCTTTCTCTTCAAGTGTCAGTTGCTTGAGGATTTCCGCGTACTTCATTTTTTTGCACTCCGAAAGGTTTATAATTTCATTTTGCAAAGCGCGTTTGCAAAAAACTCAACGATCTTACATCCGGCCGCCGCAGTTCGCCGCCACGGCCTCTCCCTTTATTTCTGACCGCCCATTCTTTTTCTACAATATATTATATCACTTTTTTGCGAAATTGCAAGCCCCCGTTGCAAAAATATTGTCATTCTTGCACAAAATGAGCAAATAGAGTACAAAAGCGCAGCCAAAACAGGAAAAATTGCCCTGAAACCGCCCTTTCCGCATCAGACGGTGCCGCCGCAAGGGCAAAAAATGCGGGGCAGGCCGAAAAGCCTGCCCCCTTTTGCGCGATCCGTCTATGCTTTTTTGGGAATGATGAGGCCGATGTCTCCGTCGGCGCGCAGATAGACCACGCGCACCTCGCCGGTCTCGGCGTCCTGAAACACGTAGAAGCTGTGCCCGAGCAGGTCGAGCTGCTCCGCCGCCTCCTCCGTCGTCAGGGGCGTGAGCTTGAAAGTCTTCGTCCTGACCAGCTTGCCCTCTTCCGCAGATACGTCTCCCCGGAAGAAGAGCTGCTTTTCCGCAAAGGCGTCCTTTTTGAGCTTGGATTCAATCTTGGACTTGTGCTTGTAGATCTGCCGCTCGATCTTCGGGAGGACCTCGTCGATATTGTCGTAGAAATTATCGCCGCCCACTTCGGCGCGGATCATATTTCCTTTATAATAGATCGTGACCTCCGTCTTGCTCAGCTTGCCTTCCTGCTTGAGATAGACAGAGCAGATGGCATCTTCGTCGAAATATTTTTCCAGTCTGGCGACCTTTTTTTCGACCACGGCAGCAAGCTTTTCGCTCGCCTTGCAATTCTTTTCACTGATCTCGATGCGCATGTTTTCCCTCCTAATGTGATTATTTCCTCGGGGGCGGAAGCCCCCGCATCGATCTTCATTTCGAACAGCGGAAGACGATCTTTCCCCCTTCCGCGTCCGCAAGCACCTTTTTGCCGGGGAGCACTTTGCCCGCAAGGATCTCCTCGCTGAGCGCATCCTCGATGCGGCGCTGGATGACGCGCCTGAGCGGGCGCGCGCCGTAGACGCGGTCATACCCCTCCGCGAGCAGTGCGTCCTTCGCCGCCTCGCTGACGGAGAGATCGATCTCACGCCTTTTCAGCCGCTCCGCGAGGGTGCCGAGGAAGAGGTCGCAGACCTTGGAAGCGTCCTCCTTGCTCAGCTTGTGGAAGACGATGATCTCGTCGATCCTGTTGAGGAATTCCGGCCTGAACTGCGCCTTCAGCTCCTCGGTGATGGATTCTTTCATGCGGTCGTATTCATCGCGCGCGGCGTCGTCCGCGCCCGAGAATCCGAGACTGCGCATTTCGTTCACTTTGCCCGCTCCTACGTTGCTCGTAAGGATAACGATGGTGTTTTTGAAGCTGACCACCCTGCCCTTGCTGTCCGTCAGGCGGCCGTCGTCGAGGATCTGGAGCAGTACGTTGAAGACGTCCGGATGGGCCTTTTCGATCTCGTCGAAGAGCACGACGGAATAGGGCTTGCGGCGGATCTTTTCGGTGAGACCGCCCGCCTCGTCGAAGCCGACGTATCCCGGAGGGGCGCCGATGAGCTTGCTGACAGAATGCTTTTCCATGAACTCACTCATGTCGAGGCGCACCATCAGGCGCTCGTCCCCGAACATCGCCGCCGCCAGCGCCTTGGAAAGCTCTGTTTTGCCCACGCCGGTGGGCCCGACGAAGATGAACGAGCCGATGGGCCTGCCGGGGTCTTTGAGCCCCGCGCGGGCGCGGCGGATCGCCTTGGCGACGGCGGAGACTGCCTCGTCCTGCCCGATGACCCGCCTGTGCAGTTCCTCCTCGAGGTGAAGGAGGCGCTTGCTCTCCTCCTCGGTGATGCGCAGCACGGGGATGCCCGTCCAGGTCGCGACGATCTTGGCGACCTCTTCGGACCCGATGGAGGCGTGGTTCTCCCCGCGGTGCTTTTCCCACTCTTTGCGGATGGTCTCTATCTCGCTCTCCGTCTTTTTTATCTGCTGCAAGATGTTCTGCGCGGATAGGAAGTCGTCCTTGCGCACCGCCTTGTTCTTTTCGGCGTTCAGCCGCTCGATCTCCTGCTCCTTTTCCTTGATGCCCGCGGGGCCGTTGTAGCTGTCCAGCCGGGCACGGCTCGCCGCCTCGTCGATGAGGTCGATCGCCTTATCGGGCAAAAAGCGGTCGGTAATGTAGCGGTCGGAGAGGCTCGCCGCAGCGACGATCGCCTCGTCCGTGATGGCCACTTTGTGATGCGCCTCGTATTTGTCCCGCAGGCCGCGCAAAATTTCGATCGTCTCCTCTACGCTGGGCTGCTCGACGTTGACGGGCGTGAACCTCCGCTCGAGCGCGGGGTCCTTTTCGATGTACTTGCGGTATTCGTCGATGGTGGTCGCGCCGATGGTCTGCAACTCACCGCGCGCGAGCATGGGCTTTAAAATGTTCGCCGCGTCCATCGTGTTGTCCGAACTCGCGCCCGCCCCGACGATGTTGTGGATCTCGTCGATGAAGAGGATGATGTTCCCGTTCCTGCGGATGGCGTCGATGATCTCTTTGAGCCTCTCCTCGAAATCGCCGCGGTACTTCGCCCCCGCGAGCATGCCCGGGAGATCGAGCGAAAAGACGGTCTTCCCGAGGAGGAGATCAGGCACCTCGCCCTTGACAATGGCCTGCGCGAGCCCCTCCACGACGGCACTCTTGCCGACGCCCGGCTCGCCGATGAGTACGGGATTGTTTTTGGTGCGGCGGGACAGCACCTGGATGATCTTGTCTATCTCTTTTTTTCTGCCGATGACGGGGTCGATCTTCCCTTCGCGCGCCTTTTGAGTGAGGTCGGTGCCGTAATGGAGATCCACCCCCTTGCCCTGCGGGACCTCGTGCGGCGCCTGCTTCTGGTATTGCTGGCGGAAAATGGATTCGTAGTCGGGCTCCACGTCGATACCGACGGGCTCCCCGATCTCCGCATCGAGGGCATCGAGGATGCCGTCTATGTCCGCCCCCAGCGATTTGAGGAGGCGCACGGCGATAGATTCGTCGTCGGCGAGGATGGCGAGCAGCATGTACTCGCTGCCGACCCCCGCGCTCGCGTCGTCGTGGTCGAGGGCGTATTCACACGCCTTATCGAAGAGGTTCTTCGTGCGCGGCGTAAACCCGCTGAGTTTGAGTCTCTTATCCAGCGTGCGCACGAACACGGCGCGGTATTCGGGCTCTCTGACGCCCGCCGCTCGCAGGATCTTGCAGGCACGGCATTCGGGCACATTGAGGATGCCGAACAGGATATGCTCGCTGCCGATGTAACTGCTGCCGTAATATTTTGCGGCATCGACGGACAGCTTGATCGCCTTTTGCAGGTTGATGGAAAATTTATTGAAATCGTACATAAATACTCCGTGAAGCGGCCGCTCACAGCCCTGCGGACGTGCGGCGCACGGCCGCGAGCGCCGCGCGGCACTCGCCCGCGCGATGGACATCGCGCTCGGCCGCGGTGAGCGGTTTATCGATAAGAAGGTCAATGTTTGCGGGGCGGACCGCGGAGATGAGATCGTCGATGGAGGAAAAGTCCTCTATTTCGAGAAAACCCAGGGCGATGCCGAGCTTTACGTCGGAGATCAGCTGCAAAAATTCGGCATTGGAGACCTTTTCGCAATTGGAGAGGATGCCGAATGCCCGGCAGCACTCGTCCTTGATGCCGACGCGGTCCTCCGCCAGCAGCGCTTTGCGCGCCTGCGCTTCCAGGTTGACGATCTCCAAAACCGCGCGCTGTACCTCCGAGAGGATATACTCTTCGCTGACGCCGAGGGTGACTTCATTGCTGATCTGATACATATAGCCTTCGGCGGCGCTCCCCTCCCCGTACACGCCACGCACGGTGTGCCCCAGGCGTGAGATCTCGCGGATCAGCCTGTTCATCTTGTTCATGCGGGTAAGCCCGGGCAGGAACAGCATCGCGGAGGCGCGCATGCCGGTGCCGAGGTTGGTCGGGCAGGCGGTCAGATAGCCGAGCTTCGCGTCAAAGGCAAACCGCAGAGTGCGCGACAGCTCGTCGTCTATGTCCGAGATCTTGCGGTATGCAACGGCGAGGGAGAGCCCGCGGGAGATGTACTGTTCGCGCAGGTGATCTTCCTCGTTGATCATGATCGAGTATTTGCCGCGCAGGTCGCCGTCTTCCTCGTCCCCCTCCTCGTCGATGAGCGCGGCGCCGTATTTGCGGTTCGCCGCAAGTTCTGTGCTGATCAGATGATCGTCGCAGATGGCCTGGGCGACGTTCTCCGTGATGACGTCCATCTCATAGAGGCGGAATGGACGCAGTCTGCTCGCGGCCGCGGCCACGGAGCGGATGATCTCCTTTGCCTGCGCCGTACTTTTCAGCGCGGAGGGAAAAGGATAATCCGCCAGGTTGCGCGCCAGGCGCACGCGGGAGGAGAGGACGGTGCTCTCGATATTATTTGCCATCTTCGCCCTCCCCGCCGCGATAGATCACGTCGCTGATGGCGCGTATATCGCGGTTGAGCCGCTCGACGTCTTTCATGCGATTTTCGCGCAACGCGCGCTCGAGCTCCGCGCGCAGCCGCTTCTGCTCGCCGAGCAGTTCGAAGCTGCTGCCGCTGCCGAGGGGATGCTTGCCCTTGTGCGCCGTCTTGCCGTGGATGCGGCGGATGGCGGGCAAGAGCTCCTCGCGGAAGGCGTCGTAACAGGCGGCGCAGCCGACGAGGCCGGTGCGGGAATACTCCGCGAGGGTCCTGCCGCAGGCTGGGCACTTTTTCTCATCGTCCTTTTTCGGCTGCAGAAAGGATACAAAAAAATCCGGCTCGTCGCCGAAGCAGGCGGCGGCGCCGCCCAGCCGCTCGTAACAGTCGTCACACAGCCAGACGTCTTCCTCCCCCTCCTGCCGCAGGCAGCGGGTCGCTTCTCTTTTCTTACAGCCGGAACAAAGCATGGATCAAAGCCCTTTACCAAAAGCGCGCAAGGCGCGCGCCCGACGCCGTACACTCTCGCGCCGTTTTTACGATTCTATTATAGCACGGCGCGGCGGCTTTGTAAACATTTTTTCGGAATTTCCCCGCCGCGCCCGAAAAAGAACGCGGCTTTGCCGCGAACATGCCTCTCACAGATAGTCGCTGCGGTCGATGTGCGCGCGCACGCGCTCGATGGCGCGCTTTTCGATGCGAGAAATATATGAGCGCGAGATCTTTAAAAAGGCGGCGACCTCCCGCTGCGGCATGGGCGCGCCGCCCTTGAGCCCGTAGCGCAGGCACAGGACGGTAAATTCGCGTTCCGTCAGCGTCTCTTGCAGAAGGCGCATGAACTTTTCCTTGACCAGCTTCGATTCGACGGTGCGGAAGACGCCCTCTTCCTTCTCGAAGAGGAGATCCATCAGCGTCAGCTCGTTGCCCTCTTTGTCCACGCCGACAGGGTCGGAGAGGTAGACGGTGTTGCGATGCTTTTTGCTGCTGCGGATGAGCATGAGGATCTCGTTTTCGATACAGCGCGCCGTATAGGTGGCGAGCTGCGTCCCCTTACCTTCCTTGTAGGTGTCGATCGCCTTGATGAGTCCGATCGAGCCGACGGAGATCAGATCGTCCGTCTCCGCGGCGCCGTTATATTTTTTGACGATGTGCGCGACAAGTCGCATGTTGTGGCGGACCAGCATATCCTTGGCCGCCTTGTCTCCTCCACGCGCGAGCTTCAGATACTTCGCCTCCTCTTCGGGCGGAAGCGGTTTGGGGAAGGACCCCTTGCCGCTGACCGCGGACGTGAAGAAAAACAGCTTGCCGAACAGCGCGCTCAAAAATTCTAAAAACATGCGAGATACCCCCTCCGGTTTCGGATATCTCTACTATATGAATCGCTCGGCTTGTACAATGCCACGGCGGAGAAAAGCGGTTTATTTTTGTATTTATGTCACGCATAGTACTTAAATCAAAGAAATAAACGGCAGGCCGCATGCACGAATGTGCATGCGGCCCGGCTAGGTCATTGAAAAAATGAGATAAGGTCACGCCTTTTTCTGCATGAATTTTCTGATCGCGGCGTGCGTCTCTTCGCTGATGAGATGTTCCATGCGGCAGGCGTCCGCCTCCGCGACCTTCGCGTCCACCCCGAGCTCCTCGAGGAATCTCGTGAGCAGGCGGTGTTTCTCGTACACCGCCTCGGCGTATGCCCTGCCGCCGGGCGTGAGGTGTATGTGGTTGCTGACGATCTCGACGTATCCTTTGCGCACGAGGATGCGCATCGCCTTCGTGACCGCGGGTTTTGAAACGCCGACTTCGCGCGCGACATCCACCGCGTGGACGTCCTGTTCTTTTGCCGCGAGGCGCAGGATCGCCTCCAGGTAATCTTCGCCCGATTCGTTGTCGATCATCTTCCTACCTCCGTTTTCGGCAGCATGTTCTCCGTGCGGAGCTGCGCCTCGCAGTCTGCCGTCTTGTGCAGGAGGCGGGTGAGCTCCTCTATGTCTTCAGGCCCGAGCACATCGACGTACAGGTCAAAATATCTGAGCAGAAAACTGTACTTTTCTTCCAGGGTCGCCCGCCCCTTTTCTGTGAGCGCGACGTCCATGCGGCGGCGATCTCCGGGGGCGATCTCCATTTCGACCAGCCCCTTTTCACGCAGCCCGCGCAGGATGTTGGCCGCGCGCGCGCGGCTGACGCCCAGCTCTTCGCTGATACGCGACGGGGAAGAACCGCCCGCCTCGCGCAGCAGCCACAGGGCGGCCGTCTCACCCTCCACAAACGTGCGGAGATGTTCGATGATATCCATCTTATACATGCGCCAAAGCTCTGCGATGAGCCCGTCGCGCAGTTCCGTCTTGCTCTTCATATCCCCCCCTCCTTATACAGTTCATTCGTTGGATTTGAGAGATTCCGCCATGTCGATCTTGTTCAGCTTGATGAGCATGAAGGCGTAGACGATCGCCGCGAAGGCGATGGTGAGCAGGAATGCCCACAGGTAGCTCAGCCCGCCGATGGCGCGGCCGAACATCATCATCACGCCGTCTACCCGCCCCACGATAAACATGTGCAGCAGGAACCCGAGCAACAGCCCGAGAAGGGTGCCGACGATGGTCAGAATGGCGCTCTCGCGGTAGATATACCCTGCGACTTCGTAGTGCTTGTAGCCGAGCACGCGCAGCGTCGCGATTTCCCTGCGCCGCTCATCGATGTTGATGTTGGTCAGGTTGTATAGGACGATGGCGGCAAGCGCACCCGCACTTATGACGAGCACCGCGATGATCAGGCCCATCGTCGAACTCAGCCCCTCAAAGGTCTCCAGGGTGTCCGCAGTAAATTCTACGGCGCTCACGCGCCCGTCCGCGAGCAGCTTTTCGGTCTCCGCGGCGGTATCTTCCGCGCCGGAACGGACGAGCAGCACGTTCGGCGCCGTATCTGCCTCCGGCTCGATGGCCGCAAACGTCTGCAGATTCATGTAGGCGACGGAACCGGTATAATACTCGCAGACGGCGGCAACCCCCACTTCGTGCGCCTTCCCGGAGGCGGCGACGTATGTCACCGTGTCCCCCGCCTCGACGCCGTAGACGATGGCAATGTTTTCGGGAAGGACGATCCCCTCGCCGGACAAATCTATTTTAACAGATTTTTTGCGGGTACGCAACTCTACGAGCGCGGAAAACGATTGCAGGCTGTTTTCTTCTGCGGCATCCACGACGTACAGTTCGATGCTCTCCCTGCCATCCTCTCCCAGACGCAGCTGGCCGTTTTCGGCATACAGATAAGCGCTCTCCTTTCCTTCCGAAAAGGTGTCGAGATAGCTGTTCTCCCCCGCGTCTGCCGAGAGATCGCAGTCCACCACCGCGTCGTAGCGGATGATCTCCTTATACTGGATGTTCTGCACGGCGCCGATGGAGTCTTTCAGCCCGAACCCCGCCAGGATGAGGGCCGTGCAGCCCATGACCGAAATGATGGTGAGGATCATGTTCTTTTTATAGCGGAAGATGTTGCGTACCGTCGCCTTCCACTTGAATTTGAGGTGGTTCCAGAAAAAGCCCACCCGTTCGAGGAGGATGCGCTTGCCCGCCTTGGGAGCCTTGGGCTGCATGAGTTTGGCGGGCTTTTCGCGCAGAGGCGTCCAGCCGGCGAACACGGTGACGGCGACGGTGACCGCCAGGGCGATCGCGATGACGGCGACGGCAAACCACGGGCTGAATGCCAGCTCGAGCGCGGGCAGCACGTACATGGTGCCGTATGCCTGCCAGAAGATGGAAGGCAGCAAACTGAACCCGATGAGGATGCCCGCGACGCAGCCGATGATGCTCGCGAGGCAGCAATAGATGAGATATTTTGAGAGGATGCGCGCGTTTCCGTACCCCAACGCCTTGAAGGTGCCGATCTGCATGCGGTCCTCCTCCACCATGCGCGTCATGGACGTGAGCGCGACCAGCGCGGCGACGACGATGAAGAAGACGGGGAATACGCCGGCAATGTCCTCCACCTTATCGACATTCATCGAGAAGCTGACGTAGCTGACGTTCGAGCTCGCCCTGTCGAGGACGTACCATTCCGCCGTTTCGGGAATGGATCCCTGCCCCATCATGGCGAGGAAGCCGTTGAGCTCCTTCACCGTCTCGTTGAGGGCGGCGCTGCGCTCCGCACCGACCGCATCCAGCGCGTCCGCGCCCTCCAGAACAAACTGCTTGTATCCATCGGTAAAGACGGTATAATCGTCAGAGCCCGCCAGGCCGACCCAGCAGTCCGTATAGCGGATGATGTCGCTCTCCTCCCCCGACATGCCGATATAGCCGTTGAGTGCCTGAAACAGCTCTCCTCCGTCGAGGTCGTACATGCCGTCTCCGGCACCGTCGGCGCTGTCGTATCCCTGTCCGTAGATCACGGCGCCGACGACGCCCGTACCGATGGTGGTCACTTCTCTGCCGTTGATGTAGTAATAATCGGGAGAGGAAACGATGCCGACGACCGTATACTCTTCGATCGCATACACGTCTCCGTACTGCCGCTGCCCTCCCTCCGCGAGAGAGATCTTTTCTCCCACGGCGATCTCTTCAAAAAAGTCGGAGGGACGCTCGACGACCACCTCTCCGGGCGCCTGCGGAAAGTTGCCATCGAGCAGTTCGAAACGGTTATGGGCGATGTTGCCCCCCTCGCCCGAAAAATCCAGCCCGACGATCCTGCCGACGGTCTCCTTGCCGCCGACGGAGACGACCGCGTCCGTCGAGAGGACGGGCATCACATAAGAGGCAAGCTTTTCGCCTTCCCCGTCTTTTGCGGCGGCGATCGCCTCGATATCCGCGTCCGACAGCCCATAGGTGCCCTTGATATCGATATCGTAGGCGCTGGCATCGGCATAAAATTTTCCCATCGTGTTCTTCATGTCGGGCGTGGCCTGCATGACGCCGATGAGGAAGCCGACGCCGAGGGCGACGATCGCCATGATGGCGACAAAGCGCCCGAACCCCGTCTTGAATTCCTTCGCGATGTTTTTATTGAATTTTCTCATATCCGGTACCTCCGCTCATTCGGCGAGCGGCCGTCACCACTCGATGACGGAGACGTCCGCGGGATGTTTGTTCACCTCTTCGGAGAACACTTTGCCGTTTTTGATGTGGATGACCCTGTCCGCCATCTGCGTGATCGCCTGGTTGTGCGTGATGACGATGACCGTCCGCCCGCGCTCGCGGCAGACATCCTGCAAGAGCTTCAGGATGCTCTTGCCCGTCTCATAATCGAGCGCACCCGTCGGTTCGTCGCACAGGAGCAGCTTGGGGTTCTTTGCGATGGCGCGCGCGATGGAGACGCGCTGCTGCTCGCCGCCCGAAAGCTGCGCGGGGAAATTGTCCATGCGCCCCGCGAGCCCCACCGCTTCCAGCGTCTTTGCGGCGTCGAGCGGATCGCGGCAGATCTCGGAGGCGATCTCCACGTTTTC
This sequence comes from uncultured Bacillota bacterium, assembly GCA_949297575.1. GTDB lineage: Bacteria > Bacillota > Clostridia > Christensenellales > Borkfalkiaceae > Borkfalkia. Next base: position 87,565 of record CASFTB010000003.1, on the reverse strand, counting down.
CTTGGCGGTAAGGTTCTGGATGAGGTTGTAGAACTGAAAGACAAAGCCGACGTCGTAGCGGCGGTATTCAGTCAGCTTGCGCTCGCCGAAATCGCTGATGCGCACTCCGTCTACCCAGATCTCACCCTCGGTGACCGTATCCATGCCGCCCAGCATATTGAGCACGGTCGTCTTGCCCGCACCGCTGGGACCGACGATGACGCAGAATTCCCCCTGCCTGATCGTAAAACTGACGCCGTCCGCCGCCCTGATCTGATTGTCTCCCATCGTATAGACCTTGCTGACGTTCTTAAATTCTACAAATTCCATGCCTGTACCTCCTTTTTGTCATATACAGTCACGCATTTCCGGCATGCGTAACGGTATAATATGACAACATCGCTAATAGTTTTTAATAGAAACTATTTCTATGTATATTATATGCCCGGCCCGCCGTTTTGTCAACAGACTTTCCGAAAATCTTTGTGAAAAAAAGCCGAAAAAGAGTTTTCCTTGCTTTCACGCACATGCGAAGAGGACGGGATCGACCCCGCCCTCTCTGCTGCCCGCGCTCAGGTGCGCTCTTCTCTGTCTCTGCGCATGAAGCGAAGGATGCCTCCCGCAAAGACAGTGCTCACGATCAGCCAGATCGCCGCGAGCGCGATGATGACGTAGACGACGATCGCGCCCGGGCTGCGGTCCCCCATAAAGATCGCCGAGACGAAATTGAAATTGAAGATACCGTACAGCCCCCAGTTGATTGCGCCGAGCAGGACAAGAATATAAGAAACGATGTTTGCAACGATCATTGTAAAACCTCCTGCGCGCAGTATGCGCAGGAGGTGCACGTTTTATCCTTACCGGACGGGAAGCGAAAAAAAGGAAGCGATCTGTCCGTCCGTAAACGCAGCCATATCCGCCCCCGAAAGGCGCGCGCGTTCCCATTCGACGGTATAGCGCACAGCGTCGGCTAGGTCTGTCCGCGGGCGGATGCCGAACACCCGTTCCGCCTTTGCGCTGTCGAGTTCGAGTTTTTCCGTCTCCTTGAAGCGCGAGGCCGCCCGTATCCGCCCGCCCCCGCCCCACGCCTCGGCGAGCATGTCTGCCAGGAGCGCGGTGCGCGCCCCCGCCGCCGGACCGACGTTATATGCGCCCGCGAGGGAGGCGTCCTCCGCCTGCGCGGCGGCGATGCGCAGATAGGTGGCGACAGGTTCGAGCACGAACTGGTACGGGCGCACCGACCGCGGGCTGCGCAGCGCGAGCGGCTCTCCCCTCCCTGCGGCGCGGAAAAAGTCGGGCACTAGGCGATCCTCGCCGAAATCTCCCCCGCCGATCGCATTGCCCGCGCGCGCGGTACTCAGCGCGACGCCCGCCTCCGCGAGCCACGAAGTGCGGTAGCATGCCGCAGCGATCTCCGCGCAGGCCTTGCTCGCAGCATAGGGATCGTCTCCCCCGAGGGGCGCCCGCTCGCTCCGCGGGCCGCCGCCCGGGCGATAGACTTTATCTGTGGTGACGATAAGGACACTCTTGACGCGCGGGCAGGCGCGCACCGCCTCGAGCAGGCAGACCGTACCCATGAGGTTGGCGCCGAATGTTTCGAGCGGCTCGCGATAGCCGCGCCCGACGATGGGCTGCGCCGCGAGGTGAAAGACGATATCGGGGGAAAAGCCGCACAGGGCCGCGCGCAGCGCCTCCGCGTCGCGCACGTCGCCGAAGACGCCGCGCACCGCATCTTCCACCGAACAGAGGCCATAAAAGGAGAGACCCCTCTGCGGGGGCAGAGCATAGCCGAACACCTCTGCCCCCGCGAGCGCGAGGGTACGGCACAGCCAGCCGCCCTTGAAACCGGTATGCCCCGTCACGAATATGCGTTTCCCCTTATAAAAAGCGAGCTCTTCCATGCGCCGCCTCCTCCGTACGGAAAGGGCGCGCAGTGAGCGCGCCCCGAAGTTCATCTCTTGCGTTTAAAGATCTTTTTCAGCGCCGAACGCCGGCGGGAGCCGTAGGGAAAAAGCTTGAGGAAGATCCAGCGAAAGACGACGCCGCGCTCCTTCTTTTTTCCGCTCCTGCCCGAGGCGAAGAGCAGCTCCTCCCAAAAAGGGGTGGCGCGGAGCGCCTCCCAGAACGCCGCCGCGTGCGCGGATGCGGGCGTCTCCCACGGCCGCTCGCTCCCGCAAAAATGCAGCAGCTTCGCACTCCGCCCCGCAGCCTGCGCGGCGAGAAAGACTTCCTTCGGTGCAAAGGCGAGCGCCGCGGCGCCGTCGCTCCCCTCTTCTTCCGGAATGCTGTTCCATTCCCCTCCGAACAGGGCGAGCTTGCCGCCGAGAAGCAGGTTCAGGATATCCTTGCGCGCATCGCGGTATGGGTATCCCGCACAGGCATACAGCCGCTCAGGGTCACACGCCTCGCGCATGGCGGCAAAGTCCATGACCAGCACGCCGGGCTGCACGAGCGCATAGAGGTCGGGCAGCCCGAGGCGCAGATAATATGAGCGGATGCGGCCGCTGAACCCGTTCACTTCCCCCGCGTGCACGAAGTCGGGCGCGCCGCCCGCACATGCTCCGCCGAGGTCGAGGGCGGCCAGCGCCGCGACGTCTGCCCCGGCGATGACGTCGCAGTCCAACCAAAGGCCGCGCGCGTATGCGGGGAAGAGGCGCGGGAGAGAGAGCTGCGCATAGGCGAGCCTGCCCGCCTCCCCGAAAGAAGAGAGGCCGCATTCGTCGTACATGCGCGCGAGGTCGTAAAAGCGGAGGGAAAAATTCTCCTTCCCCGCGGCGAGGGAGGCAAGCTTTGCGCGCTCTGCCGCACCCATGCCGTCGGCGAGGAGGACGATATCGTACTTTCCCTCCCCCGCATGCCGCATGACGGAGGAGAGCGCCGCCGCCGCGAGGGGCGACTTGCCCGCGGAAATGGGCATGAAGATCGCCGTCTCTTCCCCCGCAAAGGCGGGAGAAAGTTCTTCGGCGGGATCCGTGTTCGTGAACTGCACCATGCGCCGCCGCCCGAAGCGGACGCCGCCCCTCTGCACGAGATAGGTGCAAAAGACGCCGAACAGGCGCTCGCCGAGATGCCCCGGCGTGCGCATCGCCTCGTTGCTGTAGCGCCGGGCAGCCATGTCTCTGCGCTCACAAAATCTGCGCAGCACCGCGAACAGCCAGGCGCTGTATTCCTTGAAGAGATCGGCGCGCATCACGAACATATTGCACGCGTACATGTAATGGCCGCGCAGGTACTTCTCCGCCGCGGCCAGGTATTGCGGGAATTCCTCGCGGATGATGTCCAGCACGATGTCGAGATCCTCGATGTACAGTGTGCCGGAATTTTTATATTGCCAATAGACGGACTTTATATAATAGTTGAAGGGTACGGGCGTGAGCACGTCGGCGCTCTCCACGGCGGAGCGGATGCGCGCCTCATCCGTAAGCCCCAGCTCGCGGGCAGTGCGAGCGTTCAGGTAATCGCGCCTGACCATGCAGTAGGCGTTGCTCTTCACATCGTCGGCAAATTCAAAGTAGCGGCGGTAATGCCCGAAGCCGTAGTAATCCGCCTCCTCGTACTTCCACGCCCAATACTGCGTGAGCAATTCGCAGTATTCGTTGGCTCGCTCCGCCATGAACTTATCCTCCTCCGTCCCTTTGCGGAGGAAGTCCACGACGTCCTTCTGCATGACGGGGGTGAAGATATCGTTCTTTACCTGCTCGCAGGGTTTATGACAGGAAATATAGATCTTGATCTTTTTCTGCTCGTCCATACGCTCTCTTTGTCGCCCTGTTTCGGGCCCGGTTTTGCTGTACCTCTATCTTACCAAAAAATGCGGAAGTTTTCAAGCGATAACGCGATATTTTGCAGTTCGCCCGTGTTTTTATCTATACAGCCCCCTCGGGATACGATACGTTTCCCGAGGGGGCTGCGGGCAGCATTTTTATCCTCGAAAGATGGTGCGGGCGACAGGGGTCGAACCTGCATGGATGAACCACCGGATCCTAAGTCCGGCGCGTCTGCCAATTCCGCCACGCCCGCATTATTCTCTATTTTACTATATTTGCGGAAAAATTGCAACATACTGCGCCGCTTGTACGGGAAAAGGCGGCAAAAAATGCCGCCTCTCCCCTGTTTTTCAGCCGTTATCGCAATTGCAGCCGCACAGCGCATACTGGCGGATGTAATAACACTCGTCTCCGCAGACGCCGGATGCCGCGCCATAACCGGTGCAGCAGCGCCTGCGGCGGCAGCAACAGGAAGCAGAAGCAGCCTGCGACGCGGCGCCGCAGGGCGCAGAGCGGCCGCAGCCACCTTCACCCGAAGAGGTGCCCGCCGCACGGCCTTCGCCGCAGCGGCCGCAGCAGCCGCCGTACAAAACAAGCCAGAGCAGAAACATATCTTTTCCCCTCGTAAAAAAAGTTCGGAGTTGTCTCCGCTATTATCCTATGCGGGAAAAACTAGAAATGCCACCGCTGCCCGTCACTGCTTCGGGGAAGATGCTTTCTCCTTTACCATCTGCAAATAGGGCAAAGGCGCATACCCCAGCCGCTCATACAGGGCACGGGCGCGCACGTTTTCCTCCTCCACTTCCAGGCGGATGCGGGCATAGCCGTTATCGGCGGCAAACTTTTCGCAGACGGCGAAAAATTCGCTGCCCAGTCCGCGGCTGCGATATGCGGGGAGGATATAGAGCTCTTCCAGCCACAGCACCATGCCGCCCGCCTCGCGCGACCACGTTTTGGCGACCAGCCCGAACCCGACAGCCCTGCCGTCCACCTCCAAAATATAGCCGTCCGCATATTCGCGCGAGCGCATGAGCTCTTCGAAGGTGCGCGCGTGGTATGCCGCGGGAATGGGGTGCAGCACTGCGGAGGAAGCGTAAAACTGTTCGGAGAGCGCGAGAAAAACCTCCCTGTCGCCCTCCTCTATTCTGCGTATCATGAGATCGGCTCCTTTGAGATGATTTGCCTGCCGCGGGCAACCTGCGCCGACGGCGGGACGCGACAGATAAAAACAGCGCCCCGCTCTGAGCGGGGCGCCATGCGATTTCCTTTGCGGAAGAAATTACTTCAGCTCAGCGAAGTATTTGATGGTGCGGACCATCTGGCTGGTGTAAGAGTTCTCGTTGTCGTACCAGGAGACGACCTTCACGAGCGTCGAACCGTCGCCCATGTCCATGCACTTGGTCTGCGTGCCGTCGAACAGGGAGCCGTAGGTGATACCGACGATATCGGAAGAGACGATCTCATCCTCGGTGTAACCGAAGGACTCGGAAGCCGCCGCCTTCATGGCTGCATTGACGCCGTCTTTGTCGACCTTGCCCTCGACGATGGCGATGAGCTGGGTCAGGGAACCGGTGGGCACGGGAACGCGCTGCGCGCAGCCGTCCAGGATGCCGTTGAGCTCGGGGATGACGAGGCCGATCGCCTTCGCTGCGCCCGTGCTGTTCGGGGTGATGTTCACGGCAGCGGCACGCGCACGGCGCAGGTCGCCCTTGCGATGAGGGCCGTCCAGCGTCATCTGGTCGCCGGTGTATGCGTGGATGGTGGTCATATAGCCCTTCTTGATCTTCGCGAACTTGTTGAGCGCGTTCGCCATGGGAGCGAGGCAGTTCGTCGTGCAGGAAGCGGCCGAAATGATGGTATCGGTGGGCTTGAGAGTCTTTTCGTTGACGCTGTAGACGATGGTAGGCAGATCGTTGCCCGCGGGAGCGGAGATAACGACTTTCTTGGCACCGGCATCGATGTGCGCCTGGCTCTTCGCCTTGGAGCAGTAGAAGCCCGTGCACTCGAGGACGACGTCAACGCCGATCTCGCCCCAAGGGAGATCCTTCGCATCCTTCTCAGCGTAGATCTTGATCTCCTTGCCGTCGACGATGATGGAGTTCTCCGTAGCGGAGACCTTGTCCGCCAGCGCATACCTGCCCTGCGCGGAATCGTACTTGAGCAGATGAGCGAGCATCGCGGGGCTGGTGAGGTCGTTGATGGCGACGACTTCGTAGCCCTTCGCGCCGAACATCTGACGGAAGGCGAGGCGGCCGATACGGCCGAATCCGTTGATCGCAACTCTTACATTAGCCATTGTATTATTCCTCCAATTAGAAAAATAAAATTTTTTGCTCTTTTAACCAGCAGTATTATTATAGCAAATTGTAAAAATTTAGTCAATAGTTTGACCGAATTACTTTTAATTTTGCCCCATGCGGTAAAGATCGGCACAAAAAATGCGCGGTTTTTTGCATAAAATGCAGTTTTTCCGTCATTTCAGGTTTTCCGGATTGAGGCACCTGAGCTCGTCCGCCACGAAAATGCCGTCCTTGCGGACGAGCCTGTCGTCGAACCAGATCTCCCCGCCCCCCTTTTCGGCCGTCTGGATGAGCACCATGTCCCAATGCACGCTCGATTTGTTCCCGTTGAAGGCGTCGTCATAGCTGCATCCGGGCGTGAAGTGGATGGAGCCGGAGATCTTTTCGTCGAAGAGGATATCCAGCATGGGCTCGGTGACGAAGGGATTGACGCCGACGGCGAACTCCCCAACATAGCGGGCGCCCTCGTCGGTATCGAGCACCGCATTGAGCGCCTCGGTGTTCGAGGACGTCGCCTCGACGATCTTCCCCTCTTTAAAGACGAGGCGCACATTCTCGTGTTTGATCCCATTTTCCAAAGTGGGGGCGTTGTAGGTGATGACGCCGTTCACGCTGTCTCTGACCGGGGCGGTGTACACCTCGCCGTCGGGGATATTCATGTGGCCCGCGCATTTGATGGCGGGGATGCCCTTTATGGAAAAAGTGAGGTCGGTGCCGGGAGAGACGAGGCGCACCTTGTCCGTCCTTTCCATGAGCGCTTTGAGCGCATCCATCGCCCGATCCATTTTAGAATAATCGAGGGTGCAGACGTCAAAGTAGAAATCCTCGAATTTTTCTGTGGACATGCCCGCGTTCTGCGCCATGGACGGGTTCGGATAGCGCAGCACCACCCACTTCGTCTTTTTTACGCGCGTCTCGTGATGGACGGGGAAAGAATAGAGGCGGTCATATGCCTGCATGTTGGCGGCGGGCACGTCGGACAGTTCAAAGGTATTGGAGCCGCCGCGGATGCCGATATAGCAGTCCATGTCCTCCATCCTGTATTTCGCATACTTCGCGCGCAGCCTGCAATGTTCCTCGCCCGTCCCCTGCAGCAGGGCGCGCTCGACACGCGGGTCGATGACGTCCGCAAAGGGATAGCCGCCCGCGGCAAAAACTTTTTCGATGCAGGCGTTGACGAGCTCCGGCTCTATGCCCCGCGCCTCGATGAGCACCTTTTCGCCTTTGCAGCAGTTTACGGAATAATTGACGAGTACGTCCGCAAGTTTATCGATCCTCGGATCGCGCATAAAAACCCTCCTTTTTCCGCCGGGCGGCGGGCAAAGCGTGCGCCGCGCCGCCGTGCGGCCGTTTATTCTTTACTATTATAATACCCCGCCAAAATTTTATAAAGCGATTTGAAGATATTTTCTGATTTTGTATTGCTTTTTGCTCGGTTTTGGTGTAAAATATTAGCTGAACAAAAACAACGGAGGATCACATTATGCCTTTGGTAACTTCTACCGAAATGTTCAAAAAAGCGTATGCCGGCGGCTACGCCATCGGCGCCTTCAACGTGAACAACATGGAAACCATCCAGGGGATCGTCGAAGCGGGCAAGGAGTGCAACTCTCCTCTCATCCTGCAGGTCTCTGCGGGTGCCCGCAAGTATGCCAACCCCGTCTACCTGCGCCACCTCGTGCAGGCGGCGGTCGAGACGACGGGCCTGCCCATCGTGATGCACCTCGATCACGGCGCGGACTTTGAGTCCTGCAAGGCCGCCATCGAAGACGGGTTTACTTCCGTCATGATCGACGCGTCGCACCATTCTTTCAAGGAAAACATTGAGATCACCAAAAAGGTGGTAGAGTACGCGCATGACCGCGGGGTCGTCGTCGAGGCAGAGCTGGGGCAGCTCGCCGGCATCGAGGACGCCGTCAACGTAAAGGCGGAGGACGCCTGCTTCACCCAGCCCGACGAAGTGTGCGAATTCACCGAGAAGACGGGCTGCGATTCCCTCGCCATCGCCATCGGCACCAGCCACGGCGCCTATAAATTCAAACCCGGCCAGAAGCCGCAGCTCAGGTTCGACATCCTCGAAGAGGTCGGCAAGCGCCTGCCCGGCTTCCCCATCGTGCTGCACGGCGCTTCTTCCGTGCCGCAGGACCGCGTCGCGATCATCAACCAGTTCGGCGGCAAGATGCCCGACGCGATCGGCATCCCCGAAGAGATGCTCCGCAAGGCCGCTTCGATGGCGGTCTGCAAGATCAACATCGACTCCGACCTGCGCGTCGCCTGCACCGCGGCGATCCGCAAGCACTTCGCGGAGCACCCCGACCATTTCGATCCCCGCCAGTACCTCGGCGACGCCCGCGCCGCCGTCAAAGAGCTCGTAAAGCACAAGATCGTGGACGTTCTGGGCAGCAACGACAGGGCCTGACGCCGTACGAGACGCATACAGAGGGTGCACTGCGGTGCGCCCTTTTCTCTCTCCGAACAAAAAATGACGGGGACGCTTTGCGGAAAGCGTCCCCTTTTCATGCCGGATCGGCGAGCGCGTGCGCGCCCTACTGTTTCTTTTTCACCTTTCCCCCTACCTTTGCGAAGGAAAACCTGCATTTGTCGTGCCCGGTCGCGATCGTCCCGTCTGCGGAGAAGGCGATGGGCGGGTTCAGCCCGCCGAAGGCTTCGCGTTCATAATCGCAGAACACGGCGCCCAGTTCGGGACAGCCGAATTTTGACGTGATGGTGTGGTAGAGGCACTCTTCGATGTCAAAGCGTATCTCCCTCCCGCGCAGCTTCAGGCCGGAGCACTTCCACGCTTCCGACGGGAATTTGTACTCCATGAAATTTTTGATGTTCCTCTTGAAGGCATGGAACGGGAAGAGCGGCCGCATCTGCGCGGCGAGGATGCCCGCGCTCTCTTTGGCGGCCTTGGACGTTTCCGCGCGCACGAGGCCGAGCGCGGAAGCCTCTCTGTATCCGAAAGCGAGCAGCGTCTTGTAATAGGCGATGACCGGGTAGACCAGCCGCCGCAGCTGGCGCTCAAACGTCGCACTGTTCTTATAGTCGGTCGTGACGACGAGCTCCACATACAGCTTGGAGGCCCGACCGAAGATCTTTTCTCCGTCCTCCTTACCAAAACCGCGGACGGCGTTGCGCTGCAAAAAGTATAGTTCGGTTTTCTCGTAATTCATTGCTTCTCTTTCCCCTCATTTTTATTATAAATCAAATGGCGGCATTTGTCAACATTCAAAAAATATTTATAAAAAACTCTTGACTTTTGTTTTTTTTATGGTATACTTTAATTGATAATAATTCTCAATAGGAGTTATTATGGACAGGAGAAACACCTTACAGCGGCAGCTGGTGCTGGGTGCGGTGCGCTCGCTGCATCACCCGGACGCAGAAGAGGTCTACGGGGCGGTCGCGGAGGCGGGCATCGGCAAGGCGACCGTGTACAGAAATCTGCATCTGCTCGCCGCGTGCGGAGATATACGGAGGATCGATGCGGGAGACGGCCCGACCCATTACGACGGGCGGACGGAGGCGCACTATCACCTGCACTGCCGCGTCTGCGGGAGGCTGTTCGACGCCACCATGCGGCCGCTGGCGGCACCCGAAATATATTTGGAACGAACGGACGGGTTCACCGTCGAAGGGCACGAGCTGCTGTTCGTCGGCATCTGTTCCGATTGTAAAAACAAACAAAAAGGAGACGACAAACATGGCTAAGGAACTCAAAGGCACCAAGACGGAACAAAACCTCCAGACCGCATTCGCGGGGGAATCGCAGGCTCGCAATAAATATACATATTACGCGAGCAAGGCGAAAAAGGACGGGTTTGTACAGATCGCCGCGCTCTTCGAGGAGACGGCAAACAATGAAAAGGAGCACGCGAAGATCTGGTTCAAGCTCCTGCACGGCGGCGATATCCCCTCCACCGAGGAGAATCTGGCCGACGCGGCGGCCGGCGAGAACTATGAATGGACGGACATGTACGCCCGCTTCGCCAAAGAGGCGCGCGAGGAAGGGTTCGACCACATTGCCTTCCTTTTTGAAAAGGTGGGAGAAATCGAAAAGGAGCACGAGAAGCGCTACCTCGCCCTGCTCGACAACGTGAAAAACGGGCTGGTGTTCTCGCGCGACGAAGACTGCATCTGGCAGTGCTCCAACTGCGGGCACATCGTCATCGGCAAAAAGGCGCCCGAGATCTGCCCCGTATGCGCTCATCCCAAGGCGTATTTCCAGCTGAGGGCGGAGAATTATTGATATTTTGCCCGCGAGAAATATTTTGAGCTGACAAAATATTTCTCTGCGATCTCGGGCCCCCCCGCCGTTCGCGGCTTGCGCCGCCCTGCGGGCGCACCGAACGAAAAAAGGAAGGACTACCATGAACGCAAAGGCATTCCACACCCTCTCTTACGGGGTGTACATCGTCTCTACATGGGACAACGGCAGGCCGACGGGCTGCACGGCAAACTGCGCCGCGCAGATCACCTCCTCCCCCGCCACCGTGATGGTCAGCATCAACCGGGACAACTACACCAACCGCTGTATTCGCGACTGCGGGCACTTTTCCCTCTCCGTCCTCGCGGAAAATTCCGACCCCGCCATCATCGGCACCTTCGGATTCCGCTCGGGGAAGGATTTCGACAAATTCGGCGCTGCCCCCTGGACGGTAAAGGATACCCTGCCCGTCGTGACGGACAGCTGCGCCTATATCGCGTGCAGGGTGATCGACAGGATGGAGACCGCCACGCATACCGTGTTCCTCGGCGAAGTGATCGGCGCAGACGTCCTCAGCGAGAACCCGCCCATGACCTACGCCTACTACCACGGCGTGATCAAGGGCAAAACGGCGAAGAACGCGCCCACCTACATCGAGGAGAGCGCGCCCGAAGGAAAGTATATGTGCTCGGTATGCGGATACGTTTACGGCGGAAACGTGCCCTTCGAAGAGCTGCCGGACGACTGGACCTGCCCCGTCTGCGGGCAGCCGAAGTCCGTTTTCCGCCGCGCCTGACCCTTTTTCCGACACGAAAATGCGCCCGCTTTACCGGCGGGCGCTATTTTCATTTCTCATTTGTTTTTCCCTTCTGTTCGTCTGGTATATTTTATCACACCGATTGGTGAATTGTCAATCTTTTTACACCGTTTGGTGTAAAATGATGATATGTATATGGAACCCTTTTCCGAAAACCTGAAAGAGCTGATGGCAGGCAAGAGCGTCAGCAAGGTCGCAAAGGAAATCGGCATCCCGCAACAGACACTTTCGCGCTACTTACATAACCAACGGGAAATCGGCATCGAAAACCTTTGCAAGATCGCGGACTACTTCGACGTAGACCTCGACGTGCTGACGGGCAGAAGAGACTTTTAAAGGGCGGACATAAGTCCGCCCTCTTGCGTTTTGAGAGAGAAAAAGACCTCCGCGGAGGCCTTTTTTTCGATCAGACGTCCATCTTTTCGAGAAGCTTGAGGTCGATGCCCTTTTCGCCGATCTTGATGATCTCGACTTTTACGGTATCGCCGATGTTGAGCACATCTTCCACCTGGTTGATGCGGCGGTCACTCATGCGCGAGATGTGGATCATGCCGTCCTTGCCGGGAGCGAGCTCGACGAAGGCGCCCACCTTGGAAAGGATACGCACGACGGAGCCGATGAACATGTCGCCCACTTCGGGATCGCGCGCGATGGAGAGGATGATCGCCTTGGCGCGCTCGGCGTTGTCGAGGTTCTCGCCGTAGGTGGCGATGCAGACCTTACCGTCGTCGTCGATGTCGATCTTGACGCCCGTCTCCTCGATGATCTTATTGATGACCTTGCCGCCGCTGCCGATGACCTCGCGGATCTTATCGGGATCGATGTTGAAGGAAATGATCTTGGGCGCGTACTTGGAGAGTTCCTTGCGGGGCGCGGGAAGGACGTCGAGCATCTTGTGCAAGATAAACTGCCTGCCCTCGTTCGCCTGCGCGATGGCGCGGCGGAGGATATCCTCGGAAATGCCCTTGATCTTGATATCCATCTGAATGGCTGTGATGCCCTTTTCGGTGCCGGCGACCTTGAAGTCCATGTCGCCGAGGAAATCTTCAAGTCCCTGGATATCGGTGAGGATGGCGACGCGGTCGCTGTTCGTGTCCTTGATGAGGCCCATCGCGCAGCCGGCGACGGGGGCCTTGATGGGAACGCCCGCATCCATCAGCGCCAGCGTAGAGCCGCACACGCTCGCCTGCGAGGTGGAGCCGTTGGAGCTCATGACGTCGGAGACGACGCGGATCGCGTACGGGAATTCTTCGGCATTGGGCACGACGGGCTCGAGCGCGCGCTCTGCGAGGGCGCCGTGGCCGATCTCGCGGCGGCCGGGGCTCTTGAGACCCTTCGCTTCGCCAGTGGAATAGCCGGGGAAGTTGTACTGGTGCATGTAGCGCTTGAAGGTCTCGTCGTCGAGGCCGTCCAGCTTCTGCACTTCGGACAGGGTGCCGAGGGTGCAGGTGGAGAGCACCTGCGTCTGGCCGCGGGTGAACACGGCAGAGCCGTGCACGCGGGGCAGGACGCCCGCCTCGCACCAGATGGGACGGATATCTTTGAGGCCGCGGCCGTCGGGACGGATGCCCTTGTCCAGAATTTTGGCGCGGACCTTCTCTTTGGTCAAATAATAGAGGCTGTCTTTGATCTCGCGCGCCTTGTCGGGATAAGTTTCCGCAAAGTGTGCGAGCACGTCCTTTTCGACCTCGTCCTGCTTCTCTTCACGCGCGGCGCGGTCATACTCTTCGAGGGCGGCGTCCAGCTTGGCGGAGGCATAGGCGCGGACGGCCGCATCGATGTCCTCGGGAACGTGATACAGTTCCATCTGCCGCTTGGGTTTGCCGATCTCCTTTTGTATCTGCTCAATAAAGGCGCACTGCTTTTTGATCTCTTCGTGACCGAAGAGGATGGCCTGCACCATCTCCTCGTCGGAGATCTCCTTCGCGCCCGCCTCGACCATCATGATGGCGTCCTTCGTGCCGGAAAGGCCGAGGTGCAGCCTGCTCTTGGCGCGCTGGGCGTTGTCAGGATTGATGACGTACTCGCCGTCGACGAGGCCGACCTGCACCGAGCCCGTGGGGCCCGCCCAAGGGATATCGGAGATGCTCAGCGCGATGGAGCTGCCCATCATCGCGAAGGGTTCGGGGGGAATGTTCGTATCGACGGACAGCGCGGTCGCGATGACCACGACGTCGTTGTACAGCCCCTTGGGGAAGAGAGGGCGGATGGGCCTGTCGATGAGGCGGGAGGTAAGGATGCCCTTATCGCTCGCCCTGCCCTCGCGCTTTTTGAAGCCGCCGGGGATCTTGCCGACGGAATACATCTTCTCTTCGAAGTCTACCTGCAGGGGGAAGAAATCCATCCCCTCGCGCGGCGTTTCGGACATGGTGACGTTGACCATGACCACGGTGTCGCCGCAGCGCACGACGCACGAGCCGTTCGCCTGCTCGGCGTACTTGCCCGTCTCGACGATGACCTTTCTGCCGCCGACTTCCGTTTCAAACTGTCTGAAATTTTTTGTCATTCTGCTCTCCTTGACTCTGTTCTCGCGGGGATCCCCGACCCCCGCCTTGCCGTTTGAGGCACGGCCGCCGAAATTTATAAAAGGGCCGAACAAGATGCCGTTCCGCCCTTATATACTAAACTTATTTCCTCAGCTCGAGGCGGGAAACGATGTCCCTGTACTTTTCGATATCCTTTGCCTTGATGTAATCGAGCAGGCCGCGGCGCTGGCCGACCATCTTCAAAAGACCGCGGCGGCTGTGGTTGTCGTGCGGGTGCTCTTTGAGGTGCTCGTTGAGATGGTTGATGCGCTCGGTGAGAAGCGCGATCTGCACTTCGGAGGAGCCCGTGTCGCCGTCGTGGCGCTTGTACTCGTCGATGATCTGAGTCTTCTTTTCCTTTTCCATTGTTTTACTCCTTGGAATGTTTATTCACGAGGACAAAGCTCGGCGAGGAGAACCGCTCGGCCTTGACCACGCATGGTATTATTTTACCATATTCCCTCGCTTTTGTAAACCGATTCAGCGGTGGTTCAGCCGTATAATTTTCTTTTATCTGCCAGGATCCCCTCTATTTTGGAAATATATGTAGGGATATCCTTGGGAGAGCCGATGCGCTCGATGCGCCCCTCCCCCGCGAACAGCTTTTTGCCCACCGCGTTTGCGCCGCAGGCGATGTTGTCGGTGATCTCCTCCATCACGTCGACGTTGTAGACGCACGCCTTGCCCGGCTTTGTCCAGCCCGTGTTCTCGCGGTTGTCCGCCATGTACTTTTGCCGGTACAGGTAGTACGGCGCATACCCCGCGGCGGAAAGCGCCGACCGCGAATAGGAGATCATCTCCGCGATGCCTTCGCCGGCAAGGCGGCTCTCCTCCTCTTTGAGCCTGGCGCCCTTTTTGAGGCAGAGGGTGTGCACGGTGATATTTTCGGGTGCGAGGGCGATCGCCTCGCCGAGCCCGCGGCAGAATTCTTCCGCGCTCTCGCCCGGGAGCCCCGCGATGAGGTCGCAGTTGACGTCAAAGGAAAACTTGCGCGCCATCGAGAAGGCCCGGTAAATATCGGCGACCGTGTGCCTCCTGCCGATGCGCTCGAGGGTCGCGTCAGAAAAGGTCTGCGGGTTGACGCAGATGCGCGTGACGCCGTACTCTCTGAGCAGCTGCAGTTTCTCTTCCGTAAAGACGTCCGGCCGGCCCGCCTCGACGGTGTACTCGACGCCCTCTGCAAAGGGAGCCGCCGCATCCAACACGCGGCGCAGGCGCGCGGGCTCGAGCACGAGGGGCGTGCCGCCGCCGATGTAGACGCTCCTGAGCCGCGAGAACAGGCCGCGGCAGGCCGCCACTTCTCTTTCGAGCGCGTCGAGATAGGCGTCTACATATTGTCCTGTGCGAGAAATGTCCGCCGTGATGAAGGAACAGTAGTTGCACTTGGACGGGCAGAACGGGATGCCTATGTACAGGTCAGCCGCGCCCCCTTCGCGCGCATAGATGCCCCGCTGCGAGGCGAGCACGTCGCGCACGAGAGAAATGTTTTCCGGGCTGACGCCGAATTTTTCAAAGAGAGGCTCGAAGGGCCTGCCCGCCTCCAGCTCGGCATAGGCGAGCTTGGTCGGGCGGATGCCCGTCAGCGCCCCCCAAGGCATGCTGCGGCCCGTCCGGTCGCGGAGCGCTTCGTACAGCGCAAGCTTGGCAAACCTGCGCGCATAGCGCTTGAACTCCACCTCTCCGCTGCACGGCATCGCCTCGCAGAAATCGTACTCCTTTCCGCCCACGATGACGGCGTTCATGAAATTGTTTTCGGCATAGACGAAGGTGTGAGAGACGTCGGGCACTTCCCCGAACAGCCGCAGCACGTCCATCATCTCTGCGCGCAAAAATTCCGTGTTGGTCGTAAACATTGCCATTCCCTGCAAAAATGCTTAATATTCCGTATATTATGCCACGCATACTACTGCGCAAAAGGATTATATTTCCGCTCATGGGAGAGCGTCGTGGGGTCGTCGTGCCCGGGATAGACCGTTTTGTCCCCTTCGAGCGAGAGCAGCTTTCTTACGCTCGCGCGCAGGGCAGCCCCGCTTCCGCCGGGAAAATCGGTACGGCCGACGCTCTCCCAAAAAAGAGTATCGCCCGTAAAGAGGCTGTCGCCGCACAAAAAGCACGCCCCGCCCGGCGTATGGCCCGGCGTGGCGATGACGTTAAAAGACATACCGCACAGGGAGAGCGTTTCGCCGTCGGAAAAGGTGAAGTCTGCCCTGAAAGGCGGAACGGGAACACCCATCCCCTCCCCGAGATTGGAACGGGAGGAGAGGAGCGGGAGCTCGGCCCCGAGGACGCCGATCTTTGCCCCGGCCGCTTGCGCGGCGGCGCAGCCGCCGATGTGGTCGAAATGCCCGTGCGTGAGCAGGACAAAGGAGAGGCTGAGCCCCCTTTTTTGGGCAAACGCGAGGGGCTCCGTGCCGCCGCAGTCGATGAGGACAGCGTTCTTTCCGTCCTCCGTGAGCAGATACGCATTGGCGCGCAGAATGCCTGCGGGTATGGTATAGATGATCATGTCTTTCTCCTGACAGATATGGCTCTCCCGATGTCTGCAAATCAATCCGGAATTCAAAGTTTAAAATCCGGAACACGGGATCATGGACGAGGCGGACGGAACCCCTTTTTCCGGAAAGCCGCGGAAAACTGCGGGCGCCGGCTCGCCGGGAAATCCGCGGGCCCTCTCATTTCGTCGCCGTGCGGTAGACCTCTGTGATGCGCTCGTCCGAGCGGATCTTTTTAATGAGCAGGTCGATATCCTCTTTGCCGTTCAGGCGGACATTTGCCTCGATGACGGCGTCCTTGTTTTTGTCGAAGCGGGAGTTGACGCCCGTGATCATGAGGCGGAGATCGGAGACCACGGCGGTGAGCACGGAGAGCGCGACGCCCTGGTCCTTTGCCTTGATGACGATGCCGGCGATGAACCTGCCGCCTCCGCCGCCCGCCCATTCGGCGGGAAGGATGCGGCCCTCTTCCGCCTCAAGACTCTTGACGTTGGGGCAGTCTGCACGATGGATGACGACCCCCCTGCCCCGCGAGACGAAGCCGACGATCTCGTCGCCCGGGACGGGGTTGCAGCAGCCCGCAAAGCGGGTGAGGAGCCCGCCCATCCCCTTGACGATGACGCCGCTCGAATCGGAATCGGCACCGCCGCGGTAGACAGGCTGTTTGGGGATCTCCTTCCTGTAAAAATCGATGAGTTTGAAGAGCACCTGGTTGACGGTGATGGCGCCGTAACCGACGGACGCGAACATTTCGTCCTGCGAAAAGAAGGAAAACTTTTCGGAGACCTTCGCGAAGCTTTCCTCCGTGAGGATGTCGGAAAGGTTGTAGCCGCGGTGCTTTGCCTCCGCCTCCAGCATGCTCTTGCCGATCTTGATGTTCTCCTCCTTCATCTCCCGCTTGAAGAACTGCTTGATCTTGGCGCGGGCGGAGGAGGACTTGACGATCTTGAGCCAGTCCCATGACGGGCCCTTGGAGTTGGAGGAGGTGAGGATCTCGACGACGTCGCCCGTCTGCAGCGTGGAATTTAAGGGAACGATCTTGGAGTTGACGCGCGCCCCCACGCAGCGGTTTCCGATCTCGCTGTGGATGGCATAGGCAAAGTCGATGGGCGTCGCGTCCTTGGGCAAAGAGATGACCTTGCCCTTCGGGGTGAAGACGAGCAGCTCGTTGGAGTACAGCTCCGTCTTTAAGGACTGCATGAAGTCCTTGGAGTCCTTCAGCCCCCCTTCCCAGTCAAGCACCTCGCGGATCCAGGAGAGGCGCTCGGTAAAGGCGGTATCTTCCGCCTTCTTTTCCTTGTATTTCCAGTGCGCCGCGATACCGAATTCTGCGGTGCGGTGCATCTCAAAGGTGCGGATCTGGATCTCGAAGGGCTGACCGAAGTTGGTCACGACCGTCGTGTGCAGGGACTGATACATGTTCGCCTTGGGGGTGGCGATGTAATCTTTGATGCGCCCGGGGATGGGCTTCCAGCGCTTGTGGATCTTGCCGAACACCTCGTAGCACTCGTCCACCGTGTTGACGATGACGCGCACCGCCGTCAGGTCATAGATCTGGTCGAGCGTCTTGTTCTGCGCCTTCATCTTCTTGTAGATGGAATAAAAATGCTTGGGCCTACCGAAGACTTCGCCCTCTATCTTACTTTCGTCGAGGATATTCTTGATTTCTTTGACGACAAAATCGACAAAATTATGGCGTTCGTATAGCTTCTGATGGATGTTTTCGACGAGGTATTCATATGCCTCTGGCTCGAGGTACTTGAGGCAGAGGTCTTCGAGCTCGCACTTGATCTGCGAAATACCCAGCCTGCCCGCGAGCGGGGTGTAGATATCCAGCGTCTCCTGCGCCATCTTGATCTGGCGTTCCTTGGAGAGGAAGTTGAGGGAACGCATGTTGTGCAGGCGGTCGGCGAGCTTGATGATGATGACGCGGATGTCCTTCGCCATCGCCACAAAGATCTTGCGGAAGTTTTCCGCCTCCTCCTCTTCGCGGGATTTGAAGACGATCTTATCCAGCTTGGTGACGCCCGAGACCAGCCCGAGGATCTCATCGCCGAAGTTGGCGCGGATGTCGTCCTCCGTGACGGGCGTATCCTCTATGACATCGTGCAAAAAGGCAGCCGCGACGGTCGCGCTGTCCAGCCCCAGTTCCATGAGGATGCGCGCGACGGCGCACGGGTGTATGAAGTACGCCTCTCCGGAGGCGCGCTTCTGCCCGGTGTGTGCCTGTTCGGCATAGTGATAGGCGCGGATGAGCATCTCGCGGTCCGCCCCCGTGTAGTTGTCATAGATCATCTGCAAAGCGGTCGTACTCATTTCCCTTCCTTTAACGCGCAGACGGCCCTGTAGATCTTCGAAAGGCGAAGGTCCGTCCTCTTGCCCGCCACGGCGACAAACCCGCCACGCACGGGGCGCAGCAGCCCGAGCTCGAGGAACACCTCCGCCGCAAAGAGGATCTGCCTGCCGTCAAAGGGCAGATCAGACCCCATCGCCGCGGCGGCGCTGTCCTCCCCTGCAAAGCCGCCTCGAAGGGCACGGTAGAGTTCGCCCATGACCTCACGCGACGTTTCGAGCGCTGCAATACTATTATAGCCGCAAAGTTCGCGGTTGACAACGATTTTTTTGCCGTTGAGGCCGGCAATATTGAAATCGGCGGGGCGATCGAGGAAGACGACGTCACGATACATGCCGATCTCCGCGTCGGCAGCCGGCGATACGAGCACCGCGTTGCCGATGTTGTGCGAGCCCGGGCGGAAGAGGTCTATGTCCAGCCCGCGGACACAGTCGGCAAAGGCTGCCGGGATCCCCTCGCTGCAGACCATCAGAAGCCCGTAATTGCACTGTGCGCGGGCGGACAGGATACGGCTGCGGATCTCTTCCTCCCCTTCAAATCCGACGACGACGGAGGGCTCCTTCTCCGCGAGGCGCAAAAGGTTGTTGCGGAAGAGGTACAGACCGGTCAGCGGGCCCTCACCATAGGAACAGACCATGTCACGCACGATGCCGCGGACGGACGCCTTGCCGCGGAAACGGGAGACGTCGCTCTCGAAGACGACCGTCTTTTCAAGGTCGGAGGACAGCAGCGGGAGCGCCTGCTCGCCGCCGAACCAGACAAGATCCGTGCCCGCCGCGCGCAGCGAGATGTGCGGAGAGCCGTCTTTGAGGCGGCGCGCTTCCGTGCGGCCGAGCCTTGCGGCAAACAGCGGCACGCGGTTGCCGACGCCGCAGGGCTCCAGCTTTTGCAGCTCTTCGGCGAGGGAAAGGTCGAGCTGTACATCCGTGCCGCAGACGGAGAGGGAGGGAATAAAGTCCTCCTTGCTGTAATGCTCGGCCAGATAGGCATCCAGGGCGCCGCGCAGCTTTTCAAAGTTTTCCGCGCGGACGTTGACGCCGGCCGCCTGCGCATGGCCGCCGAATTCTTCGATGTATTCCGAACAGGCGCGCAGGGCCTCGTAAATGTTGATGTTTTCGATGGTGCGTGCGGAGCCCTTGAGCATGTCGCCCTTGCGGACAAAGAGGAGCGCCGGCCTGTTGAACTCTTCGGTCAGCTTTGCGGCGACGATGCCGACGAGGCCCGTGCTCCACTCCTCGCCGCAGAGCATGATGACGTTGCCGTAAGCGCCGTCTTTTGCCAGCATCTCCTTCGCGCTGCGGTACAGCTCGTCGCACACCTGCTGGCGCTCGACATTGTACGTGCCCAGCTTGCAGGCGAGGTCGTAGATCTCGGCGGGGTCGTCGGACGCGAAGAGGCGGAGCGCGCTGCCCGCATCCCCCATCCTGCCCGCGGCGTTGATGCGGGGGGCGACGGTGAAGGCGAGGGACTGCGCGTCGACCTCTCCCTTTTTCGAGGAGATGAGCAGGCCGATCGCCTCGCGCGGGGCGCTGTTGATGATGCGCAGGCCTTCGTACACGATGTCGCGGTTCTCCCCCACGAGGGGGACGCTGTCTGCCACCGTGGAGACGGCGGCGATGTCGAGCAAGGGGTACGCGCGTTCTCCGAGCAGGGCGCAGGCGACTTTGAACGCCACGCCCGCGCCGCAGAGGTTGTCATACGGATAGTCGTCGGCGAGCTTCGGATTGATGACCGTGCAGTCGGGCAGGACGTCCGGCAGCTCGTGGTGGTCGGTGACGATGACACGCACCCCGCGCGACTTGATGTACTCCACCTCCTCGCGGTTTGAGACGCCGCAGTCTACCGTCACGATCAGGGCGGGCGAATGGACGTCTATCAGCCTCTCCAGCGCGGAGACGGACATGCCGTACCCGTCGGCGCGCTCGGGCACATAGGCGGTGCAGCGCGCCCCCACGGCGCGCAGGGCGCGGGTGAGGATGGAGGCCGCCCCGATGCCGTCCGCGTCGTAATCGCCGTAGATCAGGATGAGCCCGCCGCCGTCGCGCACGTCGTAGATCGCGTTGACGAGCTCTCGCATGCCGCGCATGGCAAAGGGATCGATAAAGTTTTTGCGGGAGGGAGAGAGAAAACGGGCGACCTTTTCGGGCGTATCGACGCCGCGCGAAAGGAGGATGCCCGCCGTGAGTTCATGCAGGCCGCAGGCGCGCGCGAGGGAGCGAACCGCCGCGCGGCGCTCCTCCGTAAGAGTAAATTCCGGTACGATCTTTTTCATGCGTCACCTCCTCTCCCGTCCGTTCATAGAAAAAGGGGCGGGATTGCCCCCCGCCCCTGCTGTCGCTTTTGAATTATTCGGCATCGGCGGCCGCTTCCTGCGGAGCGGACTGCGCGTCCTTTCCGCCGGCCTTGCCCTGATAGCCGCTCCGGGCCTTTCTCTTGGCGGCCATGGCGTCGCCCGTCGACTTGATGCCCGCATAGACGGCGGGAGTGAACAGGAGCGCGGAATACACGGAGACCGCGACGGAGATCAGAGCGCCGACCATGAGGAAGGTCAGATCGAGGCCGACAAAGATGCCTGCGACCGCCAGAACGGCGAAGACTGCCGCCGCACAGACGGCAAAGGTCAAGATGCCCTTGCGGCTGCCCTGCGCGGAGAGCGCCACTGCCTCGCGGGCGGGCATCTCCTTCATTTCATCCGTGCGCAAGTCGGCGCGCATCCTGCCGAACAGGAACATGTTCAGCGCCGCAGAGAGCAGAAGCGCTATGACGGCAGCGCCGATGAGATAGGTCCCCGAAGGGATGCGCACGAGCGCCACGACGGCGAGCGTGAGCAGGACGTCATGGATGCCCGCAATGAACGCGGCGATCCCCATGCCGAAGCGGAAGCGGATCGCGACGTACGCGAACAGGATGACGACTGCGACCGCGGCCGCGATCGACGCGCGCCAGATATACTCCGTATAAGGCTTGTTCTCCGTTACGTGGTAGGAGACGGTGATCGTGCTGCTGTCCACGCCGGAGATGTTCGCGCCGTCTATGGCGTTGCGGAGCTCTTCGAGCACCGCGTCGGAAGGCTCTTCGCCCGTGACGTAGAACTCATAGCTGCCGATGCCGGTGGAGAGTTCGTCGACGTATTTGACGTCGGAAACGGCGAAGCCCTTTCCCTCGAGTTGTTCGGTGTAGAAGTCGGTGACGGCACGGACGGTCGCGTCGTCGCGCGTCCCGAAGCTCACGTCGGAGACCTGCACGACGCTGTGTCCGCTCATCGTGGAATCGGCGTTGAAGCCGAGGAAACCGCAGACGAACGCGCCCGCCACGATCAGCGCGAGACTGATGACGAGGCACACGAAGAGGTTCTTTTTGGAGATCTGCTTATTCATCCTCTTCCACCTCCTCACGTTTCAGATTGCAGAAAGCTATTTTGTTTTTAGGCTGCGCGAGCAGGACGTACAGGCAGAAGCGCGTGACGCCCAGCGTGCACGCCGCCGAGAAGACGATGCCGAGCATGAGCACGACCGACATATAATACAGGGTGCCCGTCGCGATAAAGTACAGCAGCGCGGCGATGACGAAGAGCACGATGTGCACGTCGATGGTGAGCGCGAGGCTCTTTTTGTAGCCGGCCTTGATGGACGCGGAGAGCGTCTTACCCGTGGCAAATTCCGCGCGGATGTTGGAGAACGCGTAGGCATTGAATCCGCAGAGCAACGCCGCCGAGAAGACGATGGCGAGCACGCCCGCGATGTTGATGACGATCCCCTCGATGAGGGAGATGCACAGGATCATCGCGACCGCGAAGCCGAGGTAGGCAAACATGTGCGCGAGCCCCATCCCTTTATAGCGGACGAGGGCAAAGACGATCATCGCGAGGCTGAGCACGCCGAAGGCGACCGCCGCGATGAGCGCGGCGTTGTCTCCCATGCTCGGGGAGACGGTGTACACCGTAGACCCGTCCAGACGGAGGTCGAAGGCGGTGTCTTCATCGATCGCGGAATTGATGACGCCGACGATGGTCTCCGCCTCGGAGAAAGTATCGAAACCGCCGCTGATATAGATGGTCGGCTGGTCCGTGGGGCCGCTGACCGTCATCTGCAGGAGCACGTCCTGCCCCATATAGACATACAGCGTGATGTTCGTCGAGGAAGTGCTGCCGCTGCTCGAATCTTCGCTGCTCGTAAGCTCTGTGGTCGCATCGGCAAAGGCTTCCTGGCCGTCGGCGGTAAAGTCGATGGCGATGCCGTAACCCGTATCTTCACCCATATATACGACGCCCGCACCGCTGATGTGATCCGCATCGCCGCGCAGAACGACGTTTTTGGAAGCCGTAGACGAATCCGTGTCGCTGAAGAACAGGCTCCCCGAATACGCCATGCGCTCGAACAGTTCGGTCATGTTCTCCTGCCCGCTGATATCGGGAAGGGTGACGCGGATGCTGTAATCGTCCTGCACCTGCACCGAATAATCGGGGAGATCCTTCGCTCCGAAGCGCGCTTCCAACGCGCGAACGGCGGCGTCAAATTCCTGCTGAAAGCTGTCGGTGACGGTATCGTCTTCATCGTTGAGATAATCCCTCGTGATGTAGACGCCCGCATGCCTTGCATACTGTTCGGAAGGGTCGGAAATATCGTCCTTCGTGGTTTCCGTACTCTGCCCTTCCTGATAAGCCGCCTCAAGCGCGTCGTATTCCTCTTTTGTGATCACTCCCTCGGGGTAATACACGGCCGTATAGCTGGTACCCAGATCGGAGCCGAGATCGACGATGCTGAGAAGCGAAGTGAATCTCTGCGTATCGTTCACGAAGAACGCCGGCGTGACGCTGATGAACAGCAGCCCCGCGAGCACGACCGACATCAGGACGATCAGTGCCACAGATCTCTTCTTGCCCATTGCCTCCTCCTGCAACATTTGGAATGTTTTCAAAACACATTGCGCGCAGGAAAAAGACTTCCGCGCGGAATTCCTGTTTGAAAAGAAATATACCCTATGATTATAATAAAAGATGAAAATTTAGTCAAGTGTAAATGATTCGTTTTTGCGGATTTTTACCCGATTATCAAAAAACAGCGGCGCGCGGCGGCGGTGCCCTGCCCGCGTGGGCGCGTCACTCCCCTTCCCCCGCGCCGCGGTACTCCCCGGCGAGGCGGACGTATCCCTCCGCGTTCGCGGCGATGCCGGCGCGCTCTTCGTCGGTCAGCGTCCGCACGATGCGGTACGGGTTCCCGAATACGAGGCTGCCCGCAGGGATCTCCTTTTTCCCCGGGATGAGCGTCCCCGCGCCGATGATACAGCCGTCGCCGATCTTTGCGCCGTCGAGGACGATCGCCCCCATCCCGATCAGGACGTTGTTGCCGATCCGCGCCCCGTGCACGACGGCGTTGTGCCCGACGGTGACGTTATCGCCGAGAACGGCGGGAGCACCGAAGCCGACGTGGATGGTCGCGTTGTCCTGCACGTTGCTGTTCGCGCCGATGACGACGGGCGCGATGTCCCCGCGGATGCAGGCGCCGCACCAGACGTTGGCGCCCTCTCCGAGGGTGACGTCTCCCGCGACGTACGCCGCTTTGTGGATAAAAACTCCCTTTCCCTTTTTGATCTGCATATGGCGCCTCTTTGCGGGTTCAGCCCCGCTCCGCCCTGCGCTTGCGCTCGGCGAGGATGTGCATGCCGTCCTCGATGCGCTTTTTCATCATCTCGCAGGTGACCTCGTACGGGTCGTCGATGTCACCGTTGAAATGATAGTTGTTGGCACTGCAGCCGCCGCTGCAGATATATTTCGCGAAGCAGCCATCGCACTTTTTGCGCGTGAACAGGCAGGAATCGCGGAATTTGGAGCGGATGTCCTCGTTCAGCTTCCCCTCAAAGACGTTCCCCATCCGGAAGCCGGCATCCCCCGCAAACTGATGGCAGGGGTAGATGTCTCCGTTCGGCACGACGGAGAAATACTCGTTGCCCGCGCCGCAGGCGGAGACGCGCTTGGACAGGCAGGGCCCGCCCTCGAGGTCGACGTTGAAATGGAAGAAATTGAAGCCCTTCCCCGCCGCTTCGCGGGCAAGGAATTCGTCGCACAGCCTGTCATACTCGCGGCAGATGGCGGGCAGATCCTTTTCGGTGATGGCGAGGTCGGGGATATCGGTGACGACGGGCTCCATGGAGATGCTGTCGAAGCCGCTGTCCGCGAGGAAGAGCACATCGTTGCCGAAATCGAGGTTCTTCGCCGTGAAGGTGCCGCGCACGTAATAATGCTTGTCTCCGCGGATCTTGACGAAGTTTTTGAGGTTTTCGATGACCAGATCGAAGCTACCCTTCCCGTTCGCCGTCCTGCGCACGGCGTCGTGCACTTCCTTGCGGCCGTCCAGCGAAAGGACGACGTTCTCCATCTCTCTGTTGAGGAAATCCGCAATTTCGCCGGTCAAAAGCAGGCCGTTCGTGGTGAGGGTGAAGAGGAACTTTTTGCCGCGCTTTGCCGCCTCCTCTTTGGCGTAGAGCACCGTCCTCTTCACGACGTCGAAATTCATGAGCGGTTCGCCGCCGAAAAAGTCCGTTTCCAAGACCTTCCTGTCTCCCGAATTGGCGATGAGGAAGTCGATGGCCGCCTTCGCCGTTTCGAAGCTCATGAACTCGCGTTTTGCGTGATAGGCACCCTCGTCCGCAAAGCAATAGCGACAGCGCAGGTTGCAGTCGTGACAGATGTGCAGGCAGAGCGCCTTGACCTCGTTCGACTTGGGAGGCGCGACGCGCACCTCCTCTTTGAAGAGCAGCCCCTGCCGCTCCAATTCGGCAAAATCTTCCTCATACGCGCGGCGCTCCTCCGCCGTCACGGAGGAAGTATCCGCCTTCTCCCCCAACCTTTCGCGCAGCAGGAGCGCGCCCTTTTCGTCGCATTCGTGCAGCGAGGCACTGCCCGAATCGAAGATATACCACCGTCCCTTGTGATCAAAAACGTGTACCATGTCAAACTATCTCCGCACAAAAGCGCACGAGCAGGGCCGCGCGCCGCATAAATTAAGGAGCAGGAAACCTGCCCCTTAAAGTCAGTTTTTTCAGTTGCCCTTTTCGGGATCGTTCTCTCTTGTGATTCTCTCGCAGGACTGGTTGCCGACGGTGCAGCTCGTCTTGCAGGCAGACTGGCAGGTGCTTCTGCATTCGCCGCAGCCCGTGACCTTGCGCTCTGCGGGGCGGGCGATCGTTTTGATCTTATTCATAAACAAATCTCCTTTGTCGCTTTTTTTCTATTATAATACAAAGGAGAAAAAATTGCAAGCGTTTTTTTCCGCCGCGCACAAAACTCGCGCGGGCGGCGCGGCCGTCATTTTTTGCGGACGAGCGCGGCGATCGCGCCGCTGATACCTCCTGCCGCCGCGCCGAACGCGAAGTCGAGGACGGTGCCCCACCCGAAAGAGATCTCCCCGGCGATCGCCGCAAAGAGAAAATAGGTGAGGACCGCCGTGCCCGCGCCGCTCGCCATGCCCTTCCAGACGGGGCGCGCGCCGCGGATACACAGAAAACAGCCCGCAAAGACGGACACCGATTTGATGACCTGGTTGAAGGGCAGGATGACGGACTGCCCGAGAGAAAATACCTTTACGAACAGGGCAAACAGCAGCACCGCCGCGAGGGTGATCACCGCCGATACGCAGATGCTTTTGCCGATCTCCGTTGCCGCGCGTCCTTCTCCGTGCATAAAAAATACCTCCGCATGAGATCGCTATTATCTCTATGCGGAGGTCCGCCCCGTTATGCCGGGGGCTGCTTACTTTTCTTCGGTTTTCTCTGCCGCGTCCCCTTCCGCCTTCTCTTCGGCGGGGGTATCCTCGGCCTGCGCCGCGGGCACCTCTTCGAAGGGTTCTTCGGAGGCTGCGGCTCCGCCTTTCGCGGGCTCTTCTTCGGGCTTGGCGTCCGTCTTATAGATCGCCTGCATGTCGAACTTCATGTAGCTGCAATTCGCTTCGTCGGAGGTGCCGGTGCGGAGGACGAAGGTGCCCTCTTCCGTGTTGACTTCGACGACCTCTCCCATGACGCCGCCGATGGTCGTGACTTTGTTGCCCGGGCGGATGGAATGGACGGTCTCTTCAAAATTCTTCTGCTTGCGCTTCTGGGAAATGAAACTCCAGACAAAGAAAGCGACGAGGATAACGACGATGATGACGATGGGGACGATCGTGCCGGCATTGAAGCCGCTGCCCTCTTCGGCCAAAAGGTTGTAAAGCATGCTGAACCTGTTCTCCTTTTTAAAAAATGTTTGACGCAGTTTTCCTATATAATACCCTTTTTGCGGCGTTTTGGCAACTGTTTTCCCGCACTTTCCGCGCAGAAAATCTTTTCGGGCGGCAAATTTCTCCCGTTCGACACAAACGGACGCGCTTCGCGCCTTCAGCAGCGGCCGTACTTGGCGTAAAACTCCTCCCTGAATTCCCGAAGCCCGCCCTCGAGGATGGCGCGGCGGAGTCCCCGCATCAGGCGGTTGAGGAAGGTGATGTTGTGCAGGGAGAGCAGCATGGAGGCGAGCATCTCTCCCGCGTTGACGAGATGGCGCAGGTATGCCTTAGTATAGTTGCGGCAGCAGTAGCAGTCGCATTCTTCGTCCAGAGGGGTAAAGTCCTCTTTATAGGCGGCGTTGCGCACGACCACTTTGCCGCGGGAGGTGAGCGCCGTGCCGTTGCGCGCGATGCGCGTCGCCAGGACGCAGTCGAACATGTCTATGCCGCGCATCACGCCCTCGATGAGGCAGTCCGGACTGCCCACGCCCATCAGATAGCGGGGGACGTTTGCGGGCAGAACGGGCTGCATGGCGTCCAAAATCTCGTACATGAGCGGCTTGGGTTCGCCGACAGAGAGCCCGCCGATGCCGATGCCGTACTTCGCGTACGGTTTGGCCGCCTCGACGCTCGCCAGCCGCAGGTCCTTATAGACATTGCCCTGCACGATGGGAAAGAGTGCCTGCGCTTCGTTTTTATGCGCCGCGGCGCAGCGTTCCAGCCAGCGGACGGTGCGCCCGAGCGCCGCCTCGGCATATTTGTGGTCGACGCCGTACTCGCTGCACTCGTCGAACTGCATGATGATGTCCGCCCCCAGCGCGTTTTCGATCTCCATCACCTTTTCGGGCGTAAAGAAGTGCTTGCTGCCGTCGATGTGTGAATTGAACCACACTCCTTCCTCTTTGATGTTGTTGAGCTTTGCGAGGGAAAACACCTGGAACCCGCCGCTGTCGGTGAGGATGGGCCTGTCCCAATTCATGAACTTGTGCAGCCCGCCCGCCTTTCTAACCAGCTCGTGACCGGGGCGCATATAGAGATGATAGGTGTTGGCGAGGATGATCTGCGCGCCCGCCTCTTTCAGGTCTTTGGGGAGCACGCCCTTTACCGTCGCCTGCGTGCCGACGGACATGTAGACGGGCGTCTCGATGTCGCCGTGCGGGGTATGAAAGATGCCCGCGCGCGCGCCCGTTTCGGGATCCGTTTTTATCACTTCAAAAGAAAATTTTTCAGCCAAAGCGCTTCCTCTCCTGTCAGTTTTTGTTCTTTTCCACGAGCAGCTCGAACCAGAAGGCGAGCGCTTCGTCTGCCCACCCTTCCGCCGCCGTGCCCGCGGCGACCGAAATGCCGTGCCCGCGGCGCACGCCCGGGACGACGCCGCCCCGATGCGGCACCCCCTGCGCTTCCAGCGCGGAGAGCAGCAGGCGCGTATTCCTGTCTGAGACGATATCGTCCCCTTCGCAGCACCAGACGTATGCCGGCGGATAGTCCGGGGAGATCTGCGTTTCGATGCTGCCAAAGGAAAAGGGGGCGAGGTCCTTCCCGAACAGGTTGCAAAAGCAGGGGCGCAGTTTTTCCTCGCGCATGGTGACGACGGGATAGCCGAGCACGAGCAGTGCGGGCGCGGGGACGCCGTAGTTTTTGCAGCCCATGGTGTCTGTGCCGAAGGAGGCAGCGAGGTGCCCGCCCGCGGAGTACCCCCACAGCGAATAGCCGTGCGGCGACACGCCGTACGCTTCCGCATTATTTATGATGTGGCGGACGGCGCCTGCGACTTCGCGCTGGGGCACGGGATACCGCCCCCGCCTCCCCGTATGATAGCGCAGGACAAACGCCGTTATGCCGCGGGAATTGAGAAAGCGCGCGGTAGGCAGGCCCTCGAAACCGACGCTGACGAAGGCATAGCCCCCTCCCGGCAATACGAGCGCGAAGGGGCGCGCGCCTTCCCCCTCCTTCCGCGCGGCGGGAAAATAAGAGAGCCCGCTGCCGCCGAACGCCCTGTCTCGGATGTTGATGATATGTTCGCGCAATGTGTGCATGCAGACCTCCGGGCAGACGGAAAGCGCCCGGCTGCTTTCTCTGCGCAGGGCGGATTCGCGCATTTTCGGCGGGGCGGCACAAGCCGCGCGGGAGCGTACACAGGCGTGCGCGGCCGAGCGGGGCCGTGACCGAGACAAAGAGATGTGCCGCTTATACGATCAGCATCGCGTCACCGAAGCTGAAAAAGCGATACTTTTCCTCCACCGCTTCTCTGTACAGGCGCATGCACTCTTCTCTGCCCATGAAGGCGGAGACGAGCATGATGAGCGTGCTTTCCGGCAGATGGAAATTGGTGATGAGGGCGTCGACACACTTGAACGTATACGGCGGGTAGATGAAGATGGACGTATCTCCGCTGCACGGGCGCAGAAAACCGTTTTCGTCGGCCACCGTTTCCAGCGTGCGCACGGAAGTGGTGCCGACGGCGATGACGCGGCGCCCTTCCCGCTTGGCGGCGTTGACGATGTTCGCAGCCGCCTCGCTCACGCAGTAATATTCGGAGTGCATGACGTGGTGCGTCAGGTCTTCCTCCTTGACGGGGCGGAAGGTGCCGAGGCCGACGTGCAGCAACACCTCTGCGACCTGCACGCCCATCGCCCCGATCTCTTCCAGCAATTCGCGCGTGAAGTGCAGGCCTGCCGTGGGCGCGGCGGCGGAGCCGTCCGTCTTGCTGTACACCGTCTGATAGCGCTCTTTGTCCTTGAGCTTTTCATGGATGTACGGCGGCAGCGGCATGGAGCCGACGCGGGAAAGGATGTCCTCGAACACCCCGTCAAAGTGAAATTCGACGATGCGCTCGCCCGTTTCCGTTCTGTCTTTGACGGTGAGGGAGAGCTCTTCCGAGACGACGAGCTCGGCGCCGACCTTCGCCTTTTTGCCCGGCCTGACGAGCACTTCCCATTCGCTGAGGTCGCGCCGCTTCAGAAGCAGCACTTCGACCCTGCCCCCGTTCTTCGTATAGGCATACAGGCGCGCGGGAAGCACGCGCGTGTTGTTGATGACGAGCACGTCGCCCGGCTTCAGGTATTCCCTGATGTCGCGGAAGATACGGTGTTCGCTCTTGCCCGTCGCCCTGTCATAGACGAGCAGGCGCGAAGAGTCGCGCGGTTCGGCGGGCGTCTGCGCGATGAGCTCTTCGGGCAATTCATAAAAATAATCTGATTTCTTTAACATATGGTAATTGCGGCAGAAGCCGATAAAAACACTGCATTATGTCACGCATAATACATCGGACAACGGCAAAAAGTGAGTATCGAGTGGGAGATGGAAGGATAAACTCCGCTATTCATCGTCAAACATGGAAGTCTGTACGCGCTGCTTTTCGCTCATCTTTATCCCCAGATGATCATACGCCCCCTTGAGGCAGACCCTGCCGCGCGGCGTGCGGGCGACAAAACCGAGCTGCATGAGATAGGGTTCGTAGACGTCCTCTATCGTATTCGCATCCTCGTTGATGGTGGCGGCGAGCGTCTCCAGCCCGGCGGGGCCTCCCCCGAACTTTTCGATGAGGGCGCGCAGCAGGGCGCGGTCGGTATCGTCCAGCCCGAGCTCGTCTATGTCCATCTTTTGCAGGGCGTAGCGCGCGTCCTCCACGGTGATGGCACCGTTGCCCTTGACGGCGGAAAAGTCGCGCACGCGCTTTAAAAGGCGGTTGCAGATGCGGGGCGTGCCGCGGGAGCGGCGGGCGATCTCCCGGGCGGCCTGCGGCTGCACGGAGATGCCGAGGGTGCGCGCCGAGCGGGTGACGATCTCCGCGAGTTCTGCGGGCGTGTACATCTCGAGGCGGCACAGGACGCCGAAGCGGTCGCGTAAGGGCGAGGCGAGCATGCCCGCCTTGGTCGTCGCGCCGATGAGCGTAAAGTGCTTTAAGGGGAAGCGCAGGTTTTTGGCAGAGGGGCCCTTGCCCACGATGATATCGAGGGCGTAGTCCTCCATGGCGGAATAGAGCACCTCCTCCACCGAATGGTTGAGGCGGTGGATCTCATCAATAAAAAGGACATCACCCTCGTTGAGGTTGGTCAGGATGGCGGCGAGGTCTCCCCCGCGCTCGATGGCCGGGCCGCTCGTGAGGCGGATCTGCACCCCCAACTCGTTGGCGATAATGTGCGCGAGCGTCGTCTTGCCCAACCCGGGCGGGCCGTACAGCAGGACGTGGTCGAGAGCCTCCCCGCGCATCTTCGCGGAGGAAATATAGACTGAGAGGTTTTCCTTGACTTTATTCTGCCCGACGTAGCCCTCCATCGTCTTGGGGCGAAGGGCGTTCTCCTCTACGTCGAACTCCCCTTTCGTGCTCATGACGAGGCGCTCCTCGAACCCGTTTTCAAAATCTTCGCCGAAGCCCATACGGTCTCCTCCTTACAATTTGCAGAGCGCGCTCACATGCTGCGCAGCGCGGTCATGACGATCTCTTCGAGGGAATCGGCGCCCCTTTCCATCGCCGCCTTTACGGCGCGGGTGCTCTCGGCGCGGGTGTAGCCGAGGGACATGAGCCCGACCACGGCATCCTCTTCCTTGTCTGAAAGCTTTTCCGCGGGGGCGGGCTTTGCGGCGCCCTTCGCGGCGGCGCCCGCCATCTCGCCGGCGCTGACCTTTTCGCGCAGTTCGAGCACGATGCGCTCCGCCGTCTTTTTGCCCAGCCCCTTGACGGAGGAGAGCATCTTCAGGTCGGATGTCGCGATGGCGACGGCGAGGTCGCCGATGTTGAGTGCGGAGAGCACGGCGATGCCCATGCGCGGCCCCACGCCGGAGACGGAGATGAGCTTCTGGAACATCTTCTTCTCCTCGGGGGAAACGAAGCCGTAGAGGGAGACGCCGTCCTCGCGCGGCTGCAGCCAGGTGTACACCTCGCCCTGCCCGTCGGTGACGAGTTTGGCAAACAGCGCGCCCGAGCAGACGAGCTCGTACCCCACGTTGTTCACCTCGAGCAGGACGACGCCCTCCTCCGAATAGATCACTTTTCCTTTGAGATATCCGATCATGTAAAATCCTTTAAAATATCAGACGATTTTGTGCTTTTTGTCGTTTTATTCTGTAACCGGCCTGCGGAAGCGCCCCGAAAAGAGGCCCCGCGGTCAGATCTGATACAAGGCGGACAGGCGCGACGTGAACGAATGGCACAGCGCGACGGCGAGCGCGTCCGCCGCGTCGTCGGGGCGCGGGATGCCCTTTAAATGCAGGAGGTTCGCCGTGACGAGCTGGATCTGCTTTTTATCCGCCCTGCCGTAGCCGGTGATCGCCTGCTTGATCTGCATGGGCGTGTACTCGAACAGCCTGCCGCAGCGCTTGACGCAGGTGAGCAGCGCGACGCCGCGCGCATGCGCGACGGAGATGCCCGTCGTGATATTCTTGGTGAAGAACAACTCCTCCACCGCGACCTCGTCGGGCAGGCGGGCGTCCAGCAGCCGGTTGATGCCCTGCTCAAGAATCGCAAGGCGGGCGGGCAGGCGCTCCTCTTTGGGCGTGAGCACGACGCCGTAATCGAGCACGGAGACGTTCCCGCGCCCGTCTTTTTCCAAAAACCCGTAGCCGAGCGTCGCCAGCCCGGGGTCGATGCCTAAAATAATCAATTTTACCGCTCTTTTTAATCTTTTTAAGAAAATAACTTGAATTTTTTTTAAAAATGGTATAGAATAGAATCAGGCGTAAACGAAAGGGGGAAAACCCGTTCGCGCCGCGCGGCGGCGCAGCTGTTTTGCCTTTATTTATTTTAACAGTTTTCGCCGCAATAAGTCAATCGAAATAGGCTTAAAATCAGTTACGGGGAGTTAAATTATGAAACTGTGGGAAGGACGTTTTACGCAGCCGAGCGCCAAGAGCGCCGATGACTTCAACCAGTCGCTTTCTTTCGACTACAAGCTGTACTGGCACGACATTCTCGCGAGCATCGCGCACGTCAAGATGCTGGGCGAGACGCAGATCATCCCCAAGGAGAACGCGGAAAAGATCAGCGATGCGCTGGTCAACATCCTCGCGGACATCGAGAAGGGAACACTGCAGATCGAGGGCGCGGAAGACATACATACTTTCGTCGAGACCGAGCTCGTCAAGCGCATCGGCGCCATCGGCAAGACCATGCACACCGCCCGCTCGCGCAACGACCAGGTCGCGACCGACCTGCGCCTGTACACGAAGGACAGCATCGTCAACCTGTGCAACACCCTCAAGGGACTGGTCACCACCCTGCTGGATATCGCAAACAACAACGTCCAGTATATCATGCCCGGCTATACGCACCTGCGCAAGGCGCAGCCCGTATCCGTGGCGCAGTATATCAACGCATACAGCGAAATGTTCCTGCGCGACATCGAGCGCCTCACCGACTGCTACAAGCGCACGGACGTGATGCCCCTCGGCAGCTGCGCCCTGGCGGGCACGGATTTCCCCATCGACCGCAGGATGACGGCGACGCTGCTCTCCTTTTCGGAGATCTCGCAGAACTCCATGGACGCCGTTTCCGACCGCGACTTCGTCGCCGAGTACATTTTCTGCTGCTCGACGATCATGATGCACCTCTCCCGCTTCTGCGAGGATCTCATCCTCTTCTCCTCCGACGAATTCGGGTTCATCGAAATTTCGGACGAATATTCGACGGGCTCCTCCATCATGCCGCAGAAGAAGAACCCCGATATCCCCGAGCTCATCCGCGGGAAGACGGGCAGGGTGTACGGCCACCTCACCGCCATCCTCACCGTGCTCAAGGGCATCCCCCTCGCGTACGACAAGGATCTGCAGGAAGATAAAGAGGCGCTGTTCGGCGCCGAAGAGACGGTGCTCGGGTGCCTGTCCATCTTCACCGAACTTTTGCAGCACCTCTCCTTCGACACCCGCAAGATGCGTCTTGCGGCCGGCGGCGGCTTCTCCACCGCGACGGACGTCGCCGATTACCTCGTGCAGAAGGGCATGCCCTTCCGCGACGCGCATGCCGTTACCGGCCAGATCG
Organism: uncultured Bacillota bacterium; assembly: GCA_949297575.1. GTDB lineage: Bacteria > Bacillota > Clostridia > Christensenellales > Borkfalkiaceae > Borkfalkia. The sequence continues at coordinate 53,894 of CASFTB010000003.1, read as the reverse complement.
TGCGCTACTGCATCGAGAACAACAAGACGCTCGACAGGCTCGACCTGTTCGTTTACCAGGGCTTCTCCTCCCTCTTCGAGGAAGATATCCTCGTGCGCGTGCGGGCGAACAAATCCGTCGAGGCGCGCAAGGTCATCGGCGGCAGCGCCAGGAGCGCGGTGCGCGAGAACATCCGCTCCATCACGAAGCGCCTGAACAGGATGTTCAAAGAATAATTTTACAGACAAGCACGGCGCCTCCCGTCTATGCGGGAGGCGCTTTTTTCCGTCGCGCGCAAGGGCCGCCCGAACGATCGGGCGGCCCTTTTTGCATTGTCTTGCGTCAGTTGTTGAAGATGACCTTTTCGCTTTTGAACATGCGGGCGAGCACCCACACGAGCAGGACGATATACACGAGGTCGGAGGCGAGCGTCACGAACAGGTGCAGTGCGGAAAACCGCATGGAGAAGATCTCGGCGAGCACCTGCGCGCAGTTGTAGACGGGGATGAGGAACACCGCCGCGGGCACGTCAGCCGCCCCGAAGATCATCGACGAAAGCCCGACGAGCATGACGAGGATCATCAGCGGCACGGAGTAGGCGGACGCCTCCTTCACCGTGCGCGCAAAGGCGGAGACGATGGAGATGAGCGAGACGATGAGCAGCACCGCCGAGAGCATGACGGCGAGCAGCGCGAAGTACTGCCCCACCGAATAGGCGGCGAGCGTCTCCCCTATGCTCCCGCCCGCGAGGCGGGGCAGGGAGAGGAAGGTTCCGATAAACGAACTCAAAGCAGAAAGTGCCGAAAGAGCGGATAAGGAAACTATCTTCCCCACGACCAGCTCGCTGCGTCTGACGGGGGTGACGAGGAGGGTGGCGATGGTGCCGCGCTCCTTTTCCCCCGCGATGGATTCGGGGGCGAGCCCCATACAGCCGCTGTACAGAAAGGTGAGGATGAGGAAGGGCAGCAGCATCGCATAGTAGGACGCGCGCGCCTCCTCCGCGGTGGAGAGATCCCCTCCCGCCGAAACATTGATGTTGAAGAGGCCGCTCATGCCGCTCTCCCAACTCTCCAGAAGCTGCGCCGCCGCGTTGTAGGCGGAGAGGGAGGAGGTGACGGCGGAGTCATAATAGATGGCGACGTTGGGGCGGGAAGCGGCGGGCGCGCCGGGCACGAGGAGAGAATCGAACCCTTCGTCGAAGACGAGCAGGGCATCGAAGCTCTCCCCCACTTCTTCGAGGAGGGCCTCCTCGTCCCCTTCCGCAGTTTCGAAGGCGATGCCGATCCCCTCCTCCCCCGCGGCGGTCTCCAGCGCGTCGATATAGGCGGCAAAGGAGGCGGAGGGAGCGAGGACGCGCACGGTGAGGGTCTCCTCACCCGTATCGGTAAAAGCCGCGCCCATGAGCGTGTACAGCACGAAGATGAGCAGCCCCGGGAGGATGAGGGTGCCGAGCACCAGCCGCTTATCTCCGAAAAAGCGCGCAAATTCCTTGCGCATGACCGTGAGAACATTCTTCATCTGCCCGTCACCTCCCGCTTGTAGATGTCGAAAAAGGCATCTTCGAGGGACTGCTCTCCGCGCACTTCGGCGAGGGCGCCCTCCGCCGCCATGCGCCCGTTGATGATGACGCCGACGCGGTCGCACAACTTTTCGACGAGAGAAAAGATATGGGTGGAGAGCAGGATGCTCTTGCCCTGCCCCTTCAGCTCCAGCAAAAAGTCTGTGACCACCTTCGCGGTGAGCACGTCTAATCCGTTGGTCGGCTCGTCAAAGATGACGACGGGCGGGTCGTGGATGATGGAGACGACGAGGGAGACCTTCTGCTTCATGCCCGTGGAGAGGTCGCGCACGCGCACCTCGGCGAAGGAGTCGATGCCGAATTTGGAGAAGAGCTCCTCCCTGCGGCGGGCTATGGCGGCATCGTCCATGCCGCGCAGCCTGCCGAAAAAGCCGAACAGATAGGCGGGCGTGAAAAAGTCTTCCAATCTGAGCTCGCTCGTCAGAAACCCGATGGAGGCGCGCACCCCCGCGGGGTCGCGCATGACGCTTTTGCCCGCGACGTATGCCTCACCCTCGTCCGCGCGGATGAGGGTGGCGAGGATGCGCAGCATGGTCGTTTTGCCCGCCCCGTTGGGGCCGAGCAGGCCGTAGATCTCCCCTTCGTTCGCGGAAAAGGAGAGGCCGGCGAGGGCAACTTTTTTCTTTGCGCCCTTTTCGAGGAGGCGCTGTTTGCGGGTGAGCGTGAAAGTCTTTTTCACGTTTTCCGCGCGGATGATCTCTGCCATAGGATGCTCCCGTTTTTTCTCCGTCTATTATACAGGAACGGGCGGGCGGCTGTCAAACGGCAGGATGTAATAATTCTGCAAAAAAGCGCGCGGGGCGCAGGCAGCATGCCGTATCCCCCCCCCCGGTGCGCTTGACCTGTATGAAAAAAAGGTATATACTATACGGTAAGAGAGTATCGGCGTGCCGCCGCATGCTCTCGCCGCCCGCCGCACGGCACGGGGGCGCGGCACATTTCAGAACATAGGAGGCAAAAACATTGTTGGAGATCAGAGAGCTCACCAAGGTGTATGACACCAAGGGAGTAACTGTCCGCGCATTGGACGGCGTTTCCGTGCGCTTCCCCGAAAAGGGCATGGTCTTCCTGCTGGGCAAATCGGGCAGCGGCAAATCTACGCTGCTCAACCTGTGCGGCGGGCTGGACGCGCCCGATTCGGGCGAGATCATCATCAAGGGACGCAGCAGTAAAGACTTTTCGCAGTCCGACTTCGACAGCTACCGCAACACCTTCATCGGGTTCGTGTTTCAGGAATACAACATCCTCAATGAATTCACGGTGGAGGACAACATCGCGCTCGCCCTCGAATTGCAGGGCAAGAGCAAGGACAGGGCCCGCGTGCAGGAGATCTTGCGGCAGGTGGAGCTGGAACAGTTCGCCAAGCGCAAGCCAAACACCCTTTCGGGCGGGCAGAAACAGCGCGTCGCCATCGCGCGCGCACTCGTCAAAAATCCCGAGATCATCATGGCGGACGAGCCGACGGGCGCCCTCGACTCCAACACCGGCAAACAGGTGTTCGACACGCTGAAAAAGCTGTCAGAGACCAAGCTGGTCATCGTCGTCTCCCACGACCGCGAATTTGCGGAGATCTACGGCGACCGCATCATCGAGCTCAAGGACGGGAAGATCATTTCGGACGTCACCAAGGAAAAGATACAGGCGACGCGCGAGAGCGACAACCTCTCCTTCATCGGCGAGGACACCATCTCCGTGCAGGACGGCTCGCGCCTGACGGACGCGGACATGGGGCGCATCCGCACCTTCCTCTCCAAGGCGAAGGGCAAGGTACTGCTCTCCTGCGGGCAGAAGGAAATTTCCGACTTCAAAAAGGCGGCGCGCATCGACGAGAGCGGCGCCCGCGAAGCTTTTGCCGACACGGACGAAGCGGACATCCCCTCGAAGACGTACACTGCGGCTGACAGCGCATTTATCCGCTCGAAGCTGCCGATGCGCCACGCAGTGCGCATCGGCGCAAGCAGCTTGCGCGTCAAACCCTTCCGCCTCTTTTTCACCATTTTGCTCTCCTTCATCGCCTTCACGATGTTCGGACTGTTCTCAACGCTGACCTTTTATGACGAGAAGAGCGTGATGCTCGAATCGTACATACAGGCGGAGTACGATACCGTGACCCTCTCAAAATATTACCAATACGACAGCGTGAGCTATGAGCGCAAGACGGGCGAAGAGATATACCGCTACACGAGCAGCGGCTCTGCGCGCTTCACGCCCGCGGAGGTGCGGGAATACCGCGACCGATACGGCGCGGCGCTCGGGCTGTACAATTATTCGAGCTACACTTCCGAAAGATTTTTTATCGAAAATCTCGCGCTGAATTCCATGTCCGACATGGGCTACTACCTGCCGTACGTCTACAACTTTGCGGACGGGGCGCAGGACTATGCAGGCCTCGAATTCATCGCGGGGGAAAGCGACCTTTCCGCCTACGGCGTGAACGACGTCGCCATCTCCAGCTACCTCTTCGAATCCTTCAAACAGTTCGGCCTGAACGAGGTCGAGGGCGAAGACGAATACGGAAATTATCGGCAGGGCGACGAACTCGAGCTGAACGAAGCTGCCGACATCGTCGGGAAGCGGCTCCTCATACAGGAGGGCAGCAGGCCCGTGGCCCTGACCGTGCGCGGCGTCTTCCGTGCCGACTTAGACGAAAAATACAGTGCTCTCAAAGAAGCGACCGGGTACGGAGACATCGACTATACGCTCGTCAACGAATTACAGAGCCTCGTCTCCTCCGGGCTGTACGGCGCGGCGCTGGTCTCGGATGGCTTTTACGAGGCACATTTACAGGACTTTACCTCCAATTCGTTCGACACCTCACCCGATTACATCGAATTTCTGGACGGACAGCTCTCCTTCCAACTTTCCGTTCCGGAATACGGCGAATCAAACACAAACAGCTACATCCAGACGCTCGTGCCGTATACGCAGCAGTCCGTACAGGATACCTACTACATCTATATGTTTGAAGAGGGAAAGACCACCCTTGCAGACAACGAGATCCTGATCGAGGAAGGCGACTACTTCGCGGTACTTAACAGTATTTATAACGAACTTTGGAACGAAGGCTATCAGCAGATCTGGGATGAGACATATTATCGCGTCTACCAGGAGTACCTTGAGGAGAATTGGGACGACTTCCTTGCCGAGTTCAAACTAAACAATTCCGGACTGCGCGACGAGCTGTATCAGAAATATATCGACCAAGGATGCAGTGACGAAGAAGCCGCACAAAATGCCGACGCGGACTTTGAGCAGTACGCCGATATCGCATTCCGCGCAGAAGGCGGACCGGCCGACAGTGCGGCGAAAGACGCCGCGAATGGTTCCGCGGACAAATGGAGTACAGACTACCAGGACAGCCTGAACATCCTCTCCGAAGCGTACAGATATTCTGAAGCGGAGGTACAGGCGGCGCTCGACTTCCTTTCCCCTTACTTTGCGGAGGCATACAAAGAGGGAAAATTCCTCACCGAGATCACCATTCAGAACATGATGGGCAACGACGTCGGCACCTATACGATCGTGGGATTTTATGACGGAGAGCACGGGCCCGTCATGTTCTCGGAAAGCGAAACGGAAAAACTGCTCGACAGCTACGGCCAGTCCACTTATTATGTAGAGGAGACGAACTACGTGAAGTCTCCGGACGAAAAGTACAATACCGTCATCTTTGCCATGCCCGACCGCGCGGGGCTCTCCTCCGTCATCAACGGCGCGGATGAAGTCGGCGCGGACGATACCTATTATACCCTCGTCTCCCCCGTTGCGGACTCGCTCGGCCACGTCAACAGCATGATCGAGACGCTCGAACAGGTGTTCCTGTGGGTGGGCGTGGTGATGGCGCTCTTCTCCATGCTGCTGCTGTTCAACTTTATTTCCGTTTCCATCACCAACAAGAAGCGGGAGATCGGCATCCTGCGCGCGGTGGGCGCGCGCAGCGCGGACGTGTTCAAGATCTTCTTCTCCGAATCGGTCATCATCGCCGCCATCTGCTTTGTGCTGTCGCTCATTGCCGGATTCGTCGTCTGCGGCGTGCTCAACGACCTGCTCGCACCCGAGCTGGGCGCCGCCATCTTCGTGTTCGGGCCGCTGTCCATCCTCGTGCTGCTGGGCATCGCCGCGGTGACTTCCTTCATCGCGACCTTCCTGCCCGTGTACAGCATCGCAAAGAAGAAGCCCGTCGAGAGCATCCGCTCGCTGTAAACAAAAAAGCGCCGCCGGCGCTTTCCCCTGCTTCGCGCGGCTTATGCCGCGCGGGGCACAAAACCAGGGGGAGCCTTTCCGAACGGAAAGGCTCCCCCTGTTATACATTTTTCCTCACTCTCTTCCCAAAAGCCGCAGAGCATTTTTGTAGCAGATCTTGCGCATGCCCTCCTCGGGAAAGCCCATCCCCTGCAGGTACCTGAGCGTCACCGCAGGGGTATCCCACGGGCAGTCGGTACCGAAGAGCACGCGGTCAAAACCGAAAGCGAGCACGGAGCGCTTACAGATGTCCGCCTCCACAAAAGAGCCGGTAAAGCTCGTGTCGATCAAGGCGTTCGTAGGCTGCAGCTGTTCGATGGCCTCCTCCTGCATGTCCTGCCCGCCGAGGTGGGCGACGACGATCTTCGCCTCGGGGAAGGCCTCGCACACGCGGCGCATGCGCCGCGGCGTCGTCTTGACGGGCGGTTCGAAGCCCCAGTCCGCCCCGCCGTGAAAGAGCATGATAAAGCCGAGCTCCGCGCATTTTTCGTAGATGGGGAAGGCCCTGTCGTCGTCCACGTAAAAGTTCTGATACTCGTTGTGGAATTTGATGCCCTTGACGCCCGCATCTCTGAGGCGCTTGAGCTCGCTGAGGGCGTTTTCGCTGTCCGGATGGACGGAGCCGAAGGGGACGATCATCTCATCCTGCAGGAGGGAGATGGCGAAGTCGTTGACGTGGCGTTCGGAGCGCGGAGAGACGGCGATGCTGAGCGCCACGAACAGGTCGACGCCCTGCGCGCGCATCAGCCGCTTTGTGCCCGCGACGGTGCCGTCTGCACGGGGCGTGAGGTGCGCCTTTTCCGCGAGCGAGGCGATCGCCCCGGGCGCAAGTTTATCCAAGAACGTGTGTGCATGAAAGTCGATGAGCATTTCTTTGCCTCCCAAAGGGCAGCCGTGCGGCTGCCCCTATATTGTGTGTACTTCTATTTATTTTCAGCCCCGTCCGCGCGGCGCATGTTCACAGAAACTTTTTTGCGGGAGCGCAGCACGGAGAAGAGATTGTAGGAAGTGCCGATGAGGTCGAACACGAAGAGGAAGACGACGTTCAGGATGAAGTCTCGCAGATACGCCCCGCCGCCGCGAAGCCCCTCCCCGATAGACTGCACGCCGCCCGCCTCGAAATACAGGCACAGGAAGTAGGCGAGCAGGAGCAAAACGACATTCGAGAGGGCGATGAACGCGACCTTGAAGGGTTCGTTTTTGCCGCCGAACTTGCCGTAAAAATACCCGCCGAGCAGCACGCCGACGGCCGCGGCGATGGCGGCGAAGTCCCACCACAGGAACATGAGCACGAAGGCGGCGATGCCGACGAGCGCGCCGAGGGCAGCGCCCCCGATACCCGCGCCGCGGTTGGCGGGCGCATTCCGCTCGCGCTCTTCTTTTTCCACAGCGACGGAAAGGGCGCGGTCATAGCAGGACGCATGCGCCGCAAGGGGGATACCCGATTCGAACATCTCGATGCCCTTGCCTTCCAGCGGCATGCCGCAGTAGGGACAGATATCCTCGCCCGGGTACTTGCCGCGCGCGAGGTGCGCGACGATCTTGCCGAGGATCTCTTCGATCTGGCGGAAAATGTTCGTATACAGCTGGGGGCTGACCATCAGCCCGATGCCGACGACGCCGTAGGCGGTGAGCTTGAGCTCCTTCTTGTTCTTTTCCAGCCATTTTTCCAGGTCTTTGTCTCTGCCCTTCGTGTCGGTGACGACGGTGATGAGGCAGGCGGGGTTGCCCATCGCGGCGTATTTCACGTGCACGCGGTACCCCTTGTAACTACCCCAGCAGCAGTGCTTGCCGAGGGCAAACCCGTGCGCCGCAGCAAAATCTTCCATGCGGTAACTCTTTTTCTTTTCCATGTGCCTTCCTCTATTTTTGCGGCCCGCTCTTTTCGGCGTCCTCGCCGCCCTCTTTGCCGGGGCGGGAGAGGCGCTTGCCGCGCACGTCCATGCCGACGGTATTCGGGTCTTCGAACATGATGCCGCGCTGCAATTTTGCAAAGCCGTGCTTTTGCCTGATCTTGGCGACCGCCTCCTCGGCGCGCGCCTTCTTTTCATAATCTCCGACGAAGGAGTCGAACGTCAGCTGCTCGACGCCGCGGTCGAAGCCGGAGGCGGTGACGCCCAGCCCGCGCACGGCGGGCTTGTCCCTGTACTTTTCGCAAAAGAGCGCGTACGCCGCTTCGGCGATCTCTCCGACGAGGGCGGTCGGACGCACCTTCTTCTGCCAGCCGTAATCTTTCAGTTTGCAGTCTCGCACCCACAGGTGCACGGTGTCTGCCTTGCCGAGGCCGGCGTCCTTCATGCGCGCGGCAACGCTCTCGCTGAGCGCGTATAAGAGCCGTTTGACATCCTCATGTCTGCGGATGTCCTCAAAATACGTGAGGGAATTGCCCACCGATTTGAGGCCCTCCCGCTCGTCTGCCGTGCGGACGGGGGAATCGTCTTCCCCGCGCGCATAGCGCAAGAGGGTCGTGCCCCACTTGCCGAGATACGCCGCGATAAACTTCTCATCGGCGCGGGCGAGATCGCCGATCTTTCCAATGCCCGCCCTGGCGAGCTTTTCCTCCGTCGCCCGCCCCACATATAAGAGCGCAGAAACGGGAAGCGGCCAGATGACCTCGCGGAAATTTTCGGGCGTAACACAGGTGACGGCGTCCGGCTTTTTGAGATCGGAGGCGAGCTTGGCAAACACTTTATTGAAGCTTACCCCTACGGAAACGGTGAGGGAGAGCTCTGCCTTCACTTCAGCGCGGATGCGCTCGGCGATCTGTTCGCCGCTGCCGAACACGCCGCTGTGCGTGACATCCAGCCAGCACTCGTCGATCCCGTACGGCTCGATGCGGTCGGTATAGCGCGCATAGATCTCGCGTACGAGGCGGGAATTCTCTTCATATTCGTGAAAGCGGACGGGGCGCAGGATGAGCCCCGGGCACTTGCGCTGCGCCTCCCAGATCGCCTCCCCCGTGCGCACGCCGCATCGCTTCGCCTCCTCACTCTTGGCGAGCACGACGCCGTGGCGCGCCTCCCTGTCTCCGCAGACCGCTATGGGCTTGCCGACAAGCGCGGGAAAGAGTTTGCGCTCTACCGACGCATAAAAGTTGTTGAGGTCGGAATGCAGCACGATCATCGGCGTTTTATCCTCATTATGCCACACATAGTACTATGCTTTTATCAAAAACGAGCGGTCATTCACGGAAAATTCCATCTATTCGGCGACAAGCCTGCGCAGGATATCTCCCCGCGCAAGCGGGAAAGGACAGGCGAGGCGCAGCTTCTGCATGACGAGCTTGGCATCCTCTACCCGCTCTCCGCCCTCGGAGAACATTTCCTGCACGGGAAACGTCTTGTTGAACGCCGCGCCGGGGGAGAGCACTTCCAGCACGTCGCCGACGCGGAACCTGCCGCGCATCTGCACGAGGGGGTGCATTCCCCCCTCCAATACGTCCGCGATGTAGGCGTGCGTGCCGCCCTTTTGCGAGTCGGAATAATTGACGGTATCGTGCGCTTCGCCGAAGGCATACCCCGCCGTGAAAGCGCGGTGGTTGACCTTTTCGAGCTCGCGCATCCCCTCCTCCGCGGTGAGCGCGCCGTCCAGCACGCGGCGGTAGGCGTTTACGACCGTCGCAAGATAGTAGGCGCTCTTCATGCGCCCCTCTATTTTAAAAGAAGTCACGCCCGCGGAAGCCAGCGCATCGAGATGCGGGAGCATGTTGAGGTCCTTGCTGTTGAAAATGTACGTCCCCCTGCCATCCTCTTCGAGGGGCAGGGGCGCACCCTCCGCCCCGTCACGCACGGCACTGACGCGGTAGCGCCAGCGGCAAGCCTGCACGCACTCTCCGCGGTTGGAGGGCCTGCCCGCGAGGTAGTCGCTCAGAAGGCACCTGCCGCTGTACGAGATGCACATGGCGCCGTGCACGAACGCTTCCAGCTCCAGCCCGGGATTTTGTGCGGCGACGGCGGCGATCTCTTTAAAGGAGAGTTCGCGCGCGAGCACGACGCGAGACGCTCCCAGCTCGCGCCAGAATGCGGCGGCGTACGGGTTGGTGGTGTTCGCCTGCGTGGAGATATGCAGGGGCAGCGACGGGGCACATTTTTTCGCCGCGCGGAACATGCCCGGGTCGGAGACGAGCGCGGCATCCGCGCCGATCTCCTGCAAAAAGGCGAAATAGCGTCCGGCGGCGGGGAAGTCCTCCCCCCGCGCGTAGATATTGACGGCAACGTACACCTTTTTGCCGCGAGCATGGGCGTAGGCTACACCCTCCGCCAGCTCTTCGTCCGAAAAATTGCCCGAAAAGGAGCGGAGAGAAAAATTCTTCCCGCCCGCGTACACCGCATCCGCGCCGTAGCGGAAGGCGGTCTTCAGTTTTTCAAGGTCGCCCGCAGGCGCGAGCAGCTCCGGCCTCCGCACGGACTCAAGAGTCTCTCCGTTCATTGTCCCCTCCCGGGAAGCAGTCTGCCAGCGGGACCCGCACACCCGCGGCGCAAATGAGCGCGCGCTCCTCTTCCGTAAATCCGCCCCGCACGCACAGCGCGGCGCCTTCGCCCACATCGAGCACGCACACGGCGAACATCTCCCGCGCCGCCGCGAGAAAATCACGGATCCTGCGCACGATGGAGCGGCGCTTGGGCGGCGTCTCCTCCCTGCCGTTTACCCAGCCGTACAGCAGGACGTCGTCTGCAAACAGAAGCCCCTGCGGGGCGAGCAGGCGCGCAAGATCGGGCAGATAGTTGACGTACTGCGCCTTCGGCCCGTCCAGAAAGATGAGGTCGAAGGGCCCCGCGAGCGCGGGCAGCGCGTCCGACGCGTCCGCGAGGAGGGGCCGCACCCTGCCCTCCACGCCGAAGGAAGAAAAATTCGCCTTCGCGCGGGCGTGGCGCGCCTCGTCCGCCTCGATCGTGGTGACCTTCGCGTGCGGAAGTTCGAGCAGCAGGGCGACGGAAGTCAGCCCCTCCGCCGTGCCGATCTCGAGGATGTTCTCCGCGCCGCGAAGGCGCGCCAGGGCGACGAGCAGGGCGAGCGTATCGTCCGCCGCGGCGGGATCGCGGCAGTTTTTCGCCTCCGCGCGCAGGGCGCGGAGGCGCTCTCTCTTCTCCATCAGATGCGGACGATGTTCGTCATGATGACGGGGTTCTGCTTGGTCTTTTTATAGATAAAATTCTTGACCGCCTTTTTGATCGCGGCGGAAAGTTCACTGCTGTCGGTATCGCGGAGGATGTCTACCTGCCCCGCGCAGTTTTCGACGATGCGGCGGATCTCCGCATTGTAGTCCGCATTTTCGGGCATGACGAAGCCGCGGTTGACGACGATGGGGTCGCTGAGCAGATCTCCCGTGCGCTCGGAGACGCAGGCGGTGATGACGAAGATGCCGTCCTCCGAGAGGTGCTTGCGATCCTTCATGACCACGCTGTTCTCCCTGTCTTCGAGGGAGCCGCCGTCCACGAGGCGGGAGCCGGAGGAGATGCTCTCCCCGAACTGTATGCTGCTCTTGGTCAGCTCCACGCAGTTGCCGATGTCGGCGATGAGGATATTGTTCTCGCTCATACCCAGCTCTACGGCGAGCTGCGCGTGGCGCTTTAAGTGCCTGTACTCGCCGTGCACGGGGATAAAGAATTCGGGGGCGAGCAGCTCGTGCAGGATCTTGAGCTCTTCCTGGCAGGCGTGCCCGGAAACGTGGATCTTTTCGAGGGAGGCGTAGACGACCTCCGCCCCCTTGCGGTACAGGTTATTGATGACTTTGTAGATCATCTTTTCGTTGCCCGGGATGGGGCTGGCAGAGATGATGATGGTGTCGTTGGGGCCGATGGTGACCTTGTTGAACTCGCCGCTCGCCATGCGGGTGAGCGCGCTCATGGGCTCGCCCTGACTGCCGGTGGAGACGATGACGATCTCGCGGTCAAAGTAATTTTTGATCTTTTCCACGTCGATAAGCACGCCTTCGGGGATCTGCAGTTCGCCGATCTTCGTGGCGGCGTCCACGACGTTGAGCATGCTCCTGCCCGAAAGCGCTACCTTGCGGCGATATTTGGCCGCGAGGTCGACGATCTGCTGCAGGCGGTGCACGTTGGAGGCGAAGGTCGCCACGATGATGCGCCTGTTGACGTTTTCGGAAAAGAGGTGATCTAGCGTGGTGCCGACGACCGTCTCACTCATGGTATAGCCGGGACGCTCGACGTTCGTGGACTCGCACAGGAGGAGCTTGACCCCCTCCCTGCCGATCTCGGCGATGCGCGAAAGGTCGATGGGCGCGCCCGCGACGGGCGTGAGGTCGATCTTGAAGTCGCCGCTGTGGAAGATCCTGCCCTGCGGCGTATCGATGAGCAGGGCGACGGCCCCTGCGATGGAATGATTGACGTTGATGAACTCGACGCCGAAGCAGCCCAGTTTCACCCTGTCTCCGGGTTTGACCGTCATCATCTGCACTTTGTTGAGCCTGTGCTCGCGCAGCTTGTTGTCTGCAAGGGCAAGGGTGAGCTTGGTGCCGTAGACGGGGCAGTTGATCTCCTTTAAAAGATACGGGATGCCGCCGACGTGATCCTCGTGCCCGTGCGTGACGAGCAGGCCGCGCACCTTGTTCTTGTTGGCGACGAGGTAGCTGATGTCGGGGATGACGAGGTCGATGCCGGGCAGCTCTTCATCGGGGAAAGTGAGGCCCGCGTCGATGATGATGATGTCTCCGCCGTACTCGATGGCGGTCATATTTTTGCCGATCTCTCCGACGCCTCCGAGGAACATGATCTTGACGGGGTTCCTGCCCTTGCCGCGGCGGCCGTCCTTGCGGGGCTTGCCGCCACGCTCCTCTCTCTGCGCCTTTTTCGCTTCTTCTGCCGCCGCCTGCCGCGCGGACTTCTCGCGCGCCTGCGCCTCGCCGCGGGGAGACTTGCCCGCGGCCTTCGCGGGCATATCTTTTACGTTGCCGAGAAACTTCGGCATGTCGGAAAAATGGCCCGCCTTGCGGCTGTCCTTTTCGGGTGTGGATCTCCGGTCTCTTCTCTGTCTCAAAATATATCTCCTTTTTCGCCGGGCGCGCGGAGCGTAAATAGAGGGCTGAATATCTTATCCAGCCCCCGTCTTCCGTAAGATACGATTTCGGACGCCCGAAACCCGGCATGACATTTCCTTGATTATTTCCGGAAGGGGGCGGGCGACACGGGCCCGACGCGTCCCCCTCGCGGCACAGCGCACGGATATGCGCTGAACTTCTCTATTTGAGCCTGCTGTTCGCGATGCGGACGGCAAGTTCCTCGACGAGCTGTTTGGAGAGCGCGTCGGGGTCGTCCCCGTTCAGGCTGATCTTGCGCTTGACGGTACGCAGGGGCTGGTCCGTCTTCTCCACCTTGCTGTCTCTCGAAGAGACGGCGGCGCGCAGCTGACGGGGCTTGCGCACGGCGGGGCGCTCCTTGGCGAGGTCTGCGATCTTATCCGCAAGCTCCTCCTTCTCCGCCGCGGGCGCAGCGGCGGCCGCGGCGACGGTTACGTTGCCCAGGCGCGCGATGGCGTCGAGGATGACCTGCGTGTCGACGGAGGCAGCGGGAGCTTCCGCGTCCTTCGCGTCCGGCACGGCGGGAGAGAGGTCGACAAAATAGCTGAGGTTGAAGGACATAAGCTCCTTCTTCAGTTCCGTGAGGTTTTCCACCTTGCCCTGATCGGGCTGCCCGTCCCCTACCTCTTCGCCGATCTCGAGGATCTCGGAGAGGGTATCTCTGTCCATCGCCTCCATGTCGGTGTCGGAGAAAAGCTGCTTTTTGGTGGCGAGCACCTTGCGCGCGATGTCCTCAGGCGGGAGCGCGGGGCTCTGTTCAAATTCTCTGACGGCCTCGCCGAAAGCGGAAAGCGCCTCGGGCGCGTATGTGAGAGGCAGGTTGTGCGCGGAGACCGCGCCTGCCACCGCCTCGATGCCGGCGCTGCCGTACACGTTGACGCGGGAGAGGCGCATGCGCAGATCCGCGAGCATGGTCTCGCCGCGCAGCACGTTGCCGCTGACGATGTAGCGGTTCGCGACGTCCTTCGCGGCGTTTGCCGCGAGCAGGATGTCTGCAATCAGGTCATAGGAATCGTTGCGGAGGAAGTCCGCGATGAGCACGTCAAGTTTGCGGAATTCGGGCATCTGGCGCACGCTGACCGCGCCGTCGAGCGTAGCCTTGATCGAATCGATCTTGCGCTCCATTTCGGACAGGTCCTGTTCCGGTTTCTGCGCCGCCATCGCGCCGACCGCACCGCCCGCCATGATGCCGACGATGTGCCTGGCGAGGGCGTCATAGTCGATGCCGCCCGTGACGACGCGCGCGGCAACTTTGTCTGCGAGCACCTCGTAGTCGACGGGGGCGAGGGCGTCCACCTTTTTGTCGAGGGCGGTGAGGCTGTCTCCCAGCGGGCGCAGGCTCTCTTCGATGGCCGCGCCGTCCACGCCCTTGATGGCGTCGATCTTGGCGGAGAGGTCGTCGTAGATCGCCATATCCTGCTTATAGGCATATTTGAGCTCTTGCAGGACGTCGTCTCTCATCTTTTCGATATCCATGGAAAGCCCGGTGTACATACTCTCGATGGCGAGGGAAGGATCGCCTTTGCGGAAGCCTTCGACGGCGCTGTCCTTCTTGGAAACGGTGAGGGCGTCCACCTTTTTTGCGAGGTCTGAGATGGCGCTCTCCTGCGCCTTTGCCGCAGCGACGGCCGCGGCGGCGGGGGCATTGCTCTCCTCGCCCTTGCGCGCGGCGGCCTTCAGCTCTTCCTGCGCGATCTCGGCGAGGATCCCCTCCTTCTGTTTTTCGAGCTCGGCAATGAAGGCGAGGACGGAGGAGCGCTTATAGCCGCCGTACTCGTCCGAATCGGCCTCGCCGCGCTGCTTGCGCAGAGCGGCGATCTCGTCCATAGAGGCGAGAACGCCACGCATTTCGGTAAGATATTTGTCCGTCGCTTTCAGCCTCTCCACCGGAGAGAGACCGTTGAGTTGTTGCCTGAATGATCCAGCCATAGAGCCCCCCTAAAGGCAGTGCTTGCACCCCCGCGCACAAAAGGCGCGGGGCGCCGCCATTTTTTCTTTTCTTTATTTTACTATATTTCGAGAAAAATGTAAATACTTTGTCGCCTTTTTTTTCCCGTTTGCCCCAACTTTTTGCGCGAAAAGGAGGAGCCGCGGGAAAAAATTTCACCCGCGACCACTTTGCAAGCCCGAAAGACTTGTCAAAAAGCTCGCTTTATTATATAATAATTGCATACGGAAAAAAGCGCTCTGCCGCGAGGCGGCGCGTAAAAACTCGGAGGAAAGAACGAAATGAGAGTTTATAATTTCTCGGCGGGCCCTTCCATGCTCCCGCTCGATGTGCTCGAAAAGGCGCAGAAAGAGCTGCTCGATTTTGCCGGCACCGGCATGAGCGTGTGCGAGATCAGCCACAGGGACAAGGCTTTCTCTGCCATCGTGGAAGAGGCGGAAGCCAACCTGCGCGAGCTGATGAACATCCCCGACAACTACTGCGTGCTGTTCGTACAGGGCGGCGCGAGCCAGCAGTTTGCCGCGGTGCCCCTCAACCTGATGCACACGGGCAAGGCGGATTACGTCGTCACCGGCAACTTCTCCAAAAAGGCCTGGCAGGAAGGCAAGATCTTCGGCGACGCGCGCTGCGTGGCTTCCTCCGAGGATAAGACGTACACCTACATCCCCGATGTGGACGCCATCCCCTTCAACGACGATGCGGACTACGTGCACATCTGCTCCAACAACACCATTTTCGGCACGCGCTACATCAAGTTCCCGACCGTGAAGGCGCCCCTCGTCGCCGACATGAGCTCCGAGATCCTCTCCCGCGAGATCGACGTCAGCAAGTTCGGCGTCATCTATGCGGGCGCACAGAAGAACGTCGCTCCCGCGGGCGTGACCATCGTCATCGCGCGCAGGGATCTCATCGAAGACCCCCTGCCCGGCTGCCCCACCATGCTCAAGTGGAAGACGCAGGCGGACAACGGCTCCCTCTACAACACGCCCCCCTGCTTCGCCATCTACATGGCGAACCTCGTGTTCCGTCACCTCAAAAAGCTGGGCGGCATCAAGGAGATCAACAAGGTCAACGAATACAAGGCCGGTCTCCTGTACGACTTCATCGACAATTCGAAATTCTACACCAACAGCGTCGTCAAAGAGTTCCGTTCCATCATGAACGTGCCCTTCGTGACTCCTTCCAAAGAGACGGACGAGAAGTTCGTTAAGGAAGCGAAGGCGGCGGGCCTCGTTTCCCTGAAAGGGCACAGGTTGGTGGGCGGCATGCGCGCCTCCATCTACAACGCGATGCCCGTCGAGGGCGTCAAGGCGCTCATCGAATTCATGAAGAAATTCGAAAAAGAGAACGCATAAGGAGGCTCTTCTCATGGCAAAGATACTCAAGCTGAACGAGATAAGCGAAGTCGCAAACAAAGAATTCCCCGCGGGATATGAATTTTCTGCGGACGTGAAGGCGCCCGACGGCATCATGCTGCGCTCCTTCAACATGCACGAATATCCCCTGAACGACGAACTGCTCGCCGTGGCGCGCGCGGGTGCGGGCACGAACAACATCCCCATCCCCGCCTGCACCGAAAAGGGCATCGTCGTCTTCAACACCCCCGGCGCAAACGCGAATGCCGTCAAAGAGCTGGTCATCTGCGAGCTCTTCCTCGGCGGGCGCAAGATCGTGGACGCCATCGAATGGGTAAAGACGCTCAAGGGCACCGAGGGGCTCTCCAAGGCCGTCGAAAAGGGCAAGTCTAAATTCGTCGGCCACGAGATCACCGGCAAGACGCTGGGCGTCATCGGCTTGGGCGCCATCGGCGTCGCCGTCGCCAACGCTGCGGCGGGGCTGGGCATGAAGGTGCTCGGCTATGACCCCTACCTCTCCGTCAGCGGCGCGCTGCACCTCGATACGCGCGTGGAAGTGGTCGGGTTGGAGACCGTGCTCAAAAACGCGAACTTCATCACCGTACACGTTCCCCTCACCCCCGATACGGAGAAGATGTTCAATGCGGACACCTTCGCCAAGATGAAGGACGGCAGCGTGCTCATCAACAACTCGCGCGGCGAACTCGCCGACAGCGCCGCGGTGCTCGCGGCCGTCGAAAGCGGCAAGCTGGAGCGCTACATCACCGACTTCCCCTCCGACGACCTGATCGGCGCGAAGAACGTGATCTGCGTCCCCCACCTCGGCGCCTCCACCCCCGAAGCGGAGGACAACTGCGCCGCCATGGCCGCGCGCGAGCTGGTCGACTACATCGAGAACGGCAACATCACGCACAGCGTCAACTTCCCCGACGTGTGCGCGCCCCGCGCCTCCGCCGCGCGCGTCTGCGTGATGCACGAGAACGTGGAGGGCGTCATCTCCAAGATAACCTCCGCCGTATCCGCCGCGGGCATCAACATCGCCAACCTGCTGGATAAATCCAAAAAGGACAAGGCGTATATGATCCTCGACCTCGACTCCAAGCCTTCGGACAAGGTCGTCAAAGAGATCGAAGCTCTGGACAAGGTCATCCGCGTGCGCGTATTTGCGTAATATACGGACAATTTTCTGCCGCATCCCGCCCGGGATGCGGCTTTTTTGCCGGATTCCGAAAAGAACAGAGCGATTCTGAGGTTTTCAGAGCAATTCCGGCGGTCGGAGGTTGCTTTTTTTGTCCGATTCGATTAGAATAAAGGCAGAAAGCAAAAGGAGGTCTCCCCTATGCCGAGGGCAAACATGGGCGAATTTATCACCGCGCTGCGCAGGAGCTGCGGCTATACGCAGCAAGAGGTCGCGGAGCGGCTGGGCGTTTCAAACAAGACGGTGAGCAGTTGGGAGACGGGCATCTCCTGCCCCGACATCGCGCTGCTGCCCGCCATCGCGGAACTGTTCGGCGTGACATGCGACGAACTTTTGCGCGGAGAGCGCATCCCCGCCGCGGAGCCGCCGCTCGTCACCGAACAAAAGAGGGAAAAGGCGCTTGCGCTGCGCACCGCGCGCTATAAAAACGGCGCCTCGACGGCGGCGCTCGTCTCTTCGGGGATCTCGGCCGCGGCAGCCCTGCTAGCCCTCGTGCTCGGCATCGGCGCGCTGCGCAGCCGGCTCGGCTTCTGGCTGGGGACCATCCTGCTGCTTGCCGCCGTGCTCGTCGCCCTGATCTGGTGCAGGCGGCTGCGATTCCTCTCCTCCGGCGACGAAGCGGAGCAGGACGCCCCGCACGAAGCGGGCGGCTATATCTTCCGCATGCAGGGGCGCGCACTGCTCGCCGCCGCAGCGGCGTTCGGGTTCATCCTCCCGCACGCCTTCGCGCCCGCATTTAACGCGGGGATAGTGCTCTCTTCCGCGCTTACGTGGGGTGCATTCTGTGCCGCGGGCACCTTCCTCCTCGCGGGGCTGATTTACCTCATCGCCAAGGCGCACAGTGCTGCTTTTTCCGCAGAACTGCGGGCGGAGACGCGCTCTGAACTGCGCGCAGCGCTCTGCACTTTCGGGAGCGCGGCGCTTCTGACCGCCGTCTGGCTGATCTGCTACACATGGATGGAATCCGCCGTGTTCTACGGCGAAGGCGCGCCCGCATGGCTGGTATTTCTTCTCTTTGCCGTCCCCCTCGCCCTCTTTGCGGCGGCGGGAGGCTGCTTCCTTCTGTGGCGAAGGCGCAGCAGAAAAAAACGATAACAGGACATGCGCGAGGCCGCCCGTTACGGGCGGCCTCGTTTGTATGCGACACAAAGACAGCTCCTTTCAAAAGAGGGAGAGCTGCCGGTACACGGGTTTGGGGAGCGCCTTTTCGCGCACGACCTGTTCGGGGAGCTCTGCAAGGAAGGGCGACGGCCTGCCGCTCGTCGTTATGACGAGCTCCTCTTCCGCGCGCGTGATGCCCACATAGAAGAGCCTGCATTCCTCCTCCCGATCCGTCTTTCCGCCGACGGAGAGGGGCAGCAGATCCTCGTTTGCGCCGCAGAGAAAGACGACGGGGAACTCCAGCCCCTTTGCCCCGTGCAGCGTGGCGAGGCGGACCGCGCCGCCCGCAGTGTTCCCGCTCGGGAGAAGGACGTCTCCCTCGCCGCCCGTACGCATCGCCTCCAGAAACTCGCGCATCTCCGTATAGCGCGCCGCATCCGCCAACTGCGCAAAGGCAGGCGAATCGATGTGCAGGTATGTGCGCCAGGCGTCGAGCACCTTGCGCGGGCGGCCGCGGAGCAGCGGGCGAAATTTTTCCGCGGCGGCATCGAAGGCCGCTCCTCCGCCCAAAAAAGCCTCCGCCTGCGCCCGCTCGCCCCCGCCGCACAGGGCGCCGAAAAAGGAGAGCGTGCCGCTCACTTCTGGCGCCTCGAGAAAGGCCCCGTCCGACGCCGTGAGGCAGGGAATGCCCTCGCGCCGCAGGCACTGTTCCACCGCCTGCAGCATGCGGTGGGTGCGCGCGAGGACGGCGATGTCCCCGAAGGTGCGCACCTTCTCCTCCCTGCCCTTGCCGAGCATATCCAGCCCGCCCGCCATGCGGGCGATCTCCTTGGCGATAAAGACCCCCTCCGCGAGCGGCGAGGCGCACGCGACAAGGCGCACGGCGGCGCCGTCCTCCTTGACGGGCGTGAGGGCACGCTCGCCCCCGTTCGCGGAAATGGCGCGCAGGGCGCACTCCAGCACCTGCGGCGTGGAGCGGTAGCTCTCCGTCAGGCGGACGGTGACGGCGTCCGGGAAGTCGGCGAGCAGCCGGTCAAAGCGGTCTGCCGCGGCGCCGCGGAAGGAATAGATGGACTGATCGGGGTCGCCGATGACAAACAGCTTTCCCCGCTCGCCCATCCACTTCCGGATGAGGCGGTACTGCATCTCGTCCGCGTCCTGAAACTCGTCCACGTGCAGCAGGGCGAACGTGCGCCCCTCCCCTTTCAGCGCGAGGGCGATGAGGTCGTCGAAGTCGGCGGCGGCCGCTTCGCGCAGGAGCCTGCAATAGGCGGCGACGGCGGGCGTCTCCTCTCCCCTCCCGTTTTTAAAAGCGGAAACGTCGGCGAGCAATCTGCGCGGCGCGCATTTTTCTCCGCACGCCGCAGCGGCCTCCGCCGCGAGCTTCAGCTGCAGTGCGCGCTCCGCCAGCGGAACGCCGCCCGACATGGCGTAACAGATGGAGTGGAAGGTGCCCACCGTGATCTTCTCCGCGCCCTTGACGCGCACGCGGAGGCGGGCACGCATCTCTTCCGCCGCCCGCACGGTGAAGGTGACGGCGCAGATCTCCTCCGGCTCCGCGCCCCGTTCGACGAGCCGCGCGATGCGCTCGGTGAGGGTGAACGTCTTGCCCGTGCCCGGGCCTGCAATGACCGCCGTGACGCGCGCATCGCTCTCCGCGGCAGCGAGCTGCGCCGCATTGACCGCGCGGACGGGCGCAGGCTTTTCGGCGGCGGGCCGCTCCGGCCCAAGTTTTTTGCCGGGATCGGGAACAGATGCGGGCGCTTCGGCGGCGGTCTCCCCGAACGCGTCGATCTCGCCGAACAGGGAGAGCTGCCCGCTCGCGTTTTTCAGCTCTTCCGGCGTGAAGAGGGAGATCTTTCCGTATTCGCCGTCAAACCCCGCGGACTTGATGACGCGCCCCGCGCGCAGGCGGCGTATGCCCTCGGCGATGCGCGCTCCACCCGCGAGGGCGAGGTCGGAAAGGGATGCCTCGCGCAGGATATGCGCCTCGGTGCCGAGGTCTCGCAAAAGTTTTACATATGTCTCCTCTGCCCTCCTCCCCGCGGCGGAGACGCCCAGCGAGGCGGCGATCGCTTCGGGCAGCGGCATGAGGTGCTCGAAAGGCTTCGCGTTTTCGGGGACATAGCCTTCGGGGCGGGCGGCGAGTTGCTCCAGGCGGTGCAGGACGCCGACCGTTATCTTTTTGCCGCAGACGGGGCATCTGCCGCCGTATTTCTCCGTCTCCTGCGGGGAAAGGCGGAGACGGCAGTTCCTGTGCCCGTCCAGATGATATTTCCCCTCTTCGGGGTAAAATTCCAGCGTGCCGGCGAAGCCCTCCCCCGTCTCCAGCGCGCGTTTGAGCGCGGGATAGGAGAGCGGCGCGTCGATGAGGCTGCTCTCCCTGCCCAGCTTTGCGGGAGAGTGGGCGTCCGAATTGGAGACCATCGTATAGCCGTCGAGCATGGGCACGCGGCGGTTCATCAGCGGGTCGGAGGAAAGCCCCGTCTCCAAAGCGCGGATGTGCGGGGAGAGATCGCCGAAGCATTCCTCTACCGAATCAAAGCCGGAAAACGCCCCGAACAGGGAAAAATGCGGCGTCCAGATATGCGCGGGGATAAAGACGGCGTCGGGGCATGTATCGAGGGTGATCGCCAGCAGGTCTTTGGAGGAGAGACCCAGAATGGGACGGCCGTCCGAGCGGATGTTGCCGATGCGCTCCAGCCTGAAAGAGAGCCGCTCCGCCGCGTCCAGCGACGGGAGAAGGATCACGTTGTGCACCTTGCGCACCTTCCCGTCCTGCTTGTAGATGCAGCTGATCTCTCCGGAGAGGACAAAGCGCGGGGAGACGGGGAACTCGCACACGTCGAGAAGGTGCGCATTCTCCTTTATGCGGTACAGCCCCTCCTCGGCGGGTTCGAGCTGTGCGGAGAGCTCTTCGCGCCAGGCGGGATGGGTGAAATCTCCCGTGCCGACCAGGCCTATGCCCTTGCGCCGCGCCCAGAAGTCGAGGTGCGGGATGTCCGCATTTTTACCCGTGGCGCGGGAATATTTGGAATGGATGTGAAGATCTGCTATGTACATGCCTCTATTATACCGCCGCGCCGGCGTTTTGTAAACAAAAATATCCCTTTTATCTCCAAAAGCAGGCAGCATGAAGAATGCCCGGATGCGCGAGCGCACCGTCTTCTCGATAAAGAGGAAAGGCGTCATCCATGGAGAAATTTTGAAAAGCGATTGCATTTAAGCGGATTTTGTGCTATACTACAATCGCGACACAACTTATATACTCCGACAAGTGGGTTACACCGGCATAGATGTATCCCTATTTTTCCCATTTGTTGGAAGTTGTGTAGCGACAATTAAGGGATACAGCTTTGCGGGCGTTCCCTTAATTGGGAGCGCTCTTTTTTATTGCCCGCAAAGGCCTTGGGAGCTTAGGGGGGAGGTGAAGCGGAGAACGGAAACAATGCTGCAATTCGGCCAAACAGGATAATAAACATATCCGCTCTTTCAGAGCATATGACAAAAGGAGGGAAACCTATGAAAAAGAAAATTTTAAGCATATGCCTCGCGATCGCCCTCGCCGTTTCTGCGATCTGCGTGCTAACGGCGTGCGGCGGGCAGGAAAATTATTATTACACGATCGAAACGCCGCAAAATTGCACGTTTTTCGTGTTTTCTTCGGCAAGCGATAAGCGCGGAACTTTTGTCAACAAGGGCAGTGTGTTCGAAGGGCAAGTGGAAATAACGCCTGGGTACGAAGTGAGCGGCGAACTTGTGATCAAAGTCAACGGCGAAATTGCCGACTGGACCGACTCGGGCGAGAATGATCAGTACGCCTTTTCTTTCACGCCGACCGAAGATTTCAACATAAAAATCGAGGGAACGATCGTCGAGAGCTCCTACGAAGTGAATTTTGTAAAGCAGGACGATGCCGACGTAAGCGGTTTATACATCCGTTTCGAAGGAGAAGCGGAAAAACCGCTCGCCGAATTTTTGAGTACCCCGGAGGCAACGCAAAACTTCAAATACAACGACAGCCTTCAATTTTACGTTTATACGAAGGGCTATACTGCGGAGCCGTGGGTGACCGGGTGGTATGTGATCGGGTCTTTTTATAAAGATGAAGCAAACGACGAATACGGCTATTTTTACAGCGGGGAGGTCGTCGAAGATTTTGATATAGAGTTTTACGGAACAATGTCGTCGGATTGCTATATCGCCTGCGACGCGAGCGCTTCGGAGGTCAGGAGCAGTATTTACTCGGAAAAATTGGAAATTTCGGCATCCGGCGGCATTTTGACGGTCGTGTTTGGCGACGACGTTCCGCAGGAAACGATTTCGCAGCTGACTTTAACCGTCAACGGGGAAGAGCAGGATGTTTCCCTGAAGTCGGGGAAAAACGAAATAAAACTGAAAAGGGCGTATGAATATGTCAGTGCCGACGGCATCGAATATAGCCCGTATCAATGTAGGATCGATTTGAATTTTTACGATTTTGCGGTCTTTGACGGCATATTGGACGAATGAGCCGTTTTCAAAAACCGATATCTGTAAGAGTAACAAGAGAAGAGAGGCTATCCGTTAATGGATGGCCTCTCTTTTCTTGTGCAGACACGCAAACAATTTGAGGAAAGCGATTGCATTTTTTCCCGTTTTGTGGTATTATATCCTTGCGACACAATTTTATAGAAGTCCATAACGGAGTACAATTCTGCGATTTTGTACTTCTATTTTCCGTTATGGATAAAATTGTGTCGCAACAATGCGAAGTACATTTTCGAGGTGTGCTTCACGTTGTTGAGGCACACTTTTTTTATACTCAAAAAGATTATTCAAAAAGTTCTGAAAAATACCGGCTTTATCAAAAACTGATACACCGATTTGATATAAAAAAATTAAAATTGGAGGAAGTTTTTATGGCACAAAAAAGGTATTATACCATTGTAAGCGTAGTTGCAATATTTTCCATGCTCTTCGCAATGAGAAAATATTATACTACATATGCCTATTCTTCTGTGATTTTTGTCGTAACAGGCATTTTAGGCATGCTAACTGTATGCTTAACTGCTTTCGGCATATTAGCATTACTGAATAATAAAAATCAACTTTTTATAATGCTCGGGGTTGTTTTAGCTACCGGCATATCATTATTAGCATGGATTTTTTATTGGATCGATGTTGGTAGTCTTACACACTCTATTTCAGATATTTATTGGAATGGCAGTCTTGTTGATTTTGATTATATGACCACAGCCATTTCGGGTATCGTTGAAAGCATAAGCATATGCGCTTTCTATTTTATGGGGTATAAAATCAATGATAATCAATCCACAAATAAAGATTGCCTTTTCGCTTTTCATAGTGGGTTATTCATATGTGGTCTTTTCTTGATAGCCTCTATTGAGAGACCATTATATTACACTTCTATAGCTGTTATCGGTGGAGTGTTATTAACTTTTCTCTATTTTTACAGACACGAAAAAATATTTTTCAATATGCAATTGGGATTTTAAGTATCATATGCCTTTTATTTTTTATATTGGAAATGGCTATTTGGGGGTATGAAGCAAATTTTGTTTTAATAGCGAGCGTTGCCTATTCGATATTGTACGCTATTATTTCTTTTTCAAAAGCAGGGAAAAAGTTGTTTGATTCAAAGGACATGGTACAAAAAGTTGAAGCAAAGCAAGACTGCATTCAAAAATTAGAGAATTTGAAAAAACTGTACGACGCAGAGATATTGACTGATGAAGAATTTCAAACTCAGAAGGATAAAATTTGGGGAGGGAAATAATTATGTTTGAAAAAAACGACAATCAACTTTTAGCTGTCCGCATTATTACGAATGTGGTGACTTGTATTTTGGTTATTGCTGGAATCATTGTAGGTATAGTGTTATCCGCTTTGGAAATGCTTGCAATCGGTCTGCCCATCCTATTCGTAGTTCCTTTTTTATGTTGGCTCATGTGGGTGTATGTGCGCTTGCACTTATCTCATCTATGCGACATCAAGCTAATTCGCAATAAATTGTATGGCGTCGACAATGACCGTTTGAAAGTATTCTTAGAGGAAAAAGTAAATGCAGAATTTCAAAAAACAGAGCAACAAAATCACATTATGTCTGAAAATACTACCGACAAAACCGAATATCTTTTGCAGTTAAAACAACTCTTAGATAGCGGAGTGATAACACAAGAAGAGTTTGATAAAGAGAAAAAAAATTATCTAAAGTAATAAAATTTTACAATGGAGGTTTGAAATGAAAAAATTTATTTTAGGCTTTATTACTGTATGTTTGAGCTTCTGTACACTCACTTTTGTCGCTTGCGGCGGCTCTAACGGGAAAACAGAAAAAGAGCAATTTAATGAGGCAAAGCAACAATTTGATAATTATACCGTCGAGGCGGTGCTTGGAGACCTTGCTAATACCTCTCTAATGGTGGATAACGGTAAAGCGAAATATACTGTATCAAATGAATATTTCTCCGCTATAATGTATTTCAAATCCGAAAACGGAACCATTTATAAATTTGATGACGGTTCGGAAAAATGGGAAAAAACAAACTTTTCCACTTTGGAAGAAGCAGTTGACGGTTCCACCTATTATGATAGCTGTTTTTCGGCGTTTGCCGCTTTATATTATGATGACCTTATAAAACAAGACGATTACTTTATCATGACAGACAATGCGTTGGAATCGTTTTCTTCTCTTGTTGGATATGATATGAGTTCTTTTAGATTAAAAATCGAAAACAATAAATTCACTTCCGCAACGGTTATTGTAGAAGTTAGCGGTACAAGGCTTGAAATATCCTACACTTTCAAAGATTATGGCTCAACAACAGTAGAATTACCCGCTTAAACGCAAGAAAAGAGAGGCTATCCTTTAATGGATAACCTCTCTTTTCTTGTAGCCCTGCAATCGAACCGTTACGGCGAAACCGCCGCGGGAATAAGAAAAGTTCGCGTAAGGCTGATTTGGTGGAGTAGGCGAGAGTTGAACTCGCGTCTTACCGGATCGCCAAAAGGCTTTCTACACGCTTATGCCGCAATTATCTTACGGCGCGCCCCTCTGCGACCGAAGAAACGCACCGGCAGAAATCAAAGTGCCGCCGCCCTGCCGATCTCGAAACAGTGCGGCCGTCCCCCGCCTTTTTGACGCCCGCATCCTCCCGGCGGGAAAGAGGTGCGGACGAACTGCTTAACTGTTAATTAGGCAGCCAACGCCACGGGGGCGTTGTAGTTTGCATTGTTATCTGCATTTAAATTTAAGCCGAATGTTTTATAGAGGCCACTCGTTCCTCTGCGTGCTTACCTTTCCGCTCACCGGCAATCGAAACCGGTGCTACCCCGTATGCGGCGCATCTGCGCCGTTTTCTGTATCATTATACTCTGTAAACGGCAAAAAAGCAACTGCTTCGCGCCGCTATTTTTCCATGCTCTCCCCCATTGCATTTTCCCGCGCGCGCAGGGCCCTGCCCTGCACGATCTCCGCCGCGACGCATAGTGCCGCGCCTGCCGCTGCGGCCAGTGCGGAGACCAGTCCCATCGCGCCGACGGAGAGAGACAATGCAAACAGCACTGCCGCGGCGGCCAACGCAAAGACGTCGGACAAGACGCGGAAGACGAGGTGCCGCTTTCTGCCGCCGCCCTCCCCGCGCAGGGCGGAAAATTTCCGCTCCAGCCCGACGAATGCGCCCGCACACGCGCCCGAGACGAGGGCCGCGATGCACACGACGATAAAGACGGCGATGACGGCGGCGACGGCAAGCCCGCCCGCGAGGGCGGCCGCAAACGCGCCCGCGCCCTCGGCCCCGATCTCCACGGAATCGGCAAACCGCCGCGTGACGTAAAAGGCGAACCACAGCGCGGCGAAGGCGCATGCGGACACCGCCGCGAGCTTGAGCCAAAACACAAGGGAGCGCGCCCTCTTTCCTCCCATGCTTTTCCCCTCCGAAAAGATCAAAAGACGAACGGCGTGACCTGGTAGACGTAATAGTTCAGCCAGTTGGTATAGAACAGGTTTGCCGCGCTCGTCCAGGTGACGCGCACGTCGGTGCAGCAAGCATCCGTAAAGTAATTGACGGGCGGAGCGATGGGCAGCCCCTTGGCGACGTCTCGCTCGTATTCCGCCTTCAGGGTGTTGCGGTCGTATTCCATGTGGCCGGTCAGAAAGATCTTTTTGTTGTCCTTCGATTTGGCGATGGACAGCCCCGTCGCCTCCGATTCGCTGAGCACGATGAGCTCCTTGCAGCGCTTCACCTCTTCGATGTCGACGGTGGTATGCCGCGAATGCGGGATATAAAAGACGTCGTCGATGCCCTTTAAGAGCGGGTCGTGCTGGTCTATGTTCTTTTTGTGCGGAAAGATGCCGAACAATTTTGTGGGCAAAAGGTGCTTGTCGATGCCGTAGTGGTAATACAGCGCTGCCTGCGCCCCCCAGCAGATATAGATGGTGCTGGTCACGTTTTTATCTGCAAAGTCAAACAGCTTTTTCAGCTCTTCCCAGTAGGCGACCTCCTCGAAGGGCATGGTCTCGACGGGCGCGCCCGTGATGATCATGCCGTCGAAGTGCTTGTCTTTGATGTCGTCAAACTTTTTATAGAAGCGCTCGAGGTGCGCCGCCGCCGTGTTCTTGCTCTTGTACGATTCGGTATAGACGAGCGTCACGTTGACCTGCAGCGGCGAATTGGAGAGCAGGCGCATGAACTGCGTTTCCGTCTCCACCTTGGTCGGCATCAGGTTGAGGATGGCGATCTCGAGCGGGCGGATGTCCTGCGTGAAGGCGCGTTCGTCGTTCATGACGAAGATGTTCTCCTGCAAGAGCGCGGAATATGCGGGGATATCTTTGGGCAAAACGATGGGCATGGCTTACCTCCTCTCTCGTAAATAGCTTGCGGCGCTTCCCCTGCCCGCCCCGCGGCATGGCACGAAACGCGGACAGCGTTCCCATGAAAAGCGGGACAGACAAGCAGATCAGATGTTCGCGAGCGCCTGCTCGATGTCGGCGATGATGTCGTCCGGGTTTTCGATGCCGACGGAGAGGCGCACGAGGTTTTCGGGCACACCCGCCTGCTCGAGCTCTTCCTTGGTGAGCTGGCGGTGCGTTGTGGATGCGGGGTGCAGCACGCAGCTGCGCACGTCGGCGACGTGCGTCTCCTGCGTGATGAGCCTGAGCCCCTCCATGAACTTTGCCGCCTTCGCGACGTCTCCCTTGATGCCGAAGCTGAGCATGCCGCCCGTCCCCTCGGGGAGGTATTTTTCGGCGAGCGCATGATACTTATTGTCGGGCAGGCTGGCGTGCCAGACCCAGTCGACCTTGGGATGCTTTGCGAGGTAGGCGGCGACCTTCTTCGCGTTGGAGGAATGGCGCTCCATGCGCAGGGCAAGTGTATCGCAGCCCAGCCAGCTCAGAAAGGCGTTCTGCGGGCTCATGATGGCGCCCATGTCGCGTACCATCTGCGCGCGGCACTTGGTCGCAAACGCCGCCGCGGGCAGATCCGCATAGACGAGGCCGTGGTAGCTCTCGTCCGGCTCGTTGAAGGAGGCGTAGCGGGGGTTGCCCTTGAAGTTGAAGTTGCCGCCGTCCACGATGACGCCGCCGAGCGCCGCCGCATGGCCGTCGAGGTACTTGGAGGAAGAGTGAATGACGATGTTTGCGCCCCACTCGAAGGGACGGCACAGGATGGGCGTCGCCAGGGTGTTGTCGTCCGCGAACAGGATGCCGTACTTTTGGGCGATCTTGGCGATCTTTTCAAAGTCGATGATCTTGATGGCGGGGTTGGCGACCGTCTCGGTGAAGATGAGCTTTGTCCTCTCGTCGATGAGCGCTTCGATCTTTTCGGCGGGGTCGTCGGGGTCAAAGAAGCGCGTCTCGATGCCGAGTTTGGGCAGCGTCACCGCAAAGAGGTTGAAGCTGCCGCCGTAGATGGCGGAGGAAGAGACGATGTTGTCCCCCGCGCCGCACACGGTAAACGCCATGAGCGTGGTGGCGGACATGCCGGAAGCGCAGCCGACGGCGGCGACTCCGCCCTCGAGCTCGGCGACCTTCCCTTCAAACGCGGCGACGGTGGGGTTGGCGAGGCGAGAGTAGAAATAGCCGTCCGCCTTTAAGTCGAACAGGTCCGCCATTGCCTGCGTGCTTCCGTAAAAGTACGTGGTGCTCTGGGAGATGGGCGGGATGCGGCTCTCGCCCGACTGCGGGCGGTAGCCGCCCTGTACGCAAACGGTGTCCTTTTTATAAGCCATGGTGTTCACTCCTTGTGAAAAAATTTTTATCTTCAAAGCCGCACTGAAATCCTCAGCGGGTGTATTCGCGGATCCTGCGCTCCGTTTCGCGCTTTATATCCTTTTCTTTGAGGCTCTGCTTCTTGTCGTAGGTGTGCTTGCCGCGGCAGAGCGCGACCTCGACCTTGACGAGGGAGCCCGAAAAATAGACCTTGAGGGGGACGAGGGTGTACCCCTTTTCGTTGACCTTGCCGACGATCTTGGAGATCTCGGACTTATGCAGAAGGAGGCGGCGGTCCCTGCGGGAGTCGCGGGTGTTGAAGGCGCCGCTCTTGTCGTAGACGGCGATGTGCATATTTTTGAGAGTGACCTCGCCCTTGCGCACGAAACAGAAACAGTCGTTCAGGTTGCAGTTGTTTTTGCGGATGGACTTGACCTCGCTGCCCTCGAGCACGATGCCCGCTTCAAATTTATCCTCTATGAAATATTCAAAGGAAGCGGACTTGTTGACCGCGATCACCTTCATTGTCCGTTTTCCTCCTTTACGAGCGCGTACAGGCAGGCATCAGACAGCGCGCCGCCCTTCCACACGCTCTTTCTCATCACGCCCTCGAGGGCAAAGCCGCACTTTTCCAGCACGCGGCGGGAGGCCGCGTTGGCCGCAAACGGTACGGCGAAAATGCGCACGATGTCCGTCTCGGCGAAAGTCTTCGCACAGACCGCCCGCACGGCCTGCGTCATGATGCCCCTTCCCCAATCTCCGGGCGCGAGCCAGTATCCTATTTCGGCACTGCGTTTGTTCACGTCGGCCCCGCGGGAGAGGCTGATGCTGCCCGCAGCGCGCCCGCCGATGACGATGGCGCGGTAGAAATCCCCCCGCGCGTTCTCCCCTGCCGCGAAGCGGATAAACGCCTCCGCATCCGCAAGGGTATAGGGCTGTGGGAAAACATCGCGCAGCCACTTCGCCACGCGCGCATCATTTGCACTCTCTGCGAGGGAGGGCGCGAGCGAAAGTTCCCATTTTTGCAAGGCAAAACGCATATCCGTACCCTCCTATTATAGCACATTCTGCGGCAAAAGTACCCCTTTTTGAGGGGGATACCCTATTTTTTTCTTCTTTTTGCGGGATGTTTGCCCTTCGCGCGGGAGGAGGCGGGCTTTGCGCCCTTGCCGCGCCTGCCCTTGCCGCCTCGCTTTGCGGGCGCCTTTTTTGCCTGCGACGCACCTTTTTTGCCCTTTCTGCCCTTTCCCTTTGCCGCGGGCTTCGCGTTTGCAGGCGCGACGAGGTTTTCCCCGCGCAGCCGCTCGAGCTCACTTTCGGGGACGAATTCGACGCGGCGGGCGCCGACGTCGCAGCCGACACAGACGACGGCGACGGGATCGCCGATGGAATAGCTGTTGCGTCCGCCCCTGAGGCAGACGCGCTCTTCGTCAAAGACATACTCGTCCGGGGGCAAGCAGTCGGTACGGATGCGGCCCTCGACGGTGTTGGGGAGCTCGACAAAGATGCCGAATCCCGTGACGCCGGAGACGGCGCCTTCAAAGCGCTCGCCGATGTGCCCGCGCATGTACCAGACCTTATACAGCTCGTCTACGTCCCGCTCCGCCTCCTCGGCGCAGCGCTCCGTCTCCGAGCAGCGCAGCCCCGCGCTCCTGACGAAGGAGGCGAGCTTTTGCGCGGCGTCTTCCCTGCCTTCGAGCACGGCGGTGAGCACGCGGTGCACGATGAGGTCGGGGTAGCGGCGGATGGGCGAAGTAAAGTGACAGTAGCAACCGGACGCCAGACCGAAATGCCCGAAGTTCTCCTCACAGTAACGCGCCTTCATCATGGAGCGGAGCATGACGCGGTTGACCACGGTACGCTTTTCGTCCCCTTCCAGCGCTGCGAGCACCCGCGCGTAGTCGGCGGGGCGCACGTTTTCGGGGCAGAAGGCGACGGGCAGCCCCAGGCCGCGCAGGTAGGCGGCGAAGGCGGACGCCTTCTCTTCGGAGGGCTTTTCGTGCACGCGGAAGAGGCAGGGCAGCCCCTTCTCTTCCAAAAAGCGCGCGACCGCTTCATTGGCGAGGATCATGAACGCCTCGATGAGGCGGTGCGCGGCGGTGCGCCCGCGAGGGGCGACCTCCACCTTTTCCCCGTCACAGATAATATGCGCCTCGCGCACGTCGAGATCCACGCCGCCGCGGCGCGTGCGCGCCTCCTCGAGCATGCGGGCGAGCCTGTCCATCTCCGCACACATGGGCGCGATGTCTGCATATTCGGCGAGCAGGGCGCGGTCCCCCTCCAGCATGGCGGCGACCTTCGCATACGTCATGCGGGCGCGGGAACGGATGATGCCCTTGCAGATCTCGCGGCGGACGACCTCGCCCCGCCCGTTCAGCTCCATGAGGCAGGAGAGAGTATACCGATCCTCCCCCTCATTTAAAGAGCAGGCGCCGTTGGAGAGCTCTTCGGGGAGCATGGGCAGCACGCGGTCGGGAAAATAGACGCTGGTGCCGCGCGCGTACGCCTCCTCGTCGAGGGCGCCTCCCCGCTTTACATAGTGGGAGACGTCGGCGATGTGCACGGACAGGAGAAAATTCTCTCCGTTTTTTCTGAGGCCGACGGCATCGTCGAAGTCGCGGGAATCGTCTCCGTCGATGGTGATGACCATGTCGCCGCGGAAATCTCTGCGTCCCTCCGCGAGGACGGGCTGCGACGCCGCCCTCTTCGCCTCGGCGAGCGCCTTTTTGGGGAACTCCGTGCGCAGCTGCCTGGAACGGATGATCGCCTCTTCCTCCGCGAAGAGTTCGCCGCTCCTTCCGAGCACCTCGACGATCTCCCCTTCGGGCATCCTGTCCTCGGGGTAGGCGGTGACCTTTACGGCGACCTTTTCGCCCGCAACGGCAGACAGGCCGCCCACGATGCGCACGGGCTGCGAAAAGCGGCGCTCGTCCGCCTCCACGATGCCGCCCCTCTTTTCGGGGTAATAGGTGCCCGTCAGAAGCTTCGTGCCGCGGCGGAGGACGGCGTATACCTCGCCCTCGTCGCCGCGCTCGCCGCCCGTGGGGCGGACGAACACCTCGTCTCCGTGCAGCGCGCCGTGCAATGCGCGGTGCGGGAGGAAGAGGTCCTCCCCTTCCTCTCGCACCAAGAAGGCAAACCCGCGCTCGTTGCCCTGCACCTTACCGCGGACGAGGCCAAGCTTGTCGGGCGTGACGAAGCGGCCGCGCTCGTCGCGCACCAGGTCGCCCGCGCGCTCCATCTCTTTGAGGAGCGCGGAGAGTTCCGCCCTGCCCGTTCTGCCCGTCACGCCCGAAAGGCGGCAGATCTCATTTTCCTTTTTATACTGAAATGTGCCTGCGGCAAAGCCCGCGCGCAGTTCTTCGATGGCTGCCATACTCCTCCCGTTGCCCGCAACACTCTGTTTTTGACAAAAAAGAAGGAGGCTATTCGCTGAATAGCCTCCCCGAAATTTCAGACGCTTAACCCTGCACGCCCCAGACCGCACCGAACTGGAGGATGAAGAACACGATGGCAAGCACACCGAGAACGATGAGCGAAATGGTCGTCCACTTCTTCATCTTGCTCTCCATGGACCTGCCCTTGTTCTTGCCGAAGAAGGTCTCGCTCGATCCGCCGAGCGCGTCGATGCCGGTAGAATTGCCGGGCTGGAACAGGATGATGACGATCGAAACGATCGCGCACACCGCCATCAGCGCCAGCAATACGAGGCTGACGATCTGGTACGCCGTCCACACGCCGTCGGCGGGGAGGGGCGCAAGCAAATTCATAATGAACATCATGTCGGGCATAATGAATCACTCCAAAAAAACATTAGCTTGATTAGTATAGCATATCCCGCGGAATAATTCAACCGTTTTCGACGCGAAAAAGGGCGAAATTTTTTGCGGGGAGAAAATTTTTTGTTTTTCAGCGCACGATGAGCGATTTGCCCGTCATCTCCGCGGGCACGGGGATGCCCATCATATCGAGCAGCGTGGGCGCGAGGTCTGCGAGCACGCCCCCCTCGCGCAGCCCGGCGCCCTCGAACGCGTCGCAGACGAGCACGACGGGCACGGGGTTGGTGGTGTGCGCGGTGAAGGGAGAGCCGTCCTCGGCGATCATCTTGTCCGCATTGCCGTGGTCGGCAGTGAGCAGCGCGCCGCCGCCCATCTCGAGGATCTTTTTGAGAACTTTGTCCACGCATTCGTCTACGGTGGCGACCGCCTTTTCCGCCGCCTCGAGGATGCCGGTGTGCCCTACCATGTCGCAGTTGGCGTAGTTGAGGATCATGACGTCGTATTCGCCCGAAGAGAGGCGCTCGAGCACCTTTTCGGTGACTTCATAGGCGCTCATTTCCGGTTTCAGGTCGTACGTCGCCACCTTGGGGGAAGGGACGAGCACGCGGTCTTCTCCGGGGTTGGGCGCCTCGACGCCGCCGTTGAAGAAGAAGGTGACGTGCGCGTACTTTTCCGTTTCGGCGATGCGCAGCTGCTTTTTGCCGAGGGAAGCGAGGTATTCGCCGAGGGTGTTTTTAAGGCTCTGCGGCGGGAAGGCGACGCGGACGTGGCTGAACGTCGCGTCGTACTGCGTGAAGCAGACGTAGACGGGGGCGAGGTAGCCCGTCTTCCGCTCGAAGCCGTCAAAGCCGGGCTCGGTGAAGGCGCGGGTGA
The DNA here is from genome assembly GCA_949297575.1 of uncultured Bacillota bacterium. GTDB lineage: Bacteria > Bacillota > Clostridia > Christensenellales > Borkfalkiaceae > Borkfalkia. The sequence continues at coordinate 20,591 of CASFTB010000003.1, read as the reverse complement.
TCTCGCGGGCGCGGTCGGGGCGGAAGTTGAAGAAGATGACGCTGTCCCCTTCCTCCACGAGGGCGACGGGCCTGCCGTTCTCGACGATGTTGGTCGGGAGCACGAACTCGTCCGTCACTTCGTCTTTATAAGACTGTTCGAGGGCGTCTGCGGCGTTCTCCGCGGCGATGCCGTTGCCGAGGGTGAGCATTTCATACGCCTTTACGACGCGCTCCCAGCGGTTATCCCTGTCCATCGCGTAATACCTGCCGCACACGGACGCGATCTTGCCGAAGGAGAGCTCGTCCATCTTGCCCTGCAGCGCGCGAACGAAGCCGGCGCCCGACGTGGGAGAGACGTCGCGCCCGTCCATGAAGCAATGGACGTAGGCGTTTTCCAGCCCCTGCGCCTTACACATCTCGAGCAGGGCGTAGAGGTGGGTATTGTGGCTGTGCACGCCGCCGTCCGAGCAAAGCCCCCAGATGTGCAGCTTCTTTCCGTTCTTTTTCGCGTTGCCGATGGCGGCGAGCAGCGCTTCGTTCCTGAAAAATTCTCCGTCCCGGATCTCTTTGGTGATCTTGGTCAGTTCCTGATAGACGATGCGGCCGGCGCCCATGTTCATGTGGCCGACCTCGGAATTGCCCATCTGCCCGTCGGGGAGGCCGACGCTCATGCCGGACGCCCCCAGCTGCGAGGAGGGATACGCCGCCTCGTACCTCTTTACGTTGGGGCTCCCCTCGAGGGCGATGGCGTTGCCCTTCGTCTCTTTGCTGATGCCGTAACCGTCCATGATGATGATCGCATAAGGTTTTTTCATACAATCTTACCTCGATATAAACTCTTTTTTCCGCCTATTATTATATACTATTTTGGAAGAGAGCGCAACTGCACGGGCGGCACATTCGCAAAAAAATCCGCGCCGCGGACAAATGCGGAGCGGCACCGCGGCCCGCCGGGGGATGCACGGGGCGCCCCGCCGGCACATGTTTATTTTTAAACAACATATTAAGAAAAAATGTATGACAAAAAATAAAAATATCGCATTGTATAAGTTTTTTACTTGACAAAGAAAGGCAAGTATGCTATTCTTGTTAAGAAGTGAATGAGAGGCCGTCCGCACCCGGCGGGCGGGCAGATTTGTGGGACATGACGGTAACTACCGCACGAAAAGGAAGGGCCCCGGGCGCTGTTCCGGCGGCACGACCTCTTGCGATAAATAAAATCGGCGCCATTCAATGCGTTGAAAATCTAACGCGCCGATCGATATACGGTTATGTTTGCAAAGATCCTGAAAACCCTGAGAAAGGAAAACGACACGACGCAGTGTGAACTGGCGGAAAAGCTGGGCGTGAAACAGTCCACCGTCAGCAGCTGGGAGATCGGGCGTTCCCGCCCCACTTTCGAGCAGGTCATTTCCATCTCCAACATCTTTAACACGACGACCGACTACCTGCTCGGCAAGTCTGACAGCGAGACAAATTATGTATATACGGACAGCAAGACGCTGCAGGCTTTTTACGTCGACTTCGGCAAACTTTCCAAAGCGGAACAGAACTTCATCGTCAAGGCGGTGCGGGCTTACGCGGAGAACAAGGAAAACAAAGCTGAGATCAACAAGTGACCCACAAAAGGCGAGGGCGCACTCTTACCGAGTGCGCCTTTTTTTCTGCCGCGTGAAAAAATGCGGCATGCGCACGAAAACGTGCGCACGCTTTTCTCTTTTCTGAAGTTTACTGCCGCGCCTTGATGAAGGCCTCCTGCGCGTTCAGGGGTTCCTCCCCTTCCGCCCGCTGCACGGGGCGGTACTTGCCGTCCGGGCCGAGGATGCGCGCCTTTACGTTGTCGGCGAGCATGGTCTCCATAAAGTCGACGATCTTCTTTTCGATCCCCTTGTCGAGGACGGGGGCAGCGATCTCGACGCGCTTGTCCGTGTTGCGCGTCATGAGATCGGCACTGGAGATGTAAGTGACGCGGTCTTCCCCGCTGCCGAAGGAATAGATGCGGGAGTGTTCGAGGAATCTCCCCACGATGGAGCGCACGGAAATGTTTTCCGTCTTGCCCGCGACGCCGGGGAGCATACAGCAGATGCCGCGCACGACGAGGCGGATGCGCACCCCCGCACAGCTCGCCTCGACGAACTTGTCGATGATCTTTTTGTCCGTGAGGCTGTTCATCTTTGCGAGGATGAGCCCCTCTTTGCCGCTCTTTGCCTTTTCGGTCTCGCGGTCGATGAGCGCGATCAGCCCGGGTTTGAGCGTTTCGGGAGCGACGAGCAGGCGCTGATAGGCAAAGTCTGTATTGCAGATGGCGATGTTGCGGAAGAAGGCGACGGCGTCCTGCCCGATGCGCTCGTCCGACGTGAGGATGTTGAGGTCGGTGTACTGCTTGGAGGTGGACTCGTTGTAGTTGCCCGTGCCCAGATGAGTGATGTAGCGGATCTCTTCCCCCTCTTTGAGGACGATGGAGATGATCTTGGAATGGACTTTATAATTTTCCATGCCGTAGATGATGGTACAGCCCGCCTCCCGCAGTTTGCTCGCGTAGTGCAGGTTGCTCTCCTCGTCGAAACGCGCCATCAGCTCGATGACGACGGTGACATGCTTGCCCCGTTCGCTCGCCCGGCAGAGCGCGTCCACGATGCGGGAATGGCTCGCGAGGCGATAGATGGTGATCTTGATGGAGAGCACGCGCTTATCCTTGGCGCACTCGTCCAAAAGGTCGAGCACGGGGTCCATGCTGTCGTACGGATAGGAAAGAAAGACGTCTCGGCGGGAGACATAGTCGATGAGGGAAGGCGCCTCCGCGATGTCCTCCTCCACCGCGCCCTTGAAGGGCGGATAACGCAGCGCCGCCGCGGCCTCCGCCGGCAGATAGTTGCCGATGGAAAAGAGGAACTTATAGTCGAAATAGTGCTGTTCTTCAAAGCAGTAAGCGGGGTCGAGCTTGAGCTGCTTGAGCACGAAATCTTTGAGGGGCGAAGTGTCGTCGTCCACCTCGAGGCGGATGACGCTCAGGCGCGCGCGGGACTCGATCTTCTGCTTCATGAACACAGAAAAATCGTGCTCGACGTCCGAATCGTCCACGCGGGTATCGAGGTCGGCATTGCGCGTGACGCGCAGCAGCATCCTGCTCTTGGCCGTGTAGCCGATGAAGGCGAGATGCCCGAAGGCGCGCAGGAGCTCTTCGAGCGGCACGACCTTCGCCTTTTTGCCGTAACCGATGCGGTACAGCCTGTCGATGCCCGGGTTTATGTACATGACGCCGATCATGCGGCGGCCGTCTCGCTCGAGGTCGAAGAGCATATAGTTGCGCATGTTGGAAAACTGGATCATCGGGTGCTTTGCGTCCAGCACCATGATGGACAGCAGCGGCATGACGCGGCTTACAAAGTACTGCCTGCACTCCTCGCTCTGGCGGGGGGTCAGTTCGGACGCCTTCAGGATGCGCACGCCCGCCTTGGCGAGCTCGCCGCGCAACCGCACATACGCGGCAGCGCGGTTCTTGTACTGTTTGCGCACCAGCGCCATGATGCCCGAAAGCTGCTTGGCGGGGGTGAGTTCCGTCTTATTGTCGGTGAGGTTGGGGCCTGCGAGCATCTCGTTGTACAGGCTTCCTACGCGCACCATGAAAAACTCGTCCAGATTGGAACAGAAAATGGACAGGAATTTGCAGCGCTCGAGAAGAGGGTTCGTGAGGTCTGCCGACTGATCGAGCACGCGCTTGTTGAAGAGCAGCCACGAATATTCCCTGTTGACATAGATGCCGCGCATGAAGCGGCGCTTCGCCTTTTCGGCGGGGGAAAGTTCTTTCACTCTGATTTACTCCTTCGATGTGGTATCCTGCACGCTCTCTGCAACTTTTTCTTCTCCGGTCTGTACGGCGGCTGCCTTGGGCGGGCGACCGCGGCGCCCGGGCGCGGGCTTTGCCTCGCCTGCTCCGGCGGCGGGCTTCCTGCCGCGCCGCTTCGGGGCGGAGGGGGCTTTTGCGGGAGAGCCGACACCTTTTTTCGAGGCGGTGCCTCCGGCTGCCGCCGCCCGCCTGCCGCGGCGGACGGGAGCCTCCTCCCCTTCCTCTGCGGGAGACCTGCCGCGGCGCCTGCGGACGGGTGCGGCGCCGCTGCGGGCGGCCTGCGCCTGCGCGGGAGCGGGCTGCTCTTCACGGGCAGGCTTCCCTGCGGCCGCGGGCTGCTCTTCCGGCGCGGGGAAAACGGCCTTACCCGCGTTGAAATCGTAATAGGCGCCCTTCTCCCTCCCCGCGAGGGTGAGGAAGAGGTAGCCTTCCTTTACGCCGCGATCGGAGACAAGGATGCGCTCCGCGCCGAAGCGTTTGACGAAATTGCGCGCGACGACCGCGGCGATGCCGACCGAATACAGCTTGTCGGGCGCGGCGTCGAGAATGATCTTGGAGCGGTCGTGACCGCCGAGCAGATAGCCCGTCAGTTTTTTGAGCTTTTTGACGGACATTTCGCGTTCCCCTTTCTGCGCGCCGAAATATTCTTCGTACACGCCGTACACCGCGAGCGCCGCAGCGCCGACGAGGATGACGGTGTCGAAGACGCCCTTTTCGGGCAGGCCGGCCTTATCTGCCTTGCGGGTGACGAATTTGCGGATCTTTTTGGCCTCTCCTTCCTCGGGCTGGATGCCGGAAACGAATTTTTCGTGCAGGTTGAGGATGCCGAAAGGAAGGGACGCCATCATGCTGCCGCCCTTTTCGTTGATGTCGCAGACCTCGACGCTGGCGCCGCCGATGTCGAGGATGGCCGCCTTGTCGAGCGAGGCGTAGGAGCGGTTGGCGACGAGGTCGCAGTACGCCTCCCGCTTGCCCGCAACGGGGTTGATGGGGATGCCCGTTCCGCCCAGCACCGCCGCCCCCACCTGCTCGAAATTGCCGATGGCGCGCAGAGACGCGGTGGAGATGAGCAGGAGCACGTCCGTGCCCAGCCGCTCGCACTTTTGCTTCATCGCCGCGACGGAGGCGACGACCTTTTCAATGCCGCGGGCGGAGAGGTCGCGCCCGTCCAGATAGTGCAGGATGGTCAGGTTGGCGCGGTCCTTGAAGACGATCTCCGCCTCCTTGCCGCGCGCCTCCGCAACGATCATGGAAATGCTCGTGGAACTGATATCGATGACAGAATATCTCATTTTTTACTCCCTGAAGATTTTGCGGGGCGGTCACCTGCCCAGGCAGATGCCGATCTCCTCGGCGGTGTGTACGAGTTCGGAATCCGGATCGACGAGCTTGTATTTCCCCGCGATGTCCGGAAGGGCGTTGAAGGTGATCTCGCTGCCGTTCACCGCCGCGGTAACGCCGAAGCGGCCCTCCTTTGCGAGCAGCGCCGCATAGCGCCCGAGGCGGGTGGAGAGCACCCTGTCGTAGGCGGAGGGCGAACCTCCGCGCTGGATGTAGCCGAGCACGGTGCCGCGCGTCTCCGCGCCCGTGCTCTCGCCGATGACCTCGGCGAGGTGATTCGTGACCGTCGTCTCCCCTCTCTCCACGCGCACGAAGGCGCGCTCCTTCTTTTTATACGGCGCTTCGGCGTCGACCACGGCGCCCTCGGCGACCGCGACGATGCAGCTGCGCTTGCCTTTCGCATAGGCGGCCTGTACTGCCGCGCACACTTTTTCGATGTTGAAAGGGATCTCGGGGAGGAGGATGACGTCTGCGCCCGCGGCGATGCCCGCGTGCAGCGTCAGCCAGCCCGCCTTGTTGCCCATCACCTCGACGAGGATGGTGCGCCCGTGGCTGTCCGCCGTGGTGCGCACCCGCCCGATGGCGTCCGCCGCGACGTCTACCGCCGTATGGAACCCGAAGGTGACGTCTGTGCCGTAGATGTCGTTATCGATGGTCTTGGGCAGGCCGATGACCCTGCACCCCTCCGCGCAGAGAAGCGCGGCCGTGCGGTGCGTGCCCGCGCCGCCCAGGGTAAACAGGCAGTCAAGACCCATCTTTTTATAGTTGGAGAGCATCTTTTCGAGGCGGGTCTGCCCGTCCTCTTCGGGGACGGTCATCATCTTGAACGGGGTGCGCACCGAGCCGAGCACGGTGCCGCCCTGCCCGAGCAGCGCGTCGATGTCGCCCTCCTTCAGGGGCCTGCTCTCCCCGCGGATCAGGCCGCTGTAGCCGTCCGGGATGCCGACGATCTCCGCGTTCTTGATGTTGCGGTACGCGTACAGCCCGATGGCGCGTATCACCGTATTGAGCCCGGCGCAGTCTCCTCCGCCGGTGAGGATGCCGATCTTCATATGAAAACCCTCCGCTTTTTATCCGTCTATTATTTTACCACGAAAAGCCGTGCCGCGTCAACACTCTTTCAAATTTTTATATAAATTTCCCCTCCTCCCGCGAAAGGGACGACGCGTAAAAAAGGAGGCAAAGAGAGCAGGGCCCGCCCGCCGGATCATGCCGGCGGGCGGGCCTTTTTGCCCCTTTGAAAGGAGCGCCGCTCACAGATCGTCGGCGTCCTGCACGGGCACGCCGCCGTCGGCGGGGGTGCCCGTGTAGCTGCCGTTTACGTCATAGGGCGAGCGCATCGGTCTCTTCTTCACTCCTGCGCGCCCTTGGTCGCCTTGGAGCAGCACCTGCCGCCCGAGGATCTTGCGCCCGACTTGCTCTGGGCCTTGCTCGTGGTCTTGTTCTGTGCAGACTTGCTCTGCGCGCTCTGTTCCTTGCTGTTTCTCATACATTTTTCTCCTTTTTGATCTCAGTGATCGAACGGTAAGGGGATCTCGACGAAGCCCTGCTTCGCCTTACACAGCGGGCACACCTTCCACGCCTCTTTTGTCGCGGCGCGGAAACCGCATTCGCTGCACACCCAAAGGGTGGGCTTCTCCCGCTTATAGAGCGTGCCCTCACTGAGGGCGCCGTGCAGATACGAAAAGACGATCTCGTGCTCCCTCTCGACGCCCGCGACGCGCTCGAACAGCGCGGCGGCTTCCTCGAAGCCTTCCTCCCTTGCTTCCCGCGCGAAGGCGGGATAGACCTCTTCGGCCTCGGACCGCTCGTCGAGGGCGGCGAAACCGAGATTTTCGGCCAGCGTGCCGAAACGGAAGGGATAGCCGGCATCGAGGACGATGTTGTCGCTGCTCCCCGCTTTCAGCACGAGCAGGTCGTAAAAGCTCTTGGCGTGGTACGTCTCGTTTTTCGCGATGGTGCGGACGGTGTCCGCCAGGACGGCATACTCCTCCGCCGTCGCCTGCTTGGCGATCAGCTGATAACGCATGCCCGCCTGACTCTCCCCCGCAAACGAGCGGGCGAGGTTTGTGTAAGTTTTCGAATCTCTGAACTGCATCGCATCCTCCTTACGCTCTCAGTATGGACGGCTCGCCGCGCTCTTATACGCCGCCCGCGCAAATTTGCCTCCCGGGCAAAAGAATACCGCGCACGGCTGTATGCCGTGCGCGGCGGATGATGCGATCGTGTATCCGGGTCATTTACTCCCTACGAGGTCGAAGATCCACGACCCGACGGGGAAGCGTTCGGCGACGAACTCGTCGAAGGGGTTCGCACCGAAGATATAGCGGAAGATATACGTCTCTCCGCAGAGATCGTACGCCTTCTTGATGGGAGCAAAATCGGTAAACGTGCCGACCAGCGCGCCGATCACGATCAGGAAAGCGAGCGAGATGACGACGGAATAGATCCCGCCGAAGATCCCGTCTATGATCTTGAACGCCGCGTATTGGCGCAGGCTCTTGAGCACCGCCTTCAAGATCGCCATTAGGATAATGACGATGATGCCGAGCGCGATCCACACGATGATGTTGAGCGCGAGGTCTGCCGTCTGCGCCGCGTCGAGATTTATGAATTCCGCGCTCCCCAGCATGGAAGAGATCGCCTCTTCGAGCGTCGTTCCGAGCCCCGTATTTTTCTCGAGGGCGGAGGCAACGGTGGGCGCGAGGATCAGCCCCACTGCCACGATGAGCGCAATGTCTATCAGCCACCATGCCTTATGCAGAAAGCCCTTGCGGTAGCCGAAATAGAACATCAACGCCATAAATAATACAAATATAACGTCGATAACGATATTCATACGGATCTTTTCCTTTCTCGGAGCGACGGGCGCCCGCAAACATTACAGCTGCTCTTTTTTACTCTTCTTTCCCCTGTAAAACGCGAGGAAGATACCGCGGACAAAGTTCGCGCCGCCGCTCACGAGGAAGAGCATCGTGACGGAGGAGAACCCACTCACCCAGCAGAAGAGGCCGAAGAGCGCCGCCGCGACGATGAAGGACATCCAGGCGACGAAGCGGTGCCAGCCCTTGCAGCTGATCTTGCCGAACAGGCTGAACAGGAGAGGGAAACCGAGCACAAGGAATCCGGCGTAGACGATAACGCCGTAGCGCACGCCGTAATAACAGATCGTACGGCAGATGTTCGCGACCGTCTCGTTGCCGATAAAATCCAACTCTTTGATGGTGGTAAGGTACGTGGCGAAGCCCGTATCGGCACCTTTGCCGAATATGTAGAGCACGCCGTCAAAGCCCCTGAACTCGATGCTCTTGTCTGCCCAGTCGATCCAGTTCATGAAGAACAGGCCGATGCTGGCGCCGAGCAGGAGGATGCAGAGGAAAGAAAGGACGATGCGGTTGACGCTGCGCTTCTTTTTCGCCGCGGCAGGCGCATAACCCTGGCGGGCATAGGCGATGTTCCCCTGCGCGTAGGCAGGGACGACCTGCTGCACGACGGGCTGCGGGACATACTGCTGCTGTGCCTGCGGGACATAAGGCTGGGTATAGATGACCGTCGTCGGGCTGGCGGCAGGCTGTGCGGGCTGCTGCGAGGACTGCGCGGCGGGAGCGGCCATGTACTGCACCTGCGGCTGTGCCGCCGCGTGCATGCGCTCGAGTTCGCCGTGCATCGCGCGCAATTCTCCTTTCAGCTGCGCGACTTCCGTAAGTAACTCGAAGCGCTCTCTGCTGCCGTCCTGCGGGGCGGGGTGCTGCGCAGACGCGGCCACGGGCTGCTGTGCAGCCTGTTTGGCGAACGCCTGCGTCGCGGCGAGCTCCTGCTGCTTATAGCTGTCGAGATTGCTCTTCATGCGGCTGAGGACGCCGTCCATATCCTCTTCAAAGAGGTAGCCGCAGTACGGGCAGCGGACTTTCGCGTCGTCCGTCTCGCGGCCGCAGTTCTTACAGATCTTCATGTTCTCCTCCCTGTATTCCCTGTCGGTTATTTTTCCGGCGGGGAGCAGCCTCCCCGCGGCAAATCCATTCTATTTACATTATAACTTGTGAACGGCAAATTGTCAATCACATAGCAAAAAAAAGAATACTTTCGCGCGGACGTAATTTTTTCCTCCGCGCGGCCCGCGCCCTGCGGCACGGCTTACTTTTTGTTGAAGTTGTCCTTCAAGGATACGATCTCGGAGAGGACGAGCTTATCCCCTTCCGTACACTTTTTATAGTACCCCGTGCGCATGAGCTGGAAGGGCGTGCCCTCGGCGGCGGACGCAAGGTACGGCTCTGCCTTGCCCGAAAGGATCTGCTCGCTGTTCTCGTTCATGCGTTCGGAAAAATCCTGCCCCGCGTAATCGGCGTCGCGCAGGAGGCTCTCGTACCTGCGCACCTCGCAGTCGGCGCAATCGTCGGCGTTCACCCAGTGGATGACCCCCTTGACCTTGATGCCGCTCGTATCGCTGCCGCTGTGACTTTCGGGGACATATGTGCACAAGATCTCGCATACGTTGCCCTCTTTGTCGGTCAAAACGTCGTCGCAGCGGACGATATAGGCGTTCTTCAAACGGACATAACCGCCCTTTTTCAGGCGGAAATATTTGGGGGGCGGGTCGAGGGAGAAATCGGTGCTCTCGATGTAGAGATGCTTGCCGAATCTGACCTTGCGGGTACCCGCGTTTTCGTCTGCCTGGTTGACGTCGAAATCCAGTTCCTCCTCCCCTTCATAGTTGGTGATGGTGAGCTTTACGGGCGAGAGCACCGCCATCGCGCGCTCGGCGTGGGCGTTGCAGTACTCGCGCACGCACGCCTCGAAGTAGGAATATTCGCACTCCGACTGCGCCTTGGCGATGCCGATGCGCGAGCAGAAATCGCGCACCGCCGCCGCGGGGATGCCGCGGTTGCGAAGGCCGGAAAGGGTGGGCATGCGCGGGTCGTCCCAGCCGTGCACCTTCTCTTCCTCGACCAGCTTTTTGAGGTAGCGCTTGCTCATCACCGTGTTGGTGATGTTCAGCCGCGCGAACTCGATCTGGCGGGGCTTGGGGTTGAAGCCGAGGGAGATGCCGACCCAATCGTACAGCGGGCGGTGATCTTCGAATTCCAGCGTGCACAGCGAATGGGTAACGCCCTGCAGATAGTCGCAGATGGGGTGCGCGTAGTCGTACATCGGGTAGATGCACCACTTGTCGCCCGTGCGGTGGTGAGTCGCGTGCAGGATGCGGTAGATGACGGGGTCGCGCATGTTGACGTTGGGGGAAGCCATGTCGATCTTCGCGCGCAGGCACTTTTCGCCGTCCTTATACTTGCCGGCGCGCATCTCCTCGAAGAGTTTGAGGTTTTCTTCGGGGGTGCGGTTCCGATACGGGCTCTCGGTGCCCGGCTCGGTGAGGGTGCCTCGGGTATTTTTGATCTCTTCGGGCGAGAGGTCGCACACGAACGCCTTACCCTCCTTGATGAGGCGAACGGCGTATTCGTAGATGGTATCGAAAAAGTCGGACGCGTAGCACTCGCGCGCCCATTCATAGCCCAGCCAATGAATGTCGGCGCGGATTGCGTCGACGAACTCCGTCTTTTCCTTGGAGGGGTTGGTATCGTCGAAGAACAGGTTGCACTTGCCGCCGTACTTGAGCGCGGTGCCGAAGTTGACGAACATGCTCTTGGCGTGGCCGATGTGCAGGTAGCCGTTCGGCTCGGGCGGGAAGCGCGTCTGCACCTGTTCGGGGCGCAGCTTGCCCGCGGCGATGTCCTCGTTGACGATCTGCTCTATAAAGTTGGTTGCTTCGGGAAGTTCTTTTATACTCGGCATATATATTTTACTCCAAATTTGTTTCGCTTTTTACTTCAAACCTCAAGACAATCCGAAGATCTCTCCCTGCTCGTCCACGCCGATGTGTTCGGCGGCGGGGACTTTGCCCAGGCCGGGCATCAGCATGATGTTGCCCGCGACCGCCACGACGAACTGTGCGCCGCCCTTGACGATAATGTCGCGGACGTGCACGGTAAAGCCGGTCGGCCGCGCCAGGAGTTTCGCGTCGTCGGACAAAGAGTATTGCGTTTTGGCGATGATGACGGGCAACTTGCCGTAGCCGCGCGCCTCCGCCTCGGCGATCTTTTCCTTGGCGATCTCCGAAAAACTTGCCCCCTCGCCGCCGTACACGTTTTTGACGATATCCGAAATTTTCTTTTCGATGGGGTCGTTCAGATCGTACGAATAGTGCAGCGCGCTCTTTTGCATCGCCGCTTTGCAGACGGCTTCGGCAAGCTCTTTGCCGCCTTCGCCGCCCTTCAAAAATACATCGGTGAACACCGCTTTCGCGCCCGCCTTCTCCACGCCGCGCATGACGCATTCGATCTCCGCGGGGGTGTCGCTCGCGAAACGGTTCATCGCCACGACGACGGGCTTTTTGTATACGTTTCGGATATTTTCGATATGTTTATACAGATTGGGCATGCCCTTTTCGAGCGCCTCGAGGTTTTCCTCGGAGAGGCTCGCCTTGTCTGCCCCGCCATGCAGTTTGAGCGCCTTGACGGTGGCGACCACCACGACGCAGTCGGGCTGAATGCCCGCCACGCGGCACTTGGTATCGAGAAACTTTTCCGCGCCGAGGTCGGCGCCGAAGCCCGCCTCCGTGATCACCCAGTCTGCGAGCGAAAGCGCCGTATAGGTGGCGAGGATGCTGTTGCAGCCGTGGGCGATGTTCGCGAACGGGCCGCCGTGCACGACGGCGGGCGTGCCCTCGAGCGTCTGCACGAGGTTGGGACGGATGGCGTCTTTAAGCAGGGCGCACATGGCGCCCTCCGCCTTCAGATCGCGCGCAAAGACGTAGTCGCCCTTCCTGTTTTCGCCCACGATGATATTGCCGAGGCGGCGTTTGAGGTCGGAGAGAGAGGTCGCCAGGCAAAGGATGGCCATGATCTCGCTCGCCGCAGTGATCTCGAAGTGCTCTTCGCGGGGGACACCCTCGCCCTTCTGCCCGACGGTGACGTTGCGCAGCGCGCGGTCGTTCATGTCGAGGCAGCGGCGGAAATAGATCTTTTCGGGGTCGATGTCCAACTCGTTGCCGCGGAAGATGTGGTTGTCGAGCATGGCGCAGAGCAGGTTGTTCGCCGCCGTGATGGCGTGCAGGTCGCCCGTAAAGTGCAGGTTGATGTCCTCCATGGGCACGACCTGGGCATAGCCGCCGCCCGCCGCGCCCCCTTTGATGCCGAACACCGGCCCGAGGGAGGGCTCGCGCAGGGCGAGGCAGACTTTTTTGCCGTTTTTCGCCATGCCGTCGGCGAGGCCGATGGAGACCGTCGTCTTGCCCTCGCCGGAGGCGGTGGGATTGATGGCGGTGACCAGGACCAGGCGGCCCCTGCGTCCGGAAGGCGTGCGGGAGATCTTCGCCTTATACCTGCCGTAACGCTCGATGTCCTCCTCTTTGAGGCCGAGCTTGGCGGCAATCTCGCCGATATCCTTCATTTTGCATTGTTTCGCGATCTCGATATCCGTCAACATGGTGACCCCTCCGTCGTATAAATTTACTTGCAGCCGTGCGGGAGGCGCAGCCTGTCCCACGAAGAGACATACAGCTCTCCCTCCCGTTCAAACCCGAAGCGGGAAAGATCGACGCCCCAGACGTCGCGCGTCTTTACCTGCGGGACGAACGCATTCATGCACTTATTGACGAGCGTGCGCAGCAGCAGCTCCTTCTGCGTGCAGGCGGGGTCGCAGACGAGCTCCCCCTCCTTCAGCCCGCCGCCGAAACGATCGACGCCGTCCGTCAGCTCAAAATAAAAGGCATAGCCCTCTCTCTTTCCGCTCAGAACCGAATACATGGTTTTATTATAACACAATTTGCCGCCAAACGCAAAAAAAGTTGTGCATACGCGCAAATTTATGGTATAATTTTTTCATACAAAATTTCAAGGAGACCGTATGGACGCAGCCATCTTACAGGCACTGGAAAAAATACGCTGCCCCTTCCTCGACGTATTCTTCGGCATCTTTACCGCGCTCGGCGAGGAGATGATCATCGCGGCGATCATCGCCGTCGTCTATATATGCTTTTCAAAGCGCATCGGCGAACAGGCGCTTGTGACCGTGCTGACCGCTTCCTGCGTGACGGCGGCAGTCAAGAGCGGCGTGCGGCGCCTCCGCCCCTATGAGGCGGGCGCCGTGGACAGGGTGCACATCGACAACGCGCTCGTATCCACCGCAGACCTTGACCCGGACATGAGTTTCCCCAGCGGGCACGCGACCGCGACGGGCGGTTTCTTCTCTGCGCTCGCCATCCGCATCCGCAAGCCGCTCGCCGTCGTCCTGTGTTCCCTGTTCGTGCTGCTGGTCATGCTGTCGCGGCTGTACCTCGGCGTGCACTACCCGACCGACGTGCTGGCGGGGCTCGCCGTCGGCGTCGGCTGCGCCTTCCTGTGGCAGCTCGTCTACCGCAAGTGGTACGGCGCGCGTCTGTATATCTACCTCGGCGTCGCGCTGTGCACGCTGCCCTTCCTCTTTATCCCGCGCACGGCGACGCATTCGATGTTTCAGATCTCCGCCATCGCGCTGGCGACGGCGATCGGCCTGCTCATCGAAGATAATTTCATCAAATTTGAAGACACGGACAGGTGGCTGCACCGCCTTTTCCGCCTGCTCATCGTGCTCGCCTGCGCGGCAGTGCCCTACCTCATCCTGCACTTTACGCTGCCGGAGGGCAACTGGTTCGACTTCCTCACCTACTTCGCGGCGCTGCTGCCCGCAATGACGCTCGCGCCCTTCCTCTATAAAAAGCTGAAAATATGAGCGTGCGCGGCCAAAAGATTTGACTTTATATCTTCAAAAAAGTAAAATAAATAGGATAAATTTTTATTCTATCGGAGAGTACGGACATGGCAGACAAACATGCGGTGACGATGGACAAGATCGTCAACCTTTGCAAAGCGCGCGGCATCATCTTCCCCGGCAGCGAAATTTACGGCGGCATGGGAAACACCTGGGACTACGGCCCCGTGGGCGTGGAGATCAAGAACAACATTAAGCGCGCATGGTGGAGAAAGTTCGTGCAGGAGAGCGACAACTCGTACGGCGTGGATGCCGCCATCCTCATGAATTCGCGCGTTTGGGAGGCGAGCGGGCACACCGCTTCCTTTACCGACCCCAAAATGGACTGCAAGGAGTGCAAGGCGCGCTTCCGCGCGGACAACCTCATCGAGGCACATTCCAAGGGCAAGGTCAACCCCGACACGATGAGCAACGAGGAGATGGAGGCGTACATCGCCGAGCATAAAGTCGCCTGCCCCAACTGCGGAAAGCACAACTGGACGCCCATCCGCACCTTCAACCTCATGTTCGAGACCTCCCGCGGCGTGACCGACGAGAGCCAGAACAAAATTTATCTGCGCCCCGAAACGGCGCAGGGAGAATTCGTCAACTTCCTCAACGTGCAGCGCACCACCCGCGCGAAGGTGCCCTTCGGCATCGCGCAGATCGGCAAGGCGTTTCGCAACGAGATCACGCCCGGCAACTTCATCTTCCGCACCATCGAATTCGAACAGATGGAGCACCAGTGGTTCTGCAAGGAAGGCACCGACCTCCAATATTATGAAGAATACAAGCAGAAGGCGAAAAACTTCCTCCTCGGCCTCGGCTTCAAGGAAGAGCACCTGCGCTTCAAAGACCACGACAAGCTGGCGCACTACGCGAAGTCGGCGTGTGACATACAGTACCTGTTCCCGATGGGTTGGTCGGAACTCAACGGCATCCACGACCGCACCGACTACGACCTCTCCCGCCACCAGGAATATTCGGGCAAGAACATGAATTACCTCGACCCGACGACGGGCGAACACTACATCCCCTACGTTGTCGAGTACTCCATCGGTGCCGACCGCCTGATGCTGGCGGTGCTGTGCGAGGCGTACGAGGAGGAAGAGCTGGAGGGCGGCGACGTGCGCACGGTGATGCATTTCCACCCCGCGCTGGCGGCGTACAAGGCGGCGGTGCTGCCCCTGCAGAAAAACCTCGGCGAAAAGGCGCGCGAGGTGTACAAGAAGCTCTCCAAAAAATTTATGGTCACCTACGACGAGGCGGGCTCCATCGGCAAGCGCTACCGCAGGCAGGACGAGATCGGCACCCCCTTCTGCATCACCATCGACTTCGACACGCTGGAGAACAACACCGTCACCATCCGCGACCGCGACACGATGGCGCAGATCCGCCTGGATATCGACGAAGTCGCCGCGTACATCGAAAGATCTCTCGAACATTAAAACACCGGACGGCGCGAGCGGGGCCCGCAGACTGCGGGCCCCGCTCTCTTTTTTCTTTCAATTCCGATACAGGATGTCCTGCCTGTCTTCGAGGGGGTAGAGCGAAAGCTCGTTGCCCGCCGCCTCCGCGTCCAGCCGCACCGCGTTGATGCGGCTGTTGTCGTACGTCTTGTAATAATAGATGCCCTTCTCCGCATCCACGCAGCAGGAGTAGGTCGTGATATCGTACCGCCCGTCGGGCGCGAGCACGCCGCCGCGCACCATCTCGACGGCGCCGAGCACGTGGAAGAACTGCGACACCGCTCCCCCTTCCCCCGCGGCGCAGGCGGAATTGCCCGCATAGTATGCCGCGCGCACGAAGCGCGAGGAGGGCGAAACGTCGCCGGGCAGCCCGATGGCGCCCATCCCCTGCCCGTAGGCGCGCAGCGGGAGCGCGGGCGTCATGCGGTTGACGGGCGGCGCGGGCGTCAGGTTCATAAAATCGTTGAGCCGCTGCATGTGGTACTCGAAGGGCGGGTTGTTCGTGAGGATGCAGGCGGAATCCTCAAACACACGCATGCCGGAGGGCATGGGTTCGGCGACGAAGCAGCCGCGCTTATCCGCGACCATCCAGTGCAGGGGCGCGAGGGGCAGTCCTCCCTTAAATGGCTTCGCGACGAGGCGCACGCGCCGCAGCAGGAGCGCCGCCTCCGCAGCCGTCTCACAGCGGCCGAGCACGTACGGGATGAGCTCCCACGGAGCGAGGTTGCAAGAGCCCTCCGCGGGCGCGGGGAAATAGTGCGCGTTGCCGGGGAAGTTGAGCCCGGCGATGCCCACGCCCTTCTCGTTGACCGCCTCCGCGTACAGCGGGAAGTCGTCCGCCACGCTCGCCATGCCGATCATGGCAAGGTGCGCCTTCTGCCCCTCCTCGAAGGAGAAGGAGAGCGGGAAGGTGCGCGGCATCGCCGCCACCTGCTCGCCGAAGGAATACTCGAGGTCGAGGTTGCGCCCGAAATAAAAGGCGCCGTTCTGCATCATACCGACACAGGTACACATAACTGTTTTCCTCCCTTATTTTCAGTATGCGCGCCCGGGCGGGATCTACGCCCCCAAACCGCCCGTCTTTGCAAAAAAAATCAAATCTTTCTGCCCCCGGGCACGATCATGTTGATCTTCCGCGGCAGGACGTCGACGACCACCTTGCCGGAAATGCCCTTTTCGCCGTCAAAATTCCAGACGACGCTCTCGTCCGTCTCTATCTCGAAATGCGAGCCTTCGATGCGGTCTATCAGCCTTTCCCTGACGCGATAGCCGAACAGGAAGAGGCGCGCCAGCGCAAAATATGCGCGCAGCCTGTGCCATACGTTCGGCTTTTTCCGCTGGCGGATGAGCGCCGCCTCGACCTTTCCGTCCGTCATACACCCGTCGCGGTTGAGCGGCATGCCCGCGACGTATTTTCCGTTCAGGATCACGACGAAGACGCTCTCCCCTTCGACGGTGCGGACGCCGTCCGATATGCGGACGGGAAAGACGGGAAAGACGAGATTTTTGCGGATGCCCTCGATGCCGTAGGCGATGCGCCCCATGCGCTGTTTCTGCGACTGCGGCGTCGTATACGTGGCGCTGGTAAAGGCCCCCGCCGCGACGATGTACATTGCGTAGCGGTCATTGATCTTCATGCAGTCGAGCTGCACGTTTTCGCCGCAGAGCACGACTTTCAGGGCGCGGCGGATGCTTTTGGGGATGCCGAGAGAGCGGGCGACGTCGTTGACGGTGCCGCTCGGGATATAGCCGACTTCGGGCATGCTCTCCGCTTCGCAGAGCCCCTGCACGGCTTCGTTGAAGGAGCCGTCTCCACCCGAAAAGACGATCGCGTCATATCCGGCGGCCGCCTCGCGCACGGCGCGCACCATGTCGCCCCGCCCGGAGGTCGCATAGCTGTCGACGACCTCGTATTTTTCGCCGAGGGTGCGCAGGATATAGCCGAGCCGGCGGGCGATCTTCCCCCTGCCGCTGACGGGATTGTAGATAAAGAGACACTTCATATGCGACCCCCTTTACGTATATTATAGCGGATACGCCCGCTTTTTGCAACCCTCCCGCACACAATGCCGCCCTCCTCCCGAAAAAAGCGTACCGCCGATACAAATCAACAAAAATCATTCGATATGCGACATGCCGCAGATCGGAATGTTCTCTGCCCGCCTCCGCGGGAAAAATGCTCGACAATTGTTGACATATGGTAGCGTATGCTGTATAATTAATACAGTTAATGATTTTTGCTCCCTTCGGGGGAAAAGAGGAAAAATATGACTAAGACGGACAAACGCAGCCGCAAGACCGTGCGTGCCATACAGACCACGCTCCTCCGGCTGCTGTGCGGGCGCCGGATGCAGGAAATACGCATCGTTGACCTGTGTACGGAGGCCGATATCAACCGCACGACGTTCTACCTGCATTTCGGCGGGCTTTCGGACGTGCTCGACGGGCTGCGCAGCGAGATCGCCGAGGCCATCTTCGCGCGGGGCACGAACAGGGTGATCGATTTCGACGCGCCGCGAAACCCGCTCCCCTTTCTGACGGTGTGCACGGACGTGCTCGCCTCCTATGAGAATTTCGGAGACTTCGTGCGCATGTCTGCCGATGCCGACGTCTTTTTGACAAAACTCAAAAACGAATTCTGCGAACAACTTTTCAGGCGTTACAGCGACGCGCGCGGGAGCGAGACGGAAGAGGCGAAACACGTGTTCCGCTTCCTCGTCGCGGGGGTGCTGGACTGCTATACCGGATGGCTGAAGACGGGGGGAGACGTGCCCTTCGAAGAAGTGCTCGACACCTGCGCCCCCCTCGTATCGGCGGGGCAGCGCGTCCTCGCGCGCGCCGGGCGCGCCTGACCCGGCTCGGATAAGACGGAGAGAAATAAATGCGAATCACGATCATCGCCGACGTCCTCGGCGAAGAGAACAACGGTACGACGATAACGGCAAAGAGGCTGATCAACAACCTCAAGAGCCGCGGGCACGAAGTGCTCACGATCTCGGCGGGGAAATCGGACGAAGAGGGATACTACGCCGTGGGCGCGCGGGACTTCAAGATCTTCAACGGTTACTTTGCAAAGAACGGCATCACCCTGGCAAAGCCGAACGAAGAGGTGCTGCGCCACTGCATCGAAAAGAGCGACGTCGTACACGTGCTCATGCCCTTCTCGCTCGGCAAGGCCGCGGTGCGCGTGTGCAGGGAACTGAAAAAGCCCGTCACGACCGCCTTCCACGTCCAGCCGGAAAATGTAAGCAGTCACTTCGGGCTGCTGCACAGCAGACCCTTCAATAGCTATCTGTACAGATATTTTCTGAACAAGTTTTTCAAATACGTAGACTACATCCACTGCCCCACCGAATTCATCGCGCGCCAATTGCGGGAACACGGGTACAAACAGGACCTGCGCATCATCTCCAACGGCGTCGACCCCGCCTTTGCCCCCGTGCGCGGCGAGAAACCCGCGCAATATGCGGATAAGTTCTGCATCCTCTCCACGGGCAGGCTGGTCAAGGAAAAGTGCCAGGCAGACCTCATCAAGGCTGTGCGGCTGTGCCGCCACGCGGATGATATACAGCTGTTCATCGCGGGCGAAGGCCCCCTCGAAAGGAGGCTGAAAGCGCTGGGGGCAAAGCTGAAAAATCCGCCCGTCATCTGCTTCCGCCCCAAAGAAAAGCTGGCGGAAATGCTCAACGCCTGTGACCTGTACGTGCAGCCTTCCTATGCGGAGATCGAATCGATCGCCTGCGTCGAGGCGATCACCTGCGGGCTGGTACCCGTCATTTCGGACAGCAAAATGAGCGCGGCAAAATTCTTTGCGCTGGACGAGCACTGCCTGTACGAGGCGGGGAATATCAAAGAACTCGCCGCCCGCATCGACTATATGATCGACCATCCCGAACTTCGCGAGCAGCTGCGCGAGAAGTACATCGGCTATGCGGAGCGCTTCCGCATCGACAAGTGCATCGACAAGATGGTAGAAATGTTCGAGGACGCGCTCGGAGGAAAGCACCGCAAACAGACCGTTTGAACTGCACGGAGGCGCAGACGGCAGCCCGAAGGCGAGCGCGGCGCAGCGATACGTGCGGCAGACGTCGTCAGACAAAAAGAGAGCGAGCTTGCGAAAGCCCGCTCTTTTCTTATGTGTCGGACGGCCCGCATGCCGCCGAACCGATATCCGGTACAGAAAGTCGCACAGAAAGAACGCCCTGTAACAAAAAGTAACATGTTTTCCCTTGAAAAACGGTGGGAGGTGTGCTATCATAAAAGCAGGGAGGAAAGAGCATGCAGTTTCATGAGCGTTTGAAAAAATACCGTAAGGACAGGGGCCTCACGCAGGAAGAGCTCGCCGAACAGCTCCGCGTGAGCCGCAGCTCGGTTGCGAAGTGGGAGAACGGCTTCGGGCTTCCGGGCGCCGAATCTCTGAAAGATCTCGCCTCCTTCTTTGAGACGACGCCCGAAGAACTCCTCGCCGACCGCGAGACGGAGAGCATTCTCGTCCAAAAGAACAGCGCGCTCTTGCGGCAGAAAAAGTGGCTGATCGGGCTGATCGCACTTGTCATCGCCATCATCGCCGCAGGCTCGATCCTGCTGGGCGTATTCCTGGCCGGGCGCGGGGAAGAGCCGTTAAACGGCGGCGGAGAGGTGGAAATTACCGGAATCGGCGCCGGCTTCGTCGCGGAATCCGAACTGCTGGACGGGGACGGGGCGCTGTGCCTCTACACCTTGCAGGCGGGAGAAAAATATGCGTTTTACGTTCGCCTGTACCACCGCGGGAGCCGGGACGTGCGGCTCGGCAAGGGCGGCGTCAGAATTTACTATGACACGCAGCTCTTTGCCTTCGACGAGGGCGAATATTGGGAGGAGCCGGACCGGGACGCCACCCCCGCCGACGAATACCCCTTTTATTTTACCTGCCTCGACACGGCGGCCTATACGGAGATTGTCGTCATCGCGGAAGGATACTGGTGCAAAGTGGCCGTCGCGATCGGACACTGAGCGCGGGGCGCCCGGCGCCTTCGCTCTTTACAGATAGCCGGAGGGCGCTCCCCCCCCTTTGCGGGGGAGCGCCCGCCGGCTATCTGTAAAGAGCGGAGGCGCCCGGCGCCCCGCGCTCAGTGTCCGATCGCGACGGCCACATTGGACCAGTATCCGTCCCCGATGTCGACAAACTCCGTA
>CASFTB010000002.1 GCA_949297575.1 uncultured Bacillota bacterium | reverse complement strand
CGGAAAATTCGGCGCGGCTGCAGCCGCCCCCGCAGCGCCCGCCAAGACGTATTCTTCCCCCGCCAAAAAGAAGGCATCGTACGAGAAGCCGTATGTGGAGCAGAAGCGCACGGTCAGCAAACGCGCGCTCGCCAAACAGCAGGTCTCCGTTTCCGATTTCGATGAAGATAAGAGCGGGTACAGAAAGCTGCGCGTCAAAAAGCAGAAGCAGCAGACCGTGCAGACCATCAAGATCGAGCATGCGGTCGTGACGTCGGAGAATATCCCGCTGAAAGTTCTCAGCGAAAAGATCGGCATCACCGCCGTTGAGATCACCAAGCGGCTCTTCAAAGAGGGCATCGCCAAGACGATCAACGATTCCATCGATTACGACACAGCCGCCTATCTTGCGGCAGATCTGGGCATCGAGCTCGAATATAAGCCTGAAAAGACGGCCGAACAGGCGCTCGACGAGATATATAAAGGGGGCGCGGAAAGCGACGAAGGCTCGATTGTGCGCCCGCCCGTCGTCACCGTCATGGGGCATGTCGACCACGGCAAGACGTCCCTTCTCGACAAGATCCGCAGCGCGAACGTCACGGCGGGGGAGGCAGGCGGCATCACGCAGCACATCGGCGCGTATTCCGTCACGGTGAAAGGGAAAACGATCACCTTCCTCGATACGCCGGGGCATGAAGCCTTTACGGCGATGCGTGCGCGCGGTGCGTCCGTCACGGATATCGTCGTTCTGGTCGTCGCGGCGGACGACGGTATCATGCCGCAGACCGTGGAAGCGATCAATCATGCAAAGGCTGCGGAAGTGCCCATCATCGTTGCGGTCAACAAAATGGATAAACCGGAGGCAAACCTCGACCGCGTCAAGCAGGATCTCACCAATCACGGCCTCGTGCCGGAAGAGTGGGGCGGCGACGCCATCGTTTGCCCTGTCTCCGCGAAGACGGGCGACGGGATCGACGGGCTCCTCGATGCGATCAATCTCGTTGCGGAAGTGAAGGAGCTCAAGGCCAACCCCGATCAAATGGCGCGCGGCACCATTATCGAAGCGAAGCTCGACAAGGGCAAAGGCCCCGTCGCTTCCGTGCTCATCCAGAACGGTACGCTCCATACCGGCGACAATGTGATCTCCGGTACGACGAGCGGACGCATCCGCGCGATGATAGACGACAAGGGAAGGACCGTCAAGTCTGCGGGGCCTTCCATGGCCGTCTCCATCCTCGGGTTGGAGGACGTGCCCAACGCGGGCGATTCCATCATTGCCGTGGAACAGGATAAACTGCTCAAGCAGGTGCTCGAAGAGCGCAAGCGCAAGGAGAGCGAGTCCATGATCAAGGCGCAGACGCGCATCACTTTGGACGACGTCTTCGGCAAGATCGCGGAGGGCAAGATCAAGGGCCTGAATATCATCGTAAAAGGCGACGTACAGGGCTCCGTCGAGGCGGTCAAGCAATCTCTCCTCAAGCTGTCCAACGATGAGGTCCGCGTGAACGTACTGCACAGCGGTGCGGGCGCCATCACCGAATCCGACGTCATGCTTGCCGATTCTTCCAATGCGATCATCGTCGGCTTCAACGTCCGCCCCGATACAAAGGCGAAGGCCCTCGCGGAGCGCAGCCATGTCGATGTGCGGAGCTACCGCATCATCTATGAACTGCTCGACGATATCCAGGCGGCCCTGAAGGGTATGCTCGCCCCCAAGTACCGCGAGGTCATGACAGGCAAGTGCGATGTTTTGCAGACGTTCCGCATCACCGGCGTCGGGATGGTCGCGGGCTGCTATGTTACGGAAGGCAAGCTTGTCCGTAACGGAAAGCTGCGTATTTACCGCGAGGATGTAATGATCGTCGAGGGTGCCGTTCGCCAGCTCAAGCGCTTTAAGGACGACGTGAAAGAGGTCTCCGGCGGTTTTGAATGCGGCGTCAGCATCGAGGGCTTTGACGGGATCAAAGTGGGCGACGTCATCGAGTGTTACATCACGGAGGAGATCCCCGCTTAACGCAAAGGAGGCAGTATGAAATCCCTTCGAGGGCAGCGCCTTTCTTCTGAGTATCAAAAGGCGGTATACGAGGTCATTTCCACAAAATTGAAATATAAGACGGATAAAGTCCGCGGCATCGTCAGTGTCACGAGGGCCGACGTTTCGCCCGACCTTAAAAACGCGAAGATCTTCGTCAGCGTCCTGGCAAAGGACGCTGACGAAGCGCGGGCGGCATTTGACGCGATCAAGGAAAACGCGGGGTATATCCGCTACGAACTCGCGCACATGATGCAGATGCGTACGGTGCCCGAACTTCATTTTCTGTGGGATGAGTCGATGGAATACGGCGATAAGATAGATCGCCTCATCAAGGAGATACACAGAGAGGAAGGGGACTGATCCCGACCTCTCTTTTCGGAAAGAATGAACCTGACACTGAAAGAGATCGCAGAACAACTGAAAAAGCTCAAGAGCGCCGTCATTTTCTGCCACATGCGGCCGGACGGGGATACGCTCGGGGCCGCCATGGGCCTGTGCAGCCTGCTGCGCGCAAACGGTACGAGGTGCTCCGTCGTCTGCGAGAGCCCCGTTCCGCAGAAATTCTTTTTTCTGGAGGGGATGGATCGCATCGGCAATCGGCCGGAAGCGGGCGCAGAGGCGTATATTGCCGTCGATGTGAGCGAGACACACCGCCTTGGCACCCTGTGCGAAACATTCGAGCGAGCAAAGAAGCCGAAGTTCAATATCGACCACCATATCTCCAACACGCGTTACGCGGATCACAATTACGTGGATGACTGCGCTGCGACGTGCGAGATCATAGCGGAAATGGCACAGTATTTCGACAGGCCGCTCGATCCGCTGACTGCAAACTATATCCTGCTGGGGCTCAGTTCGGATACGGGCAACTTTTCGCATAAGAACGTGACGGAAAAGACTTTTTTGGCGGCCGCGAAGCTGGTCGCGTGCGGGGCGGATATCAACACGATACAGTACAATATGTTCCGCAAACAGTCAGCCGCCCGCGCAAAATTGTACGGCAGGACGATGTCCGATATCCGCTATTTCGACGAGGGTCGCATCGCCTTTATCAGCGTGACGCGCAGACAGCTGCAGGAATGCGGTGCGACGTCGGACGTCACGGAAGGGTTTATCGATTTTCCCCTTTCCGTCGACGGGGTCGAGGTCGCTCTCTGCCTGCTCGAAGTCGGTGACGAGCGATTCAAAATTTCTCTCCGCTCGAAGGGGAAGACGGATGTGAATGCCGTAGCTTCCGTATATGGCGGGGGCGGGCATATCCTTGCGAGCGGCTGTATGCTGCAGGGCAGCCTCGAAGAAGTCATCGACAGGCTGCGATATACGGTAGAGCAGTACCTGGAAAGTTAAATGAAAAGGGCGCCGCAAACAGGCGCCTTTTTTTGGAAGAGGGAGGTGCTTTGTGGAAAAGGCGAGCGGCTTTATCAATATCAATAAACCGACGGGGAAGTCGAGCGCGGCGCTGGTCTCCCTCGTAAAGCGTCTCACGCACATGCCGTGCGGGCATATGGGCACGCTTGACCCGCTCGCGAGCGGCGTCCTACCCGTTGCCGTGGGGAATGCATCCAGGCTCTTTAATTATCTTTTGCACAAAGAAAAAGTGTACCGCGCCGTGTTCCGCTTCGGAGAGGAGACGGACACGCTCGATTGCACGGGTACGGCCCTCCGCGACGGTTTGCCTGTGCCTGACCGCGCACAGATCGAGGCGGCCCTTCCTTTCTTTGCGGGGGAGATCGATCAGGTCCCTCCCGCATACAGTGCCAAGAGCGTGGGCGGAGTCCGCGCTTATCGCCGCGCGCGGCGGGGGGATCTCGTGGAGCTTCCGCCCAAGCGCGTACGCATCGATTCCGTGCGCCTC
This sequence comes from uncultured Bacillota bacterium, assembly GCA_949297575.1. Classification (GTDB taxonomy): domain Bacteria; phylum Bacillota; class Clostridia; order Christensenellales; family Borkfalkiaceae; genus Borkfalkia. The sequence continues at coordinate 116,407 of CASFTB010000002.1, read as the reverse complement.
ACGTCGCAGTGCTCCGAAAACGAATTTGAGTTTGTCATCTCCTGCGGCGGCGGTACATACATCCGCTCCATCGGACGGGATATCGCCGCACGCTGCGGGACGTGCGCCGTGATGACTTCTCTCGTTCGGGAAAAGAGCGGGGCCTTCACCATCGAGGAGAGCGTGCGCCCCGAAGAGTTGGACGAGAGGAACTGGAGGGAGAAATTGATCGACCCGGATCTCGTGTTTGACCTGCCCTCCCTCGAATTTGCGGGAGAGGAGGCGCGGCGCCTCAGGTTTGGGCAGCATCTGCTGTTCGCGGATGCGGAGGGCGACTATAAGCTCCGCCTCGACGGCGAGCTGTACGGCATCGCCCGCGCAGAGGACGGCTGCGTGCGGGCAAAGGTCAAGATCGTATGAGGATCGTTGATTTCGACACGGGACAATACGGAGAGCCGTGTGTGCTGCTGCTCGGCTATTTCGACGGCGTGCATATCGGGCACAGGAAGCTCATCGCGCGGGCTGAGGAGATCGCCCGTGCGCTCTGCTGCGAGACGGGTATCATGACCTTTTACGACTCGAAACGCGGCGGGCAGATCTATCTTTTTGAAGAGAGGGTCATGCTCTTTGAAAAGGCGGGCCTCGACTTTGTTTATGCGGCGCATTTCAACGATGCCTTCCGCGCGACGGACGGGATCGCGTTTCTCGATCGGGTATGCGCGTCTTTGAATGTGCGCGCATTTGTCTGCGGAAAAGACCATGTGTTCGGCAAGGATGCGGCGTGCGGAGAGAGGGAGCTGCACGCCTTCTGCCGGGCGCGCGGGATTGCGCTGCACTGCGAGCCGCTCGTCTCCTGCGGAGGGCAGAAAGCCGCTGCGACGCAGGCAAAGGGCCTTCTCGATGCGGGCGATATGCCTGCGCTGCAGGAACTTCTCGGCGGCCCCTATTTTATCCTCGGAACGGTCTCGACCGAGGGGAGGCATGTTGGCAGGCGCATCGGTTTCCCCACGGCAAATATCCATCTCTCTCCGAAAAAGTACCCGCTGCGCACCGGAGTTTACGCGGTGACCGTCGATGTGGACGGAAAGATCTATCGAGGAATCGCCAATTATGGCGGGCGGCCGACGTTTGCGGACAGCCGCGTCGTGCTGGAAGTATATGCGGACGGATATGCAGGGGATCTGTACGGGAAGAGGATCGCCGTGTATTTTGATTCTTTTATCCGCGAGATCAAAAAATTTTCCTCGGCGGAGGAGCTTTCCGCACAATTACACAAAGATCTGGAGATAATACGATGATCAAGTTCGGGCCGAGCGGCAACAGCGAAAGTTTTTATGCGCAGGGATATGCGCACACGGAGCAGTCGGCGAAATTTGTGAAGGATATGGGACTGGACTGCTTTGAATATTCCTTTGGACGAGGCGTCCGCATGAGCGCGCAGAAGGCGCGTTCCATCGGCGACGCATTCCGCGAGCAGGGGATAGAGATCAGCGTGCATGCGCCGTATTATATCAATTTCGCCAACCCCGAAGAGGAAAATGCGGAAAAGTCTTATAACTATGTGCTTGAAAGTGGCAGGGCGCTTCGGCTCATGGGGGGAAGTCGCTGCGTCTTTCACAGCGCGACGCAGGGAAAGATGGAGCGCGAGGCCGCCGTTCGCCTTACGGAGGACAGGCTGAAGATATTGCGGGATAAGATCTATGCGGAGGGGCTGCAGGAGCTGTACTTCTGCCCCGAAACGATGGGAAAGATCGCGCAGATCGGCACGCTGGAGGAGGTCGTCCGCTTCTGTAAGATCGATCCCGTATTTTTGCCTGCCGTCGACTTCGGGCATCTCAATGCACGTGAGCAGGGCAGCTTGAAGACGGTGCGCGATTACAGAGAACGCCTTGAATATATGATCTCGGAGTTGGGCTTTGAGAGGGTAAAGCATTTTCACGTGCATTTTTCCAAGATCCAATACGGTGCAAAGGGCGAGGTGAGGCACCTCACCTTTGACGACACGGTCTACGGGCCGGAGTTTGCACCGCTCGCCGCAGCGCTCAAAGAGACGGGGCTCGAACCGTATGTCGTGAGCGAATCTGCGGGGACGCAGGCGGAAGACGCACTCGCCATGAAAAGGATATACGCCGAGACAGAGAGCAGTGCGGGGCAAATTCTCTGAAAAAGCACCATAGGATAAATTGACTTATAACTGAAAATTTGGTACAATATTTTTATGGATAATACGAGGAAGTTGCTGCGGGAGATCAAGGCGGACGGAATGCTGACGGCGAGCCCCGACCTGCGGGAGTACCTCACCGGCTTTCCGAGCAGCTTCGGTTTTGTCTATACTGACGCGCAGGAGAGCGTCTTCTTTACCGACCCACGCTACGCGGAGGGGGCGAAGGCCGCGATGAAGGGCGGTTTTATCAGCGTTGAAGTAGCAAAATCCGAACAGTCTGTTCTCGATTATATAAAGAGTAAAAAAGTTAAAAAGCTTGCCGTTCCCGTTTCGAGGCTCACCGTGCCTCAATACGAGGCGCTTCGCAGGCGGCGCTTTAAGCTTATCGACAGCACTCCCGCGTTCGAGGCGGCGATGTCCGTCAAAAACGTGGAAGAGCTCGTCCGCATTTCCCGCGCGTGCGAGATCGCGGAGCAGGCGTATGCAACCTTGCTCGGCGAGTTGAAAGAGGGGATGACCGAACTTGAGGCAGCAGGGTATCTCGAATATCTGATGCGCAAGTGCGGGGCGCAGGACAGGTCTTTTGAAACGATCGTCGCATTCGGCAAAAATTCTTCGGTGCCGCATCATGCACCCGGAGATACGAAACTTGCCCGCGGTATGCCCGTGCTCATCGATTTCGGATGCAGGTACGGCGGCTATTGTTCGGATATGACGCGCACCCTGTGGTTCGGCGGAAAGCCGGACGAGGATTTTTGCGCGGCTTACGACGCTGTTTACGGTGCCCACGCTGCGGCCGCGGACGGCATCCGTGCGGGGATGAGCGGGAAAGAGGCGGATCTCCTTGCGCGAGGTTTTTTGAGAGAAAAGGGGTTGGACAAATTTTTTACGCACTCTCTCGGGCACGGGATCGGCATCAATATCCACGAAAGCCCCGTGCTCGGACAAAGCGGCACGCAGAGGCTCGCCGATAACATGGTCTTTTCCATCGAGCCGGGAGTCTATTTTGAGGGACGTTTCGGCATCCGCATTGAAGATACCGTTTGTCTGAAAGGCGGCAAGGTCGCCGGATTTATGAAGTCTGATAAAAAACTGACGGTTTTATGAACCGTCGGGATAAGATAAGCGGGCAAGCCCCGCGCAGGCACTTTTTATTACAAGGAGAGATAGAAACATGATCGCAGCAGGAGATGTCAGGAAGGGCGTTACCATCGAATACAACGGGAACGTCTACGTGGTAGTCGAATTTCAGCATGTCAAGCCCGGCAAGGGCGCGGCGTTCGTCCGCACGAAGCTGAAGAATGTCGTTACGGGCGCCGTTCTCGAACAGACGTTCAACCCTTCGGAAAAACTTGAGAATGCGCACATCGAGACCAAGAAGATGACCTATTCCTATACGGACGGTGAGCTGTACTGGTTTATGGACGAGGAATTCAACCTGACGCCGCTCAACCACGATCAGGTCGAGGATGCGCTCAAATATATCAAAGAGAATGATCCTGTCACGGTTCGCTTCTACAAGGGGGCTGCCTTCTCTGTGGAATGCGAGAATTTCGTCGAGCTCAAGATCATTGAAGCGGAGCCCGGCGTTCGCGGCAATACCGCGACCAACGCGACCAAGATGGCTACGCTCGAGACGGGCGCAAAGATCCAGGTCCCCATGTTCGTAAACGAAGGGGAGACCATCCGCGTCGATACCCGCACCGGCGAGTATATGGAGCGCGTGAAGTAAAGCAATTCGCTTTTTGCAGAGAAGTCGCCCGAGGGCGGCTTCTCTTTTCGAGAGAGGACGTTATGAGGGCGGTCATACAGCGCGTAAAACACACATCGCTGTGCGTCGGAGGAGCGCTCGTTTCGGAGATCCCAGGAGGTCTCGCGGTCTATTTGGGCGTTGCGCCGGATGATTCGGAGCGCAATGCCGCGTCAATGGCGAAGAAGATCGCACAGCTGCGCATCTTCGAGGACGGACAGGGGAAGATGAACCTTTCCGTGCGCGATGTGGGAGGCGAGGTGCTGCTCATCTCGCAGTTTACGCTGTACGGGGACTGTACGCACGGAAATCGGCCGAGCTTCATCGGCGCGGCGCGGCCGGAAGCTGCGGAGCCGCTGTATTTGCGGACGGCAGAGCTCCTGCGCGGGTACGGCGTTCCCGTATGCACGGGAATATTCGGGGCCGATATGAAGATCGAACAGTATAATGACGGCCCTGTAACGATCGTTTACGAATGCTGAGGCTTGAACGGATACCATGAAGATAAAATATCTCGGTACGGCCGCGGCGGAGGGATTCCCTGCGGCTTTCTGTAATTGTGCACACTGTTTGCAGGCGAGAAAGTCGCTGCACCATGAATGGCGGACGCGCTCGCAGGCGCTCATCGACGGGGAACTGCTCGTTGACTTCCCTCCGGAGACGTATGTACATACAGTGCGGTTCGGTGTGGACCTGTCGGCGGTCTCTGCGCTGCTCGTGACGCATTCGCATACCGACCATTTTTATGCGCAGGAGCTCGTCAATCGCGGAGATAAATTTGCATACGGAATGACGAACAATGTGCTGGATATCTATGGAAATGACGGCGTGTACGAGGTTTTCCGAGAAGGAACGGCGCGCGAGATCAGAGAAGATGTGGCGGCCGGACTGAAATTCCATCGCGTGCAGCCGTTTACGCGCTTTGAGACGGGCGGATACGAGATCTTTACGCTGCCCGCGACGCATATGCAGGCGGAAAAAGCGCTGTTGTTCTGTATCAGAAGGGCAGGGAAGACGCTTTTGTATCTGAACGACACGGGGCTGCTCTCCGAGCATTGTTATACATATCTTGCCGAACAGAAGATCTGTGCCGATTTTGTCAGTTTTGACTGTACGCTCGCGGACAGTGACCCGCCGCATTCGCCCCGCCATATGGGGTTTGATGAGAATGAGATCGTTCGCGACAAGCTGATCGCCTGCGGGGCGGCGGGGGAGGAAACGAAGTACTGCGTCACGCACTTTTCACATAACAGCGTTCCTTTCCGCGACAGAATAGAAAGGGAAGCGGCGAAAAGAGGGTTTCTTGCCGCACACGACGGTGCCGAATTCGAGTTTTAAAGGAAAGAGGCCGCACCTTTCGGTGCGGCCTCATGTTATGCGCTTTTTCCTTATTGGCGATTGCTCTGGTAGCGATAGAAGATCGCAAAGAGAGGAATGTTAAAGGCGAAGATGGCAGGGAAGATCCCGTATTTTATGATCTGGATGCCGATCTGCACGTCCTGCTCGGAGAATGCAATGATAAAATATGCGACGAGGCAGATGACCAGCACAAGATTTGCAAAGACGACAAAGCTTGCCGAGATATATGTGCGCGACTGCGTCTTGCGGCTGTTTTTCCCGTATCCGCTGAGGAAGAGGAAGAGAAAGACGCCGAGCATGAGGAAGGCAAAGACAAAGGGGAGCACGACATATGCGACGGAGGACAACAGCACCTTCTGCAGACAGATGTTGACGATACATTCGGCGAGCGCGATCGCAAAGACGATGACTGCTGCGAAAAAGAGTGCGCGCCCTTTATCAAAGGTGTTTCCGATCGACTTTGAAACGGTGCGGTTGCGGGAACCGTTTGTCGTCGTGATGCGGAGACCGTCGTGCTCGGCCTTCTCTTCGACGTCATAAAATTCAATGTTGCTTGCCGCGCGCGCGCGGATGGGCTGCGGCCTCTCTGCATACCGTTCCGACGCCTGTGTGAGGGGCGCTTCGGGATGATCCTGCTCGCGGCGCTGCGGCTCTTCGACGGGCGCGGCGTCCGCTTGCGCGGGTGCGGCGGCCTGTGCGGGCGGAACCGTCTCGGTGTGGCCGTTTTCGGCTGCGCGCCTGTCATATAGGCGAGAGATCAACTCTTTATAATTTCTCTCTTCCGGAGGCCTGTTTGCGTAGAGGAGTTCGGAAGAGATCTCCCTGCTCGATATATATTGTTCCTCGCTTTCTTCAGGCTGCGGCGGATAAGGGCCGTAGTCCTGCGGATAAGGAGGCTGCACCGCCTGCGGTTGCTGCTCGTATGCGGGCTCTTCGTAGTCTTCTGCTCTGTCGCCAAAGACCTCTTTATCGTAAGAAGTGCGTTCGTCGCGGTCCTTTCGCGCCACTTGCGAATAATAATACGAGGTCGCGTCCGTGTCGTCGCCGATCAGCACTTTATAGTTTTCATGGATCCTCTTTTTCTCTTCTTCCGTCAGGGGGCGAGGCTCCTCGGGCATGTCCCTTTCCGCACCTGCATCCGGATCCGTTTTTTGCGATCCTTCGGCGATCGCGGATACGGGCTGAACGGGTTGCTGTGCTTCCTCGACGGAAGAAAGAGCTTGTGCGGGATAGTCTTCGGAAGGAGGGGAGACGGAAGCTGCGTCAATAGCCGAAGCAGCCGCCGTACCCTGCGGCGCGGAAGGAGCAGCCGCCTCTTCCCGGACGAGCTCCTGCGCGGGCTCCTGTACTGCGGGCACGTCCGGATACTGTTCTTCTGCCGCGCTGCCGGAGAGATCCTCCTGCTCCTGCACGGCAGGGGAGGCGGCCTGTGCTTCCGCCTGCTCGGCAGAGAAGTTATCCGCGCCGAACCCCTCGGGGAGTTCGATGCCCTCTTCTTCGCCGCCATGAGCCATGGGTACGCGCGACGTGGACTTTTTCAGAAGGCTGAAATCCACCGAACGGGAGGGGGGAGGATTGTTGAAATCGTAATCTTTTTCGGAGATGAGACTGTCGATAACGGTGCGGGAATATTCCCACTCGGCGAGATTCTGCTCGACGACCTGCCTGCCCTTATCTGTGATCTGGAAGTATTTGCGCCTGCCGCCGTTGCTCGAACCACCCCAATAGGAGGTCACATAATCCTGCGATTCCAGGCGCTTGAGGGCGCTGTAAAGGGTCGGCTGTTTAAGGGAGTACTGCCCTTTGCTCTTTTCTTCTATTTCGTTTATGATCTCATATCCGTACTTGTCTCCGTCATAGAGAGTACGCAGAATGATCGTGTTTATATGGCCGCGTATCAGATCGCTGCTGATAGAGGAGCCTGATTCCTGCGCTTTGTCATTGGTATTTTCGGGGTCCATTTTTATTCACCTCCTTATGCCTGTATTATACAATAAATTGCTTTATTTGTCAATATTCTTCCGAATATTCTTTGAAAAATTAAAGTGTGTAAGGTAATATGTCTGATATAATCATAAAAATAGCCCCCTTATTTTTACAGAGAGGAACACTTGAAAAGATAGACAAAAAAATCCGTTTGATGTAAAATAGAAGGGAAAATTTTGGTGAGGTAAAGGGTTCGCATGAAGGCTTCCAACTGCTTGCGGCGCGATTTCGTATTGCGCAATTACGAGACGGACTTTTGTCAGCAGATCAAGCCGTCCACGGTGTTAGGTTTTTTTCAGGAAACGGCCGGAGACCATTCGGAAGAGATGGGGCTCGGGTATAGAAAGCTCGGAGAACAAGGGCTCTTCTGGGTGCTCTCCAAGATCTATGTCGAAGTGGAGCGCAGGCCGAAATATGCGGAGAAGGTCTCCGTAGTCACCTGGCCGCATGAGCCGAACAAGGCGATCTATGAACGCAGCTTTTTGCTGGAAGATGCGGAAGGCGTCGCCATGCGCGCATATTCCCGCTGGTGCATTTTACAGGCGGGCAGCGGGCGCATCTGTCCCTGTTCCCGCCTCGAACAGCCGGAGATCGATTTCATTGGCGAAAAGAGCGTGGCATTCGACGCGTGGGGCATTCCCTCCGTGCCGAGGGAGAACGGCCCCGCCTTTTCGCTCCGCATCGCCAATTCGGAATATGACCTGAACTATCATGTCAACAATATAAAGTATGCGGACTACGTCTTTAACTGCTTTACCGTCAAGGAGCTGGAAAGCAGAAGGCTGAAGAGTTTTCAGCTGCATTATGTCAAGCAGACGCACGAAGGCGACCTTCTCGAAATGTTCAGAGAGGAGGTCTCTCCGGGGGTCTTTGCCATCGAGGGCGTCAAGAACGGAGAGGAGACGGTCGTCTCTGCGCGCGTGTGCCTTGTTTAAGTTCAGATACAGCGTCCTGCGCTCTGACAGAAAAACGCTCGTCATCTCCGTTGCGGATGGCTGTGTCACCGTCCGTGCTCCCCTCGGCATGGCGGACTCCGCGATAGAGCGGTTCGTCGGGGAAAAGGAGGCATGGATCCTTCGCAAACTCCGCGAACAGGAGCGCAGCGGGTTTGAAGAGGTCGTGGCGGGGAGGGCGCTGTTGGACGGCGGCGTGCAGCGGCCGGTCGTTTTCGGGGCGGAGCGGAACGAGGAACGGGACGGCACCTTTTTTTTAAATAAAAGAGGAGAGATTCGTCCGGCGCTGGTTTGAGCGGACGCGGTGCCCGATTTTGCCGGAATCCGTACATAAGCTGTCTGCCGCGGTCGGCCTCATGCCGAACGATGTGTGCGTGCGCGATTTTAAGGCGCGCTGGGGGTGTTGCGATGCGCGCGGCAAGATCAGCCTGAATTGGCGGCTTTCGATGCTCCCCCTTGCGCTGCGCGACTATGTCATCATTCATGAATTGTGTCATCTGCGGGAGATGAATCACTCGAAGGCCTTCTGGGCGCTCGTGGGGCAGGTTTGCCCCGCTTACAGGAAATATCGCAAGGCATTGAAAGCGTATTCATTTCTGACGAGGATGTACAGATGAGCGCCTCCGACAGAGGCGCCGAAGGAGGAGCAAATGAAGAGAGAGATCAAAGTTTCCACCTATCTTTCGCCCGTGCCCGCGGTGATGGTCTCGTGCGGAGACATGGCGAAGTCGGACATCGTGACCATTGCCTGGACGGGTACCGTAAATTCGGAGCCGCCCATGGTGAGTATTTCGGTGCGCAGGAGCCGTTACTCATACGGTTTGATCAAGGAGAGCGGCGAATTTGTCGTCAATCTCGCAGACAGGGCGCTTCTCGAAAAACTGGACGGCTGCGGTGTCGTCTCCGGTCGCGATGCAGACAAATTTGAAAGATTTGCCCTGACCAGACAGGCGAGCCTGCACGTCAAAGCACCCTCCGTTGCCGAGAGTCCGGTCTCCCTGGAGTGCGTCGTCCGCCACACGCTCGAACTGGAGACGCACGTCATGTTTGTGGCCGAGATCGTCGGCGCGACTGCGCGGGAGGATTGGGTGAAGGACGGCAGGCTGCGCATCCCCGACGGGGAACTCGTCGCCTATGTGCAGAACAGGTATCTGGAAACGGGAGCAACGCTCGGTACCTACGGCTATACCGCAAAGAAGGCGTGAGAAAGATTTCGAGTGTTTATACACGAATATTTGCATAAATATGCATAATTATAAATTTTATGCAATAATCAGTGATTAAAAAACGAATATTTTGCGGAAAGCGGCTGCAAAATGCTTGACCGCGCGCGCGAAATATTGTATAATGCAAGGCAGTAAAAAGAAGAGGTCGGTATCATGAAAAAGAAAGAGATCAAAAAGGTCGTCCTGGCCTATTCGGGCGGGTTGGATACTTCCATCATTATCCCCTGGCTGAAGGAGCATTACAACAACTGTGAAGTCATCGCCGTATCCGCCGACGTGGGGCAGGAGAGCGAGCTCGAAGGACTGGAGGAGAAGGCCCTCAAGACGGGCGCTTCCAAGCTGTACATAGAGGATCTGCGCAAAGAGTTCATCGAGGATTATATCTATCCGACGATGAAAGCCGGCGCAGTGTATGAAAATAAATATCTTCTGGGCACCTCCTTTGCTCGCCCCGTCATCGCCAAGCGCATCGTCGAGATCGCCAAAAAGGAAGGGGCGGACGCGATCTGCCACGGCTGCACGGGTAAGGGAAACGACCAGGTGCGCTTTGAGTTGACAATCAAGGCGTTTGCGCCCGAAATGACCATTATCGCGCCCTGGCGCATTTGGGACATCAAGAGCCGCGACGAGGAGATCGACTATGCGGAGGCGCACAATATCCCCCTGAAGATCACCCGCGAGACCAGCTATTCGAAGGACAAGAACCTCTGGCATCTTTCCCATGAAGGGCTCGACCTGGAAGATCCTGCGAACGAACCCAAATACGATGAGATCCTCGAGATGGGCGTTTCTCCCGAAAAGGCGCCGGATCGGCCGACGTATGTCACCATCTCTTTTGAAAAGGGTATCCCCGTCGCCTTAGACGGCAAGAAGCTCGGCGCGGTGGAGCTCATGCATAAGCTCAACGAGATCGGCGGCAAAAACGGTGTCGGTATCATCGATATCGTGGAGAACAGACTTGTGGGCATGAAGAGCCGCGGCGTGTACGAGACGCCGGGCGGCACCATCCTGTATTTCGCGCACGAGCAGCTTGAGATGCTCTGCCTCGACAAAGAGACGCAGCATTTCAAGCAGCACATCGCCGTGAAGTTCGGCGAGCTCGTCTATAACGGGCAGTGGTTCACGCCCCTGCGCGAAGCGCTCTCCTCCTTTGTCGACAAGACGCAGGAAAGGGTCACCGGCGACGTAAAACTGAAGATCTATAAGGGCAACATCATTCCCGCAGGGATGACGAGCAAATATTCCCTTTACAGTGAAGAGATCGCGACGTTCGGGGAAGAAGACGTCTACGACCAGTACGACGCCGAGGGCTTCATCAACCTCTTCGGCCTTCCCGTCAAGGTGAAGGCGATGCTGGAGAAGAAGGAACTAAAGTAAGAAGCATGCGGCAGGATAGTTGCGGCGAGCCCCGCAGGGCGCGCCGCAAAATGCTGTATAAAGAAGAGAACAAAGCGACTATGTTGAAAGTTTTTATAGACGGAAAAGAAGGGACGACCGGGCTGCAGATCTTCGATCGCCTGGGCGGCAGAGATGACGTTCGGATCATTTCTTTGCCGGAGGAGAAAAGAAAGGACATCGAAGCGCGGCGTACATGTATCAATGAGGCGGACGTCGTCTTTCTCTGCCTTCCGGACGCTGCGGCGCGCGAGTCTGTCGCGCTCTGTGAAAATGAGTGCGTGAAGATCATCGATGCCTCCACGGCACACCGCACCGACCCGGTTTGGGCATACGGCTTTCCGGAACTGTCTGCGGCGCACAGGGAAAAGATCGCGCGTTCAAAGCGCGTCGCTGTGCCGGGCTGCCATGCGAGTGGCTTCATCTCTCTGGTCTATCCGCTCGTCGCTGGCGGCATTCTTTCTCCCGACTATCCCTTCGTCTGTCATTCGGTGACGGGCTACAGCGGGGGAGGGAAGAAGATGATCGCGGAATATGAGTGCGCGGAGCGCGCGCGGGAATTTGACAGCCCGCGCCAATATGCGCTCGGGCAGATGCACAAGCATCTTCCCGAAATGACGGCCGTGTGCGGGCTTTCCTGCCCGCCGATCTTCGATCCCATCGTCGCCGATTATTACAGCGGCATGTGCGTCGCCGTGCCGATCCATTCCCGCCTGATGAAAAAGCAAATGAGCGTTTCCCGCTTAAAAGAATATTTTGCAGAGTATTATGCGTCAAGTAATTTTGTTCATCCTGCGCGGGAGGGGACGAATTATCTGGCGGCGAACAGTCTGTCCGGTACGAACGGAATGGAGATCTATGTCGAAGGCAACGACGAGCGGATCTTGCTTGCATCCGTGTTCGACAATCTCGGAAAGGGAGCTTCCGGCGCTGCCGTCCAGTGCATGAACATCATGTGCGGCCTGGACGAGCGTGTCTCTCTCCTGTAATGTATGAGGTCTGAAGAAGGATGAAAAAGATTAACGGCGGCGTGTGCGCACCCATCGGTTTCAGGGCAAACGGCGTGCACTGCGGCATCAGAAAAAACAAGAATAAGCGCGATCTTTCTCTGATCGTGAGCGATGTGCGCTGCGCGGCGGCGTGCGTCTATACGCAGAATCTGGTCAAGGGTGCACCCATTGCCGTGACGAAGAGGCATGTCGCGGACGGATTTGCACAGGCGATCGTCTGCAACAGCGGCAACGCGAATACCTGCAACGCGGACGGCGAGCAGATCGCGGAAGGGATGTGCGCCCTTGTGGAGCGCGAGGTCGGGATCCCCGCGGCGGATGTCGTCGTGGCGTCTACCGGCGTTATCGGACAGCCGCTCTCTCTTGAGCCTATAGAAGGGGGCATGCCCGCCCTCGCCGAGGGGCTCAGCGAGGATGGTAGCCTGTTTGCCGCGCAGGGGATTATGACGACGGATACGGTCGATAAACAGATCGCCTATTCGTTTACCGTCGGCGGCAGAGAGTGCCGCATCGGCGCCATCGGGAAAGGGGTCGGCATGATCAATCCGAACATGGCGACCATGCTCATCTTCATTACGACGGATGCAGCGATCACTCCTGCGATGCTGCAAAGGGCGCTCTCCGCCGACGTAAAGGATTCCTTCAACATGGTCAGCGTGGACGGGGATACTTCCACAAACGACATGGTCTGCGTGCTCGCGAACGGAATGGCGGAAAACGCGGTCATCGATGCGCCGGGCAAGGAGTTCAATTGCTTCCGGAAGGCGCTCAACAAAGTGACGACGGCACTCTGCCGCCGCATTGCCAAGGACGGCGAAGGGGCAACAAAACTGCTCGAGTGCAAGGTCAGCGGGGCAAAGAGCAAGGCTGTCGCCCGCACGGTTGCAAAGTCCGTCATCAAGTCTTCCCTCTTTAAAGCGGCGATGTTCGGTTCGGACGCGAACTGGGGAAGGGTGCTCTGCGCCATCGGGTATGCGGGAGCGGACGTGGACGTCTCAAAAGTCTGCGTCGACTTTAAGAGCCGCGCGGGCGTCGTGTCCGTCTGCCGCGGCGGCAGCGGCATCCCTTTTTCGGAAGAGGAGGCAAAGAAGGTCCTTTCCGAAGATGAGATAGAAGTGCTCATAGCGCTCGGAGACGGGAACGGCAAGGCTACGGCATGGGGCTGCGACCTCACGTATGAATACGTCAAGATCAACGGCGATTACCGCACCTGATCATGAGAGAGGCAGAGGATATGGATATCGATACGATCAACGACAAAAAGGTGCGCGCCCAAATACTTATCGAGGCGCTCCCTTATATCCAGGATTACAACGGCAAGATCATCGTCGTGAAATACGGCGGCAATGCGATGATCAATGATGAGCTCAAGACGTCCGTCATGAAGGATATCGTCCTGCTCAGCCTGATCGGCGTCAAAGTGGTGCTCGTGCACGGAGGCGGGCCAGAGATCTCCGAAATGCTTAAGAAAGTCGGCAAAGAATCTGTCTTTGTCGACGGGCTCCGCTATACCGACGAGGAGACGGCGGAGATCGTGCGTATGGTGCTTGCGGGCAAGATCAATAAATCGCTCGTCAACCGCCTCGAATCCATCGGCGGCAAGGCGCTCGGCCTTTGCGGCATCGACGGGCACATGATGAAGTGTACAAAAGAGAGCGAAAAGCTCGGTTACGTCGGAAAGATCGTGCAGCTCGATGCTTCCGTCATTACGGATGCGCTGGACAAGGGGTATATCCCTGTCGTGTCGACGGTGGGGTTTGACGACGAGGGGCACATTTACAATGTGAATGCCGACACCGCTTCCGCCGTCATCGCGGGCGCTCTTGGGGCGACCAGCCTCATCCTCATGACGGATACGAAAGGCGTGCTGCGCGACAGAGAGGACGAGTCGACCCTCATCGAGAAGATCTATGTGAGCGATATTCCTTCCTACATTAAGCAGGGCATTATTTCGGGCGGGATGATCCCCAAGATCGAATGCTGCAGGGAGGCGATCCGCCGCGGCGTGCAAAAGGTTTTTATCATCGACGGAAGGGTGGAGCATTCCATCCTCGTCGAAACATTGTCTGACCGCGGTATCGGCACAATGTTTGTAAATGAAGACTGATCGTGGGATCGGTCTTTTTTTACGGTCTGAAGCAAAAGGCATGCGGCAAATAATTGCTTTCGCTGCCGATTTATGATAAAATAGATAAAATAGGTATGCTATGAGTTTTGAAGAGATCAGAGAAAAAGACAGCAGTTTTGTTGCCGGGACCTATAACCGCTTTCAGACGGACATCGAGCGCGGGGAAGGGGCGACGTTGTACGCGGAAGACGGAAGAAAATATGTCGATTTCGGCAGCGGGATCGCAGTAAATTCTTTCGGGGTCAACGACTGCATCTGGAAGGAGGCGGTCATCGCGCAGCTGGACAAAGTACAGCACGCGAGCAACCTCTATTATACGAGGCCGCAGGCAGAACTCGCGCAGATGCTGTGTGAGAAGACGGGGGCAAAAAAAGTTTTCTTTTCCAATTCCGGAGCAGAGGCGAACGAGTGCGCCATCAAGGCCGCGCGCAAGTATTCCTATGACAAGTACGGAGAGGGAAGGTTTCGCATCGTGACGCTGAAGAGCTCCTTTCACGGACGCACGATGGCGACGCTTTCGGCGACGGGGCAGGAGGCGATGCACAGGTACTTCATGCCCTTCCTCGACGGCTTTTCTTATGCGGAGCCGACTTATGAGGGGGTACGGGCACTGTGCTCGCACGAGACGTGCGCCGTCATGCTCGAGCTCATCCAGGGAGAGGGAGGCGTGCGGCCCCTCGATGCGGAGCAGGTGAAGGAGATCGAGCTTTTCTGTAAGAAAAACGATATCCTGCTGATCGTGGACGAAGTGCAGACGGGCAACGGCAGGACGGGCAGGCTGTACGCATACGAGCATTACGGGATCTCACCCGATATCGTGACGACGGCAAAGGGCCTTGCGGGCGGATTGCCGCTCGGAGCGACCTTATTCTACGATAAATGTGAAAAGACGCTCGGCGCGGGGGATCACGGCTCTACCTTCGGGGGAAACCCCGTCGCGTGTGCGGGGGCGTGCAGTATCCTGCGGCGCATCGACAGAGATCTTCTGCTCGAAGTGCAGGGCAAGAGCGCTTATTTATTCACGCACCTCGGCAGGATCAAAAACGTGCGGGCCGTGACGGGCATGGGGCTCATGATCGGGCTGGACACGACGAAAAATTCCCGCGAGGTCGCGGAGAAGTGCCTGGAGCGCGGTCTGATCGTCCTCACGGCAAAGGATAAAGTGCGGTTGCTCCCTCCGCTTACGATACGGAAGGACGAGATCGATTTCGGTTTGAAAATTTTGAATGAGGTGATTTCGGAATGAAACATTTGCTGCGGCTCGGAGATCTGTCTACAGAGGAGATATTCGGGATCCTCAACCTCGCGGATCAGCTGAAATATGAGAGAAAAAACGGCGTCTCTCACCATCATCTGGAGGGCAAAAAGCTCGGGATGATCTTTCAAAAGTCATCGACGCGCACCCGCGTGAGCTTCGAGGTCGGCATGTACGAACTTGGCGGCTATGCGCTGTTCCTGTCCGACCGCGACCTGCAGATCGGGAGGGGGGAGCCCATCAGGGATACCGTGCGCGTGCTCTCCCGCTATCTGGACGGCATCATGATCCGCACCTTTAAACAGTCGGACGTGGAAGACCTCGCAAAATACGGCTCCATCCCCGTTATCAACGGGCTGACCGATTATTGCCATCCCTGCCAGGTGCTTGCAGACCTCATGACGATCCGCGAATACAAAGGAAGCCTGAAGGGGCTCAAGCTGTGTTTTGTCGGCGACGGAAACAACATGGCGAATTCGCTCATCGTGGGCGGCATCAAGACGGGCATGGAGGTCGCGATCGCCTGCCCGGACGGTTATAAGCCGGATGCGGAGATCTGCGCATGGGCGGAAAAGGACGGGAAGCTGACGGTGACGGCCGACCTGACGGCGGCCGCGGCCGGTGCGGACGTCATTTATACGGACGTCTGGGCGTCTATGGGGCAGGAGAGCGAGAGGGCAGAGCGCGAAAAAGTGTTCCGCGGCTACTGCGTCGATGGCGCACTGATGAAGACAGCGAAGCCGGATGCGATGGTGCTGCACTGCCTCCCCGCGCACCGCGGCGAGGAGATCGCCGACGAAGTGTTCGAGGCGCACGCGAATGAAATTTTCGACGAGGCGGAAAACAGGCTGCACGCGCAGAAAGCGGTGCTCGTCAAACTGTTAAAATAAGAAATTCATTTCGGAAAGGATACATATGAACGGAAAAAAAGTTTATCTTACGCTGCAAAACGGCAGGGTCTTTGAAGGGAAGCGCTTCGGGGCCTGCGGCGACGTGACGGGCGAGCTTGTCTTTACGACGGGCATGACCGGTTACATCGAGACGCTGACCGACCCCAGCTATTACGGGCAGATCGTTATCCAGACCTTCCCGCTGATCGGAAATTACGGGATGATCCTCTCCGACCGTGAGAGCCGCCGCCCGTATCTTTCCGGGTATATCGTGCGCGAATTTTGCGAGCATCCCTCCAATTTCCGCTGCGAAGAAAAGCTCGACGATTATCTGAAAGCGCAGGGCGTCGTCGGCATTTACGGCATCGATACCCGCGAATTGACAAAAACGGTGCGGGAAGCCGGCGTGATGAACGCGGTCATCTCCTCCAAGCCGCCGCAGGATCTTTCTGCCGTGGCGGCATATACCATTCGGGATGCCGTGAAGAACTGCACCCGTACGGAGCCCAAGCGATATGAAGGGGAGGCGGCTGTCCGCACGGTCGTGCTGTGGGATTTCGGCGCCAAGGAAAATATCGTCCGCGAGCTCGTCAAGCGCGGTTGCCGCGTCATCCGCGTGCCCGCCTTCTACACGGCCGAGCAGATCCTCGCGCTCAATCCGGACGGCGTGATGTTGACGAACGGGCCGGGAGATCCCGCCGAAAATACGGAGATCATCGCCGAGATACGCAAACTTGCGGGGAAGCTGCCCATCTTCGGCATCTGCCTGGGGCATCAGCTGTTTGCACTCGCCATGGGCGGAAAGACCAAGAAGATGAAGTATGGTCATCGCGGTGCAAATCAGCCCGTAAAGGAGCTGAGGACGGGCACGGTGTATATTTCCAGCCAGAACCACGGCTACGAGGTCATCGCCGATTCGATCAAAGGCGCGGGGACGCTCAGCTTTATCAACGTCAACGACGGCACGTGCGAGGGTGTAGACTATCCCGACCTCAACGCCTTTACCGTACAGTTCCACCCGGAGGCCTGCGCCGGTCCGCTGGATGCGCGTGACCTGTTCGACAAATTTATGGCCATGATGGACGGAGGAAAAACAAATGCCTAAAAAGAACGATATCAAAAAGGTTCTCGTCATCGGCTCCGGGCCGATCGTCATCGGCCAGGCGGCGGAATTCGACTATGCGGGCGCGCAGGCATGCCGCGTATTGAAGGATGCCGGCGTCAATGTCGTGCTGTGCAATTCCAATCCCGCCACGATCATGACGGACAGCGCTTTGGCGGATGAGATCTATCTCGAGCCGCTGACGCTCGAGTCCATCAAGCGCATCATTGCAAAAGAGCGGCCGGACAGCCTGCTCGCTTCCCTCGGTGGACAGACAGGGCTTACGATCGGGTGCCAGCTCGCCAAGGAGGGCTTCCTCGACAAATACGGCGTCAAGCTGATCGGCACAAAGGTCGACGCGATCGACCGCGCGGAAGACCGCGAGCTGTTCAAGGAGACGATGCAGAAGATCGGCCAGCCCGTCGTTCCGTCCGATATCGCATACACCGTCGAGGAATGCGTATCCGTCGCGAATAAGATCGGGTACCCCGTCATCATCCGCCCCGCGTTTACGCTCGGCGGCGCCGGCGGCGGCGTTGCGTTTAACGAGGAGGAGCTTCGCAGCATTTCGCACAACGGGCTGATGCTTTCGCCCATCACGCAGGTGCTGGTGGAAAAATACATTTACGGCTGGAAGGAGATCGAGTTCGAAGTGCTGCGCGACGGTGCGGGGAACGTGATCACCGTCTGCTCGATGGAAAACTTCGACCCCGTCGGTATCCATACGGGGGATTCCATCGTCATTGCGCCTGCCGTCACCCTTTCCGACAAAGAATACCAGATGCTGCGCAGCGCATCCTTGAAGATCATCACAGAGCTCGGCATCGAGGGCGGCTGCAACTGCCAGTTCGCGCTCAACCCAGACTCTTTCGAGTATGCCGTCATCGAAGTGAACCCGCGCGTGTCTCGCTCTTCGGCGCTCGCATCCAAGGCGACCGGCTATCCCATCGCGAAGGTCGCGACGAAGATCGCGCTCGGGTACACCTTGGACGAGATCAAAAACGATGTTACCGGCGAAACGTACGCCTGCTTCGAACCTGCGATCGACTACGTCGTCATCAAGCTTCCTAAGTGGCCGTTCGACAAGTTCCTGTATGCAAAGCGCGAACTCGGTACCCGCATGAAGGCGACGGGCGAGGTCATGGCGATCGGCACCTCCTTCGAGATGGCGATCATGAAGGCGGTGCGCGGGGCGGAGATCTCCCTGTCTTCGCTCAACCTCGACAAGTATGAGGGGAAGGATCTGCGGGAAGAATTGAAGAAACTTTCCGACGAGCGCCTGTTTACGGTGTTTGCCGCATTGAAGGCCGGCATTTCCGTCGACGAGATCTTTGAGATCACCAAGATCGACCGCTGGTTCCTGTACAAGCTGCTGCATCTTATCGATTTCGAAAACGACATCCGCGGTAAAAAGCTTTCCCGCGCGGCGTATGACGAAGGGAAGCGCCTCGGGTATCCCGACAAGGAGCTGGAAAAGATCTCCGGACATCCCGTTCCGTACCATCGCAAGGCCGTCTATAAGATGGTCGATACCTGTGCTGCGGAGTTTGCGGCCGCTACGCCGTATTTCTATTCCACGTACGACGAGGCAGACCACGACGAGGCGACGCCCTTTATCAAAAAGAGCACGAAGAAGCGCATTATCGTCATCGGGTCGGGGCCCATCCGTATCGGGCAGGGCATCGAGTTCGACTATTCTTCGGTGCATTGCGTCTGGACGCTGAAGAAGCTCGGCTACGAAGTCATCATCATCAACAACAATCCCGAAACGGTCTCCACCGACTTCGACACGGCGGACAGGCTGTACTTCGAGCCGCTCACCCCCGAGGACGTGCAGAACGTCATCGACAAGGAGAAGCCGTACGGCGTCGTCATCACCTTCGGCGGTCAGACGGCCATCAAGCTGTGCAATTACCTCGACAAAAAGGGCGTGCGCATCCTCGGCACCTCGGCGGACAGCGTCGACATGGCAGAGGACAGGGAGCGCTTCGACGAACTGCTCGAGCGCTTCGGCATCAGCCGCCCGAAGGGGCTCACGGTCATGACCAAAGAGGAGGCGCTGGAGGCGGCAGACAGGCTCGGGTATCCCGTGCTGCTCCGTCCGTCCTACGTTATCGGCGGGCAGAACATGACCATCGCCTTTACGGAGAGCGACATTTCCCGCTATATGGACGTCATCCTTTCTCAGCACATCGAGAACCCCGTGCTCTGCGACAAGTATCTCATGGGGCAGGAGCTGGAAGTGGACGTCATCTGCGACGGCAAGGATGTGCTTATCCCCGGCATCATGCAGCACATCGAGCGTGCGGGCGTGCACAGCGGTGACTCCATCGCCGTGTATCCTCCGTATAACCTGAGCGACATCATGCTGGACAAGATCATCGAATGCTCGACGCAGCTCGCTCTGTCGCTGAAGACGAGGGGGCTCATCAATATCCAGTTCCTCGTCTTCCACAATGAACTGTATGTCATCGAGGTCAACCCTCGCGCGTCGCGTACGATACCGTACATCTCCAAGGTCACGGGCGTGCCGATGGTGGAGCTCGCGACCAAGATCATGGTCGGCGCCAAACTGAAAAAACTCGGCTATGGCACCGGACTGTACAGGAGTTCGCCGTACGTCGCCGTTAAGGTGCCGGTCTTCTCCTATGAGAAGCTGAATGACGTCAATTCGCAGCTCGGGCCCGAGATGAAGTCTACGGGCGAGGTGCTCGGCATAGGTAAGACCATCGAGGAAGCGCTCTTCAAAGGGTTGGTCTCCGCAGGGTTCAAGCTGTGCCATCCGAGCATGCACCGCCATGTCGGCGTCTATTTCACCGTTAACGACCAGGATAAATTCGAGATCCTCGGGCTCGCCAAAAAATTCAGCGACCTCGGGCTCGATATCTATGCGACGGCGGGGACGGCGGATACCATCCGCACCCTCGGCATCGAAGTCAAGACGGTCGACCGCCTCTCGCAGAGCGACGAGATCATGCGACTAATGGATGACGGGCAAATCGATTATATCGTCTATACCGGAAAGACGGATATGGATTCCATCAACGACTATATCCGCATGCACCATCACGCGATCCTGCTCGGCATTACGACGCTGACCTCCCTCGATACTGCCAACGCGCTTGCGGACATCATTGCCAGCCGCTTTAACCAGGACAATACGGAGCTCGTCGACATCAATGCGCTGCGCGCGGAAAAGACCAAGCTCAAGTTCGTCAAGATGCAGAGCTGCGGAAACGACTATATCTTCTTTGACAACAGAGACGGCAAGATCACCTGCCCCGAGTCTCTCGCGATCAATTTTGTCGACAGGCATTTCGGCATCGGTGGAGACGGCATCGTTCTCATCGAAAATTCTCAGATCGCGGATGCGAGGATGCGCGTCTTCAATAAGGACGGCAGCGAGGGCGGCATGGCGGGCAACTCTATCCGCTGCGTCGCGAAGTACCTCTTTGACAACGGCATCGTGAACGACAAGCATATGACCATCGAGACGCTCAGCGGCGTGCGCGAGCTGTCCCTGTATACGTTCAGCGGAAAAGTCGGTTCTGTCAGCGTCGATATGGGCAAAGCCGTTCTGGACGGCGCCAAGATCCCTTCCACACTGGAAGGCAACCCAGTCGTCGGGCGCAGGATCGAGGTCGGCGGACAGGAGTATGACGTCACGCTCGTCAATGTCGGAAACCCGCACTGCGTCGTGTTCTGTGACAAGGTGGATGCCGTTGACGTTGCGAACGTCGGGCCGCTCTTCGAATATGCGGAATACTTCCCGCAGCGCATCAATGCGGAGTTCGTCCGCGTCGTAAACAGCAAGACGCTCAAGATGCGCGTCTGGGAGCGCGGCAACGGAGAGACGCTCGCCTGCGGGACCGGCGCTGCTGCTTCCGTCGTCGCGGCGGTGCTCGGCGGGTACTGCAAGCAGGATGAAGATATCACGGTGAAGCTGCGCGGAGGCGATTTGATCGTGCGCTATTCTTCGGACGGCAGCGTTACCCTGACTGGCAGCGCGCGGCTGGTCTTTGAAGGCACGGTGGAATTCTGATCGCGCATTGCCCCGGACAGAAATTTTCTAATGGATTTTTTAAAGAGATGATCTATCTTGATAATGCAGCGACCACAGCGCCCGATGCGGGGGCTGTGGCTGCTGCAATGAAATATTTGCAGGCGGAGTTTTATAACCCGTCTGCTCTCTATCGTGCGGGCTTTTCCGCGCATAGGGCGGTGGAGGAGGCCAGGAAGAATATCTCGGCGCTCATTGCGCCGCAGGGCGGTTATGAACTGATCTTTACCGCTTCCGGGAGTGAGGCGGACAATCAGGCGCTCTTTTCTTCGGTACGGCGCGGAAACTTCGTTACGACGGAAGGGGAGCATGCCGCCGTCTACAATACGGCAAAGGAACTCGCAAAGCGCGGCATAGAGGTTCGCTTTGCAAAGCTGCTTGCAGACGGGCGCGTGGATGTAGCAGATTTGTTGGCCAAGGTGGACGAAAAGACTTCTCTGGTCTCCGTCATCCACGTCAACAACGAGACGGGTGCTGTCAACGACGTGGCTGAGATATCTGCCCGCGTAAAGAAGGCATCCAAGGCGATCTTTCACAGCGACGGCGTGCAGGCCTTCGGAAAGCTGCCGTTTACGCTCGGGGGAGGCGTCGATCTCTATACGATCAGCGCACATAAGATCGGCGGGGTGCGGGGCGTCGCGGCGCTCTTGCGGCGAAAAGGATGCAGACTCGACCCGCTCGTTTTCGGAGGCGGGCAGGAGAACGGGTTGCGCAGCGGGACGGAAAATACTTTTGCGATCAAACAGTTTGAGTTTGCGGCAAAGAAGAAATTTGACAGGCTGCACGGCGACTTGGAACACGTACGTGCGCTCAACCGGATGGCGAGAGAGGCGCTGGATGAGCGGCTGTTTGAGATCATCTCTTCCGAGGAAGCTTCTCCCTATATATTGAGCGTGGCGGCAAAAGGGCTTCGCGGCGAAGTGCTGCTGCACATGCTCGACGATGCGGGCGTGATGGTCGGAACGGGCTCTGCCTGTTCATCAAAGAATAAATACAGCCGCGTCATTGCTGCCTGCGGATGGAACGAACGCTATGCAGAAGGCGTTCTTCGGCTCTCCTTTTTTGCTTCAAATACGCCAGAGGAGACCGAACGCGCGGTCGCCGTCATCAACGAGTGCGCCCGCAAGCTTGCCGAGAGGATGAATTGACAATGGAAAGAGAGAGAGTGATCATCGTCCGTTATTGTGAAATACACCTGAAGGGGAAAAACCGCGGTTACTTTGAAAAAGTTTTTATGAATAACCTTGAAAAGGCACTGACGGGGATCCGCCATGAGATGAAAAAACCGAGCGGACGGTATATCGTTGAAAAATTTGACGAGGCGAGGACGGATGAGATCATCGACAGGCTGCGCAAGGTGTTCGGGACGCATTCGCTGAGTGCCGGCTATCAGGTCGACGCAGAGATGGGTGCGATCTATGATACGGTGCGCATGGTCGCGCCGGAGAGCGGCTCCTTCAAGGTGCAGGCAAACAGGGGAGATAAGACCTTTCCGCTCAACTCTATGCAGATCAATGCGGAGATCGGCGGGAGGCTCCTGAAGGATAAACCCGGCCTTTGTGTCGACGTGCATTCCCCGCAGTCGGTCATCTGTGTGGATATCCGCGAAAACGGAAAGGCACTCGTCTTTTCAGAATTTGTGAAGGGAGCGGGCGGCATGCCCGTCGGGACCTCAGGAAAGGGGATGCTGCTTCTCTCCGGCGGGATCGACAGCCCCGTTGCGGGATATATGATCGCAAAGCGCGGCATGAAATTGGATGCGATCCACTTTCATAGCTATCCGTATACGAACATGCAGGCGCGGGAAAAGGTCGAAGACCTCGCGCGCAAGCTATCCGTATATACGGGCGGTCTGATATTGCATGTTGCGAGCGTGACACATATACAGGAGGCGATCCATAAAAACTGCCCGGACGAAATGATGATCACGCTCTTGCGCCGCTTCATGATGCGCATCGCAGAGAGGGTTTCCGAACGGGTCGGTGCACAGTGCATCGTGACGGGGGAAAGCCTCGGACAGGTCGCCAGCCAGACGGTAGAGGGAATGACCTCCTCCAATGCAGTGGTGCGGCTATTGCCTGTTTTGCGCCCTCTCGTCGGTTTCGACAAGACAGAGATCATCGAAAGGGCGAGGATGATCGGGACGTATGAAACGTCCGTGCTGCCGTACGAGGATTGTTGTACGGTTTTCTTGCCGAAGCATCCGCTCATCCGCCCCGACCTGAAAAAGGTCGTGCAGGCAGAGAGAAAGCTTGATGTGGAGGGGCTGATCGCGGAATCGTTGGAAGGGATAGAAGAAGTCCGCATCTGACAAACGATAAAGGGAGAGGGGCATGCCGGAATTTGCATGTCCCTCTCTATTTTGTCCACCAGTTGTCTGGGATATCCGCTTTGATGCTGCTGCGATCGACATAGGGGGTCGCGACCTCGCATCCGAAAACGGGGTGTCCGCTGCGCCCGACAAAATAGGGCGTGATCCGATAGCGGAATCTGTCAGCGGGAGGGGATGTGTCCAGATATGTTCCGTCTACACTTCCATCATAGATCTGATATATTTTCCCGTTGTATTCACGTTTTATGATATATTTATAGTACTCTGTGTAACATAATTCAATTCTAATACCTGATTTGTTTGCTTGCAGGACGGCTTCGTCGCGCGGAGATGTGTAGACGGGACTGTATTCTGTGGGGAGCGACGTTTCCCGAAATAGCTCGGTATACCTGTATTGGTCAGGCTGTTCTTGTGTCGCGAGCCGAACGAGATGCTCGCCGTTGTAACAGGTCAGGTCTATATCGCACTTTTTGACGGAGGTAGGCATCTCAAACGGCGCGGGAGAAGAGCTGCCGTATATTTTTTTGTTCAGCAGCATGCAGTAGTGGCAGGGCAGACCGCCGCCCGTAATGTCCGTCGGTGCGTTGTCGGCATTTCCCATCCAGACGGCGACGGTATGCTCCGATGTGCAGGAGAGCGCCCAGGCATCGATGTTTCCTTCGCGCGTTCCGTTTGTCCCCGTTTTTGCTGCTATATCGAAGGGGAGAACGGACAGCTTTTTTGCCGTTCCCGTTTTTGATGCGCTCTGCAGCATGTTTATTGTAAGCGCTGCGGAATCCTCGTCGACGGCGCGGGTCGTCGCGGGCGAATGTTCATAGAGCGTTTTTCCGTCGGCGTCCTCGATCCTGCGGATATAAGTGAGCGGGGCATACGTTCCGCCCCGTGCAAGCGCCGTATAGGCGCCCGCGAGTTCGCGCGGGGTATAACCCTCTGCCATGCCTCCGAGGGCGAGCGCGAGCGTACGGTCTTCTTCCATAACGCGCAGTCCGAATTTTTGCAGGTACTGAGCGCCCCGCTTTGTTCCGAGGCTGTTGAGTACTTTTACGGCGGGAATGTTCAGGCTGTCGGCAAGCGCTTCCCGCGCGGATACCCACCCTTTATAGGTTTCCCTATATCCCGTCGGGCAGTACTCTCCGAAGGCGGTCTGCTCGTCCAGAATGGGGGTACAGGGCGCGAGCAAATTTTCCTGGATCGCCGCTGCATATAAAAAGGGCTTCAGGGCGGAACCGGGGCTGCGGCGCAACTCTCCTTCCGTCGTATGCCATGCAGCGATGCCGCGTGAGGAGTTTTCCGCGATCAGTATGCTTTTGCCCGAACGGTCGGCGTCCGTCTTTAACTGTTCGGCATAGTTTTGAAGCTCCGGGCGCAGATAGGTATAGACCTTACACCCTTTAAGAATTTTATAGGGGTGCCAAAACGGAAGCTCCTCCATTTCTCTGTATGCGGCGGCGATATAGTCCGCGCAGAAAGTTTCTTCTTTTCCCTGCTCGGGGAGAGGCTCTGCCAAGGCGCGGTCGTATTCGGATTCGCTTATCTTTCCCTGCTCGCGCATGCGGCGCAACACGCGGTCACGGGCATGGAGGCAGCTCTTTTTATCGACAAACGGCGAATAATTGTTGGGGGATCGAATGATCGCCGCGAGGGTGGCCGCGTCGGCGACGTCGAGTTCGGCGGCGTGTTTTCTGAAATAAAAACCGGAAGCGCTTTCAATGCCGTAACATCCGTGGCCGAAGTAGATGGTGTTCAGGTACATTTCCAGGATCTGCGCTTTTGTATATCTCTTTTCCAATTTCCGCGTCAGGCGTATCTCCTTCAATTTGCGGCGGACAGTCTTTTCGTTGGTGAGCTGCGTGTTTTTGATGAGTTGCTGGCTGATCGTGGATGCGCCCTGTTTGAAGGCGCGCGCCTTCAGGTTCGCGATGAGTGCGCGCGCGATCCCCTTATAGTCGAGGCCGCGGTGCGAATAGAAGTGTTTGTCTTCCGCGCAGATAAATGCATCTTTGACGTGCGCTGGAAGTTCGCTCTCCCGTACGCTCCGGGGCCTGCCTTCCGCGGACACCTCGGCGACCGGCTCGTCGTATATGTCGTAGATGGCGCATCCCTCTTGGGCTGAGACTAATTTATCCGTCTGCAGCGTCGCGCCTGCCGTTGCGGCAAAATAAAAGGCGAGAGCCGCGGCGGCGCCGGCGAGGAGCGTGCACAGCAGTGCGGCAGATAGTTTGGCAAATGTTTTCATGGCGTTTTCCTGTCTGTAACAGTATTCCTGTTTTTCGCGGAAATTATTTAATCGAATTTTAAGGGCAAAGGGTTGAAAATTTCCTGCAAAAAAGTTATAATAAACAGCAGATACTTATTTATAGTTTAAGGTGCGCATGGATAAACAGTATTTGATCGTAACTTATGGCTGCCAGATGAATGTACACGAATCCGAAAAGATCGCCGGCATCCTGCACGAGCGCGGTTATACGGAATGCACCGACAGCCGAGATGCGGACATCATCGTCTTCAATACCTGCTGTATCCGCGAAAATGCGGAAAATCATGCCTACGGGAATATCGGAGCGCTGAAAAAGCTCAAGCGCGCAAAGCCCTCCCTCCTCATTGCCGTGGGCGGCTGCATGACGCAGCAGGAGGGCGCTGCCGAAAAATTGAGGCGAAAGTTTCCTTTTGTGGACATCGTTTTCGGCACGCACAATCTTTCGCGGTTGGGGGAACTCATCGATCTTAGGGCAAAAGGGAAAAAAGTCGTCGAGGTGACGGAGCAGCCCGAACTGCTCAGGGAGGCACCCTCCTTCCGTACGAGCTACCCGAACGCATGGGTCAATATCATGTACGGCTGCAACAATTTCTGCTCTTATTGCATCGTGCCGTACGTCCGCGGCAGAGAGCGCAGCCGCACCCCCGATGAAGTGGTCGCCGAGGTCAACGGCCTGCTCAATGCGGGCTATAAAGAGATAACGCTGCTCGGGCAGAACGTGAACTCTTACGGGAACGACAGGGGCGGCGCCTTTACTTTTCCGCAACTCCTCGACAGGATCTGCACAAGGAAGGAAAAATTCCGCCTTCGCTTTATGACGAGCAATCCTAAGGATTTTGGGGAGGAACTGATCCGCGCCATCGCGGAGAACGAGCAGGTGTGCGACCTCGTGCACCTGCCCGTGCAGGCGGGTTCTGACCGTATCCTTCGCCTGATGAACAGAAAATATACCGCCGCCGAGTACCTCAAAAAAGTGGAGATGCTTAAAAAGCGGGTGCCCGGATGTCAGATCACTTCGGATATCATGGTCGGCTTCCCGACCGAGACGGAAGAGGATTTTCGTGCAACGCTTTCGTTGGTCAAGGAAGCGGGGTTTTTTACGGCTTTTACCTTTGTGTATTCCAGGCGGAGCGGCACGGCCGCCGCGCAGATGGAGGGGCAGATACCCGAAGAGGTGCAGAAAGAGCGGATCATGCGGCTCGTCGAGCTCGTGAACGCGCAGACGCGCGAACTTTCGCTTCCGTACAGGGGGAAGGAGATCGAAGTTCTCTGCGAGGACTATGACGCCGCGAAGGGGGTATACCTCGGCAGGGATGAGTATGGCAGGATGGGGTACTTCAAGAGCGAAAGAGATCAGGTCGGGGAATTTGTAAAGATAAAAATATCCGATACGTCGGGCGTATCCCTTACGGGAGAACTCGTCGAGGAAAAAGGAGGCGTACGGGAATGAGCGGGCTTTCACCGATGATGCGTCATTATCTGGAGATCAAAGAGAAATATAAAGACTGCATCGTCTTTTATCGCCTCGGTGACTTCTATGAGATGTTTTTTGAGGACGCAAAGGAGGTATCGCAGCTGCTGGACCTGACGCTGACAGGCAGAGACTGCGGCCTGGAGGAGCGCGCGCCCATGTGCGGCGTTCCCTATCATGCGGCGGATTCTTATATCGCGCGTCTCGTTGCTCTGGGGAAGAGGGTCGCCATCTGTGAGCAGCTCACGGAACCGGGGCCCGGCAGGGCGATGGTGGAAAGGGATGTTATCCGCGTCGTCTCTGCGGGGACTCTCATCGAGGACGAACTTCTCGACGAAAAGAAGAATAATTACATCGCGTGTGCCTGCCGCGACGGCGATATGTACGCCCTCGCTTGGGCGGATATCACAACGGGCGAATTTGCCTGTGCGGCCTATGAAGGGGAGGCGGGCATCGGGCAGTGCCTGGAGCAACTGCAGAAACTTGCGCCGGCGGAAATCATCTGCAACGACGGTTTTTTGCTGGCGACGAAGAACAATACCGCTCTGCGCGCTCTGCCCGCCCTGTCCTGCTATGTGCCTTGGGCATTTGCCCTGCGCCATGCGGAGAAAGATCTCCTCGAACAGCTCGGCTGCAAGACGCTTGAACCCTTCGGGATCGCGGACAGGCCGACGGTCATTTCTGCGTGCGGGGCGCTCGTCGAATACCTGCGCGAGACACAGAAGCATGCGCTCCGCATCATTGACGGCGTCCGTTTCGAAAACGGGCAGGGGACGATGATGCTGGACGGGGCGGCGATTCGCAACCTGGAGCTTACGCGCACGATCGGCGACGGAAAGAGGCGGGGCTCGCTGTTGTGGCTGTTGGACAAGACGCAGACAGCGATGGGAGCGAGGCTGCTCAACCGCATCATCCTCAACCCGCTGCGCGAAAAGGAGCAGATCGAGGCGCGCATTGCGGCGGTCAATGAATTGTACGAAGGCACCGTCGTCCGCCTCGGCATTGCGGATACGCTGAAAGGCATCAGGGACATCGAGCGCATTGCGGGGAAGATCTCCAACAACAATCTGACCCCGCGCGACTGTGAGGCGCTGGGGGCATCCCTCTCGCTGTTGCCGAATCTGAAATTTCAGCTGTCCGGTTTTTCATCTGCCGAGACGATGCGCATCTCGGAAGGACTCGGAGATTTTTCTGCCCTCGCGCAGCTTCTGAAAAACGCATTTGTCGACAATCCGCCGGTGAGCGTCAAAGAGGGAGGTTATATCCGCAGGGGGTACAGCAGGGAGCTGGACGAGCTGCGTGACATGCGGGACAACGGCGCGCGGATGATCGGAGAGATGGAGGCGGCAGAAAGAGAGAAGACGGGCATCAAAAATTTGAAGATCAAATATAACCGGGTGTTCGGCTATACCATCGAAGTGACCAATTCCTTCCTCGGCAAAGTGCCTTACAATTATCAGCGCAGGCAGACGCTTGCGGGTGCGGAACGCTATATAACGGACGAGCTCAAAGCGGTGGAAGAGAAGATCCTCACCAGCTCTGAAAAGAGTCTGCGGATGGAAGAGGAGCTGTTCGGGCGCATCAAGGAGACGCTGGCGGATAATATCGGCGCGCTCAAAAGGCTCGCCGCATGCCTCGCGCAGCTGGATTGTTACGTCTCCTTTGCGACGGTCGCCAAGGAGAACGGGTATTGCAGGCCGCAGATCGTGGAGGCTGGGGAGGCGCTCCTGATCCGTGACGGGCGTCACCCCGTGGTGGAGGCGCTCTCCAAGGAGCGCTTTGTGCCGAACGATACGCAGCTGGACGGGCAGACGCATACGATGATCATCACCGGGCCGAATATGGCGGGAAAGAGTACGTACATGCGGCAGACGGCATTGATCGTGCTGATGGCGCACCTCGGCTGTTTTGTGCCGGCAAAGTCTGCGCAGATCCCCGTTACCGACCGCATTTTTACCCGCGTCGGCGCGAGCGATAACCTTATCTTTGATCAGAGCACATTTATGGTGGAGATGACGGAGGTCGCCTCCATCCTGCTCAACGCGACGAAAAATTCGCTGCTCATCCTCGACGAAGTAGGAAGGGGGACGAGCACCTTCGACGGGCTTTCCATCGCTTGGTCCGTGCTCGAATATCTGACGGAACACATCCGCGCAAAGACGCTGTTTGCGACGCATTATCATGAGCTGACCGAGCTCGAGGGAAAGATTGAAGGCGTGAAAAATTATAAAGTGACCGTGCACGAGACGGCGGCGGGCATCGTGTTTCTGCGCAAGATCGTGCGGGGCGGGGCGAACAAGAGCTTCGGCATCGAGGTCGCAAAGCTGGCGGGCATCCCTGCGGAAGTGACCGACCGCGCGAAGAAGATCCTGAAAAAGCTGGAAAAAAACGACATCGCGCGCGGTGCGGCGGAGGAACCTGCGGCGGACGGGCAGCCCGCGGCGAGCGAAGCGGAGCGCATCCTTTCGGAGATCGATATGGACAACGTGACGCCCATGCAGGCATTCAATCTCTTGTCCGATCTCGTTGAAAAAATAAAGGCAGGCGTATAATGGGAAAGATCAATATTCTCGACAGCAGCATCTATAACCGCATTGCGGCGGGAGAGGTCGTGGAAAGGCCTGCTTCCGTGGTCAAGGAGTTCGTGGAAAACGCCCTGGACGCGAGAGCAGAAAATATTGCGATCTCGATTGAGCGGGGCGGCAAAGACATGATCTTGGTGACGGACGACGGGAGCGGCATCGGGCGCGAGGATCTGCGCGCAGCCTTTTTACCGCACGCGACGAGCAAAATCGCGCGGGCAGAGGACCTCGACGTTATCCGCACGCTCGGGTTCAGGGGGGAGGCGCTCGCCAGCATTGCTTCCGTGGCGAATGTCCGCATCAGGTCTCGCGCGGCGGGGGCGGCAGAGGCGTTCGAGCTGAGCTGCTCGGGAGGAAAAATGGGGGAAATCGTTCCCTGCGCGCTCGGCGGCGGGACGGAGATCGCGGCGGAAAATTTGTTTTTCAATACTCCGGTCCGCGCAAAATTCATGAAGTCGGACAAGGGGGAAGAGGGGGAGATCTCGAACATCGTCGCGCGCTTTGTTTTGGGAAATCCGCGCGTCGCGTTCCGCTATCACATAGACGGAAAGCTTGCCCTGCAATCGTTCGGAGGCGGGGAGGATGAGGCCCTTGCCGCGGTCTACGGGGGGAATACTCTCTCGCAGTGCTACAAAATAGACGCGCAGAAACACGGCGTTTGCATACGCGGGTATCTCGGAAATCCCGCGTTTACAAAGGCAAACAGGACGTACCAGAGTACGTTCGTAAACGGCCGGTATGTCATAAACAATACCCTCGGATCGGCGGTGGCAAATGCATACGCGAGCTACCTGATGAAGCGTCAGTACCCGCTTTACGTGCTGTATATAGACATTCCGCCTGAAATTGTAGATGTAAATGTTCATCCGAACAAATCGGATGTGCGGTTTGAAAACAATCAGGTCATCTACGGCTGCATTTATTCCGTCATTTCCGCTGTTTTGGACGGCAATGCGAGTGCGTTGGAATACGTCGTCGGTGCGAAGAAGGAAGATTCTGCGGCTCCTTCGGAGAGCTATACAAAAGCGAGGGAAGAGAGCGGGTCTGTCTCCTTCCCGAAGGGTGAGCCGGGTGATGATAACGCTTCCGATAGAAAGGCGGATGTCTGCGCTGCGGAGGGTGCGGAAAGGCCCCGCGGCGTGAGCGTAGGGGGAGCGAGGACGGAGAGTTCTGCCGGGCTCTTTGACTTTGCAAAGCCTTCGCAGATGAAGGGCGGCGCCCTTTTAGAGTTCCGCGACAGCGCGGCGCGGGAAAGAGAGGCGCGGGATGCACAGGGCGACGCCGTCTTTTTGGAAAACAAGAGGTATCTCGAAGCGCTGGAGCAGAAGGCAAAACAGCAAAAACTTTTGCTCGAGCGTGCGGAGTACAGGGGATGCCTGTTCAATACTTACCTCATTTATGAAGAGGGAGAGGACGCCTATCTCATCGACCAGCATGCGGCACATGAGCGCCTGATCTTTGACAGGCTGAGAGAAGAGATGGAAGCGCGTAAAGTCGTACGGCAGCCGCTCCTCGTTCCGTATGTTCTGAGCGTGAACAGGGAGGAGTTTTCCTTCCTCTACGAAAATGCCGAAAAGATCCGCGAGATCGGTTTTGAATTTGAAGAATTCGGTGAAAACAGTTTTAAAGTGTCCGCTGTTCCGCTCGATCTGCAGGACATCGATCTGCGCTCTTTTTTTGATGAATTGCTGCGCGAGGTCGGCTCGCTGCGCGGTATCCGCCTGAGCGAGGTCCTGCGGGACAAGATCGCCATGTCCGCCTGCAAGCATGCGGTGAAAGGGGGGATGATCCTGACGGAGGCGGAAAAAGAGAAACTGTTTGAGATGCTTCGCGGAGACATGGGGCTGAAATGCCCGCACGGACGCCCCGTCGCGGTGAAGCTTTCAAAACATGAGATAGAAAAGATGTTCAAGAGGATCGTCTGATGATGAACGGCATCCTTGCGGTGTGCGGGGCGACTGCATCGGGCAAGACATCCTTTGCCGTGCGCATGGCGCGGCGGCTGGGGAGCGAAGTCGTTTCTGCGGATTGCATGCTCGTGTACAGGGGGTTGAATATCGGGACGGCAAAACCGACTACCGAAGAGATGTGCGGCGTGCCGCACCACATGATCGACGTCGTCGCGCCTTCGGATAGTTTTTCGGTGAGCGATTATGAGGAGAAGGCGCTTCCGATCTGCGAGAGGCTGCTTGCGGAGGACAAAGTGCCGATCCTCTGCGGGGGGACGGGATTCTATATTCAGTCGATCTTGTTTGCGAGGGGGCAGGGAGGCGCCGGCAAAGACCCCGCGCTGCGTGAAAAATATGAACGCATAGCGAAGGAGAAAGGAAACGAGGCGCTGCATGCCCTGCTTGCGGACGTGGACGCGGAGAGCGCAAGGCAGCTGCACCCGAATGACGTGCGCCGCGTCGTGCGCGCACTCGAGATCTATGTCCTGACGGGAAAAAAGAAGTCGGAACAGGCAGACGGGTTTGCTGCCCGTCGGCCGTACGTCGCCGTCGCTTTTGATCATCCGCGCAGCGAACTGTATGCACGCATTGAAGAGCGTGTGGACGAGATGATCGCGGCAGGGCTCGTTGAAGAGGTCGAAAGGCTGTATGCCTCGGTCGGCGAAAGCTGCCAGTGTATGCAGGGGATCGGTTATAAAGAAGTCGTCAAATATTTAAAAAATGAGATTTCGCACAGTACTATGCGTGACATGATAAAACAAAATACGCGCAACTATGCAAAGAGGCAAATTACTTTTTTTAAAAAATTGCCGGGGATCGTTTGGCTCGATCCGAAAGACAAAGATAACGAGGAGAAGGTCGAAGAATTGATATGGAAAACATTGAAGAACTGATCAGAGAAAGCGAAGCCGCGCTCGCGCGGCAATTTGCGCGTATCGATGAGATCGCCTATAAAAATCAGTGTAAAGTGATGCATGCATTTCAGAAGAACAAGATCGCGCTGCGGCATTTTGCTGGATCGAGCGGTTACGGATACGGCGATGAGGGGCGGGATACGCTTGGGGCGCTCTTTGCCGATATATTTGGGGCAGAGGCCGGACTCGTTTCTCCGAACATCCTTTCCGGTACGCATGCTTTGACGGTGGGGCTGTTTGGCTTGCTAAGGACGGGAGATACGCTCTTTTCCATTGCGGGAGATCCGTACGATACGCTGCAGGACGTGATCGCAGGGAAGGACAATGGTTCGCTGGCCGATTACGGGATCGCTTTTAAAAAATGCGACCTTTTGAATGGTGAGTTCGACCGCGAAAAGATCCGGGAAGGTTTGCGTGATCCTGCCGTAAAAGTGGTCTTTATTCAGCGCTCCCGCGGCTACGCGTGGCGCGATGCGCTGAGTGAAGAGAAGATCGCCGATGCGTGTTCTTTTGTCCGGGGCTGCGGTTTTGGCGGCTGTATCTTCGTCGATAACTGTTATGGTGAGTTTGTGGAGGAGAGCGAGCCGACGCAGAACGGTGCGGATATATGCGTCGGGTCGCTCATCAAAAATGCGGGTGGAGGTATCGCGCCGACGGGCGGCTATATCGTCGGCAAGCGTGAATATGTAGATAAGATCGCCTGTCGAATGACGGCTCCTTCGGTTGGAGCTGAGGTCGGGTCGTACGCTTTCGGCTATCAGTATTTTTATGAAGGTGTATTCCTTGCGCCGCATGTCGTGGCACAGGCGCTCAAGGGCGGGCTGTTGATCGGTGCTTGCCTGCAAAAATTGGGTTTTGTTACTTCACCTTCCGTCGAGGTGGCGCCGTATGACATCACGAGGGCTATCCGCTTTGAAACGAAGGAGCAGCTCGTAGGATTTATCCAGGCAGTGCAGGAGGCCTCGCCTGTAGACAGCTTTGTGACGCTCGAGCCGTGGGATATGCCCGGCTATCAGGAACAGGTCATCATGGCGGCAGGCACTTTTGTGCAGGGAGCTTCCATCGAGCTTTCGGCGGACGCACCAATCAAAGAGCCGTACATCGCTTATTTTCAGGGCGGGTTGACTTACGAGCATTGCAAATATGCGCTGACAAAGATCTTGCGTAAAATACTTTGAATATAGGAATGAAGAGCTGCCCTTGCTGCGGCTCTTTTTAATATACGGATCGTTTTTGATAAAAAATTGACATTGATGAAATGTCATGATACAATAGAGCTGAACAAGAGCTTGATTTTGTCTGCGGAGACGAGCTTATACTACCTGAACAGCCGATACTACGACCCCGAAGTGGGGAGGTTTATCAGCCCGGACAGCGCAGATTATCTCGACCCCGAAAACATCAACGGGTTGAATGTTTACAATTATTGTTATAATAATCCTGTGATGTATACAGATCCCTACGGTACCACTGCATGGTGGGAATGGCTTATTGCTGGAATTGTGACGGTTATAGCTGTTGTAGGAGCTGGTGTGCTAACAGTGACTACTGGAGGATTAGCGGCTGCTGTTGTAACCGGTGTGGCTTTGGGAGCTGTTGCATCATTAACAGTGCAAGCAGGATTGGGAGAATTAAATTGGAAACAGTTTGCTGTAGATATTTTAGTAGGGGCAATTAGTGGTGCTTTCTCGTATGGCATAGGGCAAATTGCACGCTATGGAGGACAGTTGTTTGCGTCTTGGTTGGGTAACACTGCAATAAGTGGCATTAGGATTAATAAAGTAATATCACAATCTATAAGGACGCCACTGAAATATATAATAGCTTTGTTATGTGTTTTTATTGTTCTTCTTATTGTATGTTGTGGAATTTTGATGTGGAGTTTGGTTCCAGAGGTTAATGATATTGACTTGCAAATTGGAATGACTTTTATAATCTGTATATCTGCTATTATGATTATTATTGCAGTTGTTTTATATTTTCGTAATTGTATAATAAAAAGAAATGTAGAGAAATGGTTGACTGATGACGAAATTATAGAACGTAGGGTTATACCTTTCAAATTTTCGGAGGCGGGTAATGTGTTAGCGAGGCCTATGAAAATAGGAATTCGGTTTCTATATAATAATCGACATCTTTTAATAATAAGTAGAAAATATTCAATAGTGTTTAAAAAACTGATAGGCAGAGAGATTATGATATTATATACACCGAAATATAATGAAGTAATGATTTTAAAATGAGTCTAATTTGCAACAGATATACGGAAGAAGCTTATTAAGATTTATGAGAGACTTTATTTGTTGTACGGCAAGGATGTTGTATTTATTAAAGAAAAAGCCTCTTTCGTATGTGAGTATTTTTGTTAGTAATTAAATCAAGTAGCCGACCGGAATCAAAATCCCGAAAGCGAGGAAAGATAAGCGGGGCAGACAAGATTTGCAAGAGGTATGGAGAAGCCATACCCGGGCAAACGTGTCTGCCCTATTTCTATACTCCGGAAGGCATAGCAAAGTGGCAACGCCGAGGAAGCCGGCGAAAGAATAGATAAAAAAGGAAGAAGGGAGTGAAAAGAGCGGGGCTGTAAAAGCCTCGCTCTTATACATGTTCTGCGGAAAGCAGTTAAATCATCAGTACATTCCGCCGCCCATACCGCCGCCGGCGGGTGCTGCAGGCTCGGGGGCAGGGATATCTGTCACGACGCTCTCCGTCGTGAGCAGGGTGGCTGCAACGGAAGCCGCGTTCTGCAGGACGCTCCTTGCGACTTTGGTCGGGTCGATGATACCGCTCTCGACCATGTCGGTGTACTGGTTTTTAAGGGCGTCAAAACCGAAGTTCGCCTTCTTGGAGGACATAATCTTTTCGACGATGACGGAGCCGTCGAGACCGGCGTTCTTTGCGATCTGACGGATGGGCTCTTCGATCGCTTTGAGGATGATCGCAGCGCCCGTCTTTTCGTCGCCTTCAAGGGAGTTGATGAGCTTTTTGATGGCTGCGGAAGTGGAGAGGAGAGCGACGCCGCCGCCGGGGACGATGCCTTCCTCGACAGCCGCGCGGGTCGCGGCCAAAGCGTCCTCGATGCGCAGCTTCTTTTCCTTCATTTCGACTTCGGTCGCCGCGCCGACGTTGATGACGGCCACGCCGCCCGCGAGCTTTGCAAGGCGTTCCTGCAGCTTCTCTCTGTCATAATCGGAAGTGGTTTCGGCGATCTGCGCCTTGATGGCGCCCACGCGCGCCTTGATGTTTTCAGCGCTGCCGGCGCCGCTGACGATGGTCGTGTTGTCCTTATCGACCTTGACCTGTGCTGCACGGCCGAGCATGTCGGGGGTGACGTCCTTGAATTCGTAGCCGAGGTCGGAGGAGATGACGGTGCCGCCTGTGAGGATGGCGATATCTTCGAGCATCGCCTTCCTGCGGTCGCCGAAGCCGGGGGCCTTGACGGCGACGCAGTTGAACACGCCCTTGAGCTTGTTGACGATGAGTGCGGCGAGCGCGTCGCCCTCGACGTCTTCCGCAATGATCAGAAGCCTTGCGCCCTGCTGCGCGAGGGGTTCGATGATGGGCAGGATCTCCTGCAGGTTAGAGATCTTTTTGTCGGTAATGAGGATATAAGGGGAGTCGAGCACGGCCTCCATCTTGTCGGTGTTGGTGACCATATAAGCGGAAGCATAGCCGCGGTCAAACTGCATGCCTTCGACGGTGGACAGTTCGGTGTTCATGGTCTTGCCCTCTTCGACGGTAATAACGCCGTCTTTGCCGACTTTCTCCATTGCATCGGAGATGAGCTTGCCGACCGTTTCGTCGCCCGCGGAGATGGACGCGACCTGCGCGATCGCCTTTTTGCCGTCGATCGCCTTGGAGATCTTTTTGATCTCGGCGACGGCGGTGTCGACCGCCTTGTCGATGCCGCGGCGCAGGATGATGGGGTTGGCGCCGGCTGCGAGATTTTTGAGACCCTCGCGGATGATCGCCTGTGCAAGAACAACGGCGGTGGTGGTGCCGTCGCCGGCGACGTCATTGGTCTTTGTGGAGACTTCTTTGACGAGCTGCGCGCC
This sequence comes from uncultured Bacillota bacterium, assembly GCA_949297575.1. Lineage (GTDB taxonomy): Bacteria > Bacillota > Clostridia > Christensenellales > Borkfalkiaceae > Borkfalkia. The sequence goes on along the minus strand of CASFTB010000002.1, from coordinate 79,590 downwards.
CATGTTCTCGAACGGGTCTTCCAGTTCGATCTCTTTGGCGATGGTCACGCCGTCGTTGGTGATCAGCGGTGCGCCGAACTTTTTGTCGAGAACGACGTTCCTGCCCTTGGGGCCGAGGGTAATCTTAACTGTATCGGCGAGGGTGTTCACGCCCTTTTCGAGGGCCTTTCTGGCGTCGTCGCCGTATTTGATCTGTTTAGCCATATGATTTTTACCTCCTGCTTTTCAAACTTTACTCAACGATCGCAAGGATATCTCCCTGTTTGATGATGGTGAATTCTTTTCCGTCTACCTTGAACTCACTGCCGGAGTACTTGGAGTAGAGAATGGTATCGCCGACTTTGACGACCATCTTCACTTCCTTCCCGTCGACCGTGCCGCCGGGGCCGACAGCGACGACGCGCGCCGTCTGCGGCTTTTCCTGCGCCGAGGAGGGGAGGATAAAACCGCTTTTGGTCTTTTCCTCTTTTTCGACGCTTTCAACGACTACTTTATCGAATAAAGGTTTGATGTTCATTGCTTACGCCTCCAATATTATTCTGTATGGGTTAGCACTATTCGTACCTGAGTGCTAATTTACTATATATTATATCCATACAAAAACAAATGTCAAATGTTTTAAAGCAGAAAAAAGAAAAATTTAGCACTTTTCTTGTGAGAGTGCTAACAGAATATTTTGGAGGAAAAGCGGCTGCGCCCCGGGCGGGATATCCTTGCCGCGCTTTGATCGGATAAATCGGTATTGTCACTTGATTTTTTGACCAAAATGTGGTACAATGGTCAAAACGGAGGTGGACAGGGCCGTATGGATAAATGGGACAAGCGGTTTATGGAGCTGACCGAGACCGTCGCCGGGTGGTCGAGCTGTTTTCAGGAAAACAGGCACGTCGGCGCGGTGATCGTTCTGGATAAGCGTGTCCTGACGACGGGGTACAACGGTGCCCCCGCGGGCATCCGCAGCTGCGTCGAAAAGGGGGAGTGCCTGCGCCGCAAGCTGAACATCGCCAGCGGCACGCGGCACGAGCTGTGTTACGCCGTGCATGCGGAACAGAACGCCATCATCCAGGCGGCGAGGCTCGGCATCAAGATCGGCGGGGCGACGCTGTACTGCACGCACCAGCCCTGCGTCATCTGCGCCAAGATGATCATCAATGCGGGCATCGCGCGCGTCGTCTATAAAGAGGGCTACCCGGACGATTTTTCCATGCAGCTGTTTGCGGAGGCAAATGTCACCGTACAAAAATACGAAGACCTCGAAAAGGAGTAAAACATGTATCCCGTCGTAACCATCAAAATGCAGAACGGAGGCGTTATCAAGGCGGAACTGTACCCCGACAAGGCGCCGAACACTGTAAATAATTTTATTTCGCTCGTCCGCCACGGTTTTTACGACGGGCTGACCTTTCACCGCGTGATCGAGGGGTTCATGATCCAGGGCGGCGACCCCGCCGGCAACGGCACGGGCGGCCCCGGTTATACCATCAAGGGCGAATTCCGCATGAACGGCTTTGCGCAGAACGATCTCAAACATGCGCGCGGTGTGCTCTCCATGGCGCGCTCGATGATGCCGGACAGTGCCGGGTCGCAGTTCTTCATCATGCATGAAAATGCTTCGTACCTCGACGGGCAGTATGCCGCCTTCGGCAAGGTGACGGAGGGGATGGAGGTCGTGGACGCCATTGCGGCCGCAGAGACGGACATGCGCGACAAACCGCTTTCGCCGCAGGTCATGGAAAGCGTGACCGTGGAGACGTTCGGGGAGGAGTACCCCGAACCTAAGCATGCCAGATAAAATACATTGTTTTCAACGGAAAAGGTTCCTTTGCGGAACCTTTTTTTCTATCTTACATATTTATATAATATGGAATACGGGATCGCGGATATGCATAACGACATTCTGACGGCGACGGACTGCCCCGACCTTGCGGCGCTTGCAGCCGAGACCGAAGCATGCGTCTGCGCAATTTATACCGGCGAAAGAAAGTTTGCGCAGGTCAGGCGCCTTGCGCGCAGTTTTTTTGCGGAGAGAAGGAGCGGGCAATACCTCTCCCTGGAGGACGCCTCCTATTTGGATGGCGAAAACATAGAAGAAGTGTGCGGCTGGCGCCCCGTGTGCGTCTCCCTGACGTGGAACAAGGAAAACGCGCTGGCAGGAGGCTGCATGGCGGAGGGCGGGCTTACGCAGAGGGGAGAACGGGTACTGAGGATACTGGCGTCCCGCGGGATCGCGCTCGACTGCGCGCACCTGAATGTCCGCTCTTTCTACGATGCGCTGGATATTGCACCCCGGATCGTCTGTTCGCATGCCTGCCTCTATGCGCGGCACCCGCATCCGAGAAATCTAAAAGACAGCCAAATACGCGAAGTCATACAACGGGGCGGGATCGTAGGCATTGCACTGGTGAAGGCCTTTCTCGGAGGACAGGGGGATGCGGAGGCCGTTTTTCGCCATTTCGACCATGGCGTGCAGAAATTCGGGATCGGGGGATTTTGCTTCGGTACCGACTTTAACGGTACGGACGACCTGCCGCTCGGGCTGGAGCGCTATGCCTGCCTGGAGACGCTGGCAGATCGCTTTTTGCGGGCCGGGTACACGAAAAAAGACGTGCGCAGGCTGTACTTCGAAAACCTGCTCGAGTATCTGTCCGCAAACGACTGTATATACGAAAAATAGTTTTTTGGTGCACGTGACGTCGAATATACCGAGTTATTTTCCATAAATCTACAAAATAATCCAATATTTTTTATAATTTGTACAATAAATATCAATTTATGACCTGTAAATATTTAACAAATCCAAAATTTTGCTGTATAATAGAGGAAAGTCAAAAATGTGTACGGAGGGTCAATGCATGACACAGCAAAAGAAAGTTGCCGTGTTTGATGGTAACATGGAGGTAGGCAGACAAATTGCGGAGCGCCTGCAGAGCGAAGGCTTCGAGGTCTGTGCGGTCACGGATAACGGAGCGGAGGGGCTGCGGAGGATAGAAGAAGAACAGCCGGACATAGCGATCGTCGGGTTAGTCCTGAAAGAGCTGGACGGGTTCGGCGTTCTGGACAGGCTGAAAGGAGCGCAAGAGCGCGTGCGTGTCATCGCGATCGGCAGCTTTTCCGACGACGAGATCGTCTCTCGCGTCCTGGCGAAGGGTGCGAAGTATTATCTCATGAAACCCGTTTCGCCCGAACTGATCGCCGCGCGGGCAAAGGAGCTTTCCGCACCCGAGGAGCAGGCGTCTCCCGTACAGCGCGAAAAGCGCACGGGGGCGACGCTCGACGAGAAGATCAGCAATATATTCATTTCGATCGGCATCCCGCCGCATATCAAGGGCTATGCCTATCTGCGGGAAGGGATCAAGATGGCGGTAGACGATCCGTCCATCATCAACAACGTAACAAAGCAGCTGTATCCGAGCATTGCCGAAAAGTTTTCGACGACGGCAAGCAAAGTGGAACGCGCGATACGCCACAGCATCGAAGTGGCCTGGAACAGGCAGCGCATCGATGCGATCAATGCCGTATTCGGGGTCCGCGTCTATATCGGGACGGACAAGCCGACCAACAGTGAATTTATCGCGCTTGTGGCGGATAAGCTCATTTTGGAAGGGCTCGTCAAAGGATAAGGTATGACCGTTTCTGGAGGGAACGTCCATGAAGAACGAAAAATATCTGAATGCAAAGGCGAGGTATGACCGCGCGCACATTCGCCGCATCTATGCCAAGCTGCGCCGCGGAGAGAAGCGCTTGTTTGCACTCCTCGAAAATTTTTTTGAGCTTGCCGATCTGCTTCCCATCTGCGAATATGAATACGGTTCGATGCTCGATTTTTCGTGCTTTGAGCCGTTTTATGAGATGGAAGAAAAATTTCATGCCGTTTTGCTGGATCACGGCGTGCTTGCCGGCGGCGAAGAGGGCGGCAAGGCGGGGCGGCGGTCGTGCATCAAAGAGGGGCGTAAATGATCGTCCGGAAAATAAAAAGTGACCCCTCGCAAATGCGAGGGGTTTTCGTTCAAAAGACTGTGCATCCTCCTTTGAAAATGTGCGCCGAAGCGTGAAAACCGCAGGTAACTCCTTCAAAGCTTCCTCATGGCACACGGACAGATCCGCTTAGTGCTGCTACATCCCTGTCCTGACACGGTTCACGGCAGCCCGTTGCATGAGACCTTGCTATCATCATCCCTTACGGAGTGCGGCCTTCCACACACAAGTCCGGGGGAGGCGTTCGGCTCTGCTGTAGCGGATTGCAGATATAGGGCACCGCTAACTCCCCACCTAGCACAGCTCTATCATTATAACGCATACCGTCTTTTTTTTCAACCGATTTGATAAATTTTTTTGAAGTTTTGGAACAAAATTAAGAACGCGTCGTCTTCCGCCCCGCGAACGGTTGCGAAAAAAGCGGGATTGTACTATAATTTAAGGAAAAAAGGAGGATCGGCCTATGCCGCATATTTCAGTCAAGATGTTGCAGGGGCGCAGCGAGGAGCAGAAAAAACGGCTCGCGGCTGCCCTCGTTAAGACGCTCACGCAGGAGCTCGGGTGCTCTGACCACTATGTCACCTGTACCGTAGAAGATTACGATGCGAGAGAGTGGCAGGGAGTGTTCAAGAGCGAGATCGCGGATAAACCCGCGGACAAGGTTTATAAGAAGGCGGAATACGATCCCAAGAGCCTTCTTTAAAACGACGTATCGGAAAGAGAGGAGAAAGGAAGAGAATGGCAGAGGAATGTACGCACGATTGCGGCAGCTGCGGGCAGGATTGCGCGCAGCGGGATATGCACAAAAAGCCGCATGAACTGAGCAGGATCAAAAAGGTCATCGGCGTCGTCAGCGGAAAGGGAGGCGTCGGCAAATCGCTTACGACGGCGATGCTTGCCGTCACGGCACAGCGCAACGGGTTCCGCGCCGCTGTTCTGGATGCCGATATCACAGGCCCTTCCGTACCCCGCATGTTCGGGATCGCGGACAAGGCGACGGGTTCGGAGATGGGGATCTTTCCCGTCCGAAGCAAGACGGGCGTCGAGATCATGTCGATGAACTTATTGCTCGAAGAGGATACGGAGCCGGTCATCTGGCGCGGCCCCGTCATTGCGGGCGCCGTATTGCAGTTTTGGACAGACGTCATCTGGAACGATGTCGACTATATGTTTGTAGATATGCCGCCCGGGACGGGAGACGTGCCGCTGAGTATCTATCAGTCTATCCCGCTGGACGGGATCGTCCTCGTAACGACGCCGCAGGAACTCGTCTCGATGATCGTAAAGAAGGCGGCGAACATGGCGCAGAAAATGAATATCCCTATTCTCGGGATCGTCGAAAACATGAGCTATGTCAAGTGCCCCGATTGCGGGAAGGAGATAGAAGTGTTCGGCAAGAGCGGCGCGGCCGAACTTGCAAAGGAATACGGCGTGGATACCGTCGCGCGGATACCCTTTGACGGTGCGCTGACGAATTGTGCGGACAGAGGGCTCATCGAGCTGTTTGAAGGGGACTATGTCGAAGCGCTTTTCCGTCGGCTGGAGAAATAGCGCGTGTTTTATAGGGGCGCCCTTTGCTTGTGTACAGGCGAGGGGCGCTTTTTCTCTAAAAAAAGCAAACGGGCAATATAAAATGATTGCTTTTTCAAAAAAATTATAGTAAACTATACACGTTCGATTCCGTGGTTAAACGGACAGAACTGACTGCACCGACAGGGCCCGTCGATGGTTCAGAAGAGGGCAAAGCACGGCGCTCAGCCGAGGGGGGGGGAACCCTTTTGGGGGCTGGCTTATACCCGACGAAAACAGGCGGCGCGACGGCGGCGGATGCGTCGGGAATAAAAAAGAATATGCTTCCGTAGTTAAATGGATATAACAGCCCCCTCCTAAGGGGCCGTTGTGGGTTCGATTCCCGCCGGGAGTACCATTTTCGCAGGGTATGCTCGGCGCATACCCTGTCTTTTTTGTACTTCCGCCCGAATCAACGAGAATACGTGAAGCGATCGTATCTTTCGGTGAATAACCGCTATTCCGGCGCTTCGCTCCTTACGATCTCCGCCGGGAGCAACACTTTGACCACAAGACATTGTGGTCATTTTCTTTTTTTCGTAATAAGCAAAAAAGAGATCGTTTTGATGATTTTAGGGGGGGGGTAAGAGGAAGATCCGGCCGCGGTGTGAAAGATTTTATGCATTCGAGCGAATAATTTTTCATAGAAAATTTGCTTTTTTGACAAAAATGCGCTATAATTGTCTTTGAATAGAAAAAGGAGTTTCTCACAGGGAGGTTCTATGGACAAGATCAAGTTGCTTCAGGAGAGGCGAGCGGCGGTCCTTGCGGCAGGGAGTGAAGTCCGCAAGGCGATCGCGGCGCTCGTCGATGCGGAAAGCTTCGTCGAGCTTGCCGGCTTCAGCTTTTCCAAGAATGATTTTTACGGGAAAGAAGTTGCCGGAGAGGGCGTCGTAACGGGCTTTGCGACGGTGGGCGGATTCCCCGTCTATCTCGCTGCGCAGAATTATGACATCATGCACGGAGGGATGAGCGCGGCGAATTGTGCAAAGATCCTCAAATGTTTGGAACTTGCGGAAAAGAATTCTACGCCCGTCGTCTATATCCTCAACAGCTTAGGCGTGCAGGTCGGGGAAGGCGTTACCGCGTTGGAAGGGCTTGCGGGACTGCTTTCGAAAGCCGCGAAGCTGCACGGCGTCGTGCCGCAGTTTGCCGTGGTCAACGGCGAGGTGTACGGGCAGGGGGCGCTGCTCGCTGCGTGTGCAGATTTTACTTTCTTTATGAAAGGAGGCGTGCTTGCGGCGGACAGTCCATTGGTCATCTCTGCAAAGAGCGGCCAAAATCTTTCCAAAGAAAAAGTCGGCGGGGCGGAAGCGCTTGCGCAGACTTCTCTCGTCTCCTTTGAGACGGAGGATATGGCGCAGGTGATGGAGAAGATCGAAAAGATCCTCTCCGTCCTGCCCGAATATACTTCCGTTGTGGTCGAGAACGGAGCCGACCTGAACGCGGCCTTCCCGTCTCTCAATGAAAAATGTGAAGGGAAAGACCTGATCGAGGCAGTGTTCGATGCGGACAGTTATGTGGAAGTCGGCGTCGGGTGCCCCGAAGTGCGCTGCGTGCTCGGCAGGGTCGGCGGCATCTCCGTCGCCTCGCTCGTTTTCGAAGGGGAGGGGCCCGTCCTTCTCGACGAGAGGAATGTGGCAAAAGCGCTCGCCTTTGCGGAGTTCGCGGCCTATTACGACCTGCCGTTTGTGACCTTTGTCGATGCGGCGGGCGTCCTCCCCGATCTGAAAACAAACGACAGCCTCGTTCTTAAAAATATTTTCAAGCTGTTTGAGACGTACGGCATGATGGAAAATGCAAAAATATCCGTCGTCTATAAAAATGCGATCGGGCTCGGATATTCGCTGTTTGCCGCCAAGTCGGCAGGGTTTGATTACGTCTATTCCTTTGCAAACGCGAAGATCGCGCTCTTCGACGGCGCGAAGGGCGCCGCGGTCGAATTTGCAGAGGAAAGAGCGGACGAGGCAAAGCTTGCCGCCCGCTATGCGGATGAGACATCCGACCCGATCAACGCCGCAAAGAACGGATACGTCGACAATATCATCGAACCGCAGTTTGCAAAACAATATCTGATAGCATCCCTGCAGATGCTGCTCAAGTGAGGTGAAAAATGTTAGCATCTCTGTTGGCAGCGACGCAAAATGTAGAGTACGATACCGTTACCGGAAATGTAGTGCCTTATCTCGGCTACGGCGAGGTCTTTTTGTTCGCGCTCATCGGCTTTGCGATCACATTCATCGGGATCATCATCCTGATCGGGGTCGTGTGGCTGTGCGGCTATATCGTCAATCGGCTCGGTAACAGGAAGGGCAAGGAGGCCGAAACGCCCGCCCCCGCGATTTCTGTCGCCGAGGACGGGATCAGAGAGGAGGTGCGCGTCGCCATCGTTGCGGCGATCGCCGCCTATTATGTGAGCGAGAACAGCTCGTGTGAATTCAAAGTAAAGAGAATCAGGAAAATATAAGGAGAAAACAGTTATGCGTAAATTTATCATCACCATCGACGGAAAGAACTATGAAGTGGGCGTTGAAGAAGTGACCGCGGGCGCGGCCGCTCCCGCTCCTGTCGCAGCGGCCCCCGCTGCCGCCGCGCCTGCTGCGGCCCCCGCCGCCGCTGCTTCGGGCGAGAAGCTGCTTTCTCCCTTCCCCGGTCTCATCAAGAAATTCCTCGTCGAAGAGGGCGCTTCGGTCAAAAAAGATCAGCCCGTGCTCGTGCTTGAGGCCATGAAGATGGATAACGACATCACTGCCCCCTGCGACGGGAAGATATCTTTCCAAACTGCCGTCGGCAACAACGTCGAAACGAATACATTGCTCGCCGTGATCGGTTGACGGGGTGGTGCGCATGCAGTTACTTTCCTCAAATTTCGACTTCGTCGGAATGATGCAGAACCTGTGGGAGGCGTCCGGCCTCGCGCAGGGCGGCTGGCAGAATTATGTGATGCTGGCCGTCTCCTTCATTCTGATGTATCTCGCGATCGTCAAAAAGTTCGAGCCGCTACTGTTGCTTCCGATCGCCTTCGGCATGTTCCTCATCAACATTCCGGGCGCGCAGAACATCGTTTGGGGCCGCTATGAGACGCCCGACACCTCTCTGCAGATCGGCGTCAACAGCGACGGTACGCTGGAATATGCCGGCGTCTACCTGCAGAACGCGACGGGAGCGCTCGTCTATGTAAGGGACGGATTCCTGAGCGGGAATGTGCTGACCTTCTTTGCCGATTTTGACGCGCTCAAGGCGGGACAGCCGACGATCCTCAACCTTGACGGCGAGTTCAGTGTGCTGTACACGTTGCAGGGATATGTGCAGGGCACCGTGGAAAACGGTGTGACGACCTTTGCGAGCAGCGATCTGGTCATCAGTCATGCATATATGGACGTCACCAACCGGGGACTTTTGTGGTACCTGTATTTCGGCGTCGAAAACGTTATTTATCCGCCGCTCATCTTCATGGGCATCGGCGCGATGACGGACTTCGGGCCGCTGATCGCAAACCCCAAAAGCATGCTGATCGGGGCGGCTGCGCAGCTCGGCGTCTTTCTGACACTTATTGGTGCGGTGCTTCTCGGTTTTGATGCCGCGGCGGCCGCGTCCATCGCCATCATCGGCGGTGCTGACGGGCCTACGGCCATCTATCTTACTCAGCAGTTGTCCGGATTCACGAACCAGGACCTGCTCGCGACCATCGCCATTGCGGCGTATTCATATATGGCGCTGATCCCCATTATTCAGAAGCCGATCATGAAGCTGATGACGACCAAGAAGGAGCGCGCCATCAAAATGAAGCAGCTGCGCGAGGTGACGAAGCTGGAGAAGATCGTCTTCCCCGTGCTCGTCACGCTCATCTGCGGCATTTTGCTGCCGGATGCGATCCCTCTGCTCGGTATGCTCATGCTCGGCAACCTGATGCGCGAGAGCGGCGTGGTCGGAAGGCTTTCTTCGCAGGCGCAGAACGGGCTCATGAATACGATCACCATCTTCCTGGGAGTTTCCGTCGGCTGCAAGGCCGTCGGGTCTACCTTCTTGCAGGTGCAGACGCTCATGATCATCGGCCTCGGGTTGCTTGCCTTCTGCTTCGGCACGGTCGGCGGCCTGCTCATGGCTAAGATCATGAATAAGTTCTCCGGCGGGAAGATCAATCCGCTGATCGGCTCTGCCGGCGTTTCCGCGGTCCCCATGGCCGCGCGCATATCGGAGGACGTCGGGCGGGAGACAGACCCGAGCAACCATCTGCTGATGCACGCGATGGGCCCCAACGTGGCGGGCGTCATCGGTTCGGCGATCGCGGCGGGATTTTTGCTGGCGAGCGTCACGAGCCTCGTGTGAGGCGAGATGCGTTTCATCTTTTGAAAGTTTGATTTTGGAGAGATCTAATGGCAACGAAAACAACGAAAACGGAGGGCAGAAAGGTCCTCATTACGGATACTATCCTGCGAGACGCGCACCAGTCACAGGCTGCGACGCGCATGCGCACGGACGAGATGATCCCCGTCCTCGAACAGCTGGACGACATCGGCTATTATTCGCTGGAAGCATGGGGCGGCGCGACGTTCGACAGCTGCCTGCGCTTTCTGAACGAAGACCCGTGGGAAAGGCTGCGGACGCTGCGCAAATATCTCAAAAAGACGCCGATCCAGATGCTTCTGCGCGGGCAGAATTTGCTCGGGTACCGCCATTATTCGGACGACGTCGTTGAAAAATTTGTGGCGAAGTCCATAGAGAACGGCATCAGGGTCGTGCGCGTGTTCGATGCGCTCAACGATCCGAGAAACCTCGAGACATCCATGAAGGCGATCAAGAAATACGGCGGCATCTGTGAGGCGGCGATCAGCTATACGACCAGCCCCGTGCATACGACGGAATATTTCGTAAAGCTTGCAAAGCAGCTCGAGGGCATGGGGGCGGACAATATCTGCATCAAGGATATGGCGAATTTGCTGCTCCCGTATACGGCCTATGACCTCGTCTCTAAACTCAAGAAGGAGCTCAAGCCTTCCACTAAAGTACATCTTCATACCCATAACACTGCGGGGACGGGTGATATGGTCAACCTCAAAGCCATCGAAGCGGGCGCGGATATCGTGGATACGGCGCTTTCGCCCCTCGGCAACGGGACCAGCCAGCCCGCGACGGAGCCGCTGGTGGCGACCCTCGCGGGGACCCCGTACGATACGGGCATCGACATCCACAAGCTGCTTCCGATCGTCGAGCATTTCAAGGGCGTCGCGGAAAGGCTCAAAAAAGAAGGGTTCCTTTCTCCGAAAGTTCTTTCCATCGACATCAACGCGCTCATCTATCAGGTCCCCGGCGGCATGCTTTCCAACCTGATCTCCCAGCTCAAGCAGCAGAACAAGTCGGATAAACTCGAAGAGGTGCTCGCCGAAGTTCCCAATGTGAGGAAGGACTGCGGTTATCCGCCGCTGGTCACGCCTTCTTCGCAGATCGTCGGCACGCAGGCCGTACTCAACGTGCTTGCGGGGGAACGTTACAAGATGGTGACGAAGGAGTTCAAGGGCTTGCTCCGCGGTGAATACGGAAAACTCCCCGCTGAGCCGGATGCTGCGGTCGTCAAGAAATGTATAGGGGACGAAAAGCGCATCACGTACCGACCTGCGGATGACCTGAAACCGGAATTCGAGCAGTTTAAATCGGAGATATCCGAGTACATGGAGCAGGAAGAGGACGTCCTTTCCTATGCCGTATTCGGGCAGGTCGCGCTCAACTTTTTCAAATGGCGCAAGGCCCGCAAGACGGGCGTGGATAAGGACCTCGTCGCCAAGGGCGACGGCGTGTATCCTGTCTGATCGGAGCTGGCGAAGGCCCGGATTTTCGGGCTTTCGCCGCTTTTCGGAATAAGGCGAGAATGAAGAAAGTGATCGTGATCGGCGCGGGCGCTTCCGGCCTGATGGCGGCGTATGCCGCCGCGGCGGAGGGCGGCGAAGTCATCGTGCTCGAAAAAAATGAAAAGGCGGGCAAGAAGATCTATATCACGGGGAAAGGGCGGTGCAACGTCACCAATGATACCTCTGCGGAAGGGGTGTTGGAAAATGTCGTGCACAATGCGAAATTTCTGACCGGCGCCGCATATGCGTTTCCTCCCCGAAGGCTGATGCGCTTTTTGGAAGAGGGCGGCCTGCCGCTCAAGACGGAGCGGGGGGAGCGCGTTTTTCCCGCTTCGGACAAGGCGAGCGACGTGACGAAATGCCTGGAACGGTATTGCCGCGAAGCGGGGGCCGCTTTTCGCTTCGGGACGAACGTCAGGGGCATCGAAAAGGGAGAAAAGGGATTTCGCGTCAGGACGGACGGGGAGAGCCTGTATGCGGATGCCGTGGTTGTCTGTACGGGAGGGCTTTCCTATCCTTCAACGGGCAGCACGGGAGACGGCTATGCGTTCGCGCGGGCTTTCGGGCTGCGCGTCCTGCCGCCGAAGCCCGCCCTGTGCGGCATCGAGTGCTGCGGGACGGACAGTTTGCAGGGGCTTTCTCTGAAAAACGTGACCCTGCACGCGCGCGCAGGGAAAAAGGAGCGCGCTCATTTCGGCGAGATGCTCTTTACGCACTTCGGGATCTCCGGGCCGATTGTTCTCACTCTCTCCAGCGAAATCAACGGAGAGGATGTCTCCCGCGTGCGCCTGTGGCTCGATCTGAAGCCCGTCCTCGACGAGGGCACGCTGGACAGACGGCTGCTGCGGGATATCGAAAAATACAAGAACAAACAGATGCGGAACGCCCTTTCGGAACTTCTTCCGAAGGCGCTCATCCTGCCGATCTTGCGGCAGGCGGATATTCCCGCGGAGCTGCCCGCCAATTCGCTCACGAAGGGAAAGCGCGCAGCCCTGCTGCGGGCGATCAAGGCGTTTGTACTATCTCCCCGCAAATTGCGTCCCATAGAAGAGGGGATCGTGACCGCGGGCGGCGTCGACGTTAAGGAAATAGATCCACGATCGATGATGTGCAAAAAAGTCCCCGGGCTTTACTTTTGCGGGGAAACGCTGGATGTGGACGGCTATACAGGCGGATTCAATTTACAGATCGCATTTATGACCGGTTTTGCCGCGGGGAAAGCTGCCGCCGCGGAGGATGGGGAGACGGAGAAAAAGGAGGAGCTATGAAAGCGATAAGAGGAGCGACGACCGTCGCTGCAGATACGCCCCAAGAAGTGCGCGGGGCGGTTCGCGAACTGTTGAATGAGATCAAAGAGAAGAACGGATTGGCAGAGGGCGATATCGTCTGCATCCTGTTCTCAAACACGGCGGACATCCGCTCCCTCTATCCCGCCAAGGCGGCGAGGGAAGCGGGCTTTTCGGGTGCGGCGCTCTACTCTTCCCTTGAGCCGGAGATAGAAGGGGCGCTGCCTCTTTGTATACGTGTCCTTCTCTTCGTCGAGACCTGCCGGGATGTTCGGCACGTGTATCTGCGCGGGGCGGCAGATCTGCGCAGGGATCTGAAGAAGTTTTCGATCGCGTTGGACGGGCCTTCGGGCAGCGGAAAGAGCACGGTCGCAAAACAGCTCGCAAAGGAATTCGGCATCCTGTATCTGGATACGGGAGCGATGTACCGCGCCTGCGCGCTGGCGGCAAAGGATGCGGGCGTGACGGCGTTCACCGAAGAGAGCGTCGCGCCCGTCCTGAAAGAGATGGAACTGCGGGTTAAATATGAGGACGGCGCACAGCGCACCTTCCTCGGGGACAGGGATGTTTCGGAAGAGATCCGCAAGCCGGAGGTCTCCATGGCGGCGTCCGCCATCTCCGCGCTGCACTGCGTGCGCGAAAAGATGGTGGAGATGCAGAGAAAGATCGCGGCCGAACAGTCTTGCGTGCTGGACGGCAGAGACATCGGGACGGCCGTCCTGCCCGACGCTCCCTTCAAATTTTTCGTCACCGCATCCGCCGAGGTGCGCGCCCGGCGCAGGTGCGACGAACTGAAAGCCAAGGGGTTTGCGCAGGAATATGCACAGGTCCTGAAGGAGATAGAGGAGAGAGACAAAAACGATTCCACGCGCGCGATCTCGCCGCTGCGCCGTGCCGAGGATGCCGTGCTCGTCGATACGTCGGACATGCGCGTCGAAGAAGTCGTGCGGTATATCAAAAAGAAAATACAGGAGAAAGTCTGACCATGCTGACATACGGCTTTCTGAAAAAAATCATGGTCGCGGTGACGCAGATCCTGTTTCCTTTCAAGTTGATCGGAAAGGAAAAGGTGAAGGACGGAGCCTGCGTGCTTGTCGGCAACCATTACCGCATCTGGGATATCGTCCATATGGCCTGCACGACCAAAGAAAAAGTCCACTTCATCACGAAAAAGGAGCTTTATAAGAACAAGTTCCTTGCGCACCTTTGCGACATCGTCGAGGCGATTCCCGTCTCGCGCGACGGGAATGATGCCGCGGCTATCATGGCGGCGCTGCGGTATCTGAAAAAGGGAGAAAAGATCTCCATGTTTCCGGAAGGGACGCGCAACCGCACGGAGGAGGAGCTCTTGCCCCTCAAGGGCGGTGCGGCGCTCTTTGCCATCAAGGCGAAGGTCCCCGTTTACCCCGTCATGTGCCTGCGCAAGACGAGGTTCTTCCGCCGCACGAAGATCGTCATCGGCGACCCGATCGATCTTTCCCGCTATTATGAGATGCGCATGACCGCAGAGGATTACGCCGAAGCGGAAGAGACCATCCGCGAGGCCATGCTCTCCGTCAAGCGTGCGGGGCTCGAGTTATACGGCAAGAAGAAAAAGAACGGGAAAAAGAAGAAAAAGGGTTCGGCCGAAGGATGAACATTTACATCGCAAAGAGCAGCGGTTTCTGCAAGGGCGTCCGGTTTGCGGTGGATACCGCGATGCGCATCGAGCCCGAAAACACCTACGTGCTCGGAGAGCTGATCCACAACCCGGCCGTGACGGGGGCCGTCGCCGCGCGCGGCATCGTACAGGCAGAGGATGTGTCGGAAGTGCCGGACGGCGCGACGCTCATTCTGCGTTCGCACGGCGTCGCGAGATCGGTCTATGCAGAGTGCGAGAGGCGGGGTATCAGGGTCGTGGACTGCACCTGTCCCTTTGTGAAGAGGACGCAGGAGATCGTGCGGAAAATGTCTGCAGGAGGCCGCCCTGTCGTCGTGATCGGGGAAAAGACGCATCCGGAAGTTGTGGGCATCTGCGGCTGGTGCGAGGGCGAAACGCTGGTCTTTGACGGCAGCGACGAGACCTGCTATGCGCAGCTTTCGGGCAAGAATCCCGCGGTTGTGGTGCAGACGACCTTCTCCGAGGAAAAATTTGAAAAAATAATTAAAAATATCCGCAAAGTTTGCGGAAAAACAGTTGAGATTTTCAAAACAATTTGTTATACTACTAAAGAGCGCCAAAGAGAGGCCGCGCAGCTCGCACGACAGTGCGACGCCGTACTCGTGATCGGCGGGCTGAACAGCAGCAATACGAACAAATTGTTTGATATTTGTTCGGCGTATTGTCCGCATGTATTTCGGCTGGCGGAAGCGTCCGACCTTGACC
This sequence comes from uncultured Bacillota bacterium, assembly GCA_949297575.1. GTDB lineage: Bacteria > Bacillota > Clostridia > Christensenellales > Borkfalkiaceae > Borkfalkia. The sequence continues at coordinate 64,549 of CASFTB010000002.1, read as the reverse complement.
TCGAACAAATCAAAAAATTTAAAAATGTAGGCATTGTGTCCGGGGCATCGACCCCGCACACGCAAACGCAGGAGGTTCTTTTTAAGATGGATAACAACACCGAAGTGAAAGCGACGAACGAGATGGAAGAAGTCGTCGCCCAGATGGACAACGGACAGTCGAAATTGAAGAAAGGGCAGCTTGTCAATGCGATCATTTCTTCTGTGTCGGATGAAGGCGTGGCTGTGTTGTTGCCGTTTTCCAAACAGGAGACCCTCCTCGAGAAGGACGAGATCGATTGCGAAGAGTACAAGCCCGAAGAATTCGCCGCCAAGATCGGCGAAGAGATCGAAGTGATGGTGGTCTCTCCCAGCAGGCCCGTTAAGCTCTCTCAGAAGCTCATCAAGCAGATCCAGGAAGAGGAGAGCAAGATCGAGGCGATCGCCGCGGGCGAAGAGTTCGACGTGGTCTGCACCGGTTTCAACAAGGGCGGCCTGACCTCTTCGATGGGCACTTATTCCGTTTTCGTCCCCGCCAAAGAGATCCGCATGGGCTACGTCAAGGAGCTCGATAAATATGTTGGCAAGAAGCTTCGCCTGAAGGCGCTCGAGATCAAGAAGTCTGAGCGCAAAAAGGAGATCATCGCCTCGCAGCGCGTCATCCTCGAAGAGGAAAAGGCAGCACGCGATGCCGCAAAGGCGGAGAAGGAAGCGGAGTTCTTCGCGAATGTCCACGTCGGCGACGTCGTCGAGGGCAAGGTCGAGCGCGTCACCAACTTCGGGGCGTTCGTCTCCGTAAACGGGTTCGATTGCCTCGCGCATATTTCCGATCTTTCCTGGTCGGGCGCAAAGAATGTTACGGACGTCCTCGAGATCGGCAAGCGCTATCAGTTCAAAGTGCTCAAGGTCGATGAGGAGAATAAGAAGGTCTCCATCGGTTATAAGCAGCTGCAGCCGCAGCCCTGGGACCTCGTTTCCGAGAAATACGCGGAAGGCGACGTCGTGCACGGCAAAGTTGTTCGTATCGTTCCCTTCGGTGCGTTCGTCGAAGTGGAGAACGGTGTGGACGGTCTGGTGCATGTCTCCCAGATCTCTCACGAATGGCTGGAGAATCCTACTTCCGTTCTGACCATCGGCGAGGAAGTGGACGCGAAGATCCTCGTGCTCGATCCTGCCAATAAAAAGATGACTCTTTCCATCAAGGCGTTGCTGCCCGAACCCGAGGTCACGAAGGTCCGCAGCCGCCGCGACGACGAGAACAAGGGCGAGCGCAAAGGCGGCAGAAAGCCCCGTCAGCCGAGAGAGAGCAGGGAAGAGGGCGACTTCAGAGAATGGACGGAAGGCGGCGTCGGCGGCGCTTCCATCGCAGAGATGCTTCAGAACAAGAACAACGACTGATTTTTGTATATTTTCCAAAGACCCCGCCGCAAGCGGGGCCTTTGTTCATTCGGAGGTGTTAATATGGCTAAACAAGGGAATATCCGGATCTCCAGCGAAAATATGATGCCCATCATCAAGAAGTGGCTGTATTCGGACAAGGACATCTTTCTGCGCGAGATCGTTGCGAACGGCGTGGATGCCATCACAAAATTCAAAAAGCTCGTAGATATGGGCGAGGCGGCCGGAGACGAGGCAGAATACTCCGTTCGTATATCGGCAGACAAACAGGCAGGCACTCTGACCGTCGAGGACAACGGCATCGGCATGACGGAAGAGGAGGTCGAACAGTATATCACGCAGATCGCCTTCTCCGGCGCCGCAGATTTCGTTGCAAAGTACGAAAAGGCGGGAGGTGAAGGGATCATCGGGCATTTCGGCCTGGGCTTTTACTCTGCCTACATGGTATCGGAAAACATCGAGATCTTTACAAAGTCTTACAAGGAAGGTGCGCCTGCCGTTCATTGGCAGTCGGACGGAGAGAGCACCTACACCATTGAGACCTGCGAAAAAGAGGGGCGCGGAACAAAGATCGTCATGCACATCGCGCCGGAAGAAAAGGAATTCCTCGAAGAGGGCACGCTGCGCTCGCTCGTCGAAAAATATTGTGCGTTCATGCCGTACAATATCTATTATGATTACAAGGGCAAGGACGACAAGCCGCTCAACGACACCCACCCGCTGTATCTGAAGAATCCGAAGGATTGTACAGATGAGGAATACAGGGATTTTTACAGAAAGACCTTCCACGATTACCACGATCCGCTCTTCTGGATCCATCTGAACATGGATTATCCCTTCCGCCTGAAGGGGATCCTGTACTTCCCCAAAGTCAAGAGCAAAGTGGAGCTTGAACGAGGAAAGGTCAAGCTGTACTGCAATCAGGTCTTCATTGCCGACAACCTGAAAGAGGTCATCCCCGAATACCTCCTGCTGCTCAACGGCGTCATCGATTGCCCGGATATCCCGCTGAACGTATCGCGCAGCTTTTTGCAGAATGACAGGCAGGTGCAGAAGATCTCCCGCCATATCACCAAGAAGGTCGCCGATAAGCTCACCGGCCTGTTTAAGACCGATAAAGAAAAGTTTGTCGCCTGCTGGAACGATATTTCCGTATTCATCAAACTCGGCTGTATCAAGGATGAGGACTTTTATTCTAAGGTCAAGGACATCATCATCTTCAAGGAGCTGAACGGCGAATACAAGACGCTCGAAGAATTTGTCGGAATGGGCGGGCAGGAACAGGGAGAAGGTGCCGCGGAAGAGAAGAAGGACGAAAAAAAGGAGCCGATGACCGTCTATTATGTTTCGGATGAAGTCGGGCAGGCGCAGTACATCTCCATGTTCAAGGATGCCGGGCTGGATGCCATCGTCTGCGATACATTCATAGACCCTCACTTTTTGAGCTATCTCGAATTCAAGGATACAGGCAAATACCGTTTCCTGCGTATCGACGCGGATGTCGATGCGGCGCTCAAAGAGGGCGCGGGCGTAGAAGAAGAGAACAAGGAACTCGTCGAAGCCTTCAAGGCAGCTCTCGCCAATACGCAGATCGCCGTCAAGGCAGAAAAGCTGAAAAATGCGGGCGTACCTGCAATCATCAACGTGGCGGAAATTTCCCGCAGGTTCAGCGAGATGAACGCCTTTTACGGCCTTGCGGGTGCGGACGCGGACAGGGACATGACCATCATCATAAACACGGCAAATCCCGTCATTGCCGCCTTTATGGGGCTTGATGAAGAGAAGAGAAAGTTTGTCGCCAACCAGGTGTATTATATGGCGATGCTCTCTTATAAAAAACTTACGCCCGAAGAGATGAAGGCGTTTACGGAAAACAATATGTCTTTGCTGAAAACGTACGTCGGCTGAGCGAGGAAGGGGACACGGTGCGCCGTGTTCCCTTCTTTTTTTAAATACAGACTCATTTTGCTTGAAAAAAATCCGCCGTTATATTATAATAATAAAGTAAGCGCCGCTGTGGTGAAACTGGCAGACGCGCTGGACTCAAAATCCAGTGGTAGCGATACCGTGTCGGTTCGAACCCGACCAGCGGCACCAACTTCCGATAGCTCAGACACTCTGCCTTAAAGAGGATGTCCGGGCTATCTTTTTTGCTTTTTGAGGGCAATTTATAGGGCTTAAATGCCGCAGGATCTGTCTCCGTGCGGAAAGGCGGCTCGGAACTCTTGACTTGCAATGCAGCCGTATATTATAATAAATGCAACCGTATAGGTAGTGTTTGAGAGGGCCGTATGGAAAAGAAGTTTACTGTCAAGGGAATGACCTGTGCAGCCTGTTCCGCCGGGATACAGAAGACGGTGGGAAAGATGGCGGGCGTGAAGAGTGCGAATGTCAGCCTGATGGGTGAGTGCATGACCGTCGATTACGATGAAAGCACGGTCACGGACAGAGAGATCGCAGATGCCGTCATCGCGCTCGGGTATGGGGCGGAAGCCTTCGAAAATGGTGAGGAACGAGCCGAGGTCGCCAAGGTCGCGGCGGAAAGGCATGCAAATACATTCGGGGAAGAGGCAAAGAAATTGAAGCGGCGCTTTCTCCTGTCCCTCTGCTTTTTGCTTCCCCTCATGTACTTTACGATGGCGCACATGTTCGGGGCGCCTCTGCCTTTCTTTTGGGACCCGCATGAGAGCGCCGGCAACTTTGCGCTCATGCAGCTCCTCCTGACGGCACCCGTGCTCTTTATCAATTTTGCCTTCTTCAAGAGCGGTGTGCGCGCCCTCCTGAAGAGGGTACCGAACATGGATACGCTCGTCAGCCTGGGGAGCGCCGTTTCCTTTTTATACAGCGTCGTCGTCATGTTCCTCCTTCCCTTTGCGGAGGATGCGCACGCACTCGCCATGGACGATCTCTTTTTTGAATCTGCCGCAATGGTGCTGACGCTCGTTACGCTCGGAAAATGGCTGGAAGCGCGCTCAAAGAGCAGGACGGGCGAGGAAGTGGAAAAGTTGCTCCGCCTCGCGCCGGACAGCGTCACGGTCGAAAGAGATGGCGAACAGCGGACGATCAGGTTGTCCGAAGTGGTACAAGGGGACATCGTCGTCGTCAAACAGGGCGACAGCCTTCCGGTGGACGGCCATGTTCTGTCCGGAAATTCGTTTGTGGACAAATCGGCGATAACGGGGGAGAGCTTGCCCGTCGAAGTGGGCGAAGGCGACTTCGTCACCAGCGCATCCGTCAACCGGGGAAATATCCTCCGCATCCGTGCGGAGAAGGTCGGCGGAGATACCGTCCTGTCGAAGATCATCAAGATGGTGCGCGAGGCGGGTTCGTCCAAGGCGCCCATCGAAAGGATCGTGGATAAGATCGCCGGCATTTTCGTGCCCGTCGTTCTCGCGATCGCTGCAGCGACTTTCGCGGTCTGGATGATCCTTTGGGGGACGGGAGCCGTCGGCGTCACCGTTCCCGAGATCCTGAGCATGGCGATCAGCGTGCTCGTCATCTCCTGCCCGTGTGCGCTCGGCCTTGCGACGCCCGTCGCCGTCATGGCTGCTACGGGGCGGGGTGCCGCGATGGGGATCCTGTATAAAGACGCGGAGGCTCTGCAGCGGGCGAAGGACATCGGCATCGTCCTGTTGGATAAGACGGCGACGATCACCGAAGGAAAGCCGCGCGTCACGGATATTTTCGTCTACGGAGACTATACGCGCGAACTTGCACTTTCGGAAGCAGGCGGGGTAGAGCTGAACTCGAATCATCCGCTTGCAGCTTGCATCGTAGAGGAGGGTAGGCAGGAAGGTGTCCGCTTTGCAGACACGTCTGCGTTTGAATATCTCCCGGGTAAGGGCGCGGTTGCGCTGTGCTCAGGAAAGGAATCCCTGATCGGAAACCGGCGCTTGCTCGAGGAGCGCGGGGTCATCGTCTCGGCCGCGGAAAAAGATGCACCGCGCATGGAAGAGGAAGGGAAGACGGTCTTGTATTTTGCTTCGGGCGGGGCGGTAGCCGCACTCTTTGCCGTGGCAGACACGATAAAGGAAGGGAGTGCAGACGCCGTCAAGGGGCTGAAAGAGCGCGGCATAGAGCCGGTCATGCTGACCGGCGATGCTCCTTCTGCCGCGCATGCGATCGCGCGGCAGGCGGGCATTGAACGCGTCGCCGCGGAAATGCTTCCGGCGGACAAGCTGGCTGCCGTTGCCGAAAACAAAGAGCGCGCCGTTACGGCGATGGTCGGGGACGGGATCAACGATTCTCCCGCTCTCAAGGAGGCGGATATCGGCATCGCCATGGGGAACGGAACGGACGTCGCGATCGACTCTGCGGATGTCGTGCTCGTGGGAGGAGATCTGCGGGCACTCAATTCTGCCGTCGACCTGAGCAAGGCGACGGTGCGGAATATTAAAGAAAATCTGTTCTGGGCTTTTATTTATAACCTGCTCTGCATCCCCATCGCAGCCGGCGCCCTATATGCCGTCGGATGGGTGCTGAACCCGATGATCGGCGCCCTTGCGATGAGCATCAGTTCTGTCTTTGTCGTGACAAACGCACTCAGGCTGATGCGATTTAAACCGAAGCATAAATCGGAAGCCGAAAAAGGCAAAGGAGATAAAAACATGAAAAAGATCTTGATCATCGAAGGCATGAGCTGCCCGCATTGCAGCGCGCGCGTCGAAAAGGCACTGAATGCCATCGAGGGCGTACAGGCTGCGGTGGAGCTCAAAAAGAAGCGCGCGATCGTGGAAACGGATGTCCCGGACGATGTCCTCGTCAGGGCGGTGGAAGATGCGGGATATACCGTCAAAGAGGTCAAATGACCGCCCGATGGGCGGGTTGCTGCAGGTTCTGCGCGCCTTTGGCTGTCTTCGCCGGGCAGGGGCGCGCGGACGGGAGAAACCTGTTCAGGCCCCGAAAGAGCCCGCTTTGACAAAATAGTTCATAAACAGCGCAAATGCGACGAAAGATCTCATATGCTTATATTGACATATCAGCCTGCAACGTATAAAATGAAAGTATAAATTTTATTCGGCGGAGGGCGGACATGGTCGGCATTGGAGAAACCTTGCTTTTGGACGGCAGAACGCAGGAGCTTGTAGAGAGTTATGTGCCGGAGGGCGAGATCCTTGCGGGTATCGTCGATTTCTTTTCCGTGTTTGCAGACGGCACGAGAGTGCGCATCCTGTCTGCGCTGGCAATTACAGAGATGTGCGTGACGGATATCTCACGCGTCCTCTGCATAAACCAGACGACGGTTTCCCATCAGCTGCGCCTGCTGAAAAATATCGGCATCGTCAAGTGCAGCCGCTGCGGGAAAGTTATCTTTTACAGCCTCAAAAACGATACCGTGAACGACGTTTTGCTGAAGGGTGTCGAGTTTTTGGGGTACTGAGAAAAAGGGCGACGTGCAGTTGCTCTTTTTTATTGCAAATTTTGCCGCGGTATTGTATAATGTTTCCGACGGAAGAATGCCTGCCGTGAAGTATACTCTATGAGCGAATTACAGGAAAAGCTAAAACTTCTGCCCGATAAGCCGGGCGTATATATCATGCTGGACAGGGACGGGAACGTCATCTACGTCGGCAAGGCGCGCGTGCTCAAAAACAGAGTACGGCAGTATTTTCATTCTTCGCTCAAGACTGAGAAAGTAGCGGCGATGGTCGCAAACATCTCCGATTTCTATTATATCATCACAAAATCGGAGATCGACGCGCTTTCTCTCGAAAATAACCTGATCAAAAAATATAAGCCGAAATATAACATACTTTTAAAGGACGACAAGACGTATCCTTATATCAAAGTATCCGTCTCTGAAAAGTATCCCGCCTTTACGGTGTCGCGGAAGCTCAGAAAGGGCAGTAAATATTTCGGGCCGTATATGGGCGGCGTGCGCGTGCGGGATGTGTTGGAGATCGTCAATATGGCTTTCGGCGTGCGCACGTGCCAGACTTCTATCGGTGAAAAGGCGAAAAAGCCCTGCCTCAATTATCACATCCACCGCTGCGCGGCGCCCTGCGCGCACCTGATCGGCGCGGAGGAATACGGTGAAAGGGTGAAGACGGCGATGCGCTTCCTGGACGGCGAGGAAGGCGACGTCGAGCGGCTGCTGAAAGAGAAGATGCGCGCCTTTGCCGAGGCCGAGGAGTTTGAACTTGCGCTCGATTGCCGCAATAAACTGGAGATGCTTTCCAAGATCTCTCTCAAGCGCATCACCGCGCTCAACAGGGACATCAATGCGGACGTCATCGCCTATGTGAGCAATAAATTGTATTCCGCCGTCAATATCCTCATCACCCGCCGCGGCATCATGCAGGGGGCGAGCACTTTTGCTGTGGAAAATGCGTCTTCCGATGAAGAGGCGCTCACTTCCTTTATCGCGCAGTATTATGCAAACCACCAAATACCCGACGAGCTCATCGTACAGGAGTTTTGTGAAAGCGCGCTCATCGAAGAGTTTTTCAGGCATTCGTACGCGAAGAGCGTTTCCGTTCTTTCTCCGAAACAGGGGGTGCGCAGGCAGCTCCTCGACATGGCAGAAAACAATGCTTCCGAATATCTTGAAAAGGCGATCGACAAGATAAAGCATAAAGAGGATATGACCGTCAATGCCTGCAGGCATCTGCAGGAGGTGTTGGGGCTTTCGCGCTATCCGCGCCGCATGGAGTGCTATGACATTTCCAACATCAGCGGCGTAGACAAAGTCGGCTCAATGGTCGTGTTCATAGACGGCGAGGCGGACAGATCCCAATACCGTCGGTTTCGCATCAGGACGGTGGAGGGCGCAAACGATTTTGCAAGCCTGCAGGAGGTGCTCCGCAGGCGCCTTTCCAAACTCGGCACGGAAGAGGAAGAGCATTTTCCCCGCCCCGACCTCGTCATCATAGACGGCGGCAAGGGGCAGCTCTCCGCCGTAAAGGAAATATTTGACGGCGCGGAGATCGCGGGGATCGACCTCATTTCCCTCGCAAAGCGGGAAGAAGAAGTCTTTACCGCTGCCGGCGAAGAGGGCGTCCTCCTGGACAGGAGGGATTACGGCCTGAAGATGCTGCAGCGCATCCGCGATGAGGCGCACCGCTTTGCGATCACCTTTTTCCGCAGCATCCACAGCAAGCGCTCGCTCACTTCCGTGCTTGCAGAGATCCCCGGCGTCGGCAAGATAAAGAGGCGCGCGCTCATCGAGAAGTTCGGCACCATCGACCGCATCATGCGCGCCACGCCCGAACAATTGGCGCAGGTGGACGGCATCGGCGAGGGCCTTGCCGCCGTTATCCGAAAATACTTTGAGGAAGAACTGTAATGCTGAAATACGAACTTATCGTTTCTGACTTCGACGGGACCCTGCGCCGCACGGAAGGGGGCGTTTCGGCGACGAATGCGGGCGCCGTCCGCGAGTATCTTGCCGCAGGCGGTAAATTCTGTCTCTGTACGGGGCGCATGGCTTCTTCCATATTGCCGTATGCGCGCAGGCTGACGCCGAATGGGATCGCCGCCGCCTATCAGGGCGCGATCGTTTTCGACGTTGTCTCCGGCCGCAGGCTTTGCGACGTGCGAATACCCTGCGGTGACGCGGCAGAGATCGCCGCGTTCATGCAGAAAGGGGACAGGCATGTGCATGTGTATGACGGGGACATTTTTTATTCCAATATGCGGGATGATTATCTCGGGATGTATGAGAAGATATGCGGCGTAAGGGCGATCGTTACGGGGACGGATATAGCCGAAAAAGTGCGAAAAGGTCGTATCTGTCCGCACAAAGTGCTCGTCATGTGCGACGCTTCCGAACGGAATGAGATCTATGCCGCCGTCAGCGAGCAGTTCGGCGAACGGTATTACGTGACGACGAGCACGGCAAATCTTGTGGAACTGACGATGCCCGGGTGCGACAAGGGAGACGCGCTCGCCTTTTTTGCGCAAAGTTATGGGATCCCGCTTGAAAGAACGGTCGCCGTCGGAGACAATATCAACGATCTGCCCATGATCCGCCGTGCGGGGATCGGCGCCGCGGTGGGAAATGCAGATGAAGCACTGAAAGCGGAGGCAGACGTGGTTGCCGCCTCGTGCGATGAGGACGGCGTCGCGCAGGTCATTTACAAATACGGATTGGGGGAAGAGAGATGAACGAACAGGAAACGATATTGCTTGACAGCTTCTGCGGCGATCTGGGCCTCGAGATCGTCTTTGCCGGGAGGGGGAGGGTGACGCTCTCCTCTTACAGTGTCACGCGGCCGGGACTGCAGCTCGCGGGATATTTCAAATATTTCGACTCGTCGCGCATCATCGTATTCGGAAACTCTGAATATGAATATCTCCGCGACCTCTCACCCGATATCCGCCGCGAACGCGTGAAGATGCTCTTTTCCTATAAAGACATCCCGTGCCTCATCCTTTCGCGCGATCTGCCCGTCTTACAGGAGATCATCGGGGAGGCGCGCAAGACGGGCTGCCCCATCCTGCGGACGGATAAGGTGACGACGGCGATCATGAACGACCTGTTCTTCTACCTGAACAAGAAGTTGGCGCCGCAGACGACGATACACGGCGTGCTGATGGACATCTCCGGCGTCGGTATCCTCATCACGGGGCACAGCGGCGTCGGCAAGAGCGAGACTGCTATGGAGCTCATCAAACGCGGGCATCGTCTTGTCGCAGACGACAGCGTCATCATAAAAAAGGTCTCCGATTCGCTGATCGGCACGTCTCCGGAAATGATCCGTTATTTTATGGAGCTGCGCGGGATCGGCATCATCAACGTCAAAAATATGTACGGGTCCGGGTCTTTTCTCAACGAAAAGGAGATCGAACTCGTCATGGAGCTGGAAAACTGGGAAGAGGGGAAGGTATACGACCGCCTGGGCGAGGGGACGCTCTATGAGACCATCCTCGGGGTGAAGGTGATGAAGCATGTGATCCCCGTCAAACCGGGCAGAAATCTCTCCATCATCATCGAGGTCGCCGCGCGCAACTTCCGACTTAAGAGCATGGGCTATGACGCGGCGCAGGAACTGATCGGGCGGACGATCGGCAGATGACGTGATTTTATATCCGAGGGAGCAGTGCAGAGCGGGCGCTGCTCTTTTTTCGTGCTATCGCGGCGCGTCGTGCAATATACTATTCCTATGAGGAAATGTCCGAGAAGAGTGTGTACGGCGATCTTATGCGCTGTCTTGTGTGCCGTCGTCCTGGCGGTGTGCTTTTGGGTGTATCCTGCGGCCAATGCGGAGGATGAAAGGGAGCCCGCCGAATACGGAGGGATACTGCGGCTTTGGCATATCGACAGCTTTGAAGGAGGAAAGGGTTCGCGCGCCTCCTTTCTGCGTGACGTTGCGCGGGACTATGCCGGGGAGAGCGGCGTTTTTGTGCTTGTATCGGCGTACACGGCCGAAAGTGCCGCGGCGGCGATAAAGGGCGGAGATATCCCCGACCTGCTCTCCTTCGGGACAGACAGCCCGTTTGCGGCTGACGTTGCACGCCCGCTGGAAGGCTACAGCTTTCCGTATGCCCGCGCGGGAGGAGACACGCTCGCCTATCCGTGGTGCAGGGGCGCCTACTTTCTCTTTTCGACGGGGGAAGACCCGGCAGGAGCGACGGCGCAGAACACCGTTCTCGGCACTAACGGGAAGACTGCAGCGGCCGTTGCCGCCGTGCGCGGCGGACTTCCTTCCGGTGACTATAGACAGGAAGAGCCTCTGCGCGCATATTCGGATCTCGTATCCGGTAAATATTCTTATCTGGTCGCAACGCAGCGGGATTACTGGCGCCTCAGCGCAAAGGGCGTCTCTTTCAGAGCAGAACCTTTGGGAGACTTTTCAGACCTTTGGCAATATATGTGCGTCTGTACAGGGCAGAAAGAAGCGTACGCACGATGTCTTGCCTTTCTGGATTATTTGCTTTCAGAGGATGTGCAGGCGCGCCTGCCGCGGATCGGCATGTTGAGCGCAAAGTATGCGGTGTACGGAAATGAAAGCGTCCTTTCGCAGGCGGAAACACTAAAGCCCGCCTTATCCGTGAGCGCATTCCTCTCCGAAGAGGCGCGTGCAGCCCTTCTTGACAGCGCCGTCCTCGCACTGCGCGGAGACAAAAACGGCGCAAAAAAGTTGGAAAATTTCCTCATATAACATTGTAAAAAAAACAGAATTGCTGTATAATAAAGGAGGAAAAAATGGCCACGGAATTGCTGCGTTTGCTTGAACGGCTGCGGGATATACCTTACGACGCTCCGTTTTCTCTCGGGGCGCACAGCACGGTCGGCGTGGGAGGTGACGCGTCCGTCGCCTTTCGGCCGCGGGGCGCGGGGCAGATCGTTCGCTGTGTCCGTGCGGCGGAGCAGGAAAAAGTTCCTTATTTTTTGCTCGGTTTCGGTTCAAACGTCTTGCCGGCGGATGCGGGATTCCGCGGCGCGATCATCCGTACTGTCCATGCCGGCCGGATGGTACTGCGAGGAGGACGGCTCTTTGCGGAGTGCGGTGCGCCCGTAGCGGCGATGCTTTCTCTGGCAGCCGCGCACGGCCGCGGCGGTTTGGCGTTCCTGGCGGGCATTCCCGCGACTGTCGGCGGGGCACTGTTTATGAATGCGGGGGCGCGCGGCCGTTACATCGGCGGTGCGGCGGAGAGCGTCACCGTCTATGAAAAGGGCGAAGTCCGATGCCTGCGCGCAGGCGAATGCCGCTTCGACTATAAGGATACCCGTTTTATGCACGAAGGCTCCGTCATCCTTTCGGCGACGTTCCGCACAGAGGCGGACGAACGGGCGGGGGAGGCGATCGCCGCGGCGCTGGCTGCAAGAGCATCGCTGCCGCGCGAGCGCAGCATGGGGTGTGTGTTCAAAAATCCGTGCGGCGCATCTGCGGGGGAGCTCATTGAAAGGGCGGGCTTGAAGGGACTGCGGATCGGCGGGGCGCGCGTATCCGAAAAGCATGCGAATTTTATCGTCAATTGCGGCGGAGCGACGGCGGCGGATTTTTGCCGCGTCATTGCGGCGGTACGAGAGAAAGTTTTCTCCGAGACGGGTATAGTGCTCGAGGAAGAGATAAGATACATAGGAGACCAATATGCTTCTGACGGGTGATTATCATACGCATACGATCTACAGCCACGGGAAAGGGACCGTGATGGAGAACGTGATGCGGGCAAAGGAGATCGGCCTCGAAGAGATCGCGATCAGCGACCACGGTTTTGAGCAGCTCGCTTTCGGGCTGCGGCGCGAACGGATGCCGCAGCTGATCGAAGATTGCAGAGAAGCGAGGGAAAAGACGGGGCTGAACGTCTACGTCGGGATCGAGGCGAATCTGTGTGACGAAGACGGGCGGACGGATCTGCGGGAAGAGGATTACAAGGACTTCGACATCTATCTGATGGGCATCCATCGGTTCGTGAAATTTTCCAGCTTCCACGATTTTTGGAACTTGCTCGTGGCAAACTCTTTCTGTACGACCTTCCGCCTGCAGCCGAGCAAGAGTCTGATCCGCTACAATACAAATGCATATATCCGGAGCATAGAAAAGTATCCGATCGACGCGATCACGCACCTGAATTACCAGAGCTTTTGCGACGTTGCAGAGGTCGCAAAGGCCGCGCGCGATCACGGCACCTACATCGAACTCAACGCAAAAAAGATACATCTGAGCGATGAAGAACTGGCAAAGGTCTGCGATACAGGCGTGCGCTTCATCGTCGATTCCGACGCGCACAGCGTGGATCGTATCGGCGACACTAAACTCGTGGATGAGCTTTTGTCCCGCGTCGACATCCCGAGGGAGCGTATCGACAACATTGACGGAAGGAGACCTTCTTTCCGTTTCAGAGAATATAAGGAGAAACACCTGTAAAGTGTCTGCGGGGAATTTTACGGCCGAGATCAAGAGGGAAATACTGCGCGACGGGTTTGAAAACACGTGCTGCAAGACGGCGGCTCTGTCTGCGTTTTTGCGCGCCACGGGCAGCATCATACGCAGCGGCTCGCTGGTCGGCTTTGAGTTCGTGACCGAAAACGAGGAGATCGCCGAATACATGGTCGGCTTGCTGGAGGATATCTACGGCGCCGAGCTGAACGTTGTTCAGGCGGTACAGGATGCCCGCAACGGGAAGAACAGGCTCGCGTTCCGCTGCCTTTCAGAGAGGTCTCTCTTTATCCTGTCCGAGCTCGGAATTGCGGAGCGGGCGGGGGAAGAGATCGCCCTCAGCTTCGATATCGACAAGTACCTCACGGAGAATGAGTGCTGCAAGAGGGCATACATCAAAGGTGCTTTTCTCGGCAGCGGGAGCTGCAGCGTGCCGAAGGAAGAGAACGCGCGCTCCGGTTACCATTTGGAGATCGTGTTTTCGTCCGGCACGGTCGCCGCGGCCTATTTGGGGCTTTTGGAGCATTTTGACGTTTTGGCAAAGAACGTATCGAGGAAGGGGACGAGCGTCGTTTACCTGAAAAGCAGGGAGAGCATTTCCGATTTTCTGGATCTGATCGGCGCAAAAAATTCTCTGCAGAAATTGGATAAACTTGCATGGAAAAAGGACGAGCGGAACAACATCAACCGCGTGGCAAACTGCATGCAAAAAAATTTTGACAGGACCGCGATCGCTTCCGTAAGGCAGGTGTGTGCCATCGAACGCATCGCGGCGGCGGACGGGCTCGGGGAACTCGATCCCGTTCTGCGGGAAACGGCCGAAGCACGGCTCATGGATAAGGAGGCCTCGCTCAAAGAACTGTCGGAGCGGCTGCATATCTCAAAGAGCTGTTTGAACCACAGGCTGAGGCGGCTGGAAAAGATCGCCCGGTCTTATCCGGAGGAGGAATAGCATGGAAAGAAGGACTTTTATATACAACAAAGACACCTACAATGCGTACGACGCGCAGCGCATCGTCTTTGAAGCGGGTAAGTATAAAAGCGAGATCGTCTTTGAAGATGGGAACAAGCGCGGGAATGCGAAGAGCATCATAGGCCTGCTCTCCATGAAGTTCCTGAAAGGGGACGAATATACCGTGCTCGCCGAAGGGCCGGATGCACGCGCGGCCGCGAAGGGCCTTGCCGATTTTATTTCAAAGCTCTGAGAAACGATCGGGAACGGAAAGAAAAATGTCTGATTTTGTACATCTTCATCTCCACACGGAATACAGCCTGCTCGACGGTGCATGCAAGATAAAGGAACTTGTGGCGCACTGCGTCAAAAACGGCATCAAGGCGATCGCCATTACCGACCACGGGAATATGTACGGGACGCTGCAGTTTGCCGAGCAGTGCAGAAAAAATAACATCCAGGCGATCATCGGCTGTGAAATGTATTTGACGCAGGATCTGCATGTAAAGGACAATACGAGCGATTTTGAACATCTTGTCCTGCTCGCCAAAAACAAGACGGGTTATAAAAATCTTATCAAGCTCGATTCCGTCGCCTATGTCGACGGCTTTTATTACAAGCCTCGCATCGACTATAAGCTTCTGCGCGAACACAGCGAGGGGCTTGTTTGCCTCTCCGCCTGTCTTGCGGGGCGCATCCCGAAATTGCTCCTCAAGAACAACTACGAGGGAGCGAGGACCGCTGCGCTCGAGCTGAAAGAGATTTTCGGCGACGATTTTTATATTGAGATCCAGGATCACGGACTGGAAGAGCAGCGCAGGATTTTGCCGCTGCTGCTTCGCCTGTCCAAAGAACTCAGCATCCCGCCCGTCGCGACCAACGACGTCCATTACCTTCGCAAGGACGATTGGGAGATGCAGGACGTTCTGCTCTGCATCCAGACGAAAAAGACGATAGAAGACCCGAAGCGCATGCGCTTCGGGACGCATGAGTTTTACCTCAAATCTGCTGAGGAGATGTCGGAGCTCTTTTCTTACATTCCCGAGGCGATCGAAAACACGCTCGTCATCGCACAAAAATGTGCGGAGGAGCCGTGCTTCGACCTGAAGGATAACGGCGACCCGATCAAGGATAAATCGCTTATCCCCGGATATACGCCGGAGGACGGATCCGACCCGAAGGACTATCTGACGAAACTGACATGGGAGGGGCTCAAGCGCCGCTACGGGGAGATCACGGACGCCGTCAAAAAGCGCGCCGATTATGAGCTCGGGATCATCCTCGGCATGGGGTTTGCGGAGTATTATCTCATCGTCATGGACTTTATCCAGTGGTCCAAGTCAAAGGGTATCCCCGTCGGGCCGGGGCGCGGGAGCGGCGCGGCGAGCATCGTTGCCTATGCGATCGGGATCACGGATATCGATCCCCTCAAATACGACCTCTTCTTTGAGAGGTTCCTGAACCCTGACCGCGTAACCATGCCCGATTTCGACGTCGATTTTTGCAACGAACGGCGGCCGGAAACGATAGAATATGTTCGTAAAAAATATCACCCCGAGAACGTCGCTCAAATTGTCACGTTCGGTACGCTTGCCTCAAAGGCGGCGATCAAGGACGTTGGCAGAGTACTGCGCGTGCCGTATTCCGAAACAGACCGCGTGACGAAGCTGATGGACGGCAAGTCTGCCATCGGGGAGCTCCTCGGCAGAAATATCCCTGGACTGCAGCAGAAGATCGCATCGGAAACGGACGAAGACAAGCGCGCCGAATTGCAGAAAAAGCTCGAAGAGCAGGAAAAGAAGCGGAACCAGGACTTTATCTCGCTCTACGAGACGGACGAACAGCTCCACCGCGTCATCGACATGGCGCTGAAATTGGAGGGAATGCCTCGTAATACTTCCATGCATGCGGCGGGCGTCGTCATCTGCCGCAAGCCCATCGCGGAAGCGGTGCCTCTTTCCCGCAACGGCGAGGATATCACGACGCAGTTCAACATGAAGGAAGTTGAGTCTATCGGCATGCTCAAGATGGACTTCCTCGCGCTGACGACGCTGACGGATATCAAAAAGGCCTGCGACTATATCCGCGAGGATACGGGCAGGGTCATCGACTGGGACGAAATCGGGTATGAGAACAAAGAGGCCTACGAGCTCATTTCCGAAGGCGATACGGACGCCGTGTTCCAGCTCGAGCAAGGAGGCATGAAGAAGTTCATGAAGGAACTTAAGCCCGGCTGCCTCGAAGATATCATAGCGGGCGTCGCCCTGTACCGCCCCGGGCCCATGGCGTATATCCCGACCTATATCGCGAATAAGCTAAATCCCTCTCAGGTAAAATACGATACACCGCTCCTCGAACATATCCTGAAAGTCACGTACGGCGTCATCGTGTACCAGGAGCAGGTCATGCAGATATTCCAGGATCTTGCCGGATTCTCGCTCGGGCAGGCGGACCTCGTCCGCCGCGCGATGGGCAAGAAAAACAAGGCGGAACTGATGGCGCAGAAGGACAAATTCATCTTCGGCAACATCAAGGATGGGGGAAACATAGAGGGGGCCGTCAGCCGCGGGATCCCGAAAGAAGTTGCCGCAAAGATCTTCGGCGATATGGAGAGCTTTGCGAGCTACGCGTTCAACAAAGCGCATGCGACCTGCTATGCGGTGCTCGCCTATCGAACTGCATATCTGAAAAGGTTTTATCCAAAGGAATTCCTCGCCGCGATCCTCAACAACCGGATCGACAAGATCGACGAAGTTTCAAAATATATCGTTTACCTCAAAGAGAAGAATATCCTTGTCCTCCCGCCGGACATCAACGAGAGCAAGGCATACTTTTCCGTGCAGGGGCAAGGAGTTCGTTTCGGGCTGAGCGCGTTAAAGGGTGTTGGAATCGGCGCGACGCAGGCTATTATCGACGAGCGCGAGACGAACGGCCCCTTTGCGAGCTTTCCTGATTTCGTTTTCAGGTGCGCGCATCTGCTGAACAAAAGGATGCTCGAAGGGCTGATCTGTGCGGGGGCGTTTGACCGCTTCGGGAAAAACAGGGCGCAGCTCTCTTCCGTATATGAGAGCGTGCTCGACCGCGCCAACAAGATCGCGAAACAAAAGCAGAGCATGCAGATGAGCCTGTTCGGCGATATCATTGAGGAAGATTTGACGGACATCGCTTACCCGGACGTCGCCGAGTACGATACGAACGAGAAGCTTGCAAAGGAGAAGGCCGTCCTGGGCGTTTATGTCAGCGGGCATCCTTTCGAAAAATATGCTTCCGCTTTTACGGACTGTACTTTCAACTGCCTCATGATGCAGAACTATGAGGAAGACGAGGACGGCCGCCGTACCTATCCGGATCTTACGGACGGCGCCTCCGTCACGATGGGGGGGATCATCGGTACATTCAAGAAGATCAATACGCGGACGGGGGCGAGCATGGCCTTCATTTCCGTCGAAGATCTGTACGGCAGCATCGAATGCGTCGCCTTCCCCAACGTCTTTGAAAAGATCCGCGGGGACGTGGCGGCAGACAAGATCGTGCGGCTTTCCGGAAAGTTGCAGTTGGACGACGAAAAGGCGCCCGTCATCTTATTGGATAAGCTGCAGGAATACAGGCCGGACGAGGGGAATGCGGCGGAGGCGGGGCAGGCTCCTCAGCGCACACCCGCGCGGGAACACGCCCTGTGGCTGAACGCCTCCTCCCTGACGGAAGAGGAGTTTGACGACCTGACTTCCCTCTTTTCACACTATATGAACGGCGAGACCGTCGTCAAAATCAAGAGAGGAGGCAAGATGTACAAGCTGAAGGGCATCAATGACTGCCGCGGGCTGAGAGACGAACTGTGCCTCTTCCTAAGTGATGCAGACATCGTGCTCGTTTGAGTTTCTGTTCCCCAGCGCTTAACGGTAATTTTCAAAAAATGTTAATTTTGTCAGGTTTTTTTGTCGGGGACGGGTGGTACAGAAAAATACTTTTATTTTCCCAAACCATCTGTTATAATTAAACTGTAGATTTTTAGATATCGATCGAATGAAAAAATAGCTTGTTCGGAGGGTTATTATGAAAAGGATCGGAGTATTGACGAGCGGCGGCGATGCGCCGGGCATGAACGCCTGTATCAGGGCGGTCGTCAGGACGGCAAAATACTTTGGGATGGAGATCTACGGGATCCGCCAGGGATATGCCGGACTGATCAACGATGACATGGTCCCGATGGAGATGCGCAGCGTTTCCGATATCGTCCAGCGCGGCGGCACCATGCTCCGCACGGCCCGCTGCGTAGAGATGTATACCGTCGAGGGCCAGAAACAGGCGGTGAAAACATTGAATGACCGCGGTATCGAAGGCCTCGTCGTCATCGGCGGAGACGGCTCTTTCCGCGGGGCAAAGTGCCTGAGCGAGGAATACGGCATCCCGACGATCGGCATCCCCGGGACGATCGACAATGACCTCGAATATACCGACTATACGCTCGGCTTTGACACTGCAGTCAATACCTGCCTCGACATCATCAACAAGCTGCGCGATACGATGACCTCTCATGAGCGCATCAGCGTTGTCGAAGTGATGGGGCGCCGCTGCGGCGACATCGCCCTGTATTCCGGCATTGCGAGCGGGGCGGAGATCATCATCGTGCCCGAGATCGCGTACGATATGGAGGACGTCGTTCTCCGCATCAACAGGAGCCGCGCAAACGGCAAGCACAGCAATATCATCGTCCTCGCGGAAGGCGTGTCTACGGCTGACGAATTCTCCAAGAAGCTGCAGGCGATGACGACGTACTCCGTGCGTGGCACGACGATCGGTCACGTGCAGAGGGGCGGCTCGCCTTCCATGGCGGACAGGATGCTCGCTGCGCAGTTCGGCAACCGCGCCGTCCGTATGCTCAAAGAGGGCATCGGCAACAGGGTCGTCGGTATCCATAAAAACGAGATCATCGATCTCGACATCATCGAAGCGGTCAGCATGAAAAAGAAGTTCAATTACGAACTGTACGAGACCCTTCAGATGATCTCTATGTGAGCGTTGTTTTCCCGTGCCGCCGCTGTCAAGCGGCGGTTTTTTTGTCCGAAACGGCAAAAAAGAGAATTTTGAGAAATTCTGCAAAAAATATAAAAAGCCTCTTGAAATTCTTTTGAATGTGTAATATAATATAGTATAGAGTATGTACGGACAAGCGCGTGCGATCGATCTGAGCCTGCTGAGCCGAGCGCTGATGTTCGTTATCGGAGAAAAACATGATCTTAACCGTATGTCTGAACCCGTGCACCGATGTTACGATAGAACTCGATTCCCTGAACGTAGGGAAGATCAACCACGTGAAGAGCAAATCGCTCAGCTTTACGGGGGCGGCTCTGAATGTCGCGATCGGCGTCGCGCGCCTGCGCGGGCAGAGCTATGCGACGGGCTTCATGTATAACGAGAACGGCTCTCTGTTCGAACAGGCATTGGATCGAGAGGGTGTGCCGAGCGCCTTTGTCTGGAACAAAGGGCGCGTGCGCGAAAATTATAAGTTTATCGACAACAAATCGATGCTGACCGAAGTAAATGACGTCGGCGAAAATATCAGCGAACACAAGCAGGACGAGCTCGTAGAGATGGTCGGAAATCTTTCAAAGACGAGCAGCGTGATGGTCGTGTCGGGAAGCCTTCCGCAGGGGGTCGAAAGCGATTATTACACAAAGCTCTTTTCGGTCGCTGCAGCAGGGACGCTGAAGATCGCGGACACGGAGGGGCCTCGCCTGTTGGCGGCGCTCAAGGCGGAGCTCGACCTCGTCAAACCCAACAAGGATGAGCTGCAAAATACGCTGGGACAGGAACTGCGCTCTCGCGACGATATGCTGAAGGGGTGCTACGCCCTGCTGGATAAGGGCGCAAAGCGCGTTTTGCTCTCGCTCGGCAAAAAGGGCGCCATCATTACGGACGGCAGCAAAAATTATTATTGTAAGAGCATCAATGTCGCGATCAATTCTACGGTCGGGGCAGGCGACGGGATGGTCGCCGCCGCTTCCATGATGCTCGAGCAGGGCGCCGCGCTGGATGATATCCTGCGCGCGGGCGTCGCCGCGGGCACGGCGACCGTCACCACCTTCGGCTCCATCTCCTTTACAAAGGAAAAATACGACGAGATCTATGCGAATTTAAAGATCGAGGAGTTTTAAGCGGCCTTGTTGACGATAGCAGACATCAAAGCAGACGAAGAAGTCAAGACGATCATGTTTATGGCGGAGAGCCAGATCGAAGCGCTCGGTTTTACCGAGCACTCGGTACGACATTCGAGCATCGTCAGTAAATGGGCAGGGGATCTCCTGCAAAAGATCGGCGCGGATCCGCACCGCATTGAACTTGCGCGCATAGCCGGGTATCTGCACGATATCGGAAACAGCGTAAACAGGGAAGACCACGCGCAGAGCGGAGCGATCCTCGCATATCAGATCCTTACGCGTATGGGGATGGGGTATCGCGATGCCGCAGATATCATGATGGCCATCGGGAATCATGACGAAAAGCACGGGTTGCCCGTCAGCGACATAACGTCTGCCCTGATCATCGCGGATAAGGCGGACGTGCATAAGAGCCGTGTGCGACCGAACAGTACGCGCCTGAACACCGAAAATCTGAACATTCATGACAGAGTCAACCTCGCTGCGGAAAAATCTGTTCTGGAAGTGGATGCGCAAAAAGGTGAGATCACTTTAAATATCATTATCGACACGGCGATCTGCCCCGTCATGGATTATTTTGAGATCTACTTCAAACGCATGCAGCTGTGCAGGCGGGCTGCCGATTTTCTCGGTAAAAAATTTGCGCTCGTCATCAACGGAGTTCGATTGCTGTAAAAGCAGGCAGGTGCCCGCTCTGTGCGGGCACCTGTTGTTTTATTATAGGATCATGCGTCTTGTCTCGATATAATACTTCCAGCGTTGATCGCTGATCTCTTCTATCACGGCATGGTCGGTCGCCGTATGGAGAATATAATTCCCGCCGAGATACATGGCGACGTGGCCGATCCTCTCGACGCCCGTTTTGTTGTAGCGCGTCGAATTTGTAAAGAAGATCAGATCGCCGCGGCGGATATCTTTTCTGGCGACAAAGGAGCCTTGCGATACCTGCGTCCTGGTCGTCATGTTGAGATAAACATCTGCGCCGTAATAGAAGATATATTGCATCAGGGATGAACAATCGTATTTGGATGCATTAAAATCCTTCAGTTTGTTTCCCTTTCCGTCGTGCAGGCGTATCGCGCCGTAGACGTACGGAAAACCCAACAGCCGCACGCCTTCGTCGATAACCTTTTCGACGGCGTCGTTTTCGGAAAGGGGAAGCTCGTATGATTCTGTATACGCCGCCCCTGCACTGACATAGGCAGTTCTGTTTTTGTAGACAGTTTTATACCAGCTGCCTTCCCTCGACAAAAGGATCAGCATATCTCCTCGGTCGAGACTGCCGAGAACGGAAAAGCTTGTGCCCGGCCCGCTGCGTATATTCAGCCCGTCTACTTTAGAACGGACATAAGCGGCGGTTTTCGGGGGCTGTGGCTTCTCGTCTACGGGGACGTCCTCCTTCGGCGGATCGTCTTCGGCGACGCCTCCGCTCTCATCTGTACTCTCTCCGTCGGGATGAGCGGGGGGATGCGGAGGCGCGCCGTCTCCGGGCGAGCTGTCGCCATCCGGCAAGGGCTCTTCACCTGCATGTGCTCCGTCGTTTTGCTCGCCGTTGTAGAGAGGCAAAGCTCCGACGGCGCCGGCAAACAAGATGCATACCATAAGAAACAAGGATGCGATCTGCAATTGTATCTTTCTCATTTGTTTTTCCTCCGCGCAATAGAATATCAAATATTATTCCAAAATGCAAGTGAAAGAATTTGTTAAATTTTGTAATTTTGTCGATTTGCGAAGTACTATATCTGGAATAATTAAGGTGAAATAATGTTTACGGTCCTTTTAATATCCGGCATAGCCGGCGTATTGATTTTCCTCTTCCTTTTTCTCTTTGTTATTGCGGCGATCGCGTATTTGCGCTTTTCCGATAAGCGTTATGACGGCAATATCCATCTGAAATATTTTACCGAAAAGGATTTCCCCGGGATACGCGCAGAGCCGGTATCTTTTCTTTCCGATCAAGGTCAAATATTGCGCGGCTTTTTGTACAGTGCAGTCGATTCGTCGAAAGGTCTCGTCGTCTTTGTGCATGGCTTCGGGGCAGGGCATCATGCTTATATGACGGAGATCGCCTTCCTTGTCGGCTGCGGCTTCCTCGTGCTTGCCTATGACGGTAGCGGCTGTGTGCTGAGCGACGGGGTCATGCGCGGTTTTGAACAGGGGCCGTTCGATCTTGCCGCTGCGCTGCGTTTTGCGTCGACGGATGTGCGCCTGTGCGATTTTGAGAGGATCGTGCTGGTCGGGCATTCCTGGGGCGCCTTTACGGTCATGAATTCTTTGGAAACGGATGCACGCATAGCGGGCGGCGTCGCGATGTGCGGCTTCGTTTCGGCGGCCGAGGCAATGGGTCAGACGGGGTGCCCGAAATTCCGTCCGCTGTCTCTCCTGCTGAGCGTTTTTTTCAGGTGGTCCAACAGACTGCGGTTCGGTAAAGAAGGGAACAAAAACAGCATCTCTTCTCTGTGCAATACGGAGAAAAAAGTCCTGCTGTTATACGGGAAAAAGGACGGAACGGTTTCTTATAAGTATAACGGCGCTCGCGTCGCGCAGGCCGTCCGTAATAGAAAAAATATAAAGTTTATCTCCTATGAGAACAAGGGGCACAACGTGTATCTGTCTGAAAGGGCAGAGTCTTATATGAACGGCGAGTTCGTCCGTCGGCTCTCTCTCGCAAAAAAACAGAAGATAAAAGCGGCGGATCTTCTTGCCGATGTCGATTACAGCCTTCTGACGGAAGAAGACCCAGCCGTCATGGAGGAGATCGGAAGGTTTTGCTTCTCCTGTTTCGAGGATGAAAAATCTGTGTAAATTTTTTCTTTGCGGGCAGAACGCTTGCACTTTTTTGAAAAATGACTATAATTGCAATGGATAGCGGGGACAGGTGAGAACGGAGGTACTGTCAATGGAATTGGAAGAATTACAAAAGGTGCTCGATGCCGATAAATGGTATGAGAGCGAGCGGGAGGGAAAGGACGCATGCGGTTCCTTTCCGTACTGCAAACGGTGCGACAAGAGCGCATGCTATCCCTGTGCGTCGGCCTACAAGTCCTTCTATGCAAAGGACGAACCTGCTGTAAAAAAGGCGCCTGCAAAGCGTACCGCGAGAGCGGCGGGCAAGGCGCGTGCCGCGAAATAGCAAAAAAGAGCTCCGACAGGAGCTCTTTTTTGCTATTACAACGAAGTGTCAGAAAAGTTTCTCCGCATCGACGCGAGTTTTCAGGATGTCGAGGAAAAGCTGCGCGGCTTTGGAAAATACCTGATGTTTTTTCCATGCGACGGAGAGGTCGGATTCAAGTTTAGGGAAAAAGGGGCGGAAGCACAGGTCGCTGTCGTCCGTGAGGGAGATGAGCTTATCGAGGCAGACCACGGCCCCGATCCCTTGCTGCGCAAAAAGCGCCGCATTATAGAGAAGGTTATATGTCACGCAGGCCTCCAGCATGCGTTTGCCGCCAAACCATTCCGTAACATTGCTCCTGTTTAAAGCGTGCCGGGAAATGATGAGGTCTGTGTTCCGTAGGTCTTCCGCAGTGACGTGCGGCAGCTTTGCCAGAGGATGGTCTCGGCGGAGAAGGACGCCCCACGTATCTTTGACGGGAAGCTTTATAAAATCGTATTTCGTCAGATCGGCCGGTTCAATGAGCAGGCCGAAATCTAGGAGGCCTTTGTCCAGGCGTTCGGTGACATCCGCTATATCGCCGCTGAAGAGATGAAAGTGTATGTTCGGATTTTTTTCGTGCAGTTCCTTCGCAACGGAAGCGAGGTAGCCCATGGCATAACTTTCTCCGCCGCCTATGAAGACATCGCCGCCGACGGCAGAGGATGCGCTCAGCAGCTCTGCCTCCGTCTTTTCGTAGAGCAGCAGCATCTCTTCCGCACGCTTGCGAAGCAGTTTGCCTGTCTCGGTGAGGCTGAGTTTCCTTTTGCCGCGGACAAAGAGCGGGCTCCCGATCTCCTTTTCCAAACTCTGGATCTGGCGGGTAAGGCTGGGCTGTGTGATAAACAGAAGCTCAGCGGCCTTAGTGATGCTCTCCTGCCTCGCTACGGCGAGGAAGTATTTCATTTGTCTGATCTCCATTTTGGTCTCCTTTCTCAAATATTATATATTTTTTTTGTGTGCAAGTCAATGCCGCGAAGCACCGTTTTGCGTCGCAAATCGATCGTCTGAGACGAACCGAACGTCGGGCAGCAAAGCAGACGGATCGTACAGGGGAAAATACGTTTTCTTTTGATTGACGAAGCGAACGCTGTTTTGCTATAATGAAGGAGGAGGAAAGGCCATGGAAAACGCGAAGGAAGAATTTATCCGCATATTCGAGCAAAACATCCGTCGCCCGGGTGCCGACGATCTGCTCGCTTATCTGAACCGATCCGATTTTTTCCGTGCGCCCGCAAGCATGCGGTATCATTGCGCGTATGAGGGCGGGCTCTGCGAGCACAGCGTCAATGTGTATCGCAGGCTCCTCGCCAATGCGGATGCCGAATACGGGGAGGAGCGGGAAAAACTCGTTTCACAGGAGACGATCGCCATATGCGGGCTGCTGCACGACCTGTGTAAGATCGATTTTTATAAACCCGATTTCCGCAACGTAAAGGAAAACGGCGAATGGATCCGCAAGCCGTGCTTTACGAGGGAGGAAGCTCTGCCTTTCGGACACGGAGAAAAATCCGTGTATATTGCGGGCAGTTTTATTAAACTGACGCGCGAGGAGGCGATGGCGATCAACTGGCATATGGGCGGGTTCGATGCCCGCGCCAGGGGCGGTGACTCTTCCGTCAGCGACGCATACAGGAGGTATCCGCTCGCCGTGCTCCTGCATGTCTCTGACCTTGAAGCGACCTATATCGATGAAAAGAGGAGCTGATGAAAAAAACGGGCTCCGCGGCAGATCTTGCAGCGGTGCCCGTTCTATGAACATTTTTTTATTTTCTCAAAAATCTCTGCACGAAAGAATTGACTTTTTATGCCTTATCGCTTATAATAAATAAGCTGTCTTTAAAAAATAAATTTGCTGCTATGGCTCAGCAGGTAGAGCACGTCCTTGGTAAGGACGAGGTCACCGGTTCAAATCCGGTTAGCAGCTCCATTTTGGAACACCGAAGTAAGTTCGGTGTTCTTTTTTGTCCTGTCAAGAAAGAAGTTCCTGCGTCATCATATATCTGCAGAAGCGGCGCGTTCGGGGTCACGTGTTTTTCGGCGTATCCGCGCGGGCATGTTTCGCAGGATCGCTTTTTTGTGCCGCAGCGGAGCCATCCGCATTTTGCATGCTTTTTTCCGCTGCCGGGAGATCTTTCCGTCTGCGTCTGCCGTGCAATAGGCGTGAGACCCATTGTTCGAACTTGTCTCCCTTTTTATAGAGGAATATGAAGAGCGCGATGACGGCGAGTCCGATGCATACCCAAAGCGCGATGCCCCAGGGGGTATCGTACGGGATGATCCTTCCGTCTATGGAAAAACAGGAGACCGCCACCGAGAGGGCGCGCGAGATCAGCTGCATGACGAAAAAATATTTCCAGGTCATCGAAGAGAGACCTGATATAAAGCAGAGGATATCGTCGGGGAAGAGGGGCAGGATAAACATTGCCGACAGGATCAGCCTGTCTCTGCCCTTTAAACGGGTGAGCCATTTGTCGAGGGACTCTTTGCCGACCAGCCACGCCGCGGCCCTGTAACCGACAGCTCTTCCGATAAAAAAGGCGATGAAGGAGCCGGCCAGGATGCCGATATAGCTGTACAGACAGGTAAGAAAGATGTTGTCGAACGCGAGCACTCCGGCGAGGATGGTAAGGACGCCGGGGATAGGCAAAATAAAGACTTGCAGAGCCTGCAGGAGGATAAAGACGATCGGCCCCCAGATGCCCGTACCCTTTATGATGTCCCGCAGGGATTCCACGGAGTCTATGCGCGCAAGCAGCCCCGTCACCTGAAAAATGTAGAGGGTGAACAGAGCGACCGCCGCGAGGACGAGCACCGTCAGCATACATTTATAGGCGGTCTTTTTACCGGCCACAAAAAAGACTGCTGCGAGCGCAATACACACGATCTCGACGAAGACGGCGACGGAAGTGATGACGACGGCGTGCCGGTACAGGAAGCCGCTCTTAAAATTGGACATGCACAGGACGGTAAAGAGAACGGTAGCCGCTGCGCTGAAGATCGCAACGGCTGCAGATATCGCTGTATGCAGTTTTTGTTTTGCTGACGGCCGCATTGGCTATCCCTCCGCTGTGCGCTTTACGGTATACTGATATAGTATATCCGATCGGCTGCTCATTCATGCGGGAGGGGGGGTGATTTTTTTGATCGCTGCGCGGGCGAGCGCGTCGCAGCGGTTGTTGTAGTCATTGTCTGCGTGCCCTTTCACTTTTATGAAGCGGACGCGGTGCTTTCGGATAAGGGAGAGGAGCTCTTGCCAGAGATCTACATTGAGGACAGGCTTGCCGTCCGCCTTTTTCCAGCCGCCCTTTTCCCAGGAGGCGATCCAGCCCGCGTTAAAGGCGTTTACCGTATAGGCGGAATCGCTGTATACGGTGACCTCGCAGGGCTCTTTCAGTGCACGCAGCCCGACAATGACCGCATAGATCTCCATGCGGTTGTTCGTGGTGGAGGGCTCGCCGCCGCTGAGCTCCTTTTCTATGCCGTTATAGATGAGGATGGCGCCGTATCCGCCCGCCCCGGGATTTCCGGAGCAGGCGCCGTCTGTGTAAAGTTCGATCCGCTTCATAAATTACTCGGAGAGCTCCTGTGCGCGCTTTACGCATGCGGCGACGGCGCGCCCGATGGTGCCGTACAGGTCGTCCTCGCGGAAAGAGTCCACCGCCTGGATGGTGGTGCCGCCCTTGCTGCAAACCGCATCGATCAGCTGTCCGAGCGTCTTATCTTCCGATCGGGCGACCATCTCCGCGCCGCCTGCGACGGTATTTACGGCGAGCGTCTTCGCTTCGTCTTCCGTCAGACCCTGCGCGACGCCCGCCCGGATCAGCCCGTCGATGAACATATAGACATAGGCGGGGCCGCTGCCGCTGATCCCCGTGACGGCGTTCAGCTTGTCTTCCGAGCAGATGAGCACGTTCCCGAGGCTGTCGAAGATGCCGTGGATGAACGCGCAGTCTTCCGCGTCTTCAAAGTCGGAAATATCGACCGCGGTCATCCCGGCGCCGACGGAGCAGGGGAGGTTTGGCATGGCGCGCGCGACCTTCACGCAGCCCGAAAGGGCGGCACGGATCTTCTGCTTTTTTACGCCCGCCATGATGGAGATCGCCTTCGCCGTTCCGATGCCGCCGATCTCTTCCGCAACGGCGGGGAAGTTCTGCGGCTTCACCGCAAAGAGAAGATATTCGCTGTTTTCGGCAACTTCCCTGTTGTTCGCAGAGACGTTGACGCCGAGCTCTTCCATCTTGCTCCGCGCCGCTTCGGACGGATCTGCGACGACGATCTTTTTGCCCTTTACGAATCCGGAACCGGTGACGCCCCTGACGATAGCGCTCGCCATGAAGCCGCCGCCGATCACGCCGAGTTTGAACTGCTTTTTCATTTTTTTCTCCTTTTTGCGATAACGGTCAAAAAACCGTTGACTAAAAGTTATTTTTATTATATAATTACAGAGTGCTTAGGGGAGTGGCTCAACGGTAGAGTAGCGGTCTCCAAAACCGTAGGTTGCGTGTTCGAATCGCGTCTCCCCTGCCAAAAGCAGTCCGTTTTTCGGGCTGCTTTTCTTTTGTCCTCGTCCTGCTCGGGCGAGGACAACTCTTTTCTGTCCATTATTTTAGCGTAAAGAGGCGGCAAAGTCAATCGATCGGCGCATCTGTATCTGCCTGCAAAGCGGAACGGATTGTCCTTTTATTGCATTGCCTTTGCCGAACGTGGCATACTAACGGTATCGACAGAGGAGGGAAAGACAATGGAAGGACCGCTGCTGTCCGTCATCGTACCCATTTACAATACGGAAAAATTTTTGGAAAAATGCCTGCTGAGCGTTCGCACGCAGTCCTATAAAAATATTGAGATCTTATGCGTGGACGACGCCAGCCCGGACGGCTGTCGATCGATCGTCGAAAGGCTCGCTTCCGAGGACGGGCGGATCCGTCTGCTGAAACATGCGGAAAACAAGGGGCTGTTCCATGCGAGGCTCACGGGGATCTGTGCGGCGCGGGGAGAATATGTGGCATTTGTTGACAGCGACGATTTTGTTTCGTGCGACTGGTTCCGTCCGTTGATCGAAAAAGCGGAAGCCGAGCGAGCCGATATGGTCGTCGGCAATACGGTGATGGTGGACGAAAGCGGGCGGCGCACCTATTACAACTATTTCCGCGCGTTAAACAGAAACAGACCGTCGCTCGAGGGGGAGGAACTGAAACGCGCTTTTTTTGCCCAGCACGGGGAATGCTTTTTGTGGCATACCGTGTGGAACAAGGTATATCGGCGATCACTGTTCTTGCGGGCTTTCCCCGCCCTCGAAAAGATGCAGCCGCCGCTCGTGATGGGGGAAGACATCGCCTTTTCCTGCGTGCTCTATACAATGGCCGAAAAAATGGCTTTCTGCGACAATGACTGTTACTTTTACCTGCGACACGGGCAGGCTTCAACCAGTATTACGCTTCCTCCGCAGCGCATCCGTCAAAACATCAGGGATATCGTGCGCGTCTTCGCGTTCGCCGAAGCGTATCTGAAAGAGGCGGGCATGGCGGAGACCGTGCAGGATGATTTTTTCCTGTTCAGACAAAAATATTTCAGGATCTGGTCGGGAAATCTTCGCGCCGCCGGCATGGAGAAGGATGCGGAAGCAGTCTCCGCTCTTCTGAACGGATTTTCGCAGAGCGCGCTCGGCATGCCGGATCGGGATGAATTTTATTTTTATCGCGCGCAGACGGAATGGGACGAAAAACTCGAAGAACTGCGCTATAAGCTGCGCGCCGAAACAGTCGAGACGGTCAGCTTCGATATTTTCGACACGCTCATTCTCCGCCCGTTCTGGGAGCCGACCGACCTTTTTTATGCCGTCGGGCTCAGATCGCGGCGTATCGTAAAGGATCCGGAACTGTTCCGCGCGATGCGCCTCGGGGCGGAAGAAAAGTGCCGCGCGGCGGAAAGGTCTGCCCACGGCGGCGAAGATGTGACGCTGTCCGAGATCTATGCGTTCATGCGGGAAGAGTTTGGTTTTACGAAGGAGGAGACAGCCGCCCTGCAGGCTGCGGAAGAAGAGATCGAACTTTCATCCTGCTACCCGCGCGCTTGCGGAAAGATGCTGTATGAGCTCGCCCGTGCGGAAAATAAGAAGGTCATCCTCGTTTCCGACATGTACATGGAAGAAGAGCACGTCCGCAAAATCCTGAAAAAGTGCGGGTATGCGGAGTACGGCGCGCTGTATCTCTCTTCATCGTTGCGGAAGGTGAAGGGAGGGACGCTGTTCGGCGCCGTCCTTGCGCGGGAAGGTACAGCTCCCGGGCGCATCCTGCACATCGGGGATAACTGGAATGCGGACATCCTTGCGGCACGCGCACAGGGGATGCGGGCTCTCTTTTTGCCTAAGGCGACGGAGACGTACACGAACAACATTTCAAATATTTACACTGGGGATGCATTTAAAAGTATCTATGCGGGCAGTCACCGCCTGTTCGACAGCCGCGGGATGATCGGCCAGATCCCCCTCAGGTGCCTGTTCGCCTGCGCCGCGAACGGGGCCTTTGACGACCCGTTCAATTCCTTCAATCGCGCCTCTCGCTATAATGCGGACCCGTATTTTGCGGGATATACCGCGCTCGGGATGCACCTTTTCGGCGTCGCGAAATGGATCTACGATACGGCAAAGAGAGAAGGATATGAACGCATCGTCTTCCTTGCGAGGGACGGCGAACTCGCGATGCGCGCGTTTCGCCTGTTCTACGGAGACCAGATCGCGTCCGATTATTTTTATGCGGGGAGGAAACTTTTATTGCCCTATGCGGTAAAGGGGGATTTGTACGGCCTCCTCCGGTTTATCGACGTACGGGAGGCGACGCCCGACGGCGTACTGGCGCTCTTTGCGCCCGTATGCAGGGAACTGACGCTCGAAGGGCTCGCCCGGTACCGCCGCCGAGGGATAGAGACGGACAAGCCTCTTCGCTCGAAGGAAAACTTTTTCCGCTTTGCGGACGCCATGAAGGAGATCTCGTATGACGAGCGGAAAGCGGACGGCGCCTTCCGCGAACTGTCCGTCGCTTTTACGCACTATTTTTCCGGAAAATGCGCCTGTTTCGATATCGGATACAGCGGGAAGCTGCAAAAAGCTATCGGAGAATTGGCGGGAAAGCCCGTCGACTGCCTGTATATCCACGGAAACGGCTACGAGACGGAGCGGCTCGCAAGGGACGCGGGGTTCAAAGTGCATCGCTTTTATGACTTTTCTCCGACCGTCAGCGGCGTGCTCCGCGAATTTCTTATCTCCGATCCGTCCGCATCGGGCGCAGGCTATGAGATCTTGGACGGAGAAGTGCGCCCGCGCCTTGCGGCAAACGTGCCATCGTATGCGGAAGAGCATGCCGTGCGCGAATTACAGCGGGGGGCGCTCGATTATTGCGCCTATGTAAAAGAGCACCTGGGTGATTGGCTCGGCGGTTTTTATTGCAGGCCGACGGAGGTCTCTTTACCGTTTGAAAATTTTCTGCTCGACGCGACTCCGTTCGACCGCGGGATGTTTTCCGCCTCCTATGTCGAAGACGAAGTGTACGGCGGATATGCGAGAAAAAATTTTTGCGAGATCTGGGATTGGCAGCTCGGGACGCTGCCGGCACCGGCGGAGGCAGCGCCGGAAAAAGGTGTACAGCAGCCCTCAGAATACCATTTTTTAAAGGACAGGTCAAAGTTTGCAAAGGCGTTTTTCTATTGGTCGTTCGACAGGGAGAAGTTTCGCGAAAAAATGAAAGCGCGCCGCGCGGCAAAGAAAGCGGCAAAAGGAGGGAGGAAATGAGCGGTCAGACGGGGCTTCTTCGGAATATTCTGCCTCAGGACGCGACGGCCGCAGAGCAATGCAGGCTGCTGGGGGAAAATACGGGAAATCTCGCCTTTTGGGATTCCATCGAGAGGCTGTTCGCGCCGAAGATCGTTCCGTATTCCGCCGAAGCGATCGGCGGATGCGGGAGGGTCATCGTCACCGACCTCATCTGGATCAGGCAGGGCGCGTGCTACCCGCATTTGGAAAAGTTGGTGGATGCCTGCCCGATCCCGTTTATTCCCGTCAGCGTCGGATTGCAGAGCGGCGATTTCGACCCGCACTTCAAACTGTCTCCCGAAACCGTTCGTCTGCTGAAGAAGATGGAGGAGCGCGCGCTGCTTGGCGTCCGCGGATATTACAGCGCGGATATCCTGGAGCGCCACGGTATCCGGAATACGGCGGTCATCGGCTGCCCCTCGATGTACCGCTGGAAAAACGCAGCGCTGAAAATTAGCGCCGCGGACGGATGCAAGAAGGCGTGCGCGAATTTCAGAACTTTCTACGGGCGCCTCAGCGCGCCGGAGAAACATTTTCTGCGCTACTGCGCAGACCGCGGCATGCGCTTTATCGAGCAGACGGCACGAAAGTTTTTGCCGGAGCATGCACAGGATACCGCCTTTTATAATTATGTGGCGGGATGGCTGTACAGGGAGGCCGCAATGCCGCTCGGCATCCGCGAGTGGTTTTCGGCGCTGGACGGATGCAGCTTTTCTATGGGCGGAAGATTTCACGGAAACGTGATCGCGCTCTGGAAGGGGATCGGGGCACTCTTCCTTACCGTTGACTCCCGCACGCGCGAGCTGACCGACTTTTTCTCGCTCCCGTCCATGTCGCTGTCCGCATTCGACCCCGCTTTGGAGCTGACGGCCTATTGCGGGCTGGCAGATTATACCGCGTTCAACAGCCGATATCCCGCCCTGTACAGGGGGTTCAAAGAGTTTGCGCTGAAGAACGGGCTCGCCTTTTCCGACGCACCCGCGCTCTCTTACGGAGAAACGGGGATCGGCATCGGCAAATGACTTGACGAGAGCCTCTCTTTTTGTTATCATTGAATCAGCAAAAAAGGAGGAATACCGAAATGGAAGAGGCTAAAAAGCAGACGGCGGAGATCGTGCTTCGCCCCAAACACGGCTGGGGTATGCTCGCGTTGTGCGTGCTCCTTCTCGCGGCAGGCATCGCGCTGTGCGCGGCAAGCGGACAGACGGGGTCGGACGCGTTGCTCATCTTGCTCGTGGCTGCGGGGGTCGCTCTTATCGTGGTCGGTTCGTTTATGCTGCTCGGGTTGAAGATCGTGAACCCGAACGAGGCGCTCGTGCTTACGCTCTTCGGCAAATATCACGGCTCGATCAAGACGGAAGGGTTTTTCTGGGTGAATCCTTTCTGTTCGGCTTTCAACCCCGCGTCGGGGAATTTCGTCGGAACGGGAAAGAAACTCTCTTTAAAGGCGATGACGCTCAACAATGAAAAGCAGAAGGTCAACGATGAAGAGGGAAACCCCATCGAGATCGGCGTCGTCGTCATCTGGAAGGTCGTGGATACCGCGCGCGCCGTTTTTGACGTAGACAATTATGTGTCGTACATATCGACGCAATGTGATGCCGCCATCCGCCAGGTCGCGCGGCAGTACCCGTACGACGTATCCGAAAACGGCGACGAAAAGTCGCTGCGGGGATCTTCCGTCGAAATAGCTGAGATCCTACGCCGCGAGATCCAGGGCCGCGTGGAGATCGCGGGGATAGAAATATCGGAGGCGCGCATCGCCCACCTTGCCTACGCCCCCGAGATCGCCGCGGCGATGCTGCAGAGGCAGCAGGCGTCTGCGATCATCGCGGCGCGCCAAAAGATCGTGGACGGTGCAGTCAGTATGGTCGAAATGGCACTCAAGAAACTGAATGAGAACGGCGTCGTTCAGCTGGACGAAGAGAAAAAGGCAGCGATGGTTTCAAACCTCCTCGTCGTCCTGTGCGGAAACAAAGACGCACAGCCCGTCGTAAACAGCGGATCGATGTGACATACTGAGCGGGAGCGGGTGCTGCGGCGCCCGCAGCCGCATCCGTTTCCTCCGGGCGAAAAAGAGAGGAATGCAGTTCCGAATTTTTTCGGGGCTGCTCTTTTTGTTGTGCTTTGCCGCCGAATGTGTTATAATTGGTGTAATACGAGATCGAAGAGGTAAAAATGTTACAGGTAACGAACGTCAGCCTTCAATATGGCAGCAAGAAGCTGTTTGAGGACGTCAATCTCAAATTCACGAAAGGGAACTGCTACGGGATCATCGGCGCGAACGGTGCGGGAAAATCCACTTTTCTGAAGGTGCTTTCTGGAGAGATCGAGCCGAATAAAGGCGAGGTCTCGATGGACAAAAATGAGCGTATGTCCGTGCTCATGCAGAACCAGAACGCCTATGACGACCAGACTGTCGTGCGGACGGTCATGCTCGGGCACAAGCGCCTCGTGGACATCATGGACGAGAAGGATGCGCTGTACGCAAAGGCGGATTTTTCCGAGGCGGACGGCATCCGCGCGTCCGAATTGGAGAGCGAGTTTGCCGAACTGAACGGCTGGGAAGCGGAATCGGAGGCGGAAACGCTCCTCAATGAGCTCGACATCCCTTCCGAATACCATCAGATGATGATGGGGGAACTGGATGCGAAGATGAAGGTCAAGGTGCTGCTCGCCCAGGCCCTGTTCGGCAATCCCGATATCCTGCTCCTCGACGAGCCGACAAATAACCTTGACATTAAGACCGTCCGCTGGTTGGAAAACTATCTGTTGGATTTTGAGAACACGATCATCATCGTTTCGCACAACAGGCACTTCCTGAACAAGGTGTGCACGTATATCTGCGACGTCGATTTCGGCAAGATACAGCTCTTCCTCGGGAATTATGATTTCTGGTATCAGACCAGCCAGCTCATTGCCCGCCAGATGCGCGACCAGAACAAGAAGATGGAGCAGCGCGCCAAAGAGCTGCAGGAGTTCATCGCCCGCTTCGCGGCGAATGCCTCCAAATCACGCCAGGCGACTTCCCGTAAAAAAGAACTCGAAAGACTCACGCTGAACGACATAAAGCCCTCCCTCCGCAAATATCCGTTCATCGACTTTAAATTTGAAAGGGAGATCGGCAACGATATCCTCATGGTCGAAGGGCTGACGAAAAAGGGGTATTTCGAAAATCTGGACCTGATCGTTCAAAAGAACGACAAGATTGGTTTCGTGGGGGATAAGAGCACGACCATCACCATGCTCTTCGACGTGCTGACCGGAAAAGTGCAGCCGGATGCGGGGACGGTGAAGTGGGGGAAGACCATCACGCTTTCCGTACTCCCGCAGAACAACAACGAGTATTTCGAGGGGTGCGATCTTACCCTCGTCGAATGGCTCAGCCAATTTTCAAGCGATCACTACGAAGAATATCTGCGCGGCTGGCTGGGGAGGATGCTCTTTTCGGGTGAAGAGGCCCTCAAAAAAGCGAAGGTCTTGTCGGGAGGAGAGAAGGTGCGCTGCATGCTCGCGAAGATGATGTTGGAAGGCAGCAACTTCCTCATCTTCGACGAGCCTACGAACCACCTCGATCTCGAATCCATCACGGCGCTCAACAACGGCATGAACAACTTTAAAGGCTGCATGCTCTTTACTTCGCATGACCAAGAGCTCATGAATACAGTCGCGAACCGCATCGTCGAGATCAACGGCACTAAGACCTTCGACAAGAATGTAACGTATGACGAATACCTCGACCTGATCGGGGATTAGGAGAAAACATGTATCCCAACAAGATCATCACCTTTGCGGACGGCTCCGGGATCACCCTGTACGAGGTGTTTATCCTGCTCGGCGTCATCGGCGCCATCGTGCTCTGCCGCATCATGGCCGATAAGCGAAAGATGCCGGCGAAATTGCAGAATCTGATCCTGATCGGCATCGTCGCCTCCGTCGTCGTCGGCTACCTCGTCGCGGTCCTCTTTCAGGCGGTTTACAACGCCATTGCGACGGGAAAATTTATGATCGATAAAAATACGGGCGCCACTTTTTACGGCGGGTTCATCGGCGGCGTCCTCTGCATGCTGCTCGTCTATTTTATCGGCGGGCGAATCCTCTGCGGCAAGGGCGGCGAGCACTACCGCTGGTTTCCCACGCTCGCGAATATCGCGGCGGCATGCGTCCCGCTCGCACACGGGTTCGGGCGCATCGGGTGCCTGACGGCAGGCTGCTGCCATGGCGGCATCACCGACGCGTGGTACGGCGTAAGACAGTGGGTCGAACTGCCGACCGGGGGGCACGGTTGGGCAAACGTCGTCCCGCTCCAGCTGTTTGAAGCACTCTTCCTCTTTGCGCTGACGGCCGTCATAATTTTTATGTATTGGAAGGGGAAGGGATTCGAATTCCCCGTTTACCTCATCGCATACGGCATCTGGCGTTTTGTCGTCGAATTTTTCCGCACGGACGACCGGGGCGCCTCCTTCATTCCCTTTCTCTCTCCGTCGCAGACGACGGCGATTCTGCTCATACTGATCGGCGCGGCCGTCATCGTCGCCGCTTATGTGCTCCGTTCCAAGGGCAGAACATTATACCCGCCCTATGCGAAGGCGGAGGAGAAGCCAAAAGAGGAAACAACTGGCGAATAATTTTTTGCCTATGGAATACAATGAAAGATAGAACAAAGATCGGAGGCTTGGACCGTGTCTGAAGAAAACAAAGATATCGAAGAAAAGGAAGAGGAGAGCCGGCGCCAGGAAGACTGCACTGCGCAGAAGCAGGCGGAGGCACCTTCTCCTGACGAAGAAGGACAAAACAGCGGAAAGGAAAGCGGGGACGAACAAACAAAGAAAGCGGTTTGTGCGCTCGCTTATCTTTTCGGGATCCTGTTTTTTCTGCCTCTTATCCTGTACCCCGTGGATGATTTTGCGCGATTCCACGCAAACCAGGCGTGCGTCATTCTGATCGCCACCGTTGCGGGAGAAGTTCTCTTCGGGATCCTGTGCGCTGTGTTCCCCATACTCGGCATTTTGTGCGGCCTGTTCGGCCTGCTCATGCTCATCGCGTGTATTTGGGCGATCGTCGGCGTGGTCAAAGGGGAGAAGACGGAACTTCCGCTTTTGGGGCGTTTCCGCATCATCAGATAAGCTGTTCAATGAGGCCCCGCCTTGCGGGGCCTTTCAAGTTTTGCGGCGCTCTTGTGCACGAGCGCATTTTTCGAACAGGTCCGGGAACGGCCCCCTGTAAAAAGGAGGAAATTTATATGGATAAACTCGTGCTGATAGACGGCAACAGCCTTTTGAATCGCGCTTTTTATGCGACCAAGATGCTGACCACGCGGGACGGTACGCCGACCAATGCCGTGTTCGGGTTCGTCAAACTCCTTCTAAAACTGATATCCGATCTTTCGCCGGACAAGCTGATCGTCGCCTTTGACCTGAAAGCGCCGACGTTCCGGCATAAAATGTACGACGGGTACAAGGCGACGCGCAAGCCGATGCCCGAAGACCTCGCCGTGCAGGTCGGCATGCTGAAATCTATGCTCGCATCCATGAAGATCGAGATGTGTGAGAAGGAAGGGTATGAGGCGGACGACCTGATCGGCACGCTCTCGCATGCGTTTGAGAATGCGCACAGCGTGATCATCACGGGGGACAGGGATGCCTATCAGCTCGTAGACGAGCACACGGACGTCTATATCACGAAGACGGGTGTCAGCGACCTGTATAAACTGAACAAGGACAATTTCTGCGCGGAAATAGGGTATGAGCCGGCGCGCGTCATCGACATGAAGGCGCTGATGGGGGACAGTTCGGACAATATTCCCGGTGTCCCCGGCATCGGGGAAAAGACAGCATTCAGGCTCGTGACGGCATACGGCGCTCTTGACTCTATATATGAACACATCGGGGAATTGGAACCGTCGATCAGAAAAAAACTTGAAAACGGAAAAGATTCGGCCTATCTATCCCGTACGCTCGCGACCATAGACAGGGCGGTGCCGCTCGACCTTCCTGCCGATGCGGGAAAGATCGAAATGCCCTTTTCCGAGGAGGTGCGCACGCAGTTCCTGCGCCTCGAATTTACCTCTCTGCTCAAGCTGCCGATCTTTTCCGAGAAAAAGATGTCCGCCCTGCCGGCACAAAAACCAGCCGCCGAGCGCGTGATCGTGTCGGCCGAAGAAAAATTTTTTGAGGCATTCGGCGCTCCGTCCGTCTTTTCCGCCGTGCGGACGGGCGATGAATACCACTTCGCCGCGGGTGGGAGAGAGTTTGTCCTTTCCGTTTCTCACACGCTTCTTTTGGAGGGCGTGAATGCGGCGGAGGCAGCGCGGATCTTGCAGAGGCTGTTCGCGCGGACGGACTGCACGGTCATTGTATACGGGAAAAAGGACCTTCGCCATGCATTGGATTCGATGGGTGCTGCGCTTTGCTGCCCAGCGGAAGACGTCTCCTTGCTGAAATATCTTGCAGACTATACGGGCAAGGATGATTTGAATTCCGCGTTGGAAGGATACGGCCTGTCTGCGGACGCCCCCGCCGTCGGCGTGCTGGAAATGTACGGGGCGCTGTTGGAGAAGATCCGAAAAGAGGGTTTGCTCTCCCTTTACAGGGAGGTCGAACTCCCTCTCGCCGATGTGCTGTATGAAATGGAGAAAAGCGGCGTGAAAGTGGACCGCGCGATGTCCGCTCTCTTTGAAAAGAGATACAGAACGGAGATAGAGGAGATCACCGCCGAGATTTACCGGCAGGCGGGGGAAGCATTTAACCTGAGTTCTCCGTTGCAGCTGGGAAAGATTCTGTTCGAGAAGCTCGGGCTGCCTGCGCCGAAAAAGGGGAAAAGAGGGGCGTATTCCACAAATGCGGAGGTGCTGGAAAAACTTGCGCCCGATCATAAGATCGTCCGCGACGTGCTCCGCTGCCGACATTTTCAGAAACTGCTCTCCACCTATATCGACGGCTTCAAACCGCTCATCGACCCCGCGACCGATCTCGTGCACACGACATTCAATCAGGTACTGACCTCGACGGGAAGGCTTTCAAGCACCAACCCGAACCTGCAAAACATCCCCGTGCGGGATGACGACGGCAGAGAGCTGCGCAAACTTTTCGTCGCGCGAAGCACGGATCGCGTCCTTTTGGATGCAGATTATTCGCAGATCGAACTGCGCCTGCTCGCGCATTTTTCCGGCTGCAAAGAGCTCATCGAGGCTTTCAACGAGGGGCAGGATATCCATTCACTCACCGCTTCTCAGGTGTTCGGCATACCGCAGGGCGAGGTGACGCCACAGCAGCGCCGCGCGGCAAAGGCAGTCAATTTCGGCATCATTTACGGCATCAGCGATTTTGGGCTGGCGACGAACCTGAATATTGCTACGAAAGAGGCACGCGAGTACATCGCAAAATATTTTGAGCGGTATTCCGACGTGAAAAAGTACATGGATTCGAATGTCGCCTTTGCGCGTGAACACGGCTATGTGACGACGTTGCTGGGCAGAAAGCGCGTCATCCCCGAGATCCGATCTTCCAACTACAACATCCGCTCTTTCGGCGAGCGCGCCGCCATGAATATGCCTCTGCAAGGCAGCAGCGCGGATATCATAAAGATCGCCATGGTCCGCATTGCCAAACGCCTGAAAGCAGGCGGGTACCGGTCCGAACTCATTTTGCAGGTGCATGACGAACTCGTCATCGACGCGTTTGAGGACGAAAGGGAGGCGGTCTCTGAGATCCTTAAATATGAGATGGAGCACGCGGTGCAGCTCCTCGTTCCGCTCACGGCGGAAGTACATTTCGGGAAAAACTGGTATGAAGCAAAGTAAAGTTCTGATCGCCGTGACGGGAGGGATCGGCAGCGGTAAATCTTCTGCTCTCGCCGCGATCGCGGACATGGGATATCCGGTTTTTTCGGCCGACCGCATCTCCCGCAGCCTTTACAGATACATGGACTTTTTGTTGGCAACGGGCGGAGCGTCACGCAGGCGGACGGAAACTGCCGACAGATATGCGGAGGTCCTGCCGGCTATGCTTGCACGCTTTCCGGAGTGCTTTTCCGGCGGAAAACGTGACAGAAAAAAGCTGGCACAGATCGTCTTTTCGGATGCCGAAGCTCTCGCCGATCTTAATGCGATCATGCACCCTGCGATCATGCACCGCCTGTTTGAACTGATGCGCAGAGCCGGAGGCCGTTTTCTGTTTGCCGAGATCCCTCTCCTGTTTGAGGGCGGGTACGAAAAATATTTCGATGAGGTCATCGTCATCCTGCGCAGAGAGGAAAGCCGCATTGCCGCGACTGTCGCGCGCGACGGCTGCAGCGCCGAGGAGGCGATGGCGCGCATGAAAAATCAGTTCGACTATGAAAAAAACCTGCCATCCGGGCATACTGTAATATATAACGACGGAGATCTTTCTTCGTTGAACAGGCAGGTGACCGATGCCGTTGCGGCGCTCGTACAAAAGTATAGCGATTAGCGCATGTGTGCTGTTCTTTGCCGCCCTCTTTCTGTTTTCGGCGCTCGCGGCGTATCTCTTCTATTTTCCGCAAAAATACAGAGAAGAGGTGACGGACGCATCGTCCGCGTACGGGATAGAGGAAGAGCTCCTCTTTGCCGTCATGCGAGCAGAAAGCAATTTTCGCCCCGATGCCGTCAGTTCTGCCGGGGCGGTCGGCCTGATGCAGCTCATGCCGTCGACGGCGCGCTTTATAGAACGGCAGGCGGGGTTTTCCTGCGACCTGCTTATCCCGGCAGAGAATATTCGCGCGGGGGCGTGGTATCTGCGCTATCTTCTGACGAGATTTGAGGGGGAGAGAGAGGCGCTGGCGGCATATAATGCGGGAGAAGGCACCGTCCGCTCCTGGCTTCGAGACGGCGCGTACAGCGATGACGGAGCGCATCTGAAGGGCATACCGTATGCCGAGACCGCACGCTACGTGGACAGAATAAATTTTTTTCGGAATTGTTATAAAATCCTGTATTGATGGCTTGACTTTTTTCTCGGAATATTGTAAAATAGTTTTCGCTTGTGAGGATGGCGGAATTGGCAGACGCGTACGTTTGAGGGGCGTATGGAGAAATCCGTGTGGGTTCAAGTCCCATTCTTCACACCATGTTTCGTGGATAAAAATGCTGTCCACGGCAAGCCCTGAAAGGCAAACCGCCTTTCAGGGCTTTTTGCTGCTTCTCGGCGGTATTTGCGCTTTGCATTGTTCGAGGTGAAATAGTCGAAGGTGATTTAAAATATTCTTTTTTTGCGTGCCGCAAGCTTGCAAAAAAGAGAGAACGATGGTAAAATATATAGAGGCAGGATGGAGGGCTGTTTATGACGGCTGTACGTTTAAAATTGCAGGAAGCCGCGCATCTTCCCTGGATGCGCGCGGTGCTCGGTTTTTTTGACGGCTGGTACTATCCCGCCGCTTATGCCTCGCTCTGCTTTATAAGTTCTCTGTGCGGGCTCGAGTTCCTCGTCTATGCGGTGACGGTTGCCGTCATTCTTTTTGTTTGTCTGTTTGCGGAAGATACGAAGGCGCTGCTTGCCCCCATCGCGCTCATCGTATATTCGACGAGCTGGAAGCATACGCCGCAGCCGCCGTACAACGCGACCTTTCTGAACGACCCGCGCGTGCTCGGCGGCATCATCGTGCTCGGGGCGATCGCAGTGGCGGCGATGATCTTCCGCCTTGTAGTTCACCGCAGAAACAGAAATTTTATTTCCGCTCCGACGAGGTTGAAGAGCGGGCTCCTTGCCCTCGCGCTCGCCTTTACCCTGAACGGGATCTTTTATTCCGGCTATATCCTTAAAGACTTTTTCTTCGGCGCGCTCATCGCGCTCTCCTACATCGCCGTCTATTTTTTCTTTTACGGGACTTACAGGAGAAAAAGAGAGGACGCGGGGATCTACTTCGCGTATATCCTCGCGCTCGCTTCCGCCGTCATCCTGCTGCAGGTCGCCAAACTGCTCCTTTTCGGGCATACCGGTACGCCGCAGGGGACGATAAGCATCTTTACGGAGGACGGCTCCATCAATAAGGACCTCATGATCGCTGGGTGGGGGATGAGCAACAATGTGGGCGGCATGCTTGCCATGTTTATGCCTGCCTGGCTGTATCTTGCGTATAAGCTGCGCCACGGATGGATTTTCTATCTGCTCGCCTTCGTGCAGATGGGGGCGGTCGCTTTTACGTTGAGCCGCAGCTCGCTGCTTGTCGGGGGAGCGATGCTCGTCGCGGGGATGGTCGTCCTATCGGTGGTAAAGAGCCCCCGCCGCACTTTTTACCGTATTTTCAATATAGCCGCCGTCTGTTGCGGCATCCTGTTTTGCCTTGCGCTGCGCGACAAGATCGTCGAGATCTTTGCCGTCATTTTTGAGCGTGGCTTCGGGGATTCGCAGCGCTTCGAGATTTGGTGGAACGGCGTTCTCAATTTCCTGAAAGAGCCCGTCTTCGGCGTAGGTTTTTTCGAACCGTTTTATGTGGACATCAATATAGAAAACTGGGTCTTCCCGGATATGTACCACAACCTGCTCGTGCAGACGCTCGCCTGCTGCGGCCTGGCCGGCATGCTTGCATACATGCTGCATTTTGCACAGATCCTGAACCTTCTGCTCCGCAGCCCCACGGCGGAAAGGATGCTGTACTTTGCGATCTTTCTCATGATCAGCGGCACCTCACTGCTCGACAATCATATCTTCCACGTTTTCCCCGCGCTCGTCT
The DNA here is from genome assembly GCA_949297575.1 of uncultured Bacillota bacterium. Taxonomy (GTDB): domain Bacteria; phylum Bacillota; class Clostridia; order Christensenellales; family Borkfalkiaceae; genus Borkfalkia. The sequence continues at coordinate 22,588 of CASFTB010000002.1, read as the reverse complement.
ATTCCATGGCGCTGTTGCTGTGGGAGCAGGATGTCGAGCAGGAGAACCCTCTTCCTCTCGGGAGAGATAAGAGGGGATTGTTCGCATACGGGAAAACAATACGGGAAGATTGATCCGCCGGGCGCGCGCTCTTGCAATTTGTGACGGTTTAGGTGCATTTTGTGCAATATTTAGCTTTTCTTCGCAAAAACGAAGCAGATATTGTAATTAATATGCAAAAAATTCTGACTTTTTTCGTATAACTGTTGAAAAGCGTTTATTTTTATTGTATAATAATATAGGATTCGGGATGGATCCGAATTGCGGAGGATAAATGATGCAGTCAGTTGTCGATTTCCCTTTATATGTCTTCCATCACGGGGAAAATTTCAAAGCGTATGATTTTTTCGGGGCGCACCCGGAAAAGGACGATGGGCGCAAAGGATACCGCTTCAGGGTATGGGCGCCGCACGCGGCGGAAGTATCCGTCGTCGGGGATTTCAATGAGTGGGATCCCGATGCGAACAAGATGGAGCGTCTGCTCGACGGCGAGACCTGGTCCGTCTTTATCGAGGGGATAAAGGAATTTTCCGTATATAAATACTGTATCCGCACGCACGACGGGCGCTTCCTCTATAAAGCGGATCCGTATGCTTTCCATGCGGAAACGCCCTCGAAGACGGCGTCCAAGACCTATAACATGGACGGCTTCCGCTGGTCCGACAAAGAGTATCTCAAAAAGCGCAGGGAAAGGAACCCGTATTCCTCTCCGATGAATATCTATGAGATGAATGCGCTTTCCTGGAGGCAATACGGGGACGGCAATTTCTTCGACTTCAACAAACTGATCGACGAACTCATCCCTTATGTCAAGGAGATGGGGTATACGCATATCGAGTTTATGCCCCTCAGCGAATATCCGTATGACGGATCCTGGGGTTACCAGGTGACGGGGTATTACGCGATCACTTCCCGCCTCGGCACGCCGCACGACTTCATGCGCCTGATCGACGAGTGCCACAAAAACGGCATCGGCGTGATCATGGATTGGGTACCAGCGCACTTCCCGAAGGACGCGCACGGCCTGTATGAATTTGACGGTGAGCCCCTGTACGAGAGCCCCGCGTGGGACAGGCAGGAGCACAAGAGCTGGGGAACGCGCCGCTTTGATTACGGCAGGAACGAGATCCTCTCTTTCCTCATTTCGAACGCCGTTTTTTTCTTCGATAAATTCCATATCGACGGCCTTCGCGTGGATGCCGTCGCCTCCATGCTGTACCTCGACTACGACAAGCGGCCCGGCGAGTGGCTCCCCAATAAATACGGGGAGAACAAAAACCTCGAGGCGATCGAATTTCTGCGCAGGCTCAATTCGACGGTCTTTTCCCAATATCCCGACGCTTTGATGATCGCGGAGGAGTCTACCGCATGGCCGTTGGTCACCAAGCCCGTGGATATCGGCGGGCTCGGGTTCAACTTCAAATGGAACATGGGCTGGATGAACGACGTGCTCGACTACATGCAGACAGACCCGTATTTCCGGAAGGGCAACCACAATAAACTTACCTTCTCGATGATGTATGCCTTTACGGAAAACTATGTTCTGCCCATTTCGCACGACGAAGTCGTATACGGCAAGCATTCCCTGATCGACAAAATGCCCGGGAATTATGAAGACAAGTTTGCGAATGTACGCGCCTTTATGGGATACATGATGTCGCACCCCGGCAAAAAACTGCTCTTTATGGGCTGTGAGTTCGGACAGTTCAAGGAGTGGAATTATAAAGAGGGTCTCGAATTTTTCCTGAAAGAGTATCCTCTCCACAAAAAATTGTCCGACATGAATGCGGCGCTCAATGCGTTCTATCGGGATACGCCCGCCATGCACGAGATCGAAGATTCGTGGGACGGGTTTGAATGGATCGCTCCCAACGACGCCGACAGAAACGTGCTCGCGTATATGCGCCGCGACAAGGAGGGAAATTCTTACCTCGTCGTCATCAACTTTTCCGGCGCAAAGACGGAAAATTACAGGCTCGGCGTACCGAAAGGGAAATATAAAGTCGTATTCAATACGGACCACCCGAAGTTCGGCGGAAACGATGAACTCCGTAAACGCATCTTCAATACGGAGCGCAAGCCGAGCCACGGAAAGGAATATTCCATCAAGATCGAGCTTCCTAAGTTTACCTGTGTATATCTGCAAAAAATCCTCTGATTCGCGTCATAAACGGGGATAGAGGAAAGTATTGTTTATATAAATATTTTTGTTTGGGGGTTATGCATATGCAAAGAAAGAAGGAATGCGTTGCAATGTTGCTGGCCGGCGGGCAGGGGAGCAGGCTCTACGCGCTGACCAATAATATCGCAAAACCGGCAGTTCCGTTCGGCGCAAAGTATCGGATCATCGATTTCCCGCTGTCCAACTGTATCAATTCGGGGATCGACACGGTCGGCGTGCTCACGCAGTATCAGCCGCTCGTGCTCAACGAGTATATCGGAAACGGACAGCCTTGGGATCTCGACCGCAACTTTGGGGGAGTACACGTCTTGTCGCCGTATCAGAAGAAGGCGAAGTCTGCGTGGTACGAAGGAACGGCGAACGCGATCTATCAAAATCTTAATTTTATTAAGATGTACAATCCGGAGTACGTGCTCATTCTTTCGGGTGATCATATCTATAAGATGGATTACAGTAAGATGCTGCGCGCACACATCGACAATAATGCGGACTGCACCATCGCCGCGATAGAAGTCCCGCTGAAAGAGGCCTCCCGCTTCGGCATCCTCAACACGAACGAGGACGGATCCGTCTATGAGTTTGAGGAAAAGCCCAAACAGCCGAAGAGCAACCTCGCTTCGATGGGTGTCTATATCTTTACGGCCGAAAAGATGTATAAATATCTCGAGCTGGACGATGACGATCCGAATTCTTCCAAGGACTTCGGCAAAAACGTCCTTCCCGCGATGCTGGCGGCTGGTGAGCGCATGTTTGCCTATCGCTTTGAAGGGTACTGGAAAGACGTCGGCACGATCTCTTCGCTGTGGGAGGCGAATATGGATCTGCTCGGCGACACGCCCAATTTCGACGTAGCTGACAATTCCTGGAAGATCCACTCGCGCAACCCCCTCGCTCCCCCCGAATACTTCGGCGAAGGCTCGGAAGTGAAAAATTCGATGGTCGCCCTCGGGTGCGAGGTGTACGGCACCGTCATCAATTCCGTGCTGTCCAGCAACGTCATCATTGAAAAGGGCGCCGTGGTCAAAGATTCCGTCATCATGAGCGGAACGGTTGTCAAGGCAGGGTCGAAGGTCACCTATTCCATCATCGACGAGAGCGTGACCCTGGGAGAAGGCGTAACTGTCGGCGAAGACAAAGAGACCGCAAAGGGCATCGCGGTGATCGGCAGGGGCGTGATCGTCGGAGACAAAGCAAAGATCGCGGCCGGCGCCATGATCGATAAGAATATCAAGGAAGGGGAGGAAGCATAAAATGTCCGCTGTCGGTATTATTTTTTCCAATATCCATGATGAGAACATCCCGGAGCTTTCCCGCCGCAGGACGATGGGGTCGCTCCCGTACGGAGGGAGATATCGTCTGATCGATTTTACCCTTTCCAATATGGTCAACTCCGGCATTACGACGGTGGGCATTATCACGAAAAACAATTATCAGTCTTTGATGGACCACCTCGGGAGCGGAAAGGACTGGGACCTCGCCCGCAAGACAGGCGGCATGATCCTTCTTCCGCCCTTCGGTGATTTCGATAACGCCGGCCTGTACAAAAACCGCCTCGAAGCGCTCAAGAGCATTTCCGAATTCATCAACCGCCGCAATGAAGAATATGTCGTTCTCTGCGACTGTGACGGCGTTTACCGCATCGACTTTTCGGAAATAATCGATTATCATGAAGATAAACAGGCGGATATCACCCTCGTGACCCATTCCGAAGAGCTCTCCGGCAAGGCCGAATATACGGTCGTCAAGGTCGATGAGACCGGCCGTGTCGTCGGGATCGATATCAACGAGCGCGGGAAAAAGAAGAGCAAATTCTATATCAATATCATGGTGCTGCGCCGCAGCCTGCTGCAGACAATCATTTCCGACGCCGTCTCCAACGGTTACAGCGATTTCCGCGAGGATGTGCTCAGGCGCAATATCAAGGGCATGAAGATCTACGCGTATGACTTCGAGGGGTATCATGCAACCATCGATTCGCTCGCGTCCTATTTCAAGCACAACATGGAACTGCTCGACAAATCCGTCCGCGACGAGCTCTTCAGTGCCAGAGATATCTACACGAAAGTTCGCGACTCGGCGCCCTCCAAGTACGGCAACGAATCCGTCGTTTCCAACTCTCTCGTGTCCGACGGCTGTGTCGTCGAGGGGAAGGTGGAAAACAGCATCCTGTTCCGCGGGGTGAAAGTCGGCAAAAATTCCGTGGTACGCAATTCCATCGTCATGCAGGATACGGTCATCGGCGACAACGTGCAGCTCAACTGCGTCATAACCGACAAAAACGTCGTCATCCGCGACCACAGGATTCTGTCCGGCTGTGAAGTGCAGCCGTATTTCCTGGCGAAGGGTACAATGATCTGAAACTATGATCCAAATATTCGAAAATATCGATGAGGAGGTAAAATGATATGCCGGCGAAGAAAAAAGCCGTAAAAAAGGAAGGGGAGGAAGAGGTGAAGAAGCCCGCAGCGCGCACGCGCAAAAAGGCCGCGCCTACGCCCGAACCTGCATCTGTGGAAGAGCTCAAAGTGAAGGCGAAAGAGGCCGAACAGCAAGCCCCCGAAGCTTTGAAGGAAGAAGAAACAGCACCGGAGGTCATCGTCGTGCCGAAAAAGAAGATCTTGTTTGTCGCATCGGAAGCGACGCCCTTTATCGCAACGGGCGGGCTGGCCGAAGTCATCGGCTCGCTTTCCAAATCGATAGCCGCAAATGACAATTTCGATGTCCGCGTCGTCATCCCTCTGTATTCCGATATTTCGTGGGATTATCGCAGCAAGTTCAAATATGTAGGCAATATCTTCGTGCCCCTCGCCTGGCGCAACCAGTACTGCGGCATCTTCAGCTATGAAGAGAACAACGTCACCTTCTATTTCATCGACAATGAATACTACTTCAAGCGCCCCGGGTGCTACGGGTACTACGATGACGGCGAACGCTTTGCTTTCTTCTGCCGCAGCGTCATGGAGATCATGCCGTTTCTGAACTTCTATCCCGAAGTCATGCACTGCCACGACTGGCAGGCGGCGCTCGCGGCGATCTATCTGAAAACGATCTATTGTTTCCGCCCCGAGTACCAGTACATCCGTTCCCTGTTCACCATCCACAACATCGAGTATCAGGGAAAGTATTCCCTTGACATCCTGGAGGACCTCTTCGGCATCTCCAATACGTGGAAATACTTGCTTGAGTACAATAAATGCATCAACCTGATGAAGGCGGCCATCGAATGCAGTGAAAAATTCTCTACGGTCAGCCCCCGCTATGCGCAGGAGATCAAGGACCCGTACTATTCGCACGGCCTCGATCCCATCGTCCGCAGGAACGAGTTCAAGCTCTTCGGGGTGCTGAACGGTATCGATACGGTTTCCTATGACCCGCAGACGGATAAGTCTATTTTTGCACACTACAACATCGACGATCTCTCGCCGAAAAAGAAGTGCAAAGAAGAGCTGCAAAAGATGTTCAACCTTCCCGTCAAACCGGATACGCCCGTCATTGCAGTCATCTCCCGCCTCGTCGCGCACAAGGGGCTCGACCTCGTGCGCACGGTCATCGAAGAGGTGCTCCGGCAGGACGTTCAGGTCATCATCCTGGGGAAAGGGGATTCCGCTTACGAAAATTATTTTTCCGACCTTGCGCGGCGCTATGTCGGCAAGCTCGTCACGATCATCGCCTTTAATCCCGACCTGTCGAGAAAGATATATTCGGGCGCCGATCTGTTCCTGATGCCTTCCAAGTCTGAACCCTGCGGCCTGTCGCAGATGATCGCCTGCCGCTACGGCACCGTGCCGATCGTTCGCGAGACGGGCGGGCTGTATGACAGCATCAAGCCTGTAGGGGCAGGCGGAAACGGCTTTACCTTTGCCAATTACAACGCATATGATATGTTGTACGTAATTCGCGAGGCGATCAATTGCTATTACAATAAAGATTTCTGGCCGGAGCTTGTCAGAAGAGCGATGTCTTCGGACTTCAGCTGGCAGCGTTCCGCCAAGGAATACGAAGCGATTTACGGGGAAATGTTGAAATAAAACACTTTAGGAGTAGGACATGAGCAGTACAAAAAGCATTACCGACAAGGAAGTGCAGCTTTTGGTCGAGGGAAAATTGTCCCGTTACTTCGGCGTTTCGCCGAAGGAGGCCACAAAAGAGCAGATCTATAAAGCGGTCGTGATGAGCGTCCGCGACATCCTCCTCGAGAAAAGGCAGCAGTTCCATAAGGTAATGAAGAGCAAAAAGGGCAAGCGCGTCTACTACTTGTGCATGGAATTTTTGCTCGGCAGATCGTTGAAAAACAATATATACAACCTCGGTCTGCAGGATGAATACGAAAAGGCACTCAAATCCTTCAACTTAACTTTAGACGACCTTTATGAGCAGGAGCCGGATGCGGGGCTCGGGAACGGTGGCCTCGGAAGGCTTGCTGCCTGCTTCATGGATGCGCTCGCGAGCGGGAACTATCCCGCGATGGGGTATTCCATCCGCTATGATTACGGCCTGTTCAAACAGAAGATTGTGGACGGCTGGCAGACAGAACTCCCCGACATCTGGCTTCCGGGAGGGGAGGTCTGGCTGACGCAGCGCAGCGATAAATCCTGCACCGTCAAATTTGACGGTTGGGTAAAGGAAGAATGGACGGACAGCGGCCTTCGGATCACGTACGGCGGTTATAAAGAAGTGGAGGCCGTCGCCTACGATATGATGATCTCGGGCAAAGACTGCGACGCGGTTTCGGTTCTCCGCCTGTGGCGCGCGCGCAACATCTCGCGCTTTGATATGAAGCTCTTTTCGCAGGGCGATTATCTGCGCAGTATGCAGGAAGAAAACGAAGCGGAGGTCATCTCAAAAGTCCTTTATCCGGCAGACGACCATTACGAAGGAAAGTCTCTGCGTTTGAAACAGCAGTACTTCCTCGTTTCCGCCTCTCTCCAGAACATCATCAACGATCACAAGCATCGTTATGGGCCGCTCAGCCTGCTTCCGCAGTATGCTGCGATCCATATCAACGATACGCACCCCGCGCTCGCGATCCCCGAACTCATGCGGCTCCTGATGGATGAAAACGGATTTACGTGGGACGACGCGTGGAAGATCACGACGTCCGTCTTCGCATATACGAACCATACGGTCATGCCCGAAGCGCTCGAGACCTGGCAGGAAGACCTCCTTGCGCGCCGTCTCCCGCGCATCCACATGATCATCCGCGAGATTAACCGCCGCTTCTGCGACGAGCTGTGGGCGCGTTACCCCGGCCAGCATCAGCTGATCGAAAAGATGTCCGTCATTTCGGGCGGACAGGTGCGCATGGCAAATCTGTCCGTCATCGGCTCGCATAAGGTGAACGGTGTATCTGCGCTGCACAGCGAGATCATCAAACAGGATATCTTCAACGGTTTTTATCAGCTGTGGCCGGATAAGTTTACGAATGTCACCAACGGGATCGCACATCGCCGCTGGCTTTGCCAGTCGAACCCGGAGCTCTGTTCTCTTCTGAACGATTGCATCGGGGAAGGCTATGTCAAGAATGCGGCAGAGCTCTCGAAATTCAGAAAGTTCGAAAAGGATGCGAGCGTCCTCAAGCGCCTCATGGAGATCAAACAGATCAAAAAGAGGCAGTTTGCGGAATATGCCCGGAAAAAAGAGGGCGTCATCATCGATCCCGAAAGCGTCTTCGATGTTCAGGCCAAGCGCATGCATGAGTATAAGCGCCAATTTCTCAACGTCATGAACATCATCGCGCTGTATGCCGAACTCAAAGAAAACCCCGACCTCAATATTCTGCCGCAGACGTATATTTTCGGCGCCAAGGCGGCACAGGGATATCTGCGCGCAAAGCAGATCATCAAGCTGATCTGCTACCTCGCCGAAGATATCAAAAAACATCCGAAGATCCATGAAAAGCTGAATGTCGTCTACATGGAAGACTATAATGTCACCATGGCAGAAAAACTCATGCCTGCCAGCGATATCAGTGAGCAGATTTCTCTCGCAGGAAAAGAGGCGAGCGGTACGGGCAATATGAAGTTCATGATCAACGGCGCGGTCACCATCGGCACGATGGATGGCGCAAACGTGGAGATGAGCGAGGCCGTCGGAGATGAAAACATCTTCATTTTCGGCCTGCGTGCGGATGAAGTGGAGGACATCTGGAACAAGGGCTACAACGCCAGCCAATATTATAACCAGAACACGCGCCTTCGCAAAATCATCGAGATGCTCATCAAAGGCTTTAACGGCGAATCGTTCTCGGATATGGCAAACTACCTGCTCACAGGTTCTCCGGTTGCCGATCCGTATATGTGCATGGCAGATTTCGAGTCTTACCATACGGCACAGAGGAAGATGAAGGCCGTCTATGCGCAGGACAAGAAGCAGTGGGCAAAGATTTCTCTCAACAATATTGCGCAGGCGGGCATTTTCTCTGCGGACAGGAGCATCAAGGAATATGCCGACAACATTTGGAACCTCAAATCGCTGAAAGTATGAAGTTATGAAAATTTACTATGATCCCCTGGACCCGAAGTGTAAAAGCATTCTCGGCGGGATCCGGCAAAATGAAAAACTGATCATCAACATTTTTGGCAAAACGGCTGAGCCTTGCCTCTTCGTCCTCAAAAAGGACGAAGGCGAGGCTCAGTATTTGCAGATGGAGAAGACGCCCGAAGGATATCGAATCGAGTTATGCTTTGCGGAAAAAGGGCTGTTTTTTTATACGTTTTTGATCGGCGGCCAAAGTGCGGGCTGTGGAAAATTCCGCAGATTGGAACTTATGAAGCCCGCGCAGCCGTATCAGATCCTTGTAAGCGACCCCGCCTTTAAGACGCCGGACTGGTTTAAGGGCGGCATCATGTATCAGATCTTTCCCGACCGCTTTTATAAAAGCGGTGACGTAACGATAGGGGAAGGCAAATGGCTGCATAAAAGTTGGGACGAGCAGCCGGAATATCGCATGAATGCGGACGGAAAAGTTCTCAACAACGACTTTTTCGGCGGGAATTTAAAAGGCATCATCAAAAAGCTTGATCACCTCAAGAGCCTGCGTGTCACGGTCATCTATCTGAACCCCATCTTCCGCGCATATTCAAACCACCGCTATGATACGGGCGATTATATGGAGATTGACCCGGCCTTGGGATCGGATAGAGACTTCTCCGATTTTATTAAAGAGTGCAGCGCCCGCGGCATCCGCGTCATCCTTGACGGAGTCTTTAATCATACCGGTGATGACAGCAGATATTTCAACAAATATGGCAGATATGACAGCGTAGGAGCCTTTCAATCGAAGGATTCGAAGTACTATGCGTGGTATAATTTCACCCATTTCCCGGACAAATACGATTCCTGGTGGGGAATTGACTGTCTTCCCGCAGTAAACGAATCTTGTGAGGATTATATCGAATTCATCACAGGAGAACGGGGCGTATTGCGTCACTGGCTTCGGTACGGCATCTCAGGATACCGCCTGGACGTTGCGGACGAGCTTCCCGATGAGTTCGTGGAGAAGATCAGGTCGTCCGTAAAGGGATACAATGAAGACGCGCTCGTGCTCGGGGAAGTATGGGAAGATGCTTCCAATAAAATTGCATACGGAAAGAGACGGAGATACTTTCAGGGCGGCGAGTTGGACAGCGTGATGAATTATCCGCTGAAGGATGCGATCATCCATTTTGTCAGTACGGACGACACGACAAATTTCCGCGAGACAGTTGCAGCGCTGCGTGACAATTATCCGAAATGCGTCCTCGACTCATTGATGAATATCCTCGGCACACATGATACAGTGCGTATTTTGACGGCGCTCGGAGGCGTTCACGTGGCCGGAAAGGATGCGATGAGCGTCACTGTGCTGGATGAAGATACGCGCCGCCTCGCCACAGAACGTCTCAAAGCCGCAACCGTGTTGCTGTTTACTGTTTTTGGCGTCCCGTGTATCTATTACGGAGATGAGATCGGGATGGAGGGATATGCAGACCCGTTCTGCCGCATGCCTTTTGCCTGGGACAAAATGGATGAGGAGATCTTGTTTCATTACAGGCGCCTGGCAAAGATTAGAAGCTCTCACACCGTTTTTAAAGAGGGCGACTACCGAGAACTGTTTGCAGACAAAAACTGTATCGTCTACGAACGCCGTAACAAGAGCGAGGTCGTCGTTGTCTGCATGAACAGAGGCGACAACAAATTCGATCTGAAATTCAAAGGCGTGCTGTATGATCTGCTTACGGGAGAAAAACATAAAAATTCTTTCTCGCTCAAACGGAGAAGCTACGCCATTCTCTCCAACAAATACGTAAATTAAGTACGGTTATATCTGACATAACTGAAATCGCAAACGCAGCGTCCTCGCTTAAAACGAGGGCGCTTTCTATATAAGTATAAAGAAATTTAGGCAGAAGAGAGCTCAAATTCTTTTTAGGTCTGTCATTTTTTAAATTAAAACGCCCGGGGACTGCCCTTTTTCCTTTTTATACACAACACTGCGCAAAAGAAGGGTTTTGCGCAGTGTTTTAGATCTCTTCATGCCCCATCAAGGATGCCCTTTCGGCGTGTTTTCTCCGGTACTAAAAAAGACTTCTTTGCCTGTGATCTCCTCTTTTACTTTAAAAATCCATATCCTTTCTATTACGAATGCTCTTTTATAAAGCTATCCATAAATATTTATTTTGCGACGAATTCTTATTCCGGTTGCTTTTTGGGATGGTTTGCGCTATAATGTTTCTATGGACGGAAAAGATTTTTACAATGCAAGAAATTTAAAAAACCTTGAAAAGATCGAATACATCAAAGATGAGCTCCCCCCCTTCATCGACGAATATTTTCTCGGTATCGAAAACAGGACGAGCACGCTCACACGTTTAAACTATGCGTACGATCTGCGCATCTTTTTTGATTTCTTGGTCAAAAAGCGTTTTAGAGGAAGATCTGTGCAGGATATTACCCTATCGGATCTTGAGAGCGTTTCTGCCACAGATATCGAAAAATTCCTTAGCTATCTGAGCCACTATGAGATCCACGGCGTACAGGAAAGCTGCAGCGAACGTGCAAAAGCCCGCAAACTGTCTTCCGTTCGGGCGATGTTCAAATTCTTCTTCCGAAGGGAAAAGATAAAAGTCGACAATGCAGCGAAGGTCTCCATGCCGAAGCTGCACGAGAAAGAGATCATCCGCCTTGAGACGGACGAGGTCGCAGAGCTCCTCAACTGCGCCGATTCGGGGCAAGGCATGTCTGGCCATCAGCGGGCTTACCATGAAAAGACAAAGCTGCGCGACGTCGCTATTCTCACATTATTCCTCGGCACCGGCATCCGAATCAGCGAACTCGTCGGTCTGAACAATGACGACATTGATTTTCGCTCAAACAGTTTTCGCGTGACGAGGAAAGGCGGAAATCAGGCCATCCTCTATTTCTCCGATGAAGTCGCAGATGCTTTGGCGCGATATATAGCCGAGAAAGAAGAAGATGAGACAATTCCGGATAAGGAAAATGCCCTGTTCCTTTCTTTAAAACAAAAACGCATCAGCATACGTGCCGTTGAAAACCTTGTAAAAAAGTACAGCAAGATCGTCACTCCCCTGAAAAAGATTTCTCCCCACAAGCTTCGCAGTACATACGGAACACAACTGTATCGGGAAACACAGGATATCTATGTCGTGGCAGACGTACTCGGGCACAAGGATGTTAACACGACCAAAAAGCACTATGCGGCGATCAGCGAAGATATCCGCAGATCCGTTGCAGGCAAGGTTCGCCTGCGCGAAGAAGATAAAAAAGATCAATAATGTCAGACATAGTACATCGTAAATTTGTTTTTTATGGAAAATATAGAAAATATTGAAACTCTTGAAAAGATCTATATCATCCAACCAGTACTCGACGCCTCCTATAAAGATCTGCAGACAGAGGCCGTGTCTCTCATTGAAAGCGCCGGCGCAGCGTATGCCGGCACGATTTACCCGCAGATCCGAGAGGTCAATCCCGCGACATACATCGGCGCCGGCAAGCTCGCAGAATTGAAAGAACGGCTTGACGGGCTGGATGTGACCATCCTTTTCAACGGCGAGCTCACCCCTTCACAGACGCTCAACATCTCCTCTGCCCTGGACGGGAAGAAGGTCATCGACAGAACGACCCTTATCCTCGCCATCTTTGCAAAAAACGCCAAGACGAGTGAGGGGAAACTGCAGGTCGAACTTGCCCAGTTAAAGTATATGTACCCCCGCTTGAAGGGCAAGGGAGAAGCCCTCTCGAGGCTTGGCGGCGGTATCGGAACGCGTGGCCCGGGGGAAACGAAACTGGAAACGGACAGGCGTCGCATCCGCATGCGGATCTCCTACCTGGAAGAAAAGCTTCGTTCGCTCGAAAACAGAAGGAACCTTCTCCGTACTCGCAGAAAAAAGAGTGCCGTCTTTACCATATCTCTCGTGGGATATACGAATACCGGGAAATCTACGCTGCTGAACCTTCTGACAGACGCCGATGTCTACGCCGAGGACAAACTTTTTGCTACGCTCGACCCGACCTCTCGTAAATTTTCTATCGACGGGACAGATTTTATCCTGACAGATACCGTCGGCTTTTTACGCGAACTGCCGCATAATCTGATCTCTGCATTCCGTTCAACGCTCGAAAGCGCGCTCGATTGTGACCTCGCGCTCGTCGTGTGCGATGCGGCGTGCGACTATGAGATGCAACTACGGACGACTTTGGATACGCTGCGCGAAATGCATTTCGATGCGCCGTACATCATCGTCATGAACAAGAGCGAGAATATCACATCACATCTGGGATATCCTGCGGACTGCGTCTTTATTTCAGCCAAGACCGGGATTGGCATCGATGGACTGAAGCGGGAGATCTTGGCTAAATTCCGCGAAAAATTTACGGAAGCGCATCTTAAAGTCCCCTATTCCGCAATGGGAAGATATAATAAACTTCGCAGATTCCTCGCTGAAAAGGAGATCGGATATGATGAGGAGGGTGCAGACATCCGCGCCCGCATTCCGAATATCCATCTTGCAAAGTTTTCTGATTTTTATCGCCATCCATAAAAAAGCGGGAGATGCCTCCCGCTTTTTTTATGCCATACGCTGACGCCAGTTATTCGATTTTAATGATCTCATCGGCGGAAAGGTCCTGTAAAAAATCGGGCAGATCCGGATCGACATCCTCCGTTTTTGGTTCGGCCGCTTTGCCCTGTTCTTGCCCTTCCGGCACAGAAACATTGTCTTCCTTTTGCCCTTCGTCGACATAGACATTGCCTGCATAGAGGTAAGATTCGGGTTCCTCTGCGTGCAGCTTCGCGATGCTTTCCATCAACGTGTCATAATCGGGCAGGTCCTCGATGCTGTTCAGGCGGAAACGCTTGAGAAAATTATCCGTTGTAGCATACAGGATCGGCCGCCCCACGGCGTCCTTTCGCCCGACAGGCTCGATCATCTTCAGCTCGAGAAGCGTATGGATCGCATAATCGCAATTCAGCCCGCGCAGCGCCTCCAGTTCGCCTTTCGTGATCGGCTGCTTATAAGCAATGATCGCCGAACATTCGAGGATGGTGCGCGTGAATTCTCTCTCTTTGATGGGGTTCAAAACGGAAGAGACGTAATCTTTATAGGCAGGATTGCTGGAAAGCTGCAATTTTTTATTGAATGACAGGAGGCGGATCCCCCCCTTCTCGGAGTAGCGGTCCTGCAACCGTTTTGCGGCGTCACGGATATCCTTTTCGCCGACGCCCAGCTTCTCCGCAATGTCGGCGACCGGCACGGGATTCCCCGCGACGAACAGGATGCTCTCGAGAATATTACTCAAATTCTCCAAGATCTCCAAAATCTTCCTCCTCGCTCCTATCCGGATTATATTTGATAACGATGCGGCCGAACGTTGCGTCCTGTTCGACCTTGATAAACTGATGTTTCAGAAGTTCGAGCAGCGCCTGAAAAGTCGTGATGATCTCGCTTCTCCCTGCATGCAGAGAAAACAGTTCATCGAACGCGACTTCTCCCCTTTCATCCACTGTCTCGCATATGTATGCGGCACGATCCGGGATGGTATAGATGTCCTTCGGAATCTCCCTCTGGGTGTTCTCTTCCCGCATGAGCGCGTCGCGCCGCAGCATCAGGTCGGTGAAGGCCTTCAACAGACCTTCCAGGTTGAGATCCCTGTATACGATTTTTGCCTCCCCCACATTCCTGTCCGGCGGTTTATAATAAAAGCCGACAGTTTCAAGTTCTTTGAGTTTTACGCTTTCCTCTTTGAGCAGTTTATATTCTTCGAGAGCACGGATGAGCATACTCTCCGCATCCTCTTCGTCTGTCTCCGGCTCGACGATGGCGGGAACAAGGCTCTTCGCCTTGATCTCGAGGATGGCCGAGGCGATGCTCAGATATTCACTCGCCTTATCGATGTCGATATAAGGCAGCCCCTTCATATAGTCGAGGAATTGCTCGGTAACTTTTGAGACAAAGATATCTTTGATCTCAATTTTTTCCTGCTTGATGAGAAAGAGCAGCAGGTCCAGCGGGCCCTCAAAATTGTCGAGAACGGTCGTGTAATCAACGACCGATTCAAAATTTTCTGCGGGATCCTTTGCCATCAGAAAACCAACCCCCAAAGCTTCATGATCGGCCAACCGATCCACTGTGTTACGTAGTTCATGATCCAACCGAGCACATCTGCATAGCCGAGTATCGTCGAGACTTCATAATATCCGGAAGATGAGAGCACTGAAACCAAAAAATGGTACCCGATGAGGACGAGCAGGATGATGTTTCCGTACCGCTGCAAAAAGCGATAGATACTGCCCTGCCGCCTGTCTACGGCTTCTACGACGCGCCAGCCGTCCAACGGCGGCAGCGGGATCAGGTTGAAGACGCAGAAGCTCAGTGAATACGTATAGAGAAACAGCGTAAACAGCCCGAGGAAATAATCCAGCCCCTCTATCCCCGTCCCTCGCAGCGCAAGCAGATACAGCGGGCACCATAAAAAAGCGGTCAGATAATTCATCGCGACGCCGGCGACTGCCGTCAACGTAAGGCCGCGCCGATAGCTGCGGAAGTTGTACGGGTTTATGGGCACCGGTTTTGCCCAGCCGAATCCCGCAAAGGTGAACATGACGAGTCCGAGGAGATCGAAGTGCGCCATCGGGTTGAGTGTGACGCGTCCGTTCATTTTCGGCGTCGGATCCCCACATTTATAAGCGACCGCAGCATGAGAAAACTCATGCAAGGTGAGAACGACCGTGACCGCGAGGAAGCTGGCGATGAGATAAATCAAGCGTTCGAGCAATTTCTGCATACAAAAATTATACTATACTTGCAGGAAAAAAGCAAGGCAATCCTGCAAAAAAGATAAGAGCGGGGAGTTTCCCCGCTGGTTATCATTTCAGGCGATCGGGTACCACATCGTTGCGCACGATGTCTTCGAGCGACTGCGGCTTTACGATATATTCCGCGATGCCGTCCTTCACGAGCACGACGGGCGGAACGGGGTTACGGTTATAATTGCTCGCCATCGAATAGTTATACGCTCCCGTAGAGAGTACGGCGAGGATATCTCCGCTCTTTGCTGCCGGGAGCTTTACGTCTGCACAGACGATGTCTCCGCTTTCGCAGCACTTGCCGGCAACGGAGACGACCTCCGTGCACGCTTCCTTCGCGCGATTGGCAAGGAGCGCCGTATATTTAGCCTGATAGAGCGCATAGCGGGGATTATCAAACATGCCGCCGTCGACAGCAATGTACTTTTTGACCCCGGGGATCTCCTTGATGTTGCCGACCGTATAGAGCGTGACGCCCGCTTCCCCCACAATAGACCTGCCGGGCTCGATGACGAGATAAGGTTCGGGATAAGAAAGCGCCTTCGACCGCTCCCTGACCTTTTCTATGACTGTCCGCAGATAATCGGCATACCCCTCGCAGGAGATCTTGGCATCCTCGTCCGTATACCAGATACCGTATCCGCCGCCGAGATTGAGCACGGAGGCGGTAAAATCATGTTTATCGCGGATAGCGGCCATGAACGCCATCATTTTATCCACGGCGAGCGCAAAGGATTGCTTTTCAAAGATCTGCGACCCGATGTGACAGTGATATCCACGCAGGCGCAGATTCTTTTTGGTGAGTGCATAAGCGGTCACTTTTTCGGCGGAACCGTCCGCGACCGCAAAACCGAATTTGCTGTCCGTCTTTGCCGTCTGAATAAAATGATGCGTGTGCGCCTCCACGCCCGGGTTGATGCGGAGGAGGATATCCTGCACTGCTCCTCTCTGCGCGCAGATGTCGTCGAGCAGGTCGAGCTCTGCATACGCATCCACGACGACCGTCCCGACGCCGTTTTCGACCGCATATACAAGCTCTGCGGGCAGTTTATTGTTTCCGTGCAAAAATATACGTTCGGCAGGGAATCCGGCTTTCAGCGCCGTATAGAGCTCTCCTTCGGAAACGGTATCGACCCCGATTTGTTCGGAGGCGACGATCTTGTAGATGGCCATGCAGCTAAAGGCCTTTGATGCGTACAGGACGAGGCCGTTGCCGCCGTACTCTTTTTCGATCGTATCCCTGTAAACGGAACACATTGCTCGGATATGGGCCTCATCCATCACATACAAAGGGGTGCCGAATGCCGCCGCGAGAGAGACAGCGTCTGCCCCGCCTATCTCGAGATGTCCCTTTTCATTGATCTTTAATGAGTTTCGCATGTTCATAACGATCGTACCTCACGCCTGAAAATTTAGTAATAGCATGGCTCTGCCCGTTCCTTCCCCTCAAAAGGGCTTTAGCCGTTGGCGGGCCCGTCCTCGGGATACCCTTCCGGGTTATTCATCTGGAAATTGAGTGCATCCCTGCACATATCGTCGAGCGTCTTTTTTGTCTTAAACCCGATCATCTTTTCAGCGAGGGAGGGATCGGCATAACACTCCGGAATGTCGCCCTGACGGCGCGGCTCGAATACATAGGGAATGGGCCGACCAAGCGCCTTGGAAAAAGCATTGATGATATCTAAAACACTGTATCCTGTACCCGTTCCCAAATTGACGGTAAAGAGGCCGGAGCCCTCAAACAATTTTTTAAGCGCACAGACGTGCCCTTTCGCAAGATCTACGACGTGTATATAGTCGCGCACCCCCGTTCCGTCCGGGGTCGGATAGTCGTTTCCGAAGACGTGCACTTTTTCCAGCTTCCCGACGCAGACTCTCGTGATATACGGGCACAGATTGTTCGGGATGCCGTTTGGATCTTCTCCGATCAGCCCCGACGCATGCGCGCCGATCGGATTGAAATAGCGCAGGATCGCGATGTTAAAGGATGCATCCGCCTTATAGACGTCTCGAAGGATCTCCTCGATAAAGAGCTTAGTCCTGCCGTACGGATTCGTCGCGCTCAGAGGAAAATCCTCGCGGATCGGAACACTTTTCGGCTTTCCGTAAACGGTCGCAGAGGAGGAAAAAACCAGGTTTTTGCAGCCGTGCTTGCGCATCGCTTCCAGAAGCACTAGCATGCCGGAAATATTGTTCTTATAATACTCGATCGGCTTTTCGCAGGACTCCCCTACCGCCTTTAAACCTGCAAAATTGATGACCGCGTCGATTTGGTTTTCGGAAAAAATCTTGTCCAAAGCGGCGGCATCCAAAATATCGTTCCGGTAAAAAGTGACGGGACAGCCGACGATCTTTTCTATGCGGCGCACCGCCTCCTCTTTGCTGTTGCAGAGGTTGTCGACGATCACGACGCCGTATCCCGCATTTATGAGCTCGACGCATGTATGGCTGCCGATATACCCGGCTCCCCCCGTAACGAGAATGGTTTTCATGCAATTCCTGCCCTCCGTTGCATATTTTGGTCTTTTATTATTATATAACGTATCCATGCAGACCGTCAAGCAATTGAGCTGCGTTTAGCGGCGGGAGACCCGGCTTGTGAAAAAAATTTGCCGTGTCGGAAAAAAAATCGATCGCCCGCCGAAAATCGGTTGTCATTTTTTTTGGGATGTGCTATAATATAAAAGCTGTTTCGGAGGCATAGCTCAGTTGGTTAGAGCGCTCGCTTCACATGCGAGAGGTCGTAGGTTCGAGTCCTACTGTCTCTACCATACAAAAAGCCGCGTTGTATAGGAACTTTGTTCTATGCGATCGCGGCTTTTTTGTATTCAAGGTCCATCATAAACAGTATGGGCCGCCTCTTAACGAGGCGGCCCGTTTGTTTTAAAGGAAGGGTCAGGTGTCCTCGTCCTCCAAGCCTTTGGATGCTGCTTTTTGTTCTTCGACGAATTCGCGCGCACCCTGCGCCGTCTTTCTGGTAGTCCTCGTGACCGTTTCTGCGGGTTGATTGACTACCACCTGCGGGAAGGGAATACTGACATTGTTCGCGTCGAACAGGAGCTTCATTTCGCGGTTCAGATCGCGCTGTACCTGATAGATGTCCTCCTCTTTACAGGTGGCGACGAGCAGCAGATCGACGCTGGAGGCGCCGAGCGCATCCACCCCTTTATAGTACGGCCCTTCGATGATGGCGGGGATATGCTCTTTGATCGTGAGCAGATTGTCGCGGATGAGAACTTCGACGCGAGGCAGCGATTCGCTGTATTCGATGCCGATCACGCATTTTGCGAGCGAAACATCCTTGGTCTGGTTGACGAGGGTCGTGATCTCACTGTTGTTTACGATATTGACATTGCCGCTCGCGTCGACGATCTTTGTGGTGCGGATGCCGATCTCCTGGACGGTGCCGCGCCAGCCGTTGACAATGACGATGTCTCCGATCTGAAACTCCCCTTCAAATACCATAAAGATACCAGCGACGATGTCGGCGACGAGGCTCTGCGCTCCGAGGCCGACGATGAGCGTCAAGATCCCTGCGCTGGCAAGGAGAGTTGCCGTATCCACGCCCCATGCGCCGAGCACGACAAACACTGCGACGATAGCGATGACCCAGCGGATGAAATTTCCCAACAGTTTGACGATGGTCAGGCTGCGGTTGCTCCTCGCAAATCCCTTGCGCATGATATAGCGCAGCAGCATGGAGAGCAGGACGGAGATCGTCACGATCTGCACGCTGCGGATAAGCGCCGGGATCTTCTGATACAGCACATTGACGAAACTGTTGGAACTGACCGACTTGTTAAAGATGGAAGTTTCGCCGAAGAGCTGTGTGGAAAACACGAACGCGGCGATCGTACCCGCCGTAAACAGCGCGAGGATGATATAGCGCAGTACGGCATTCTTTTGCGTTTTTTCTTTCATTGTATCTGCTCTCCTTATATTTTTACAGTCTCTTTGAATAACACGACCCACACGCCGCCCTCGGCGTTCTTCGTACTCAGGCATGAGATGGAAAACTCTGCCGTATTGCCGACCAGGTCATTCCCTACAACGTCGATGGTCTGCGCTTCATGCGCGTCCTCGGTAAAGATACACCGCGCCACGTTTCCGTCCGCGTCGGTGAGCGTCGCCTCGAATGCAGACCACCAGCCGTTTTCGTCCGTAAACTCCATTTCAAAATGGAACAGGCCGTCCACATCACAGGTGCATTCGTGCGATACGGAAACAAGTTCTGTAACGGGGACCTCCTCGGGTGAAAGCGTGCTGACCTCCCTCTTTTCCAGCGCGATACCGCCGAACGCGGTACCGCTTTCGATCGCCACCGTATAGCGCATATCCGGCTGCAGATCCGCAAATTTACCGCTGTTTTCGCCTGCAAATAATTCCGCTTCTCGCCGCGAAAAGTCGTTGTACAGGACGAGCTTCAGGGGCCCGGACATTTCTTTTACATCGACGGTATAGGAGATAACGGTATCCGTTGCGCCGAGGTCGACGATCTGTGCCTCGGCTGCATTTGCGGGTAAAACCGCGGCGGCCGTGACGACTGCGGCCGCCGTCAGCCCGAACAGGAATGTTCTGACGCCGTTTGCTGCGCGCGAACGCTTCTTTTTTGCGGGAGCACTGCTTTCCTCTACGCCTTGGAATTCCTTCCCCGACGCGTTGGACGCAGCGGCGCGCCTCTCTTCGGGCGAGGCATTGAATTCTGCCTGTCTTTTATTGAAACCGTCCATTTTTACTTCCTTCTGCGCGTGCGGATGACTTTACCGCCCGTAAGCAGGATCATTTTGACCGCCTCGACCGAATAGTCGTCTGCCTCGACGACGAGCGCTTTGTCCAGCTCACCGCGCGCGAGAATTTTGATGTACGTCGTCTTTTTGTGGATAGAACGAACGCGCTTTTTGATCTCCTCAAGGGTGACCTTTTCGCCTTCCGCAAAGACTTTGCTGAGCGTGTCTACATTGACGATGCCCGTCTTTGTCTTGTCTGCATAGCGCACGCTTTCCTCGATGCTCGCTTCGGCCGCTTCATCCTCCATGAGGGAATCGACTTCTGCGGCGCTGACGATTGCAAGCTGCCCTTCTGCCCCCTCGGCCGCAGAGACATCTTCGGAGACGGCGGCCTCTTCCGCGGCGTCATCCCCTTCATCTTCATAGGCAGAGGTCCGCTTCCCGTCGTAGCGCACGCGCTCGGTGCCGACGATGCGGATGAGCCCGCGCTCTACGAGCGGCTGCGTCTCCTCATAAGGGATATCCGCATAATTGGCCGACTCGGCGTTCAGCCTCTCCGCCTCTGCAAGGAGAACTGCGATAAGTTCCTTTGCATAGCGCAGGCGGCGGTCGTTTTTGATGCGGTAAAGAAGGGGCGTACCCTCGAACCGCGCGACTTCTGACATGTCGTCAATGATGTATTTGCTGTCCTCATACGCCTTGGGGTCAAGAGCGAGGCACAGGCAGAGCGTTTTGCCGCGGAACACGAATTTTGCCACCGTGGGCCTGCCGCGGCGGAAAGCTTCGTGCTTCCAGCTCATGCGCGCCGTGACCTTTTTATAGGACATCAACTCATTTTTCAGTTCGCTGTAATAGTTCTTTGTCCGCTCGTCCGACTGAATGAGTCTGGCTTCAAAGCTCCTGTCATAAATGATGCGCGTATACCACTCGCCGATGACGAGAGGGACAGCAGCGGCGCCAACAAGCGCACCGCCTGCCGCGACAGAGCCCGCGGATACAGATGCCGCCCGGGGGGCTTCCTGCACCGGTGCGGGAGTGGAGGCGGGTGCGGCTTCCTCTTCGGCAGGCTCTTCTTCCGCGTCTTCTTCACGCCTTCTACCCTTGAGGAGCAATGCAACGATGACGCCGGCGGCGACTGCCACGAGCACCGCGAGCGCAATGATCGCGGGGATAGCTCCGCCGGGGATGAGGTTTACCGCCAGGAGAGGCGCGGGAACAAAGGCGTTCATCTTCGCCGTCCCCTGCTCTGCCCCGTTCCGGGGATCTGAAGCGTCTCTTCCTCTTTCCGCATCGCCCTCCTTATCCCTTTTCTTGCGCGCCGCAAGCAGGGCGATGACAACGAGCTCCAGCGCGAGGATGACGGGAAGCGTAATGATGAGCCACCACAGATTGAGTTCGGTATCGCCGAGGATATAAAACTCGGAGAAATGCGCCGTAGTAAATGTGAGATAGTTGCCCTCCACTGTCACATATTTTTATGGACAGTTTTTATTTTGAGTCTTTGGCAGCTCTCTGTGTTTAGCATTTTAAGCATCATATCTTTGAAAATGCGTCATTGATAATTTGCAGCTTATCGCAGACAGGATAATATAAATTACGATCCCTATGGTCAAAGCGGCTGCTTTTGCTCCGATATTTTCTGAATTCAGCCCGTTCAGCGTGATGGAATACAGTGGCGTTGCCCAACGTAAAACGATAAAAACGCCGATCAGCAAGAACATGGCAGCCGCGCCGATCACGAACGGAACGCCGATTTTATCGGGGGCTTTGAAATAACGAGGGAAGAAGATCAGGTTGAACACGCCGAGCAATACCGCACCATTGCCGACCAGAGCAAGATTTGCCGAGATACCCGCTTGATTGACATACTGTTCCACAGGTAAAACAGCGCCACTGCGCCGATGATACCGACAAACAACAAAATGATACCTTGTAGCCCGAACACCACCAGCATCTTTGCGAGGGGAATATACTCCTTTTTGACTGGCAATGCACAGGAAAAGGCAATATCGCCGTTTTCTCTTGTCATCATACAGCAGAAAAATACCGAAAGGCAGGAGAAAAAGAAAATGACTTCATACGGATAATTCGGTACGAAAACAAGCACGGCAAAGAAGAGAAAGATAAAAGCCGTAGGATGCATACAAAGAGCGACTTCCTTTTTAATTAAATTCAGCATGCCTTTCCTCCTCATTTGCTTTTTCCAAATGCACGATGATGTTATCGATCGTGGCATCGGTCGCGGTAGCGCTCGTTGCTATTTGCATATCACAGGGCAGCAGACCTTCGTAGCCTTCTTTGACCGCCTTCACGCCGATAGCTTTGGCGGTCGTC
>CASFTB010000001.1:7665-221286 GCA_949297575.1 uncultured Bacillota bacterium | reverse complement strand
CATGTACCTAGGCATCCTCCGTATGCTCTTTGTAGCTTGATCTTTCTCGTCTACTTATCCTTCTTACATACTTCAAGAAAATCCTAAAATTTCAACTCGGCTAATTGCAGCTCAGTTCGCCTTCCGGCTTTAACCTTGCCAAATACGCTTTCCGTATTAACCAATTAGCTTGCTTTTACTTTTTCAGTCTTTGCCTTTCCTGTACTTTCTTTCTTCTTCGCTATGCAGTTGTCAAGCTTCCGAAATCCGCGCAAAAGCGGGAGTTGCCTCGTTCGACAGCTTAACTATGATACCACTTCCCTTTTTATATGTCAAGCATTTTTTTTAATTTTTCGAAAATTTTCGCAGTGGAAAAAAAGCAGGGCGGAGGGAGCACGCGCTCCTTCGCCCTGCTGCAAACTTATTATATATAATAAGGTTTATTATTTCAGATACGCCTCGAAAGCGCCCTTCATGCGCTCGAACGCCTTTTCCGCCGCATTCTCGTCTTTGGCGCGCACCGAATAGTAAATTTTCAGCTTGGGTTCGGTGCCGCTGGGGCGCACGCAGATGAAGCTGCCGTTTTCCAGCTCGTAGTAGACGGCGTTGGTCGTGGGGATGTTGATGGGCTCTTCGGTGCCGTCCGCCAGGCGGCGCACCGGCTTGGAGTAATCGCGCACGGCGACGACGTTGTAGATATCGAACTTCTCCGCGGGCTTGGTCTTGAGCGAATCGACGAGGGCGTTCATCTCCTTCATCGCGTTGAGGCCGTCGAACTTGATGGAGACGTTTTTATCCAACACGTACTGGTACCTGGAATAGATATCCATCAGCCTGCCGTAGACGGACTGGTGAATATAGGTATAATAGCAGACCATTTCCGCGCAGAGCATGCTGGCCACGACGGCGTCCTTATCCCTGCTGCCGTCGGTGCCGCGCAGGTAGCCGCAGCTCTCCTCGAAGCCGAACAGGAATGTCTTTTCCCCGCTCGCCTCGTACTCTTTGATCTTTTCGCCGATAAATTTGAACCCGACGGGCACGTCGACGAGCTCGACGCCGAAATCGTCGCAGATCGCCTTGGCCATGCCGGTGGTGACGAAGCTCTTGACGACGACGCCGTTTGCGGGCAGCTTGCCGTCCTCTTTGAGGCGGGTAAGGATATAGTCGAGCAGCAGGATGCCGACCTGGTTGCCCGAGAGGGCGACGAATTCGCCCTTATCGTCCTTGATGGCGACGCCGAGGCGGTCGGAATCGGGGTCGGTGCCGAAAACGACGTCTGCGTCGATCTGCCGGGCGAGGGCGATGCCCATGGAGAGCGTCTCTTTGAATTCGGGGTTGGGGACCTCGACGGTGGAGAACTCCGTATCCTTTTTGACCTGTTCGGGCACGACCGTCACGTTGATCTTCAGCTTTTTGAGGATGGTGGTAACGGGCACATAGCCGCTGCCGTGCACGGGCGTATAGACCAGCTTGAGGTTTTTGCCCACCTTTTTGACCGCCTGCGGCGAGAGGGTGAGCTTTGTCAGCTTCCTGTAATAGCTCTTATCGACGGAAGCGGGCACGCGCCTGATCAGCTTGCTTTCCTTCACGCCCTTGACGGAGAAATAATCGGTGATCTTTTCGATAAAGCCCACGACGACGTCCGTCGCCTCGGGAGACATCTGCGCGCCGTCCTCTCCGTACACCTTGTAGCCGTTGTATTCTTTGGGGTTATGGCTGGCGGTGATCATGATGCCGGCGACGGTGCCCAGCCTGCGCACCGAATAGGAGAGCATGGGAACGGGGTGCACGTCGTCAAAGAGGTACGCGACGATGCCGTTCGCGGCAAGCACCTCTGCGGACGCGCGCGCGAACTCGGCGGACTTGCGGCGGGTGTCGTACGAGATGACCACGCCCCGCTTCATCGCCGCCTCTCCGAGGGACTTGACGTACTCTGCAAGGCCCTGCGTCGCGCGGCGGACGGTGTACACGTTCATCATGTTCGTGCCGTAGCCGATGATGCCGCGCATGCCCGCCGTGCCGAATTCGAGCTCGGCGCCGAAGCGGTACTCGATCGCCTTGGGATCCCCCGCGATGGATGCGAGTTCGGCCTTCCCCTCCTCGTTGAGCGCGGGGTTCGCACACCACGCCTTGTAAGCTGCCTGATGATCCATAATTCAAACCTCCCTTATTAAGGACAAACCATACGTTTTTTATTCTCTCCCGCGCCCGCGCGGGGCGCGAAAACTTTTACACTTCAAAATCGTCGTAGAAGGTTTCCTCCGTCTTCTGTTTCGGCAGGACGATGTGGTCCTCCGTGAGGAAATACTTCTTCTTCCCGTACGAATAATACCCGACGAAGCGGATGCAGAAAAGCATGAGGAAGGTCATCGGGATGGTGATAAACAGCGCCGCCCCGAAGGTGACGAAAGCAAAGAGCACGTTGACGCAGAGGATGAGCAGGCTCGTGATGAGGTAGGTGGAAAACAGGGTCGTAAAGCGCTCTTTCGTGAAAGAAAAACTGTTTTTGAGGGCCGCGCGCAGCTTCATCTTGTCCGTCACCAAAGCGGGGATGGCGTTGCTGAACAGGGTCTGCTTGACCGCCGCAGCGACCAGAAGGAGGGCGACGGAGAACATGAGCGCCACGACGGACGCGAGAAAGCTGACGGAGATGACGCTCAGAAGCACGACGAAAAACACGTAGCACAGCGCGATGGTGAGCAGATCGTACACGAACGTGACGGGCACGTACACGACCTGCCACAGCGCCGCCTTGCCGAGATTGCTGATATAGGCGGAGAAGAACGCCGTCTTGGCGTAGCTGGACATCTTGTTGTCGATGAGCACGCTAAAGGCGAAGTCTCCCATCCCGTTGAGGAAACGCGAAATGAGGACGAGCAGCGCGAGCGAGACGCAGAAAAAGACGAGGTTGGGCGTACGCGACCCCAAAAAGGAGAGGAACGCCGATACCGCATCCTGCAGCAGGTCCGGGAAGGTCTGCAAAAATCCGCTGTCTCCCGTGACGATCGCCTGCAGAAAGTCTCCAAGCACGGTCATGAGCTCCTTGAACGGCGCGCTCGTAAAGAGCATGTTCAGGGTGGGATAGAGCAGGCCCATGCTCAGCGCCAGCACGACGACGCCTACGGCCAGCTTATACAAAAGCAGTTTGAAATTGAGCGTAAAGTTGTCCACAAGCAGGTGGAACGCGTTTTTGAAGATCAAGCGGCGCCTCCTTGGCCGTATTTCTTTTTGAGGTCCATGCGCTCTTCGCCCGTCAGGCGGAAGTATGCCGAGAACATGAGCGAGGAGATGTACAGCACGAAGAACAGGAACAGCAGTTCGGTCACGATGAAGATCACGGCGGCAAGCTCTGCCATGCCACACAGCCATACGGTGAGCACCTCGACGACGAGGCCCGCCGCCGCGGGCAGGAAAACGGACAGGAACAGCCCGCCCTTATGCCCCACGCTCAGCTGGTTGGTGTACGCGAGCGAATCCATAAAATTATAGCCCGTGATCAGCTGGCAGGGAAGCCACAGCAGGAAGGCGGAAGCGAGGTAGCACGCCAGCGCCATCATGCCCGCATAGGTGACGAGGGCGATGACGGTGAACGCGGCGCCGCCGAGGATGAGCGTCTCTGCAAAAATCAGCCCTGCGGCGATCAGCGCCCAGAGTTCGTACACGGCGACGCCCGCCACGAGCAGCACCAGCGTCGTCAGAAAGTTCGTGTTGAACCGCCCCGCCAGGCCGCGCAGCGTGCGCGAGCCGATGCGCATGTGCTTTTCGATGAAGCCGAAGAGCATGGGCAGGATGATCGCCAGCGACGCGAGGCACACGAGCGCGTACGGCCAGCCGCGGCCGTTGAAGGGCGAAAAGAAGTTGAACAGCTGCGAAAACTCCGGCCCTTCCGCCCCCGGGCGGAAGGCGCGCACGAGATCTTCGATGTTCTGCGCGTCCTGCGTCAGCGCGAAAAAGTAGGAAGGCACGAGCGCAAACACGAAGATGAATATGAAGTTCTTGAACATGTATTTCAGCGCACTGCCGATGTACCGCATTTTCCGCTCCGCGCGCGGCTCCTTCGGGATATGTCTGCCCGCCGCGCCCATTATTCTTCCATTATTATATAATAAAAACCCGCCGTTGTAAAGCCTTTCTTTTATTTTATGCCATTTTTTTGGCCTGCATGCGCGGGGAAGGGAGGGCGCGCCCCGCCGCCCCTCTCCCCTGCCGCCCGCGCGCGGGCGGCAGCTCTCGCCCGCCCTTTCCCCCCCTCGATTTCAACAGAATACTTGATTTTTGACACGATATCGTATATAATGAAATCGGAATGAATAAAAAAGACATTTTTTGAACGAACAAAACTTTTTAGGGGAGGGAAAATCATGAAAAAGGTTTGCGAAAAAGGTTTGCATTTTGCTCGC
The DNA here is from genome assembly GCA_949297575.1 of uncultured Bacillota bacterium. Taxonomy (GTDB): domain Bacteria; phylum Bacillota; class Clostridia; order Christensenellales; family Borkfalkiaceae; genus Borkfalkia. Next base: position 216,907 of record CASFTB010000001.1, on the reverse strand, counting down.
GGTTTTGCTGCTCTGCCTCGTGCCGTTTGCCGCGTGCGCAGGCAGCGAAGGGACGCCCGGCGGCTCTTACACGGAAGGAGACACAACGCCGGACGATACCGTACCCGACGACACCCCGCCCGAACCAGAACATCCCCACACCTTCTACCCGCGTTCGGACAGGGTCTACCATTGGCAGGAATGCGAATGCGGAGAGGCGAGCGAAAAGATCATGCACGTCTATTCCGGGGACGTCTGCGAGGTCTGCGGCGCGGACATCGTTCCCTCCGAAAACCTTGCCTTCGAGCTGAACAAGGACGGCGACGGCTATATCGTGTACAACGGCACCTGCACGGATACGCAGCTCGTCATCCCCGCCTCATACAACGGTTTGCCCGTCACCGAGATCGGCGATGAGGCCTTCGGCGACAAATACAGCTTTCATTCGAAAGACCTGCGCTTCACCGACATCGCCATGCCGACAACGCTCAACGCCATCGGGTTCGCCGCCTTTTCCTACTGCAAATACCTGCAGAGCGTCCGGATCCCGGAGGGCGTAACTTCTATCGGCGATAAAGCCTTTCAATACTGCACCTCTCTGGTCAGCGGCTATATGCCCGACAGTGTGACGACCTTCAAATCGTTTTACCCCGGCGGTTATAGCATTTTCCTTCACTGTGAATCCCTCACGACCGTCCGTTTGTCTGCAAACCTGACTCAAATCGGGATCGCCGGGGGGTTGGGAGATATTGTATATGGAATCTTCAGCTATTGTTCAAATCTGACCTTTATCGATATCCCAGACAAGGTCGGCCTGATCGGCTGGCTGACTTTTATGGGTACCCCCATCGAGAGCATCGTTTTGCCGGCTTCTCTGCATACCGTCTTTCAGGCCTATCTGGAACCCACCGAGGCGATCTATTACAAAGGCACCGAAGAACAGCTTTCACAGATCGGAGTGTCCTTCGGAGACCTTTTCAGGCATGACCCGGCCGTGTACTATTACTCCGAAACCGCCCCCGCGCAGGAGGGAGACTATTGGCACTATGTTGACGGCAAGCCCGCCGTTTGGGAATGAAAAAGGTTTGCATTTTGCTCGCGGTTTTGCTGCTCTGCCTCGTGCCGTTTGCCGCGTGCGCAGGCAGCGAAGGGACGCCCGGCGGCTCTTACACGGATGAAGGCACGCCCCCCGGCGAAACCCCGACCGACGAAACCAACCCCGACGACACCCCGCCCGAGCCCGAACACCCCCACACCTTCCTTTCCCGTTCGGACAGGATCTACCATTGGCAGGAATGCGAATGCGGAGAGACGGGCGAAAAGATCATGCACGTCTATTCCGGAGACGTCTGCGAGGTCTGCGGCGCGGACATCGTCCCCTCCGAAAACCTCGCCTTCGAGCTCAACGAGGACGGCGACGGCTATATCGTGTATGGCGGCACCTGCACGGATACGCAGATCGTCATCCCCGCCGCATACAACGGCTTGCCCGTCACCGAGATCGGCAGTGAAGCGTTCGGCGACAGATATTCTTTTTCGGAAGCTTTACATTTTACCGACGTCGCCATGCCGACAACGCTCAACACCATCGGGTTCGCCGCTTTCTCCTACTGCGAATACCTGCAGAGCGTCCGGATCCCGGAGGGCGTCAATTTTATCGACAGTAAAGCCTTTCAATACTGCACCTCTCTGGTCAGCGTCTATATGCCCGACAGCGTGATGATCCTCGGCTATCCCCCTTTCGCCTGTGACGTTTTCGCATACTGTAAATCCCTCACGACCGTCCGTTTGTCTGCAAACCTGATCGAGCTCGGGGTCGCCGGGTCGGTGGGTGATATAGGCGGAGGAATCTTCAGCGATTGTTCAAATCTGACCTTTATCGATATCCCAGACAAGGTCGGCTTGATCGGCTGGGCAACTTTTTCGGAGACCCCCATCGAGAGCATCGTTTTACCGGCTTCTCTGCATACCATCTATCAGGCCGATCTGGAACCCACCGATGCGATCTATTACAAAGGCACGGAAGAACAGCTTTTACAGATCGAAGTGATCTACGGAGACCTTTTCAGGTACGACCCGGCTGTGTACTATTATTCCGAAACCGCCCCCGCGCAGGAGGGCAATTACTGGCACTACGTAGACGGCAAGCCCGCCGTTTGGGAATAAAAAGGAAAGGGAGGGGCGAACGCCCCTCCCCCTTTTGTTTTATTCGCCTTTGAACGCGGAGATCGCCTCCTCCCATGCCGCGAGCCAGGCATCATAGTTCGGTGATACTTTATCTTTAACCATGCTTTTAAACGCATTGTGGTCTTGACCGTCAAGCTCAACTAAATTGCAATTCGTCCCGATCTTATCTTTCAAACAGCGCGCGGGGCAGATCGGCACAAGCCCGTCTCCGTCTAAAGTCACGTCGCCTTTATCGACATTGCTCCCTTTTCCATACAGCAAGAGCGTTTTGGCGGAATCGCTGCCGGCATGCCATATGGGGGAAATATCCTTCAACGCGCTTAAGAAATCTTCAGGAGTTGCGGGCTCGGCGGTAAGCTGAAAAAAGATCTCCAGCCAAGTATCCGCATACTTCTGATAGTCGGTGTACAGGTCGATGGGCCCCGCCTCGGAAATGACCAATTTGACGCGGTCGTCGCCTCTCGAATAGGCATACAGCAGGGCGAGGTGCCCGCCCGCGCTGTGCCCCATCAGGGCGACCTTGTTCATGTTCAGGCGAGCCCTGCCCTCATACGTGTTTTGCAGATAGTCGAGGAGGCTTTTGATGTCGTCGAGCATGTCTGAACACTGTATGGTGTTAAACTGATAGCAATCGTTGGGGCTGTGCACCCAGCGGATGCGCCTGTATTCCAGATTGACATGCACGCATTTTTGTCCGAGGAGCGGTCCGCTCATATAGCCGTAATAGTCTTTATCGGTGTTAAAAAACTCAATTTCTCCTCCGTATATGTCAAAGCATTTTCTCCAATTCCCTCCGTGGATGGTGACGACGACGGGGTAGCCATCCGCCGGAGCGGGCGTATCCGCGGGAGGAAAACCGATATCGAACTTTTGGTTTTCGTCGCTGCCGTACGAGAGATCGGTCTGCCGCATTTTCTCCGGATCGTAGGCGACGTCGATGGTATATGTATCGCCGAAGACGCCGTATTCGTTGAAACTCGTGATGGAAAAATCGTCGAAGCCCGCCGCCCATATCTCGGAAAGGGACACCGCGTATTTGCCGCCCTCCGCGGTATAGGTGCCGATCTTGTACAGCCCGCCGTTCGCCCATACGTCATATTCCTGCCCGCTCGCGCCGCTGAAGGTGAAGGTGATATCCTCCAGCGCTTCGGGAAGGATGCCGTATTCCTCGCAGAGCTTCTGCGCGTCGACTTTTCCCCACGTAAAGTACTGTATGCCGAACGACATTCCATAGCGGAGACCTTCCTCTGCGGGCGGCTCGTAACAGGTCAGGAACATCCCGAAAGGCGCAAAGGTCGCTATCGTCAGCCAGCCGTGCGTCGTTGTATACAGCTCCGCCTTGACCTTTGGGGCAAATGAAACGAAGTCGTCCGCGTCGACGCAGTCGAGCTTGAAATCTCTGTATCCTCTCGCGACGATGTCGGCATAATCGACGGCGACCCATCCGTCCTGGGCGGAAACGGTGCCGATATAGACCGTCCCCGTGTTTGCCGTCACGCGGAAGGAGCAGTTTTTGTCAGGCTGCAAGAGGATCCTGAACGCCTGTACCTGCTCCGGCGCCAGCCCCCACAGTCTCAGAAAGGTCTCCACATCGACCCAGCCCCAGAAGGAATACGTCGTTCCGTTCGCGCTGCCGCAGCAATTGCCCGTGCTTCCCTTCGCGCCGTAAAGGCCGTATAAAAAGCTCTTTTTTTCGTTCACGCCCGCAGAGATGCTGAAATGCGCATACCCGTCGGATGCCGTCCTTTGCACGGCGAGGTGCCCGCCTCCCTGCCGGGAGACTTCCGTATCGTTCTTTTCGTATTGCATGTTTTTCCTCCTTTTTTGCCCCTATGAGGGAGAATGTTTTTTTATTTGCCTTCCTCCGCGCCGCTCGCCCAGTGCGGGCCGTCACGCCTGCATCAGAAGCAGCAGCTGCAAGAGATAGTCGTAATAGCTGCCGAGATAATCCTGCGCGATCTCGTCCTCCTGCAGATCTGAAAGCGCATCCGCCATGTCGTCGTAGGCGAGGTAGTAATTTTTGACGATGACGTAGCGGTCGCGCATGGTCAGGGTGTAATCCACCTCGTAGGGCGCGTCCTCCACGTCCTCGCCGGGCGTGCCCGTGACCCCCTCCTCCGCGTACAGCGCGGCGAGGCTCTCGTCCAGCTCTTTCTGGATCTTTTCGAGCAGGGCGTCGTACCCCGCCCGCAGCTCGTCCAGCGCGTTTTTCAGGATGCTCGAGCGCAGCGCGCGGCGCGAGATCGCCCCGTTGCGCGCGTCGAGGCAGTCTGCCTCGTACGCCGCCTTCGCATCCCCGCTCTGCAGATTCGCCTCCGCGATCAGCCTGTTCACCGCCGCATCGAATTCGTCCTGCGTCATTTTATGCTCCCCCTTTCATACAAAACTTCCATGCCGTACACCTGTGCGGGCGACTGCGTCCGCAGGCCGAACCTGAACTCACGCCCGGGCAGCGCGCAGCGCAAGGCCTGCCTGCGCCCCTGCCCCGCGATGCGAAAGGTGCGCGCGCCCTCGTCGCTCTCCGCGCGCACCTCGAGCGCGCCGCGCGCGGAGATGCGGATCTCTTTCAGAACGCACCTGCCGCCGTACGGCGCGTGCGCGGCGCTCGACCAAAACTTGCGCATCTCTCCCCGTTCGGGCGCGCCCGACAGCGCGCGCGGCTGCCCCTCCGTACAGAAACACACTTCTCCGCCGCTCGCGTTCAGCCCCGTGCAGGCGAGCGGCAGCAGGCAACAGCCGCCTTCGCCGAACAGCGCGAGTACGGGCATCGTGCCGTTTTCGACGCATACGTTTGCCTGCAAAGCGTACCGACCGCCCGCACACGCCCCGCGCGGCGCGTCCTGCACCGCGCCGGAGAGCAGCGCGGCGGCTTCCCCGAAGATCTCTTCCCCGCCGTACGCGTGCGGCCCGTCCTCCGCCAGCCAGAGGAGGCGCTTGCCGTCAAAGGCGGCGCTGCCGCCGAAAATGCGCGGACAGGCGAGCACGTCCTCGACGGCGAAACTGCGCTCTTCGCCCCGCCCCGTCAGCTTCTGCACGCCCCGCTCGCGCAGCACGAACAGCTCTTCCTTCCCCGCGCAGAGGGCGACGATCTCTCCCATCGCGGAGGGCACGTCGATGTACCCGCCCCTGCCGCGCTCCTGTGCGAAGTCTGCCGCGTCGTCGGGCGCGCCGTAAGAGAGGCGCATGCCCTGCGCCGTCCACAGCCTGTCTCCGAAAAAGGCCGCGGCCGCGAAGGGCGGGATGCCCGCCTCCGACGCGAGCCCCGCGGCGGTCAGGAGGGCGCTCGAGGCGCCGTCCGAAAGGGCGAGCACCTCGCCCCCGCAGTATCCGCGCGCGCAGGCGGGGATCCCCGCAAAGGTGACGGAAGAGAGCGAAAACGCCTCCTCTCCCGCAGCCCGCGCGTACACCGCGCCCCCGCCGTACAGCGCGCAGCTCCCTCCCGCGAAGAAGACCGCCTCCGCCGCAAAGCCCGCGGGCAGGGCGGAAAACAGGGTGCGCGTGCCGGGCGGGTCGAGCAGCCTGCCGCCGGCGGCAAAAAATCCGACTGCCGCGCCTTCCTCCGGCGCGATCTGCTCCCGCCTCCGCTGTACGGAGGCGGAGAGCCCGCTCTTTTCGTAAAACATCACGCCCACCTCCGCATCTTCAGCCTGCCGCCCCGCTCGCGGCAGGCGCAGGCGAGGGCGTCGCGGAACTTTTTATCCAGCAGCGCCGCCTCCTCCGTCATGCCCGAAAGCAGCGCGAACTCGCACGCCGTGCCGAGGGCGAGCAGGCGGCCGTCTCCCCTGCGGGAAAGCTCCGCCTCCTCTCCGATGCCCTTGACCTTCGGGCGGGAGGAATAGCACACGCGCACCCTGCCCGCGCGCACGCGCAGCCCCTCCTCGTCGGCGCGGAAGGGAAGCTTTTCTCCCCCTTCCCCGCGCACGGAAAAGATCTCGACGGGCGGCGCCGAAAACGCGGCGTACGGGACGGCGCCCTCCGAATGCAGCTCTTCCTCGCGCCTGAGCGGCAGATAGTCGAGCGCGACCTCGTTCTCCGTCATGTTGTAGCAGCGCAGCAGCGTCTCGCACTCCCGCTCCGCCGCGGCGGCGTTCTCCCCGCTTCTGCCCGCGAGAAAATCCGCCAGGTCTTTGCGCCCGCACAGCTCCGCCGCGCAGGCGAGTATCTCTCTCACCTTCATGCTTCCTCCTTTTGCGCCCCCTCGGCGCACAGACCGCGCGGAGCATCCCTCCGCACGGAAAAGGGGCGCCCGCAATGCGGGCGCCCCCGTCTCTCGGCCCTCCGGATGCGTGCCTGCTCAGCCCTCGGTGATGCCCGAAAGCTGCGCCTGGCCGCAGGGGCGAGTGCAGATGAGATCTGCGTACTTGACCAGCGTCGCCGTGTACAGCGGCTTGCCGGGCACCTGGCGCAGCACGCGCCCGTCATCTCCCTCCAGCCACTTCCAGTCGCACAGCTGGTGCAGGCAGAAGTCGTCCGTATTGAGCAGGTACATCGTGCCCGCGGGGCAGAACCTGTCTGCCACGACGGGGATGCCGTTGTATGTGATTGCCCTGTATCCGCCCGCCAGCACCTCCGTCTCGATGGGGATGCGCGAAGAGGCGAGCGCCGAAGCGAGGGCGCGCTTGACGCCCCAGCTGCACACGATGAAGTTGACGCGGCTGCCCGCCGTCTCCTCCAGCTTGTCCAGCGCGGCCTGCAGCTTCTCCTCGGTGATGGTGCCGACCTTTTCCACCATGTGCGGGATCAGCCACTTGTGCGTGGAGCGGTCCAGCCCGTAGAGGGTGCCCGTATCCTTGAAGATGGCGCCGAGGCCGGTCAGCTCGAGGCCGTACGACCCCTGCACGCACACGAGGCAGCCCTCGGTGACGCCCGTGAGCGCCGCGCCGGAGAGAGTGAACTTCTTCCCCTCTCTGTCGAGGGAGAGGATGCGCCTGCCCGCGGCGCCGGAAATGGCGGTGCCGCCCTCGCCGAGGATATCCACCGTCATCCCCTCGATGAGGTTCTGCACCGAATCCGCCGTCACCTCCGTGCCGGACGCGGAAGCCACCTTGCACAGCACGCCGCTGCCGTCTCCGAAGAGCATGCGCCCGAAGTTGAACGCGGACGCGCGCACCAGCCCCTCCATCTCCGCATTGAGCAGGTCGACGAAGGCGCCCGCGCTGTTTTCGGAGGCGCGCACCGCCTTGTCGCTGATCTCCACGGTGCCGTAGAGGTTTTTGAGCGTCGTCACGAACTGCTCGTAGTTGTTGCCGCCGGACGCGGGCAGCTCCCCCTCTTCGGTGCCCGCGCCGACGCCGCCGTTCACGCCGTACTGCGCCAGCCTGCGCACCTCTTTGCCCCACACGTCCGCCGTGCTCTGCCTGATGCGGGCGAGCAGCGGGTTGACAGCCGTATTCAGCTGCTCCGCCACCGCCCCGAGATAAAATTCCTTCAATGCGCTGTCCGCGCTCGTCATCGTTACCATTTCTCCTGTCTTCCTCCCTTGGAATTTTTGCGGCTATCCCTTGCGGAACAGCTCGCGCGCCAGCCTGCCCGCCTCCTCGACGGTCGAGGCCTTCCGCGGCGGCGCGGCGGCATAGCCGCCCCCTTCCGCCATCACATAGGGCGCCCTCGCCGCCAGTACGCGCTCTACCGCCCTCTCGAGCTTTTCTTCGAGCGCGCCCTCCGCGGCAGGCGCATCTTCCCCGCGGGGCTGCGCACAGTTCTCCCGCCCCTCCAATTCGCGCAGGCGCTGACTGCGGCGGGTAAATTCGGCCTCCAGCGAATTGTACGCGCTGAGAAGGGCCTCCGCGCTCTTGAACTTGCCGAACCCGCCCGAGGGCACCTCCGTCTTCTGAGCCTCCGCTCCGTTCCCCGCGGGCTCTGCCTGCACAGTGTTTTCCTTCTCCATTCGTCTGCCTCCCTTATTTTGTCATCGATCCGCCCCGCCTTCGCGGCGGGCGGCGTGTTCGCGGAGGTGCGCCTCCAGGCGCGCCTTCGCTGCGCTCTCCCCGCCGAACTCGTCGGAGAGGAGATAGCGCGTGTGTTCGGAAATGTGGGCATCGTCGTCGTCATAAAAGTCCGCGTGCACCTCTTCTCCGCCGGCGATGCGCAGATTTTCCTCCGCGGCCTTGTTGCGGTGCAGCGGCTTTAAGCCGCGCGCGCTGTCCAGCCCGCCGAAGCCGAGCGCCTCGAGCACGCGCTCGCGCGTCTCCTCCGGCACGCGGCCGTCCGCGTCCGAAAAAAGCCCCTTTTCATACATCTCGTAGAGCAGCGAGCGGCGGCGGGAGGGGCTTTCGGCGCCCTCCCCCTCCGTTTCGAACACCACGTCGTCGGAGGAGATGTCTCCCGAAGAGAAGTAATACATCTCCACCTTGCTCCCCTCGCCCGTCATGCGCATCAGCCGCTTCCTGCCCGCAAACTGCCGCATGAGGCGCAGTACCTGCCTGCCCACCTTTTTTACCGCGCGGCGGATGCTGTCCGTCGTGACGGCGAGGCGGGTGTCGTCCAGCTCGATGAGCAGCTGCAGCCCCGTCGCGCTCGTCACGTGCGTGCGGTTCTGCGTGGTGGACGAGAGCTCGCTGACCCCGCTGACGAGGATGAACTCGTCCAGAAGCCGCTCTTCCTCCTGCTGAAACTCCGCGGGCAGCGCGTCCGCCCCCAGAAACTGCGGCGCCGCCGCGCCCTGGCGATAGACGAGCACCTTGCCGGGCGGCAGCCCCTCCTCGAGCAGCTCTCCGGTATCCACCGAGCCGTCCTCCACGGCGAGCACGCCCATCGTCAGGCGGTTCAGAAACTCGTGCTTGCGGTTTTTTACGGCATTGAAGGCGCGCTGCACGGGGATCATGCGGTCGATGATGCTCCCCCCGAAAAAGGCGCCCGAAAACTCCAGCGCGCACTGTTTGGCAAAGGGGTAGCCGCGGCCGCCGCCCTCCGCGTTGGCGTAGGGCAGCTCCCCGTCGTAGGCGAGCCTGCCGCCCGCGACGGCGACGAACCGCCCCCTCGGCCGGGCGCGCGTCGGCTTTTCGTAGTACTCGATGACCAGCGCGCAGTCCTCGCGGACGGGCTGCGCGCCCGCCCCCGCCCCGCCGGCATAGTTGGACGCCGCCGCATAGGGCGCGAGCGGAAAGCTCTCCGCCTGCCCGCCCTCCGCCGCGATGCCGTACCGCTCGAAGATCTCCCCGACGGGCATCGCCCGCGCGTGGATGAGGCTCGGCTGCTCCTCCACCCGCTCGCAGGAGATGTCTTCCGGATAGATCTCGAAGGGGGATACCGCCGCGACGCGCACGGCGCCCTCCCCGCCCCGCGCGGCGGGCTCCCACAGCACCTTGTAAAAGGCGGTGCCGCACGTCTCGCTCCAGGCGGTGGCGCGCGCCATCGCCTCCTCGAAGGAGCACTCTTCCAGTACGGAGCGCAGCACATTGGTCGCGATCTTCGCCGTGCGCACGTCGCTCTCCTCACCCGTCGCCGCGCGTACCGTCATGGACGGGCGCACCTGCGCGAGCTTGGCGCAGCGCGTATCGATGGCGGGCGCGATGTGGTTGTACACCTCGCGCGGCTGCCAGGCAAAGCGCGGCGCCTCTTCTTCCAGTTCGCCCGCGGGCGAAATGCCGACATATTGGTTGCCCGAAAGGAAGTTCATGTTCAGCTCCCACCCCCGCTCGAGCATCCTGCGCGCCTCGCGGAAGCGCTCGAACTTCTCCGTCACTTCCCGCACGATCGCGCGCTCACGTTCGGCCGCATCCCGGCGGCCCCTCTCTCTCTTCAACGCTCTTCCTCCTCGCGCAGCTGTTTCAGGAGCCGCGCCTTTTCCTCTTTCAGCTGCTCGTCGCTGAGCGCGCCGAGCGGCTCCTCTTCCAGCAGCATTTTTGCCGCCTGGATGTCGGGCGGCACCGCCTTCTTCGTCACCTTCCTCCTGACGAGCACGGCCTCCCCCTCGGAAAAGCCGTACTCCTCCACCACCTCGTCCGTCTCGTACCCGAGCGCGCGGCGGCGGATCGCCTCCGTCACTTCTCTGCTCTGCATCTCTCCTCCTCAGCGCGCCCCGCGCGCGCCCCTCCGCCTCGCCAGGCGCGCCTTGTCCTTCTGCACGGCGGTCAGCGGTTTCTGCGGGGCGACGCCGTGCGGCTTCGACATCAAATAGTAGCGCAGGGCGTCCAGCGCGTGGTCGTCCTTTTTGCGGGGCACGTCTCCCTCCCCCCAAAAATAGCCCTTGAACTCGCGGATCAGGTTGACGCACCCCTCGAAGATGTACAGCCGCGGCACGCCGCCCTCCCCTTTGAGATAGCTTTTGACCTGCGCGATGCCGGAAAAGAGATCTTTGTTCACCTTCGTATTGACGTTGATGCCGCGCTCGTAAAAGAGCTCGGAGACGCTTTTGGGCCCGGCCAGCGTGCGCTGGTTGGCAGCGGGGTCGATGAGCGCGCTCAGCCGCCCGCCGAACCCGCGGTGCCAGCCGAGGCGGTCGGAGATCTCCCTGATCTTCTCCGCGTGGTGATCGATGTCTCTCTTCGCCTCGTAATGTTCGGCGACGACGTAGACGTTTCCGTCGTAATCGACGCAGAACCAGAGCGCGGCGAGCGGGTTGTTCAGCCCGGGGTCGATGGAGATGCCGTCCTGCCATTCGGGCGGCATGGGGCGGGGCGGGATGACGTGCACGCGCTCGTCGAACTCGGGGTAGACCAGCCCCTCGCTCGCGCAGAACCTGCCGTACCGCCTGCTCTCCAGCTCCTTCTCCCCCATCGAGGCGGTCAGCGCCTCGACCGACTTCCTGTCGAGGAAGGGGTTGTCTGCCCACTCCATGAACTCGTACCACACCTCGGGATCTCCCCGCGCGTTCATGTAGATCTCGTCATAGAGGAAGGTCAGCCCCTTGAGCGGCGTCATGGTGCCGAAGATGTCGCCGCTGCGGTCGAACACGCGCATGCGGCATTCGGCGTACACGTCCTCGGGCGGCTCCTCGTCGAACCACACGAAATCGAGGGAGGCGCCCTGGAACTTTTCCCGCCCCTGGTCGCAGCTCTTGAAGCCGATGACGGAGATGCCGCCGAAGACGTTGCGCACGCGGATCTGGTCGATGACGCCGGAGGGCGAGCCCCGCCTGCCCGAGAGCATCGTCACCTCCTCGATCCATTCCGGCGCGAGGTAGTGCAGGATCTTCTTCTGCGCGACGTCCCTCTGCACCTGTTGGGAGAGGGAGACCACCCAGCCGAACACGCCGTCTCTGTTTTTGCGGTACGGGTGCACCCCGCGCGCCAGATACACGCACTCGACGGCGCCGCACTCCGTTTTGCCGCTGCGGTTGCCGCCGAACACCCAGCGGTTCCTCTTTTTGCACTTATGGAATGCGATCTGCTTTTTGTGTTTCCGCCTGCCCGCGTTGTATGCGGCGAGCGGGCTGTTCGCCCGCCGCGCCTGTTCCCGCTCGATGGCGAGGATCTTTTCAACGGTCTCCCGCATGCGCTCCCCCCTCCGCTGCGACGCCATTCTGCGCCCCACACGAAGCATTATACGGCACCCGAGGCGCAAAAGCCCGCCTTACTGCCACTTTTTTGACGGAGGATAAAGACGGAAAAGGGGGCGCGGCCGAATGGCCGCGCCCCCGAAACGGAACGCATGTTCTTGCATTTGGAGCGGCGTCTTCCGCCGCGCTCACGGCCTTCGCCGCCCGCGCATCTTGCCTAAGAAGAACGCCCCGCCGAGCGCACCCGCGCCCGCCGCGGCGAAGGTCGCCGCCACGCCTGCCAGCCAGGCGTCCTCCTCCGCAGACGGCTCCGCCCGCCACACGAACACGAGCTCCTCGCCGCCCTCCCAGACGAAGTTGTCCGTATCGAGGAGGCGAATGCGCACCGTATAGGTGCCTGCGCCCTCGGCGACGAGGAAAAATTCTTCCCCTTCCGCGCGCACCGGCACGCCCGCAACGGACATAACCGTCGGGTCGAACCCGGAGAGCAGGACGGCGCCCGCGCCGCCGCTATACGGCTCGGAGAGGGTGCGCGCACCGCTGCCGCCCGGCGCGGGCACGGATATCCGGGCGCGCGCGACGGTAAAGGGGATGCGCACGCTGCCCCCGCGCACGTCGGCGCTGCCCGCGTCGGAAACGGTCAGCACATACTCTCCCGCCTCCGTCGGCGGGAGGGCGCCGTCCCATTCCTTTCCCCCGTTGGACGTGCCCGTATAGCGGAGGGTCACTTCTCCCGCCGCTCCGAAGACGCGCGGCGGCTTTGCCTCCTCGCCGTACGTCCAGCCCTCCATCTCCGCGCGCAGGGAGGAAGGCGCGGGCAGGACGGTGTACACGCCGCCGACGGCGGTCACTTCGAAATTTTCCGCGCCCGAAACGGAGACGGAAACGGCGTACGCTCCCGCGCCCTTCCCTTCCTCGCGGGAGAGGAAGACGCAGATCGTCTGCCCGTAAAGCTCCCCCTGCACCGTATAGGTGAGCGGCACCTCCTCCCCTCCGAAGACGGCCTGCTTGTCCTCCGCGGCGACCGTCAGGGGCGAGCGCGCCATCTCTACCCGCACGCTCCCGCCGCCGAGCGCGTAGTTCGCGTCTGCACAGGAGACGGCAAAGAGATAGCCCCCTTCGCGCCAGTCGCAGAAGGGCCCGTCCGCGCTTTTGCCCACGAACAGTTCCACCGCGCGCCCGTTCACATCCGTATAATAGGCGCGGATGGCGGGATCTTCCGCCGAATGCTGCACCTCTCCGTTGTAGGTGAACCCGCCCTCCGGCAGCACCCACACGGCCTGCACGGGGCGGGGCAGGATGCGCACGCGCGTATAAAAGCGCGCCTCGCCCCCTGCAAAGATATAGTTGGGGCTTTCGGAGGTGAGCACGGCGCACGCATCCCCTTCGCCCGCATCCCTTCCGCCGCCCTCATAGCGGACGGAGACGGGCACGCCGTCCTTCCCCTGCGGCAGGCGGGAGAGGGCGGGCAGATGCGCCTGCCCGTCATAGACGTACTCGTACGCTTCCGCGTATCCGATGCCGTTCAGGTCGTAGCAGGCGGGGGCGACATACCAGCAAAGGACGGCGTCCGTGCCGTCCGCGCCCTCCCAGCAGTGGTTTTCATCCGTAAGGGAGAAAGTGACCGCGTGCTCGCCCGCGCCCGCCGAAAGGAAGTACAGTTCCCCGCCCGACAGCAGCAGCGAGCCGCCCGTGCAGGAGACGGACAGCAGCGACGGGTCGCCGACGGAAATGCCGAGGACGTCACAGCCAAACCCGTCTGCCCACCGCCCGCCGTAGACGGAAGAAATTTCTCTCTCCCCGCCCGCAAAGGAGGGAAGCGCGACGGGGCGGCGCGCGACCGCCATGACGGCGCCTCCCTCCAGACCGGCATAGTCTGCCGTTCCCTCCACCGACAGCCGCACATAGTAGGTGCCCGCGGGGGCGTACGCGCCGAGATCGGAGGCGGGCACCGCCCCGCCGTATACGAAGGGATCGCCCGCCGTGCCCGCGCCCGAGCGGGAAGTATAATATTCGGCGCGCACCTGCCCGAACTTCGCCCGCCCGAAGAGGGCGGAGAGGTCGGCGTCCTCCCCGTACGTTCGGCCGACGTCCGCGGGCAAAACTTCCCACCCGTTGGATGCGCGCCCGACGGTGACGGTGAAAGTGCCCTCCGCGGGGGCGTGATCCTGCGCCGTCACCGTATAGCGCACGGTGTAGGTGCCCGCGCCGCACACGCCTTCCGCGAGGCAGTACATGCCCGTACCCGCGCCGCCGTCTATGAAAAACTGCCAGCGCACGCTGCCCTCCCTGCCGCCGCGCACGCTCGCGGAGAGCGCCGCTTCCTCCGCAAACAGGTGCACCGTTCCGTCATAGACGGCGGAAAAGCCGGCCGTGCCCGCGGTATCGATGGGCGCGGGGAGGACGGCGAAAACGCCGCGCGCGGAGACAAACCCCTCTCCGCCGTTGACGGTGTAATTGAACAGCCTGCCCTGCCCGCCCGTACAGGCGGAGATGTACGCGGCGTACTCCCCGACCGCGCTGCCGCGGGCGGCATCCGTCGTCACCGAAAAGCGGATGCCGTCCTCGGGGAGGAAGCGCGCCTCTTCGAGATAAGCGGATGCCCCCGCGTATTCCCAGCCGAGGGTGGGGATCTCGTCTGCGAACAGCGCGCTGCCGCCCGGCACGGCGATGCACACCTCCCGCCGTTCAATAAAAAACGCTGCCTGCCGCAGGGCGCCCTCGGGCAGCGCGTAATTGCGCGCGAGCGATGCGTCTGCGAACCCGACCGCCTCGAAGAGATAGCCGCCCGCGCGGACATCGCGGAAGGCGCCCTGCCCCGCCGCGGGCGAGACGGCAAGCGCCGCCTTTCCTCCGCCGAAGGGCGAAAACCATGCCCGCACGAGGGAGGTCTTGTCCGTGCCGTCGTAGACGTAGCTGCACTGCTCCGTCCACTCGACGGAGAGGACGATGCCGTCTCCGCAGTCGACGCCCAGCGTGCGCAAAAGCACCTCGAACTGCGCACACGTCTCCCCGCCGAGGGCGTAATTTTGCGCATCCGCGGCGGAGAGGGCGAGCGTCACCGTATAGCTGCCCGCATCCGAAGGTGCGCCCGGAAGCGTGCCCTCCGCGCCCGAATAGGCGAGCACCGCCTCCACCTCTTCTCCGAACGCGCCCGCGGAGAGGGAGGCGGTGTAGCCCTTTTCCGCACCGTCGTAGACCCGCGAAGTGAAGGCGGGCTGCAGCGAGGCAGTGAGCGGAAAACGGTCTACGCGCAGCGTCCCCGCCGCAAACGTCACTTCATAATTCGCGAGCGCGTCCGCGGCGAAGGAGCCGTCCAGATACACGCCGTATTCCCCGGCGGGAGAACCCGCGCCGTACGCCGCGCCGGAGGCGGAGAGCGCGCGGGGAGAAAGCTCCAACCCCGCCGCCGAGAGCAATCCGTACGGCGTTTCCCCGTTTTTCAGCCCCGACGCCGAAACGGAATAGGCGATCTCCTCCGCGCCGTCTCCGTAGACGGCGGTACCGTCCGCACGCAGGGAGAGCGGCGCCCGCTCCACCGTAAAGTAAAATTTTTCGCTGAGCGCGGTGTAATTTTCCGTCCCCTCGACGGTGACGAGCGCATAGTACCGCCCCGCGGGCGTCAGCGGCCCGAACGATTCCGCATACGGTTCGCCCGCAGCGGTAAAGTAGAGGGTCTGCATCGTCTGCCCGCCGAATTTCGGCGCGGGGGCGGTTTCCGCCCCCGCGCTTTCGCCGTAGTGCCAGTTCTCGCGCGCGTAACCGAGAAGAAAGGAATTTTCTGCCTGCCGGATCGTAAAGGAAATTTCTCCCGTACGGGAAGTGTGGTTCGGAGCGGAGACATGCCAATAGACGGTGCCGCTGTCCGATACGTCTTTCAGAGAGGTTATCCGCTTCCAGCCGGCACTGCCCCACGGAGAGAGGCTGAATTCCCACTCCGGTTCATCCTCCGCGCAGACGGCAACCGCCGAAGCATTCGACGTCTCTTCGATATCGATCGGCCTGCCGGTATATTCCGCCGCCGTCTCTTCGTCGATGTGCACCGTGAGCTCGGCGGGGCCGATGGCATACGGCGCGCTCTCCGCCCCCGCGAAGGAATAGTTGGCGGCATCCGCCCCACCCGCAAGCTGCACGCGGGCACGGTACCCCGCGCCGACGGCGACGGGGTCGCACGGCTGCCCGAAGGCGTTTTCCGCCGTCACTTCAAATTGCAGGTCGTCCCCCTCCAGGCGGTCGTCCGAAAACTGCGGATAGACGGGGCTCCCCGTATAGGTATAGGCGGAAACCTCCTCGAACACGACGCCGAGCGGCCTCTTCCGAATGGTAAACGCACACGTCCCCGCGGCGACCGCCCCGTCTTCTCCGGCGGCAGTGACCGTCAGCGTATAGCAGCCCGCGTCAGCGGGCTGCACGGCGCTCTCGTAGAGAGCGCCGGCCTCCGTTTCGCCCGTGTAGAGATAGGCAGGGGCCGCCCCTTCCGCGAGGGGCGATACGGAAACTTTTTTCTCCCCGTCGCCGTACGTCCAATCTTCCGCGCCCTCGATGGAGACGGAGAGCGGCTCCCCTTCCCGCGAAGACAAAAAGAGCGGGTCACTCCGCACCTGAGCGGAATGTGCCCGCACATCCCCGACGATCTCTGCACCGTTCACGGCAAAACCGCACGCCAAATACGCGGCGCATGCGAAAACCGCCAAAAAGCACGCCGCTGCCAGCGCGCGCCCGAATTTGCTCATCTTCTGTTCCCCCGTACCGCCGCAGGCGGCCTTTCTTCCCTTGCCCGACAGGGCAGCCCGCACGCCCCCTACGCATCCCCGATAGAGAGAGCGCCCGCCGGTCTCCGGTAAGGGTGGACCGACGGGCAGCCCGCATGATCGGCCGTGCAAAAAGCACATTTTGTAGTTTTATTGTAACGCACGCACGGGGCACTGTCAAGCGCTTCGCCGAAAAAGACAGGAAAATTTTTCCGATTTCTTCTCCGGCGGATAAAAAAAGCCCCCGCGAGGGGGGCCGGCCGCCACGGCCGAAGCATGCGGACGTGCGCATGCGCGCATGTGTTCACTTTTTTTTCGGGCGCAGGCCGCGCGCCAGCCTGCCCGCCGCGCGCACGGGCCAGGTGTAGAGGCGGAAGAGCTTCCTGCGGATGAACCACCCCTCCGCATAGACGCGTTCGTCCATCCGGCACAGGTATGCCAGAAGCTCTTCGAGCGGGGCGCTGAACACGCCCTCGTCGGCGCTTACGCCCGCGCGGCGCAGCAGCGTGCAGTCGACCGCGCGCTGCACTTCGACCAGCTTGCGGACGATCTTCCGCTTATCCGGCTGCAGGAGCGCCGTGTCTACGACGGCGCCGCAGAAATCTTTGTTCAGCCGCTTGTAATTGAGCGCGTGCAGCCGCGCGAGGCCCTGCCGCGCGGAGAGGCGCAGGTTCTCTTCTATGCCGCAGAGAAGGCCGAGGACGTTCTCTTCGTTCCAGCCCACGGCATGGGTGCGGTAGCAATATGTAACGTCCGGCACGGCGTAGAACTTTTCCGCCGCCGAAAACGCCCGCAGCATGAAGGGCGGGTCCTGGTACCGCCGATGGGAGGGAAAGGCGATCTCCTTTTCGCGCAAAAACGCGCGCTTATAGAGAAAACGGTAAAAGCCGTAATCGAACTGGTAGTCTTTAAAGTCGACCCAGCCCTCGCGCGTAAAGAGGTAGCCTGCATAGTCTCCGTGATAATCGGTGATCGCCCTGCCCTCCGACTCCTGCGCCATGGAGCCGCCGCAGATGAGCGCGCCCGCGCGCACGGCGACGGTGTACAGCCGCTCCAGCGTGCCGCCCGAATAGAAACAGTCGTCCGCGTCCAAAAAGGCGACGAACTCTCCCTGCGCCGCACCGATGCCCGCGTTGCGCGCGGGACCGGAGCCGAGATTCTTCTGCCGGATATACCGCACGCGCACGTCTTTGGCGGCAAAGGCGGCGATGACGTCCGCACTGCCGTCGGAAGAGCCGTCGTCCACGCAGATGACTTCGATTTCGCGCAGCGATTGGGCAAGCACGCCCGAAAGGCACTCCGCCAGCTCTTCTCTCGCGTTATAGATGGGTATAATGACAGAGATTTTGATGTTGTTCATTTAATAGGCCTTTTTTGTATAGATTATTTTTCCATGACATTATATTGACTTACTGCACTATAAGTATCTAAAATATTTGGAACGTAATCATACTCTCTTCCGCCATACTCGCGTTTTAATTCTAAACAGCGCACATCGATTGTACTATTGTATATTGCGGTATTAATATCCTTCTCTGCTCTTACTCTAATTTCAATTGTATCAACTCTGCTTTCGTTAGCTTTAAAGGAAAAACGTATTTGATTAACGAAAAAGCAAGCATTTACAGGCAATTTATAAACCGTTTCTCCATTAATTACAAGCTCGTAAACTATCCCTCCTTGGGCACCTTGCATCCATAGTGTTTTTATCTCTGTTTGATAAAAATAATTTTTCCCCTCTTCAATTTTATATTTAACTCTAAAGCCGCAATAATCTCCTTTTCTTACTTTATTTGAAGAAAGCCCAAAACTTACCCCTTGCCCATATGGCTCAAAAATAAAGGGCGGAGCTGAAGTATTTTCAAAAATATTACCAGCAATTAACTCCATATTCTGATCAAAATATATTTGACCATTTTTTATTTCGCTCTTATTAATTAAACCATATAGTTGCTCTCGCTTATTTGGTATACCATATTCTAATAAATCTGGCCACAAATTTTGCAATACTTTATCATACAAGATAGATCGATTTCTATAAAAAGCAGGCATACTTAATCCTATATTTAAAAGTCTTCTACAATTAAAAAGTTGAAAGGTATCAACCACCAAATCCGTCTCTGTTAATACAGCTCCCGAACACCATACCCCAACCCTATATTCCCAAAAAAACAAATGAGAAACGGAATAGTTAAAAACTTTATCTAAATGACTTTGTAAATAAAATTGATTAAAAATTTTTGCAACTTCATCAAAATATTTATATTCTTTTGAATAGCTATTTACTGATGCGAAATATGCTCCAATATTTAACCCTTTTTCAAATGTATTTAAAGGAGCATGCTCATTACCTCTAATGATTTCTATTAAATTAGATCGTAAATGGATACTCCCTTCGGGAAAAAATTTTGAATACTGTTTTAATAATTGGGGTATATGATGATGATAATGATTTATTTCTAAAACTTCTTTTAATTCATTAGGCAAAGTTTCTCCAGCGATTACTATATCTCTAAAATCAAGTTGCTCTTTTTCACTTATTTTTTGGGCGAGTTTAAGATTTTGTTCTCTATCTTCGCTTTCATACATTCCATGACTAACTGTTCTATCGTGATAGGTAAAAAAAACTATTTCATCTTTTATATCTTTAACCGCAGCTAAAGATATTCTAGTATCACTTCCTGCCGTTAAACTTTGATATATCTTATAATATTTAGAAAGTGTTTCTGCCTCTCTTTTTATTAATTGAGAAATTTGTTTCGTAGCCTCATTAACATCTACCTCAGGTATGTTTGACCTCGGGTAGAACCTTTCAATTAACATTTTAGGTAAAATAATTCTGTGATTGGGTGTTAAAATTTTAATTTTTTCCCAAGGCGTTCTATCCCCTGGCATTACCCAAGGCCAAGGCTTGTGCTCCTTCTTTTTATCAGCGACCCATTCGCAGTACTTTTTCCAAAAAGAATCTTCTTTCGTCTGCACGACATCATGAACTAGATTATAATGTGAGGCTATTACAACTTGATCTGTTGAATAATATACACTGCGCTCTCCGACCGCATCGTTTAAAACATAGGTTTTTCCTTCTCTTGAATAAATACAGACAAATCGCCCATTCAAATCGTCAAGATATTTGTAAAATTCATCTTCCGAAACAGTTAAACGCTCCAGGAGAGTTTCTACAATGGATGAAAACTCCATATGCCCTGCAATTACATCCATACAATAATTGCCGCACAAAACAACCCAATTATCCTCTTTTTGTCTGCAACAATATTTAACATCAGGAGAATATGCAATATAGTATTTATTTGGTAATCCGCTTATCAACCAATCTTTTGGCAAAATATTATCTAAGATATTTTTCCCCTTTACAACAACAAAGCCATATTTATATTTTCCTGTTTCCCAAAACTTTGTATTTTCTGTCATTGTATAAACTCCTGCTTATTATTCAACCCCTGTTTTTCTTTTCTTCATACGATAATGCTTTTTTTCTTCCTGCAAAAATACGGATAATCGTATAATGAATACCTTTATTTTTGATACATTTAAATGTTTTAACAAGCATATTGAACGGCCATGCCATCACCTTTAAAAACTTTGAATTCTTCTTTCTTTTAAGCTCCTCTATTTGCTTTGTCAATTTTCCTATCTTTACATATAAATCTTTTATCTTATTGTTGATAGGATCCTGCAAGTCTCTATATCTATGTTCTACTTCTAAGGAAAAAAGCGATGTCTTTGCATAATTCCAAAAAACTTCTGAATAGTTAGACATACTGTAATTCCACGGTTTTCTATCAGAAGTAAAATGAAGCAATTTTATATGTTCAGAAGCAGTAGCAAAAATTTCAGCATCCCCGTTAACCAAGGCATATTTTGAAATGCCTTTATTTAATGCGTGATGCCACTGGAAGTTCCAACTGTTGTCAATAACTGCTATGTCTTTGCAACACAAGTTTAACGCATCCTGATCAGGACATACCAAGTCGCCATGCTCTTTTAAAAAAGCATAGCACTTATTTTTTATTCCTTGCGATATAAATTGTTCACAATTAATTATTAAAACACCTGAGTTAATATATTTCTTAGGGTCAGCATTTAGTTTATTTAGCACATATCTATACATTTCAGTGTGCAATAAGTTTCTCGCCGCCCCCAAAACATTGTTTCCAATATCTATATTGTATAACCTGTGAATACTGTCTAAAACAATCGTATCACAATCAATATATATCACCTTTTCTAAAAAGAAAAAAAGCTCAGGGATAAGAAAACGGTGATACATTTCAACAGAATAATGCCTATTAGAATATAGGCTTTGAGAAGTTATTATCTCCTTTACATTTAGACAGCATACAGAAATATTCCCACCTGTCACACTATCTAATTTGTTTATATAATATTCATTGATTCCAGAATGCAAAATATATATATCGTAAAAATAATAGCTATCCGAATTTTTTATTAATGAATTAAGAGTAACCCCTAAAAATGCCGCGTAGTTATTATTGGTTGCCATAAAAACTGGAATATAACGATCCCCGTAGGCTTTTGCTCGTTTTGTAGCATTGATAGCACGCAGGAACATATAATCTTTACTTTGTACTCCTGCACTTTCAGTTAAGTCTCTAATAATATCGGGAAAGTCGTCTCCTATTTTTAATAAATTATTCAAAACAAGTTTTCTAGTTTTTATGGAAACATTTTTGAAAATTTTGAAATCAATTTCAAATAATAATTTAGCACAAATCTGGTCTTTCTCTTTTTGAATATACTCCACTAATATGTGGTTATATTCTCCGAAAAGCCAATAATCGCAAAAAATACGTTCAGCGCTAAAAGGAGCACGAGCTTTACCACACGCTTTAATGCTTGCAAGATTGTCGTTGATTAAATTATTGATAATTTTATAAGTCGCTTTATAGTATTTCTTCAAACAATTTTGCTTTATTAAAAAATCAATGATAAACAAAGCAACATTCGCTTGTGTACAATGGCGTCTAAACTTCTCCTCTGTAAAATTTCTGCCCCCGCTTACCCCACTTCCAAAAGAATAATTATAAAATTTATCTTCCATTCCATAATAAGACCTAGCATAATATGCAATTAAAAAATAAGCATATAAATCTTGTGCTTTCGGCAAAGGAACGTCCGTATGGACTGCCATTGCTTTTTTACAAAGAGAGGTCAATATCAATTTATTCCAAATATTGAAGCGATACTCCTGCGTTTCAAAACATTTCGTAAAAACTTCTTCTCCATAAATAAACCCGCTATACGGCTTGGAAAATTTTTTATACCACTCAACTTGACTATCTGTTACTCCCTTATTAATGACATTTGTTCCGAAATGCACTATTTCTACTTGTTTTTCTTTTGCAGTTAAATATAGTCTCTCTAAAGCATTTCTTTCTAAACTATCATCAGGATCAACAAACAATGTATATTCGCCACTTGCTGCTATTGCACCATCTTTTCTGGAAATACTTGCTGATAAATTTTCTACATGTTGAATAATCTTTATTCTATTATCCCGTTTTGCATAATCATTAAGAATATTTTTACTGTTGTCTGTTGAAGCATCTTCTACACAAATAATTTCTATTTCCTTTAACGTTTGTCCTATCAAACAGTCTAAGCAATATGCCAAATCTTGCTCTACATTAAAAACCGGCACAACTATCGAAATTTTTACTTTATCTAAAACACGTCCTTGCTTTTTACTCCCGACACTACTTTTCATTATCACTACTCCTTATGGTTCCCCTTTTAATCCCTCTCATAGATATCGCGGGTGTAGACTTTTTCGCGCACGTCAGCGAGGTCATCGTTGTAGCGGTTGGCTATGATGATGTCGCTGCGCTCTTTAAAATAGGCGAGGTCTTTGACGATCAGATGCCCGAAGTGGCTCTCCGTCTTGGCCGCGGGCTCGTAAATGACGATCTCCGCGCCGTACTCTTCCAGCCGCTTCATCACGCCCTGTATCGCGCTCTGGCGGAAGTTGTCTGAATCCGTCTTCATCGTCAGGCGGTAGACGCCGACGGTGATATCCTTGCGGTGCGGCCAACCCGCGCGCTGCATGACGGAGCGCGCGATGAACTCTTTTCGGGTGCGGTTGGATTCGACGATGGCCTGTATCAGATTTTCGGGCACGTTTTTATAATTGGCGAGCAGCTGCTTGGTATCCTTGGGCAGGCAGTAGCCGCCGTACCCGAAGGAGGGGTTGTTGTACCCCTGCCCGATGCGCGGGTCGAGGCAGATGCCGTCGATGATCGCCTTGGTGTTCAGGCCGCGCACCTCGGCGTAGGTATCCAGCTCGTTGAAGTAAGAGACGCGCAGCGCGAGGTATGTATTGGCGAACAGCTTGATCGCCTCTGCCTCCGTCGAGTTGATGATGAGGGTGGGTATCTCTTCCTTGACGGCGCCCTCTTTGAGCAGCGCCGCGAAGTCGATCGCCTTTTTGGTCAGGCGCTGGTTCGAGTAATCGGTGCCGACGACGATGCGGGAGGGGTACAGGTTGTCGTACAGCGCCCTGCCTTCGCGCAGAAATTCGGGAGAAAATAAAATATCCGCCTTCGGGTACCGCTCCCTCATCTGCACGGTGTACCCCACGGGGATAGTCGATTTGATGACGAAGCACCCCTTCGCGCCCGCGGCAAGCGCCTTTTCAAAGACGTCCTCCACGGAAGAAGTGTCAAAGTAGCTCGTCTCCGAATCGTAATTCGTCGGGGTGGCGATGATGATGTAATCTGCGTCGGCGTAATCTGCCGACGCATCGACCTCCGCCCGCAGGTCGAGCTGCTTTTCGGAGAGGTACTCCTCTATTTCTTTATCCACCAGCGGAGACTTGCGCGCGTTGATCATGTCTACGCGCACGCGCGAGATGTCTGCGGCGACGACCTCGTTGTGCTGCGCGAGCAGTATCGCGTTCGAAAGCCCCACGTATCCTATGCCGGCCACTACGATCTTCATACACTTTTCCTCATCTTTTTGTTTTTTTGCGCCCCAACCACGGGGCCGGAAACTTTTTCTTATTCGACAAATTTCTCATCGCATCAATTATAGCATACCCATTTTGTTATGTCAATTGTATTTATTTTTTAAAATGACATACAGGTGTTTGCGGCCTTCTCTCTTTTCCCCCGCTGCGACCGCCGAAAACAAAAAGGGGCGCGCCTTCCGCGCACCCCTCCCGCAGACAAAAAAATATCCTCCGGATCGGAGGATATTTTTTTCGGTCATTCTGTTTTACGCCTCGATCTTCCCGACGTGGTCAAGATTTTCGGTCAGCGGGTCCCAGCTGATGCCGGTATCCGTGACGATCTTGACGCAGTCGATCGCGGGGCCGCCCGTCGAATGCGTATAGGTGTTCAGGGTATTTTCGCGCACGATGAGCTCGAGCTTGTTTTCGCCCTGCTTGATCTCCGCCGCCTGGGTGACGACCTTGTCCACGAATTCGGGGGCGTCATCCGAAGAGCCCTTTACCTGCAATCCGGAATAGGAGATCTCCTTTCCGTTGAGCACGATGCCGAAATTGTCGGGCGTGAATTTGGTATTTCCCCACTGCGAGATCATGCGCACGTACAGGGCGCCCGTACCGGCGCGCTCGGCATTGAAGGTAAATTCCAGTGTGCAGTCCGTCATGTGGATGTTGTGGATGAAGTATCCGTTGCTCACCCCTTCCGCGGAAGACTGCATGATGAGGGAATACCCGCTCGCACTGCCGGACTGCGCTCCGCCGATCTTATCCTCGACGGGCGTATATTCCGCCTCAAGGATGTACTCCTTCATCCCCTCGCCGACGACGACCTTATCCTCGCCGCCGCCACCGCCGCCGCACGCGCAGAGCGCGAAGGGCAAAACCAACAGGCACATTGCCGCCAAAACGGCAGCCAAAATCTTCTTTTTCATCATTTAATCTCCTTCTATGTTATTGTTGTCTGATGTGTTTTCCGCCACTTCTGGGTCGGAAAGTTTTGTCTTTTGCTTGTACGGCAGGAAGGTGAGCACGCCGATCACCGCCGTGACGACGCCGAACCCGACGCACGCCGCAATGGCGCAAATCTGCCATACCGGCATGGCGTAGCCCCAAACATTGCCCTCGCCGTGCGCGTTCATCGCGTTGCTGTTGGCGACCGTATAGAGGATGTTTTTCGCCGCCCGCCGCACCGCCGCGACGCCCGTCGGCGAAGATACGTTCTTCGGCGCCTTATCCCCGATCAGGTTGAGGTCTCCGCCCGCACGGATCATCTGGTCGGTATCCATATAGGCGTTGACGTTGAAATCGGTGATGACAGTGCCGTTGAACCCCCATTCGTCGCGCAGCAGCTGCGTCAGGAGGCGGTAGTCGCCGCCCGCCCACACCGTACCGATGCGGTTGAAGGCGCTCATGATCGCCGTCGCTTTGCCCGTATCCACGCACATTTCGAAGGGCTTGAAGTACGTCTCGCGCATCGCCTGCTCGTTCGCCCATGTCAGCAGCCCGTTGCAGGTATCGCGGTCTGTCTCCTGGTCGTTGAGCGCAAAGTGCTTCATGAAGGAGTACACCCCCTTCTCGCTCGCTCCCACGACGACCTCGGACGCCATTTTGCCCGAAAGGCAGGCATCCTCGCTGTAATACTCGAAGTTTCTGCCGCCGAACTGGCTGCGGTGCAGGTTCATCGCCGGCGCGTACCAGCCGGAATAAGGCATGCCGTCGCCGCGCTCGTTGCCGACCAGCCCTTCGTTGCCGATCATGTTCCCGAACTCGTGCGCAAGCGCCTTGTTGCGCGTCGCCGCGAGCACGCACTCGCTGGCGTAGTAACAGGTATCATAGATGCTGTCCGACCCCATGAAGATGGCAAACCCCATCGGTCCGTCCGCATCGGTGGTGAGCGGCTTGTCGATGTTTTCGATGGCTTCGGAGTGGAAATTGCCCGAACGCACGAGGGTCACGAGCTGCGAAACGGTCAGCTGATCCAGCAGCGCGTCCCAAAGCGGGTCATCGTACCCCTTGCCGATCAGATCGTACAGTTTGACCTCCGTATCCTCGTAGGAGAGGGCGCTCCCGCTCTGGGCGGGCATCTCGTCCGTGTACCACGGCATATCCTCCCCGTCTCCGGGAATGGCGAGAGCGTCGGTGACGAATTCCTCCGTCACGGTGCGGTAAGACAGCTGCTCCGCGCCCTTGAGGCAGTCGAAATTCGCGAAGTCGTTTTCTCTCGACAAGTACTCGGCGATGTGCCCGCTCACGTCGTCAAAGAGGTTCTTTACTTCGCTGCCCTCTTCCGTGGTCTCGTATACGAAGCCGCCCTCCGGCACGGTATAGGTAAATTTCGGCGTATCCGGATCCGCCCAGCAGTGGGCATCCCCTCCGATGTACACGGTATACTCGCCCGCATCCAGCTCGTACGCGCGCTTTTGATTGCCGTTCGCGTCGTCGTAGTCGTAGGAAGCCATGTCGCGCACATCGATCTCGAGCGTCACGGTGCCCTCACCTGTCTCGGCGTCGAGCGATTCGGTCTTCGCGAAATCCCCCAGCACGACGTGCGCCTTTTCGATGCCGCCTTCTGTGTACGGTGCCGAATAGTACAGGGAAACGGACTGTTTGCCCGCATATTCGCCGATATTTTTCACCTTTACCGTGAACGAAAGTTTTCCGTCCGCCGCGAGCGTTGCGCCGCTCTCGGTGCCGGGCGTCACCTCCTCCGTAAAATCGGTATAGCTGAGCCCGTGGCCGAAGGGATAGACGACGTTATCGCCGTACCACTCCTCCCCTGCCGTGAAGCCGCGCGTCTCGTAATAGCGGTACCCGAAGTAGATGCCCTCGCGGTACTCGACAAAGGCGAGCTTGCGCTGCTCAAGTTCGTTGTTTTCATCTTTCGTGTAGTAGCGGTTGCCGTCGGCGAGGTTATAATTGCCGAAGTTGTACCACGTGGGGTCCTGTTTGAAATCCCGCGCGTAGGTATCGACCAGCCTGCCGCTGGGGTTTACTTCCCCCGAGAGCACCTTGCCCAGCGCGTTGAGCCCGCTCGAACCCGGCGCGCCGATCCAGACCGCCGCCCTGATGTTTTCATGATACGCATAGTGCTCCGCGTCGTCCAGGAACCCGAGCTCGAGCGGCGAGGCGCTGTTCAGAATGACGATGACGTCATCGAAATTTTCGCACGCTTCGGCGAGCATATCTGCCTCGTTCTGGTCGAGCTGCAGATAGTGGTCGTCTCCCGAACGCGCGCCGGGGACGACTTTGTCCGCCGCCGCGAAGTCCGTATACTTGGACCCCGTGTAGCGCATGGTGCGCGGAAGGTCGAACCCCTCGCCGCCGATGCGCGAGATCACGACGATCGCGGCGTCGTTATAGTCCGCGTAGCTCTCTTCCACCGCCGAAGAATACGGCAGCGGCGCTTCGCCCGTGGGGAAGCCGCTCAGCGTCACGCCCATGTCGGGAGAGTTGGGCCTGCCCCCGCCGGACGCGCTGCTCCTGAGATACTCGCGCATGACGGGGTTGGTCTGAAACAGCCCGTCCTGCTCCAAAATGACGGACAAGTCCGTCTGCGCGTCGCCGGAGGAACCGGCGTTTGAGCCCGTGCCCCCGAGGACGATGTCCGTAGAATTTTTGCCGAATACCGTGACCTTGCGTTCGCCCTCTCGCAGGGGAAGGGTGCCGCCCTCGTTTTTCAGGAGGACGAACCCCTCCTCGCAGATGCGCTCGTTGAGCGCGTTCGCCGCGGCAAACACCTCTTCCTTGCTGTCATAATCGCCCTCGTAGCGGATATATTTGTCGGGATCGCCCGAAACGAGCGTCCTCCGCCTTCCGCCCATGATAGAGCTGATCGTATTGTAAATGAGCAGATTTTGTGTGAGGACCATGACGGCGACGAACACGAACACGAACAACACCGCAAAGACCGCGAACCACGGCAACGGTATCCTCCGTTTTTTATTGCATTTCATTTCCGGTAACGTTCTCCTTGTCCACCGCGGTCCCGTTGCGGGAGCCGCCGATATCAAATTCCGGACGCCGCTTGTCTGATCGCGGCGTCCGGAAGCCCTATGCCCGCATCCCGCCGTTATTTAACGGCAGAGTCGGATCGCCTTTTGAAAATGGAAACACCTGCGCAGACGAGCGCCGCAGCGCCGATGAGCGCGAACCCGGTGCCGCTGATCGCGCTGCCGCAGCCGCCGCCCTCATCTTCGCTCGGGGCGACCGTCGGGTTGTCGATAAACAGCTTGAGTTCGATCTGAGAGGAGAGTTCCCCGTCCTTCGCGCTCACGGTGAGCGTATAGGTGCCGGATTTGGTCGGCGTGCCGCTGATGGTGCCGTCCTCGGAGAGGGTCAGCCCTTCGGGCAGCTGCCCTGCCGCGAGCGAATACTTGATGTCGAAGGAGCCCTGCGCCGTGGCGACCGAACCGACGTACGCTTCACCGACCTTGCCGTAGGGCAGCTTGGTGGCGGAATCGAAGGAAGGATCGATCTGCAGCGTGTACTGCACTTCCACGGGGTCCGCATACGCGGAGGAAGCGACGACGGTGAACGTGGCGACGCATGCCTCCTCGGGGATGCCGGCGATGGTGCCGCCCGCGGAGAGCTTGAGGCCCTCGGGCAGGAAGCTGCCGTCTTTGAGCGCATATGTGACGGGCGCCGCGCATTCCGCCGTGGCGACGGATGCGAGATACGGCTTGCCGTACGCGCCGTTTGCCAGTGCCGCCGCCTCGTATTGCAGCGGATAGAGCACGGAAATGGTGTAGGTGCATTCCGAATCGCTGTAGCCGAGCGCGCTCGCCGTGACGGTGAAGGAATAGTCTCTGCACTCCTTATCCGGCGTACCGCTGATGGTGCCGTCTGCCGCGAGCGTCAGCCCGGAAGGCAGGCGGGAACCGTTTGCGAGAGCGTACGAAATGTCGGGGAAGACCGTCGTCTCGTCCGCGTACGGGTCGAAGATCTCGGCCTGTGCGACGCTGCCCGTGTACGCCGTGCCGACATTTGCCTGCAAAGCGGCCTGCGTCGGGTCGGGATCGTAGACGATGGTACCGCCCTCACCCGCGATGGTGATGGTGTACGTCTGCGTCCTCGTCTGATCTGCCCTGCCGCCGTACGTGGCGATGACGGTAAAGGCGAGGCGGGCCTCCACAGTGGGCGTGCCGCTGATGGTGCCGTCCTCGGAAAGCGTCAGCCCCGCGGGGAGCGCGGACGTCTCGCTGAGGGCGAACGTCACTTCGGACATTTCGAGATCGGGATAATATTCGAGGTTCAGGGCGACGCAGTCGGCGATCGTTTCGCTGTACGGCGAGTTGACCATACCGACTTCGAGCGTCTTGGCATCGAAGCGGCGCAGCATCTTGGGAATGGTGGGCGTTTCGCCCTCGTTGATCGCCATGCTGTTGGCATGCGCGTACAGGATGTCATGCGCGCAGTTGCGCAGGCAGTTGGTGGTCGTCGCGCTTTCGGGCGCCACGTGCAGCGTGCCGTAGCCCAGGGCGAGCGAGCCGCCGGCGCGGATCATGATGTCCGCGTTGCTCCACTCGGCGAAGGAGTCGGTGACGACGTTGCCGCGGAAGCCCCACTCGTCGCGGAGCACCTCGGTGAGCAGCTCGTAGCTGCCGCCCGCCCAGCGGGGGCCGAAGCGGTTGAGCGAGCTCATGATGCCCATTGTCTTGCCTTCTTTGACGCAGATCTCAAAGGGTTTGAAGTAGATCTCGCGCATGGATTGCTCGTTTGCCCAGGTGAGCAGGCCGCAGCGGTTGGTCTCCTGGTTGTTGACGGCAAAGTGCTTGACGTAGCAGAACATGCCCTTTTCCTGTGCGCCGCGCACGATCTGCGCGGAGATCTTGCCCGCGAGCAGGCCGTCCTCGGAGAGGTACTCGCCCACGCGCCCGCCGAACGGGTTGCGGTGGATGTTGACCGCGGGCGCATACCAGCCGGGCACGCGCTCGCTTACGCTGCCGCCGCCCCACAGCGAGATATTGCCGAGGATGAGGCCCCTGCGGTAGGCGATGTCTTCATTCCACGTCGCCGCGGTGACGATGTCGTTGGGCAGATACACGTTCTGCGAAGCGCCGTCGATGAGCACGCAGGTCGGCGAATCCTTGTTGTCCCCCGGGGTCACGCCCAGTTCGGGGATATTGATACCCGACTTATAATGGCCGCTGAGGGCGATCTCCTTTATCTGGTCGTAGGTGAGCTGGTCGAGGAAGAGATCCCACTTCGGGTCGTCATAGTCGAGGCCGAACAGCTCGTTGAGCTTGATGGGCGTTTCATACTCCGCTCCGAGGGTAGGCATCTCGTCGTTGTACCAGGGGTCGGTCGGCTTATCTTCGGGGTACACGGTACCGAAGGGCGCGGCGCCGACGTCGTTGTACTGCTTCAGCCCTTCGATGATCCAGTCTTCCGCGGTCAGCCTGTAAGAAAGGGTGGGCCAGGTGGTCTGCCAATCCGCGCGGGTCATGTACAGGTCCTTCTCGTTGTTTTCGGGGTCTTCGGGGTACCTGTCCTCGTGCAGGAGCTGTTCGCTCATGGCGTCGAAACGGTTTTCCACCGTATTGCCGGTCGCTTCATCCTTCTCGATGCGGGCGCCCTCGGCGAGGTTATACACCTTGCTGAACGCGTTTTCGTCTGCCCAGCAGTGTGCATCCTGCCCGATGTAGATGGTATAGTCGCCGGCATCCAGCTCGTAGCCCTTGAACTGGTTCTTGTTCGCGTCGTTCCAGTCGTAGGAGGCCATGTCTGCGACGTCCAGCGTGAGGGTGAGCGTCTGGCTCTCTTCGGGCTCGAGCAGCTTGGTCTTCGCGAATGCGCCCAGCTCGACGTGCGCCTTTTCGATGCCGCCTTCCGTGTACGGCACGGAGAAGTACAGCTGTACGACGTCCTTGCCGGCGACGGTGCCCGTGTTGGTGACGGTGACGTCAAAGCTGAGCGTGCCGTCCGCCGCAAGGGCAGAGCCTTCGTTCTTATCCTGCACTTCCCAGGCGAACTCGGTGTAAGAGAGGCCGTAGCCGAAGGGATAGACGACGTGCGCCTCGTACCAGTTGTCCCACGTTTTGCCGTCCAGCTCTACCTGCTTCTGCTTGTCGTCGCCGAGCTTGCTGTAATAGTGGATGGCTTCGTTGGGGCCGTGCGCGTAATGGTCGAGGGTGTCCGTTTCGGTACCCGTCCACTGCTTATCCAGCCCTTCGGTGTAGCCGCGCGTTTCCCAATAACGGTAGGCGGAGTAGATGCCCTCTTTGTAGTACACGTAGTTGCTGTAATATCCGCCGCCGCCGTTTCCGCCGCCGCCGTGCATGTTGTCGTTGGCGTACTGGTTGCCCTTGGCGTAGACGAGGCTGCCCTCCGTGTAGTCCTCCATAAAGTTGTTGCCGAAGTTGTTCCAGGTCGGGTCTGCCTTGAAGTCGCGCGCATAGGTATCGGGCAGATGGCCGCTGGGGTTGGTCTCGCCGGAGAGCACGGAAACGATCGCCGGCCAGGATTCAGTATTGAATGCGTCCGTCCAGATGGCGCCCTTGATCTCTTCATGGTATGCATAATGATCAGGATCGTCGAGGAAGCCGAGTTCCATGGGCGCGGGCGAGTTGATGAGGACGATGACCTTTTCGAAGTGCTCTGCGCAGTAGTCGAGCAGCGCCGCCTCGTTCTTATCCAGCTGCAGCTGATGGTCGTCCACCGCGCGGGCGCCTTCCACGGGCTCCACCTCAGGGCCGAACGCCTTGTAGTTGCCCCCTACCTGCGCCATGGTGCGCGGGAGGTCGAAGCCCTCGCCGCTGGTGCGATAGAAGGCGACGATGGCGGCGTCATTGTATTCGGCGATGGAAGCCTGGTTGTCGAATTTGGAGATATCCGCCTCGCCGGTGGGCAGGCCGTTGACGACCACGCCGTTGCCGGGATGCCCGGGAGCGCCCGTGCCGGTGAGCGCGTTGTTGTTATAGAATGTTTCCAGAGCGGGGTTGACTTCATAGCCGGCATTGCGCATGGAGCTCGTCAGCCCGCCCATTTTTGCATACAGGTTTTTGCCGAACAGCGAGACCTTCTTCTCGCTCTTGAGCGGCAGGGCGTTCCCCTCGTTTTTGAGCAGAACGACGCCTTCCTGCACGATCTCCTTCCCCAGCGCCTGCCCCGCCTTGACGGCGTCGGAGACGGTGTCGTAGTCGGAGAGGAAGTAGTTCCCGCCCACGACCTCGTGCTCCGCCGCCTTCGCGCGCAGGAAGCCGTTGAGCATGGGGAGAAAGATCATGGCCGCCGCGAGCAGCAGGGAGAGCAGGAACAGCCCCGCCTGCCTCGCGAACTTCGCCTTATAAATACGCGTTTTCATCATTCAATGACCTCCCCTGTAAATCCCATCCCGTTGTTGTAGGTGAGCACCACGCTGAAGTTCATCGCGTAGTACGGCTGTACAGAATCGGGCGCCACGCCGTCCGGCGTATCGTACTTGAGCTTGATGATGCTGAAGTAGAACTGGTCCGCAGCCTCGCGCGGCAGGCGGATGGCGAACATCTTTGTCTCGCCCTGGTTATAGACGGTGAAGTCTACCGCCTTGGTGCCCTCTTTGAGCTTCATGTCGTCGTCCAGAGGGACTGCATCCTTGCCGAAGGCGAAGGTGTAGTCGTACGAGTGGTCGGAAGCTGCCTGGTTCTGCATCTTGATGTACAGCGTGACGTACGGGTCTTCCGGGTCGTATGCGGGCAGGTTGTTCAGGCGCGCCGTGACGACCGCGGGCGCGACCAGACCGCCGCCGTGCTCGTATGCGACGACCAGCGTCCAGCCCTGCGCGTTGTCCACCCTCGTCGTGAAGGCGGTGCCCAGCGTCGCCGTATAGTTGTCGAGCTGCACGAGGCGGGTGCCGGAGGAGACGGCGAGCGTCTTATCCCCCTTCGGATAGGCGTTGGCGCAGCCCACGACGATATCCAGCGGGACGTCTCCGCCCTCTGCGGTCGTCGATTCGCGCACGGAGAAGCCCCACCAGGGATTTGCCGTAAAGCCGAGCAGGGCGATAAACGTCTTGCTGACCGTCTCGCCCGGCTGCACGGTGACGAGGCCGGACGTGGCGAGGTTGGTCAGGTAGGAAGCATAGATCTCCACCGTGACGGGCTGCTGCCCGCGGTTGCGGAAGATGGCACGGATGGCCTGCGAAGGCTTACTGGTAGTATCCAGCACGGAGCCCTTGATATCCTCGTTGTAGCCCTCCATCTTCGCCGTGCCGGCGGGGATGGTGAAGGTGTAGCCGGAGAGGCCCTCGAGCTCGGGGTCGGCGGTGGCGCCGTTGATCTTGGTCGGGTTCCATGTGTTGTTGGCGAAACCGTTCGGCTGCAGAAGTTCTCTGGTCGTATAGGTGGAGAAGTTCGCCCACAGCGTCGTGGTCTCGTCGGGCATCACGTAGTCGGTGACGGTCTCCTCCGCATCGATGCGGTTGTTGACGACGTTCTCGTCCCAGCCGACGAACATCTTCCCTTCGGGCGGGTCGATGGCCTCGAAGGAGAGCTCCGCCTCGTAAGGGTACTTGTACTCGCGGATGGCGTACTCTTCCGCCTGCACGGTGCCGTCGTAGCCGACGATCTCGCCCTCCTGCACCTTATCGGAGCCGTCCTCCGTGACCTTGGCGCCGACCAGGCGCAGCGAATACAGCATGTCGGTGAACTCCGCCGCGACGGTGACGTCGCCCGCGGGCATCTTGAACATGTTGCCGCTGATCCACGTGACGTCGGTCTCGCTCTCGTCGAAAGACCAGTCTGCGAACTCCTTGTGTGCGGGAATGGTGGGCGTGATCGTGACGATCTCGCCCGCGGCGGCGCTGGAAACGCTGGCCGTTCCGTCGATGACGGTGACCGCATATTTGCCGACATAGCCGCTTTCCACAGAAAGCACTATGCTGCAAGACTCGCTGCCGTATGTGGCGGTGAGCACCGTTTCGCCCTCGGCTTCGAGGGCGACGTTGCCCTCCTTGTCGATGGTGGCGACCTTCTCGTCTGAGCTCTCAAAGCTCAGCGAGCCCTCGGCGCCCTCGTCCTTGTTGACGGTGGCAGCCACCTTGATGCTCTCCAGCGAGAGGTCCACCGAAAGCAGCCCCTCGATGACCGCGTCGTTATAGGTCATGACGACGGAATGCACTTTGGGCGTCTCTTCGGGGGGCGTGAGCGGCCCTCCGCTCTGGCCGCCCGAACCGCCGCCGCCCTGATCGCACCCGATCAAAATGCCTGACAGCGAAAAGCAGAGGAGCGCCGCTAAAAGCACGGCGAGCACCCTTGCGATCGGCTGTTTTCTGGATCGATTATTCATCTCTCCCTCCTTAAAATTTTTTTGCAGGCGGGGCGGAGTGCGCGCGCGGCAGCCCCTCCCGCCTACGTAAGCGATTATACCCCCGTCCGGAAAAATTTCAATAGCGAGCGGCACGAACTGAAATTTTTCGGCGACAAATTTACTTTGTGCCGCTTTTTTGCGCATCCGTGCCAAAAGGCGGCGCCGCGGGCGATCGTTGCCCGCGGCGCCGCAAACTGTGTGCCGTTCCCCGAAGGGAGGCCGCCCTTTAATTCTCTTTATCTTTCGGCAGGAACAGGATGCTCAGGGTAAACATGTTGTTTTCCGCCTTGACGGTGAGGTCCCCTCCGTAACGGTCGCAGACGTACTTGATGCTCTTCATGCCGAAGCCGTGGAAGCGCCTGTCTCCTCCCGTGACGGGGAGCCCGTCCTCAAAGCGGATGGGCGCGGAAAAATAGTTGCTCTCGCGGATGACGAGCATCTCCCCCACTTCCCGCACGTTGAGCATGATGATGCGCTTGTCCGGGTCGACGTCACGCACCGCGGCGATGGCGTTGTCCAGCATGTTCCCGAAGAGGGAATAGATGTCCTCCTTGGCCATGAACCCGAGCTTTTCCCCCTCCGCCATGATATTGATGGTGATGCCGTTTTTGTTGCAGAGCAGGCTCTTTTCGGTGAGGATGACGTCCAGCCCGTCGTTGCCCGTCTTGACGGAGGAATCATAGATGCCGATCTGCTCTTCGATCTCTGCCAGCTCTTTCGTGCCGATGTCACAGCCCGAACGCAGCTTGTGCACCTGATGTTTGAGGTCGTGACACTTGAGGTTGATCATCTCTATGTTTTCTTTGGAGATGCGGTACTGCTCCTTGGCCTGGTGATACATTTGCTCGACGATGCCGAGGGTATCCTCCAGTTTTTTGCGCACGGAGACCTCGAACTGCAGGAACATGGAGAAGAAGCAGCACAGCATGTTGTACACGCCGATGACGATGCGCAGCGTCTTTGCGCCCTCTACATTGCTCCTGACGACCACCGCGTTGAGCACGATGTCGACGATGAGCACGGACGCGGCGATGAAGAAAATAAAGGTAGATTTGAGCTTGATCGGTTCGTGCGCGCGCAGCTGGCGCGAAAAGAGCATGTAAAAGACGAAATAGGCGGGCGCGTACGAACAGACATACATAACGGCGGTGAACAGGTCGGGAAAGAGACCCGTAAAGGCGCCCGTCCCGTAAAACCCGTTCGACTGCGGATATTCGAGCGCCACCAGCAGCATGTTGTACAGTTCGAAGGCGAGGTGCTGCGTCGTATAGCCCGCGACGCAGCAGAAGGCGACGGACAGCCAACTCTCCTCGAAGATCAGCTTGTTCATCAGCAGCGTGAACAGGAAGATCAGCAAAAAGATGAAGGACATGTAGAAGGGATCCTCCGTGGGCACGGGCAGCGCCCACGCGAAGAGGAAGCACAGCGCCAGCGCCGCGGGCAGCCGCAGCCAGAACCACCTGCGCCGACGGAAACGGAATACGAAGACGGACTGCGCAAGCAGCAGTTCGAACACGAACTGAAAGGATTTATAAAACTCAAACTGCGTCATAAGTGTTCTTCCAGATATCTGTTCAGGATGCGGACAAATTCTTTTTTGCGCGGATGGCTGATGAGGATCTCTTCGTATTCGGAGGAGCCTTTCGCCTTGGCGATGTGCAGGTTGTACCCCATGATGCCGAGCACATATCGCAGGTTGACCAGGCAGGACTTGTTACACTGCACGAAACCGTTCTCTTCAAACAGCTTCGCCTCGTTTTTGAGGGTGCCGCGCTTTTCGTATTCCCCTCCCGCCATGTGATAGATGATGTTATGTTTGATGACCTCTACATAGCGGATCTCCGAGACGGGCGCATAGCGCATGACCCCGTCCTCGTAGACGACCACCCGCGGCTTGTCCTTCGCGCCGTGCTTTTTGATGACGCGGTCGAGCTTGATCTCGAATCCGGGATATTTGACGGGCTTGACGACGAAGTCGTCTGCGTCTACCTCGTAGCCGCGGATGGCGTAGCGCGCCATGTTGGTGACGAAGATGAGGGCGACGTCTCCATCCGTCTTGCGGATGCCGCGCGCCACGTCCATGCCGTTCATGTTGGGCATGTCGATGTCCAAAAAAATGATGTCGTAGATCGGCTTGAACGACGCGAGGAACCTGACGGGATTGCCGAACCTGCTCACGTTGCATTCGATGCCGCGCTTTTCGCAGTAGCGGCCGATATAACTTTCGAGCAGTGCAATGGCCTCGGCTTCGTCATCGATGATGGCAATGTTCAACATGTATCTTCCTCCTCGGAAAACTTGATGCTCATTATAACATACTTTCGCGGAAAATTAAATACCTTTACAAAAAAGCAGCACGAACTTAAATTTTTCGGGCACGAACTTGTATTTTGCCCCGCAGCCGAAAGACGGCGCCGCCTTTGCCCGATAAAGACAGTTTCTGTGAGGCCATGGCCTCACAGAAAGGGGCGCCCCTTTCTGCTGCCCGTCCATCTTACCGCATTTTCTCTCTTTTGTCAATACCCGCCGGAAAAATCGCCCGGGTCGCGCACACAAGGCAATAGGAAAGGCCCGCAGGCATGCACCCACGGGCCTCTCTGATCACCGCCCCCCGTTGTCAGAAGGTGATTTGGATAGGCGCAGAGAACGGGCTGTCTTTAATGCCTGCCTCTATGCCGGCGGCATTGACCTTCAGCTGCGCGACGACCGTGACCGTCGTCCCTTCGGGGATGCTGTGCCCGAGCGCGGCGAAGAGATCTGAGATAAATCTTGCCCTTGTCCAAGCATTCACATATCCTGCTTTTCCGCTGACCACCCATCCGTGATCCTGATGAGCGCCGCTCGGACCTTTTACAGTCGACGTAATATCCTCGACACCCGCAGCGATATACTCCCGGTCGGTCATTGTAATGTCTTTGAATCCTTTCTCTTCAAGAGAGCGGCCGCGGAAGTTGCGAACGTATGTGCCCTCCATATTCGTCCCCGTCTCACGAACGGTGCGGACCCACTCGAGCAGATTTTCATCGGAGACTTCTTCCCCTTCATAGAAGTACAGGTCATACGCCCCCACATACTGATAATTGAGCGCCTCGCCGTATGCGCAGACTACGGAATCTTTGCGCATCAATTGCAGCGTACCGCCCCCGTCCGTATCCTGAAGAGCGATGATGTTTGCAGGCGAGAGGGTGTCCTGTTTAGAAATGTCACCCGTGATAGAGCCGATCTCCTCCGAACGGTAAGTCGACGAGTCTCGGAAACTATACAAAAGCCGCTCGTCCGATGCGTCTTCTTTGACCGCGACGGAATATCCGAATCCGTAACTGACCTGTGCCTCCTCGTTGTGATAGACGGGGAAGAAAATCTGCAATTCGGCGAGCGCGGGCGCCTGCGCCGCTTCGTCGTAAACAACGTCTTTGCGCACTTCTCCCACCTTTGCTCCGTTTTGGTCGTATATGGAGAAGATATATTCAAAATTCTCTTCCATATACGTCTGCACCGCCTCGGCATCGACATTCGCGCTGTTTTGTTCGTCTATGACGATACCGTTCACCTTATGGCCCTCAGCATGTGCAGCCGCCGCGTAGAGGAGCTGCAGATAGTTCGCCCGCGAGCCTATACCGGAGATCAGCCCCGTTTCCTCATCGAGCGAAAGTGCCGCTATCCCGGCTTGTACGGTCTCTCCTTCCTTCGTGAAGGCGGGAACAGAGAACATATCCGTCTTAAACGATTCCATCTTTTCTTCCGCGGCGGTGCGTTTGATATTCGCGCTGACGACGATCGCATATTTCTGTTGCACTTCATTCAGCGCGGCGTAAGCCTGACTTGCCGCAGTAATCTTATCATAACTCTCTTTGTTCGCGGCGATCTCCTCAACGGGCGGGATATCGTCGGCCGCCTCGATAAACGCTGCAAGAAGTTGAATTTCTCCTTCTCGAACGCTGAGCAGCGCCTTTGCATCGTCGATCTCTTTGATCCCGGACTCATAACCAAATGTATCGACGAGCTCTTCCCAATTGCCGTGCGCCTCTTGCACCGCCGTTTCAGCCTCTTCCAAAGAAATCGCCGTAGCGAAGTCGATCCCGGATACACTTTCGATAAATGTCTTTCCGGCCTTCAATTCAGGAAGCTTTTCTTTCGCCTCGTCAAAAAGTGCTTTGAGCTCGGCGACTTTGCCGCGGTCCGCTTCGGGGATCCTGGCATAATGCTCCTCTGCAGCGGTAAGCTTCTCTTCCAGTTCTTCTGCCATAGACGGAAGGCCCAGCATTGCCTCAACACCACTCATGTCGCTTTCAAAATTCGTCGCAAAGCGAACGCCATCATATTTTGCGGAGAGACCTGCCCATGCCGCGCGCGCTGACTCCGTGACGGTGTCTGCGGTCAGGTTCGCTGCCTGTGCGACAATATAAGCATTTTCCGCGGCATCAAATGCGGCATTGACGATGTCATCGTAAAAAGGAGCGCTTTCCCCGAATGCGAGATCGTACGCCTCTCCCGCCGCCGCCACCTTCGCAGCGAAATCGGCGATCGCCGCATCGAGGGACGCCTTCTTTTGGGTATAACCGCGCATCGCCGTACGCGCTTCGGAGACCCGCGCGAGGGAATACATATCGTCCTCCGCGGAAGATACGGCCTCGTACGCCTCTTCCGCCGCGGCGAGTTTCGCAGTCCACTCCGTATATAATGTCTTCGTGTCGTCATACGCCCCGACGGCAGCCACGGCGTTCACGTAGCCGTCTATCTGTGCGGTTTTCGCGTCATATATCGAGCGCGCCTCGTCGATGATTGCCTTCGCCGCGGCGACGTCTTTGTCTGCCTCATACGTCTTATCCAGCTTCACAAGAACATCGTATGCCTGCTGTGCCGCCGCAAGTTTCGAGCCGTAGGCACTGTACAGGCGATACTCGCCTATCTCGTTCGCCCGATAGATGACCGCAAGGATGGAATTGCAGAGCTCTGCATATCCGTCCAATTTTTCCTTACCCTCCGCGGCGGCGCGCTGCGCGTCCTCCCCGAGGGCGTAATACAGGTCATACGCGCCGTTGAGCTCGTCGGCGCTGTCCTTTGTCAGGGGCAGAACGATCCCCTGCACCGCGGCAGTGAATTCTTCGGCCGTATCGCTGCTCTTTTTTCCTTCGCCGCAGGCTGCAAGCGCAAGGGTGAAGAGGAGCAGAACAGCCGTAAAAACTGCCAACCAACGCTTTTTCATAAAATTCCTCCTTATAAAACCTCTGGTAAGGCGGGTCAGATGTTGAACTGATCCAGATTATCGTTGCGCGGCGACCATGTGAGTTTTGCCGTCGTCGTGATCTGGATGCAGTCTACCATCGGAGCGGTCGCCCGCGTGGTACCGCCCATCCCGATATTGTTGCTGGAGATCAGCCTGACGGTGTTGACACCCTCCTGCAGGCTGAGGTTGGTCGCCACCGTATACTGTTTGAACTCATACAGTTCGCCCGTACTGGTCGGAATGTCGTAAAAGGTGATCGGATCGTAGTCGATCGCCGTACCGTTGAGCTCTACCGTGTAGATGTCGGGAGAAATGGTGAGCGCGCCGTCGACGGCGTTTTCGGAATTTTCCATGGACAGGCTGAGCACCAGCTTGGCGTCGTCCACCGCCTTGTCGGAAGTGATCTCAAAGGTGAGGGCGGTGTTTTCGACATAGAGATAAGTCACGTAGTAGCCGCTGATCGTCTTCCAGTCTTTGTCGTCGTCCTCCCAGTCTTTGACGATCATCCCGGGGCCGCTTTCGCCGCCGGACCAGCCTTCGCCCTCTACGTCGTCGAGATTTGTAAGCGCTGCGGCGAACGTATATGTTTCCGCTCCGGGAGGCGTGTCATCCCCTGTTCCGCCGCAGGCGGACAGGGCAAACGCAGTTCCCGCAAGCGCCAATACGAGTGAACTAAACAGAGCGATCTTCTTCTTGAAATTTTTCATAGTTTTCCTTCCTTTATTGACCGGCCGGGGCAAAAACGTGAAACCGCAGCCCGCCGATCCGTTTCTTTTTGCGGTTTTGACGCGCGAAGGCAACGCCTCCTCAGTTCGTTTTCCGTTTTTTCAGGGCGACGGCGGCCGTTGCCGCAAGGCACAAGCCGACCGCAAGTGCACCCGTTCCCGCATACAGCGCGGCGCCGCATCCCGTCGTTTCCGGGGCTGTATCGGACGTCTCTTCCCTCTCCCACTTCGCGTAGAGCGTCATGTCGGAGGTGATGGGCCTGCCGAAATCCGCCGCCGCATTGCAGTACGAATCTCTGAACCATCCGGCGAATGTGTAACCCTCGCGAGCGGGTGTGAAGACAGGTTCCACTATATAACCGTTCGCATCTACGGCGATCTCGCGGATCTCGAAAACGCCGTCATAATTCATGTTGAACGTGACGGTACAGGTCTCGACGGGGGTCCACTTTGCGTAGAACGTCCTGTCTCTGTCCATCAGAACGGCGCCGAAATCGGCCGGTGTATCGCACTCCGCCTCCAGGTACCACCCGCCGAACGTAAATCCTGCACGAGCCGGCTCGTAAGGAGGTGCGACGGCAGGCGTATCGCGCTTGATGAGGAAGCTGCCCGCCTGCGGCGCGCCGCTGTAATTCAGATCGAAGATCGCGGCGAACTGATCGGCATCGGTGATATAGGCATACAATTCGGTATACTTTGTGACAGGTTTGGAGAAGTCGACCTTTTCCGTGCAGGAGCTGTCGGTATACCATCCCGCAAAGCGCTTGTCTTCGGGAACGACGGGCGTCTTTTCGGGTTCGGAAATAACGGTGCCCTTGACGACATTGTAGCCCTCATCCGGGGTGACCCCGTCGTTATATTTGACGGACACATACGCGCCGACGAGGTCGCTCTCTTCGACGGCCTGCATCTGGTTGGAGTTTGCCGCGACGTAGAGCGAATTCATCGCCGTCGTGCGCACCCAATACCACTGCGTGGGGCTGTCCAGGGTAAAAGCGCCTGCCGTGACATCTGCGGAATACGAGGTCGTCTGGATCGTTCCGTTTTCCGGCTTTGTATTCCCCTTTCCCTCACATACCCAGTTGGTCGTCGTGAGGGAGGAAGGGACCATGACCTTATTCGTCGCTGCATCATAATACCCGTCCAAAATGCGCCCGTCAAACCAAGGATCCTCTCCTCGCTTCTGATTCACAAGCTTTCCGAGAATTGTCGACCCACCGCGGATCAACAAGTCTGCATTCGTCATCTGCGTTCTGCCGCTGTTGACGGGAGCACCTTCAACGAGGTCGGTCACGGCGACGCCTTCATATCCCCACTCGCCGCGAGGGACCGCGGAATTGAGCAAGAAATTGTTCTGCGTAGCGTACAACCCGAGTTTCCCGTGCGAATTCATCATGCCGTTGAGATTGCCGTACTCCACCGCATACTCAAACTGCCGCAGATAGACCTCGCGCAGCGCCTGCTCGTTGCACCAGACGCTGATACCGCCGTTCTGGTTGCGCGAAGAATCCTGATCGTTAACGACATAGTGCTTCGCATAGACGTGAAGGCCCATCTCCGTTGCGCCCCTGACGACTGCTCCGCCGATCATACCGCCCTGTATGCCGTCCTGCGAATAATATTCAAAGTTGCGGCCGCCGAAGGGAGAACGATGGGTGTTCAGGCCGGGCCCGTACCAGCCGTTCACATAAGCGCCGTTCGTTTCAATGAGCATGGCCTCCATGGCGATCTGCCTGCCCTGTTCATAGCAAAGCTCCGTGTTATATGTGCTTGCGACGATCGTTGCGCTGCACCAGTATGTACCGCTCTGCCCGCCGTTGTGATTGTTGCGGACTTGCGCAGGGCCATCCACGTCAAATGCGAGGGGCTTTCCCACCGCACCGATCGCAGGCGTCTCGTAATGGCACTGGGTAAGAAGGTTCGTCATCTCGCTCCATGTGAGCTGATTCATGAACTCCACCCACAGCGGATCGTCCAAGGGAACGCCCGTCATATCGGAGAGCCGGATCTCGCAGACGCGGTTGGGATCGGAGCCCTTCGGGGCCTGTTTCCACCCGCCCTCCACTTCGCCCGTCTGGCCGTATCCGGGGATGTCCTCCGCCGTCTTGTACCAAGGGTCGGTCGGCTCGTCCTTGCAGGCGCCGTAATACACCTGATCGAACAGCACCTTTACCGCGGCGTCCGAATAGGTCAGCTCTTCATCGGTCGGAGACTGCGGCTGGTACCAATTGCTGCGGCTGACATACTTGGCATCCGCTTCGGTGATATATGTCTTTTCGCCCATGAGGTCGATCTCTCTGCCCACGCGTGCGGTATTGAACTCATCTTCCTGCGAGAAAACCGCCTTCGCCGTCTCTTCGCCGAATCCTTTGTTGTAATTCAGGGGATCGTCTATTCCGTCCCGATCGTAGCAGATGCCGTCTCCGCCGACCGTGTATTCGATGAAGCTGTCTGCCGCCTTGTCGGTATGCGAATCGCTGCGCAGAAGCACGCGATAGGCGCCGGGCTCCAGCTCGTATCCCTGGAAGCCGTTTTTATTGATATCGTTCCAGTCGAAGGAAGCGAGATCGGAAATGTCGAAAGAAAGTTCCACCGTCTGCTCCTGCCCTGGTTGGAGCAGATCCGTCTTGGCAAAGGTAATGAGGCTGACGTCTGATTTTTCAACAGGAGCCGTATCCTTATCGTAAGGGGCGCGCACATATGCCTCGACTACGTCTTTCCCGGCAACCCTGCCCGTATTTTTGACGGTCACGGGCACCGTCACGCGGTCGCCTGCATGTTCTTCGGTGATCTCGCCGGCAAAGCTGGGTTCGCCCACCGTCCACGCGAAGGTGGTATAGGAAAGCCCGTACCCGAAGGGGAAGAGCACACCGTTGGCGCGGTTATAATAGGGATCCCCTGCCTGTGAAGCGATCTTGCTCTGGTTTTCGGCGGCGGTATCATAATATCCTTCGATCGTGCTCGCCGTTTCATACCATTTGTAGCCGACATAGATGCCCTCTTCATAGTCGAGCGAGCGGACGCTCGCCGCGAGAGATGTCCCGTCCGGACCCGTTCCGATGTTGACGGTCGTACCGCCTGCGTGCGTATTCGTCAACACATTATACCATGTCGGATCCTTCGTAAAATCCGCGGGCCAGACATCGACCGTACGGCCGGAAGGATTGACTTCTCCCGTCAGAATCTTTGGCACGGCCTTCATGCCGACAGAGCCGCCCATGCCCGCATAGAGGATAGCATCCACCTCCGCATCGTCCACATAGGCCCCCACCTCAACGACATTGCCGACGTTCAAAATGAGGAGAACGCGCTTGAAGACGCCGTTCCTCGCCTGTTCGGTAACATGATCGAGCAATGCCAACTCGTTTGCCTTAGGCTGCAATTCATGTGTTCCATCCTTATTGACGGTAATGTCTCTGCCCTCATGTCCGGTCCTGGATAAAATAATGATCGCGAGGTCGCTGTATGCCGCATACGAAGAGACGATATCCGCCGTGTAGCTGGCAGCGCCGAGCTCGTTTTCTCCCGCGGCGGCATACAGCGCCTTCAGCTTCGGATTCAGTTCGAAACCGCTGTTCTCCATTGCCTCCAAAAAAGTGACCGGCTCAAAATCTATACCTCGTCCGGAGCCTGAGCCGCCCGTGATCTCG
This sequence comes from uncultured Bacillota bacterium, assembly GCA_949297575.1. GTDB lineage: Bacteria > Bacillota > Clostridia > Christensenellales > Borkfalkiaceae > Borkfalkia. Next base: position 173,680 of record CASFTB010000001.1, on the reverse strand, counting down.
CAGTCGCTGCGGCTGCCGAATATGGAAATCTTGCGCTCCCCCGCCGCCAAGGGCAGAGCCGCGCGGCCGTCCACTTGCTCGTTTTTGAGCAGGATCATGCCATCCTCCGCAATGCGCTCGTTCAATTTGTTGCCCGCGCGCTTTGCGCTGTTCAGATCTGCATACCGCGCCGCATATGCGGCATCTTCCGTCGGCAGATACTGTTTCGCCGCAACGCTTACCGTTCCGAACGCCAGACTCACCGCCAGCAAGAGCGCAGATAGGGCGATGCCGATCTTTTTCGCTGTCTTTGTCATATCTTCCTCCTTTAATTTTTTACCGGAGCGCACAGAAGCGCTGTCCGAAATTATTACGCAATGAACGGGTCAGCCACGCTGCGCTGAGCCCGTGCCGTTCTGCTCCTCTGCGGGCTTTTTCCCCTGCCTGTTTTCGCGCACCATCCTGACCGTCTCATAAACACCCCATGCCAGCAGGCCGACCCCGACGACGCAATCGCCGACAACGAGCCACAGCTGCCAGAGCGGCATGGCGACGCGGAATTCCGTATCGATCGTGACGCCGTTCATGGCATTGGAATTGACGACGGCGTACATGACGTTTTTAGCCGCTCTGCGCAGCATCGCCACATCGCCCGCGTTCTCCTCATTCGCATTCATCCAGGGGCGCGTGGTCGTCAGGTTCAGATCTCCGCCGGCATAGATCATCTGTTTCGGATTCATATAGGTCGAGACGTTGAAGTCGCAGATGACCGCGCCTTCAAACCCCCATTCGCCGCGCAGCACCTCCGTGACAAGGCGGTAATCTCCGCCCGTCCAACGGGTGCCGATGCGGTTGAAGGAAGTCATGATCCCCTTCGGAGATGCGGTTTTGACCGCAATCTCAAAGGGCCGCAGGTAAAGCTCCCGGATGGCCTGTTCGGTCGCCCAGGTGCAGACGCCGTTGTCGTCGCGGTGCGTCTCCTGCTCGTTGAGGGCAAAATGCTTCATAAAAGTGATGACGCCTTTGCTTTGCGCACCGCGGATCTGCGCGGAGGCAAGCATGCCCGTCAGATAGGGATCCTCCGAATAATATTCGAAGTTGCGGCCGCCGAAGGGACTGCGGTGCAGGTTCATCCCCGGCGCATACCAGCCGCTATACGGAACGTACGGATCGATATTTTCTTTGCCGAAGGCGCCTTCCTCCCCGACCGACTCGCCGAAACGGCGCGCAAGATCTGTGTTCCATGTACAGCCGATCACATATTCGCTCGCATACGACACCGTCCCGTAAATATTAGAACCGCTCACGAAATTTGCAAAGCCTACAGGACCGTCGGAGGCGATGGTCTCGGGAAGGCCGATCTTGGAGATCCCGCTCGTCTTGAAGGCGCCCTCGTTGAACAGATCTCGCATCTCGCGGAAGGTCAGACTGTCCAAGATCTCCTCCCACCCTTCGTCTTCATAGGGCAGGCCGCGCATTTCGATCACTTTTTTCTCTGCCCTCTGTCCTTGGACATGCGTCTCCCAATTTTTCTCGGGATTGTTGTGCTCCATAGAAGTCAGGTCGCTCTCTTTGAACGAAGAGGCCGCCAGATCGTGCCCGTCCGAAACGGTCGGCCACGTCCCCTGCCAATCGCTGCGCGAGAGGACGGTATCCAGCTCTCCCGCCGCGTCGTCGAAACGGTTCACGACTGCCGTGCCCGTGACGGGATCCTCGCGGTACTGCACCCCTCCCTCGCCGACGACAAAGGGAACAGGCTGTGTATCCTCTTTCACCGTATGTGAATCCGTCTTCAGCCGCAGCGCGTATTCCCCCTCTTCCAATTCATAGCCGCAAAAATTATTTTCATTCGCATCGTTATAATCGTAAGAAGCCGCATAGTAAGGATCAAATTTCAGCGTTAAAATGGCAGAGTTCGGCCGATCCTCCCCGTTTGCAGCGTCGGCGGGGTCTTTTGCCATCTCTTTCGTCGGGTACAGAAGAGGTGTCTTTTCAAAGCCGACAAGCACGGTGGATGCCTTTTCAATTGCCCCGACGGGTGCGTCGCAGTACAGCTCTACGACATCTTTCCCCGCATACGCGCCCGTATTCGTGACCTTTACTTTGATTTCGATCGGTTCCGATTTCGTCGCGTCGCTCAGGGTGAGTCCGGTATATTTTTCGGGTTCAAGGAGCTCCCAGGAAAACTGCGTATAGGAGAGCCCGTAACCGAACGGATATACCACGTGTTCGCGATACCACTCTTCATCATCGGCGCCGCGCGTCTCCCAATAGCGGTAACCGACGTAGATCCCCTCTTCATAATCCACAAAATAATATCTCTTATATTTCCTTTTCCCCTCTTCCATCGTATAGTATGTCGCCCCATTCTCCGTAAAATTGTTGCCGAAATTATACCATGACGGGTCTTGTGTAAAATCTGCCGCCCAGGTATCTACCGTTTTGCCGGAGAAAGAGACGGAGCCGTTCAGCAACCTGCCGAGCGCATTCACGCCCGAAAAGCCGGGGCCGCCCATAGAAATGCAGGCATCGATGCCGTGATCTTCCTGCAACGGTGCGGTTTCGAATGACGTGCTGCAATTGAGCACGACGATCACTTTATCGAACGGACCGCTCTTTACCGCTTCGAGCAGATCCTGCTCGTTTTTATCCAGCTCTAAATAATGTTTGTCCGAATCCGGCATGGAGCGGGGCAGGTCAAACCCCTCTCCGCCGATACGCGAAAACACGACGATCGCCGCATCCGAATAGTCTGCATAACTTTCCTTCACTTCCTGCGGATAGGAGGACTGCGGCGTTTCTCCCGTATCGAGGACGATGTCTCCGCTGTTCTCCATTTTGGGATTGGGCGTTCTGCCCGCCCCCGACTGCGCATCGTCTTTATAAAACTCTTCAAGTACGGGATTGACCTGAAAGCCTGCAGACTCAAGGCTCTCGCGCAGCGTCACCGCCCCTTCATAACTGCCGCCACCCGAGCCGGTGCCGCCGTAAACGAGCTCCACAGAATTTTTGCCGAAGACGCTTATCTTGTCTCCTTTGCGCAGCGGAAGCGCCGAATGTTCGTTTTTAAGGAGAACGAAGCCTTCCTCACACAATTCTTCGTTGAATGCATTCCCACGGGCATAGGCTTCCTCCTTGCTCGCGGCCGCAACTTCAAAATATCTACCTTCTCCGCGCCCGAACGTGCGCTCGCCGCTGATCGCCATGCAGATCACTTCGTAAAAAATGCCTGAAGATAGCACGGTAACGACGATCAGCAGCGCCGCAATGATCATCGTAACGATCGCCCATACGCGGGTACGGATATTCCTGAAAAACATCTTCATGTAACGCAAGACCTTTACCTCCGAACGCAATGCAAATGATTTTCTGAAACCATGGTACAACACCTATACTGAATTGTAAATACGGGAGGACAAAATCTGTCAAAAACCGCTCAAAATCTGTCCTTCCGGGAGAAGAACTGCGCGTACATATAAAGAAAGGAGGTGCAGCCATCCGCTTTAGCGGATGGCTGCACCTCCCAGGCCCCTCACAAAAGAGGCCTGTATATTCTCGCTATCTCTTAGATATAAATCTTGCGACCGTCTCGGAAAATTCTTTTCGCTTCGGCCGGCTGACCGGAAGCCAGTCTCCCGCCACCTTTACCCTGTCCTTTTCCAACGCCTGAACGTAATTCAGATTGACGAGAATGCCGCTGTTGCACTTGACAAAATACTCGGAAGGCAGCCTCTGTTCCGCGCTGACGAGGGAGCCTTTGACCGTATACTCCTCTCCGACGGCATGATAGCGCAAGTTGTGCCCGACCACCTCTACATAACTGATATCGCGGATCTCGATCCGCTGAAGCTGCCCTCCCGAAGGGAGAAGTACGGCAGGCTCTTCTTCGCGAAAAATTTGTTTCAGAAACTTTTTCATCCGGGCAGAAAAATCAAAGTAATGAATAGGCTTGACGATATAGTCAAATGCCTGTACTTCGTAGCCGTGGATCGCGTATTTCAGAAGATTCGTAACGAAAATAATGCTGACGTGTCCGTCGATCTCTCTCAGGCGATGCGCGGCATCCATGCCGCTGATGCTCGGCAGCTGTATATCCATAAAGATCAGATTGTATACGGGCCGGTAGGACGCCAAAAAATCCAATCCGTCCGTAAAACTGTCTATATGAAAAGAGATACCCTGTTCCTTGCAGAATCTTTCCACATATTCGGACAGGAGTTTTGTGTTGCTCAAATCGTCTTCGACGATGCATATATTCAGCATGTTTCAGTTCTCCTCGTCTGTACGGATCTCAAAGCCCGCCTTCCGCGACCATCCGCTCCGTACCGGACTCCGCGGACTTTTGTCCGCCATGGTAAGGGATCATGATGTCTACATTGAAAATATTATCCCTCACCTCTGCACAGAGCACTCCCCCGTATTTTTCTACGGACAGGCGCATACTGCGCATGCCGAAGCCGTGATACGCCTTGTCCTGCTTGCGGCTGACGGGAAGCCCGTTTTCAAACTTGATCTGATCGCCGTCACAGGCATAATTCTCCATATGGATGGAGATCATGCTCTCCACCCGCTTGACCGTGAGGCGAATGATGCGCTGTTCCGGGTCTTCCAACCGAAGCACGGCGTCCACCGCGTTGTGGATCCCGTTCTGAAAAACGGAATACACATCCGCCTGGCGCATGAAATTCAGAAGCGAACCGTCTATATTACACAGCAGTTTTATGTCGTGTTCGTTGCAGAAAATGCTCTCCTCCGAGAGGATGACATCGAGAACTTCATTCCCGGTCTTCAACATTCCGTCGTAAATATCGATCGCGTGCTCGATCTCTTCCAATTCGTTTTCGTCCATGAAATCCTTTTTCCGTGCATTGCGGATACGATGACGGAGATCGTGGCACTTCATGTTGATAAAATCTACGTTCACCTTGCTCAATTCGTAGATCTCATCGTTTTTACGCCAGAGATTTTCCACGATCTTCAATTCGGATTCCAATTCCTTTTGCCCGACGATGGAGACGAACATGACAAGTGCGAAAACACAGCCCAGGATGTTATAAAAAATAATAAAATAATTGACGATCTCCGGAAGCCCCGCGGGCAGATCATAGACGACGAAAGCATTCGATACGACATTTACAAAAACGATGGCCACCGCCAGAAACAATATCTTGTTGCTCTTCGGGCTAAAACTTTCTCCGCCCTCATGCTTTAATTCACGATACTTGAACAGCGCCCAGCAACTCACATAGACCACGACATGCGGCACGACGAACACCATGATCTGCAGCCCGCCGTTCATATCTCCCAGCTCCCCGCCGTATAAGTTATTATTTGCATTTATATCTAAAGGCAAACACAGCAGACTATAAATCTGGAAAGAAATGTGCTGTTCGTTATAGGAGAAAAAGCCGGAGTAGATCACCTGACCCCACGACGCGTTGAAGCAAAACTTCAAGGCAACCAAAGTAACCGCAAAAATCAGAAGGAACAGGGCAGAAGAATAAAATGCGTTGTAATAGGGAATAGGCAAAGCAAATGTGAACGCGAGCAAAAACACAAGAGCGGCCGCAGTACGCAATACAAAATGCACCCGTCTCTTCACCCTATACATCAGCAGAATTTCGGCGACCAATATTTCAAATAAAAAAACAAACTTGAACCAAAAAAGCGGTGCCGTAAAATCGTACATCCGATCCCCCTCCGAATCTTTTTCCGTCGAGAAAGACGACCTCACTTACCGAAAGGGCTCTCCTCATTTTGAAAGCCCCTTTTCTCCCCGGCGCCCTCCGATTTCCGTCTCATTATAACATACAATTGTTTCACTGTCAATTTGTATGATTTTTTTATTGACGCCATTCGTGCCGCGCCAGCACCCGCTGCAATTTCAGCACAAAATCGGGGTATTTGACGGGTTTGACGATAAAATCCAACGCATCAACCTCATACCCTTTGACAGCAAACTGCTTCATGTTCGTCACAAAGACCAGCGCGACGAAGCGATCAAGCGCGCGCAGCTTCTTTGCTGCCTCCATCCCGTCCATGTTCGGCAGCTTGATATCCATAAAGACGATATCGTAATTCGGCTTATACTTTTCAAGAAAATCGATCGTGTTGCCGTACACGACGATCCGGAAGCTTTCGCCGCTTTCGGAAGAGAAGCGCTCTAAATATCCCCTGATGCGCGCAAGCGCCTCTTCCTCATCTTCAATGATCGCAATGTTTTTCATACGTTCCCCGCACTCTGTACATTTCTTGTATAAATGTACATATATGCATTTATTTTACACCATGCCGGACATATTGTTAAGCCCCATTTTTTTCCGCATAGCGCTTTTCCGTTTAGAAAACGCGCAAAAAAGAGGGCCCCGCAGGGTCCTCTTTCCGTCCTTTCTCGTATATGCCGCGTCAGGCGTTCTTTCCGCAGCAGTTTTTGTACTTTTTGCCGCTGCCGCAGGGGCAGGGATCGTTGCGCCCGGGCGTCTTTGCCGCCTTGACCGCCGGCCTCGCCCCGCCGGTGCCGCTCTCCGCGGCATTGGTGGAAAGCTGCTCCGTCTCCACCGCGGGCTTGGGCTGCTCGATGGGCTGCACCATCGGGCGGTTGACCTCGATGCGCACCTTCAGGAGCATGGCGATGGTATTGTTCTGGATGCGCTCGATCATCTCGTCGAACATCTCGAAGCCTTCCTGCTTGTAAGAGATGACGGGGTCGACGTTTCCGTACGCGCGCAGGCCGATGCCCTTGCGCAGCTGGTCCATCGCGTCGATCTGATCGATCCAGTTGCGGTCGACCGTCATGAGCAGGAAGCGCCGCTCGACGTCGGAATAATCGATGCCGAGGTCCTCTCTGACCTCCTTGATCTTCTCTTCGTACGCCTTTTCGGTCGCCTTCGCGATCTTTTCGAGGGCGGTGTCGACGTCCCAGCGGTCCAGCTTCTCGCGGGTGGCAAAGTTGCTGCCCTCGGGGAGCAGGCGGTTTTCCAGCGCGCGGTTGAGCACGGCCTCGTCCCACTTTTCGGGCATCTGGTCGATATTGACCGCTTCGGAGACCACCTTTCGCACGTAATCGGGGATATATTTGAGCACCTGACCGTGCACGTCCTCGCCCTTCAGAACCTTCATGCGCTCGGCATAGATGACCTCGCGCTGCTTGTTCATGACGTCGTCGTATTGCAGGACGTTCTTACGGATGCCGAAGTTGCGGCCCTCGATGGCCTTCTGCGCGTTTTCGATGCCGTGCGAGAGCATCTTAGACTGCAGGCAGGTATCCTCGTCCTTGCAGAAGATGCCGTAGATCTTTTTCAGCCGTTCGCCGCCGAAGCGCTTGATGAGGTCGTCTTCGAGGGAGATGAAGAAGATGGAGACGCCGGGGTCGCCCTGACGGCCGCTTCGGCCGCGCAGCTGGTTGTCGATGCGGCGGCTCTCGTGCCGCTCGGTGCCGAGGATGCACAGGCCGCCCGCCTTGATGACCTCCTCCTTTTCCTTATCCGTCTCCTGCTTGTACGAAGCGTACAGTTCGTCGTACATGGCGCGGTACTTTTTGCGCTCCTCTTCCGCCTCGCCGGCGAGCTCCGCGTAGGAAGTGGCGAGCTCGATCTTGTCGTGCTCGACGCCCTCTTCGCGCATGCGCTTTTTGGCCAGGTACTCGGCGTTGCCGCCCAGCAGGATGTCCGTGCCGCGGCCGGCCATGTTGGTCGCGATGGTGACGGCGCCGAGGCGGCCCGCCTGCGCGACGATCTCCGCCTCGCGCTCGTGGTTCTTCGCGTTGAGGATGTTGTGCTTGATGCCGTTTTTGCGCAGCATGCGGGCGATCTCTTCGGATTTTTCGACGGTCGCCGTACCGATGAGCAGCGGCTGCCCCTTGGCGTGGCGCTCTTCGATCTCCCTGAGCAGCGCGCGCTTTTTCCCGTCCACCGTGGAGTAGACGGCGTCGGGCATGTCCTTGCGGATGACGGGCTTGTTGGTCGGGATCTCGATGACGTCGAGGCTGTAAATGGTGCGGAACTCCCCTTCCTCCGTCTTCGCGGTACCCGTCATGCCGGAGAGCTTTTTATACAGGCGAAAGAAGTTCTGGAAGGTGATGGTCGCGTACGTCTTGTTCTCGTTGCGGACCTTGACGCCCTCCTTCGCCTCGATGGCCTGGTGCAGGCCGTCCGAATATCTGCGGCCGATCATCAGGCGGCCGGTGAACTCGTCGACGATGATGACCTCGCCGTCGTTGACGATGTAGTCCTCGTCGCGGTGGAAGAGCTTGTGCGCCTTCAAAGCCTGCTGGATATGATGGTTGAGGTCGGCGTTGTTGATGTCGCCGAGGTTGTCGATGCCGAAGAAGCGCTCCGCCTTCGCCGCGCCCTTTTCGGTGATCTGCACCGTGCGCTCCTTGCGGTCGATGACGTAGTCCCAGTCGCCGTACTTGGCGCCCCTGGCGATGTCGTCATAGTCGCCGTACTTGGATTCGACCTCTTCCTCCGTCTCCTCCTCGCGCTCCTTCTTTTTCTTCTTTTTGGTGTCCTTGTCCTCCTCGCCCTGTACGCCTTCGTCGTCGAAGCCGCCGTCGAGGGTGCGCACGAAGCGGTCTACCCGCTCGTACAGCTCGCTGGACTTATCCCCCCTGCCCGAGATGATGAGCGGGGTGCGCGCCTCGTCGATGAGGATGGAGTCCACCTCGTCGACGATGGCAAATTCGAGGTCTCGCTGCACCATGCGGCGCAGGTCGGATTTGAGGTTGTCGCGCAGGTAATCGAAGCCGAGCTCGTTGTTGGTCGCGTAGGTGATGTCGCACCGGTACGCCTTCTGCTTGGCGGCATCGTCCATGCCGGGCACGACGACGCCGACGGTCAGGCCGAGGAAGCGGTGTACCTTGCCCATCCATTCCGCGTCGCGGCGGGCGAGGTAGTCGTTGACGGTGACGATATGCACGCCCTTGCCCGCCAGCGCGTTCAGGTAGGCGGGGAGGGTGGCGACGAGCGTCTTGCCTTCGCCCGTCTTCATCTCGGCGATGCGCCCCTGGTGCAGGCAGATGCCGCCGATGATCTGCACATGATAGTGCTTGAGTTTGAGGACGCGCCACGCGGCCTCGCGCACGACGGCAAAGGCGTCGGTGAGGATATCGTCGAGCGTTTCGCCATTCGCGAGCCGCTCTTTCAGGATGCCCGTCTGCGCGCGCAGCTCCGCGTCGCTCATGGGGGCATACTTCGGCTCGAGCTCCTCTACCTTCGTCGCCATCCTGTCCAGCTTGCGCAGGCTCCTCCTGCTGTCGCTGTTGAAAAGAAAATTGATAAGTCCCATTCCGTTGACCTCCGGCCCGCGGCAGTGCGCGCGGGCACGATTGAAATTCTGCGTATTGCTTTTATTTTACAATATTTTCCGCAAAAAGTAAAAGAGTTTTTACGGGGTTTTGACAATTTGGGCGTAATTTGGGCGTTTTTCCCTCTCTTCCCGCCGGGCGGGCACGCTCGCGGCCGTCAGGACCCACACGCGCTTTGCGCCCGCGCCCTTCAGCGCCCGCGCGCAGGCGGAGGCGGTGGCGCCCGTCGTCAGCACGTCGTCGACGAGCAGCACCGTCTTTCCCCGGCATTTTACGCGCTCGTGCACGCGAAAACTGCCCAGAAGGTTTTCCGCCCGCTCGCGGCGGGTAAGCTCCTTCTGCGAGGGGGTATCCCGCGTCTTGACCAGAAGTTCCCGCTCGTGCGCCAGCCCGGAGAGCTGCGCGAGCGCGTCGGCGAGCAGCAGCGCCTGGTCGTAGCCCCGCCTTTTGCGGGCGGCGTCCGTCATGGGCACGTGGACGAGAAAGTCCGCCTCTTTGAAGTCCGCGCGCAGCAGCGGCAGCATCTGCTCGGCAAAGGGCTCTGCCAGCCACCGCCCGCCCGTCTTGAAATTTTTGATCATGCGCACGACGTCGCCCTCGTAGCGGAAAGCGCTGCGCGCCGCGTCGTACAGCGGCATATCCCCCTTGCATTCGAGGCATACGGGGTACTCCTCCGCGATCGCCCTGCCGCACTTGGAACAGACGAAGCCCGCGTTGAAGGGCAGCGTTTTCAGGCAGTGCGGGCAAAACCGCTCCTCCCCGAACAGCTCCGCGCCGCAGCAGGCGCAGGTCAGCTTTCTTCCGAACAGCGCGTCCGCCGCCCCTCTCAGCACATCTTTCAGGATCCCCATCTCTCTCCCCCCTTGCCCCGCGGGCGAAAATGCGGGCGCGGGGCATGCCGCGCCCCGCGCCCTGTTCGTTTAAAGATATTTTTTGAGTTTTTCGGCCATGTCCGTGCACTCCCACGGGAATCCGCTGCGGCCGAAGTGCCCGTACGCCGCCGTCTGGCGGAAGATGGGCCTGCGCAGCCCCAGCTTTTCGATGATCGCCAGCGGCCGCAGGTCGAAGTTCTCGCGCACGACGTCTGCGAGCTGCCCGTCAGACAGCTTGCCCGTGCCGTAGGTATTGATGTAGACGGAGACGGGATGCGCGACGCCGATGGCGTAGGCGAGCTGCAGCTCGCACTCCTCGGCCAGCCCCGCCGCCACGATGTTCTTGCAGATGTAGCGCGCCATGTACGCGGCGCTGCGGTCCACCTTCGTGCAGTCCTTGCCGGAAAAGGCGCCGCCGCCGTGGGCGCACCTGCCGCCGTAGGTGTCGACGATGATCTTGCGCCCCGTCAGCCCGCTGTCCCCCTCGGGGCCGCCGATCTCGAACCTGCCCGTGGGGTTGATGAAGTACTTGGTCTGCCCGTCCGCATACTTGTCCCCGAGCACGGCGTCGATGACGTGCCTGCGGATATCCGCGCGCAGTTTCTCCTGCGAGACGGTCTCGTCGTGCTGGGCGGAGACGACGACGGTATCCACGCGCACCGGCCTTTTGCCCTCGTACTCGACGGTGACCTGCGTCTTTCCGTCCGGGCGCAGGTACGGGAGGAGGCCGCTCTTGCGCACCTCCGCAAGGCGCATGGCGAGCCTGTTGGCGAGCACGGCGGTCAGCGGCAGGAGCTCCTCCGTCTCGTTGACGGCGTAGCCGAACATCATGCCCTGATCCCCCGCGCCGATGCGGTCGTAGGCGTCTCCGCCGGCGCGGCTCTCGACGGACGCGTCCACGCCGAGCGCGATATCCGCGCTCTGGCCGTGGATGGCGGTGATGACGGCGAGGGAATTATACGAAAAACCCTGCCCGTGGGTATAGCCGATGTCGCGCACGACGTTGCGCACGATGCGGGAGATATCGACGTAGCAATCCGTGGAGAGCTCGCCCATGACGAGCACCATGCCCGTCGTGGCGCAGCATTCGATGGCCGCGCGGGAATTTTCGTCCTGTGCGAGCACGGCGTCGAGCACGGCGTCCGAGATCTGGTCGCACACCTTGTCGGGGTGCCCTTCTGTGACGCTCTCGCTGGTAAAGAAATGGCGCATAGTACACTCCTTGTTTAAGCCTTCGTTTTTTCGCTTTCATTATAGTAAGAAACGCGCGGCTTGTCAATAATTTCCCGCCCGCGCGCAACAATGCTTTGCAAAAATGCAAAAATATGCTACAATTTTCTCATGGATCGCAATTGCACGCTCTGCCCCGTGAACTGCGGGGCGGACAGGGAAAAAGGGAGCGGCGCCTGCGGGGGCGGGAAGCGCGCGCGCGTCGCCAAATACGGGCTGCACCCCTACGAAGAGCCCTGCATCTCCTGCGGGGCGGGTTCGGGCACGGTGTTCTTTTCGGGCTGCGCGCTGCGCTGCGCTTTCTGCCAGAACGCAGAGATCTCCCGCGCAGCCGTCGGAAAAGAGTACGATGCCGCAGGCCTTGCGCGCATCTTCCGCGAACTGGAGGAGGCGGGCGCTGCCAACATCAACCTCGTGACCGCCGCCCACTACGTGCCGCAGCTCGTCGAGGCGTTCGGCATCTACCGGCCCAAGATCCCCGTGGTGTACAACACGCACGCCTACGAAAAACTTGAAACGCTGCGCGCGCTGGACAGGTATGTCGACGTGTATCTGCCCGACCTGAAATACCGTTCCCCCAAAATTTCGCAGCGGTACACGGGCAAGGCGGATTACTTCGACGTCGCCTTCCCAGCCGTGCGCTTCATGGCGGCGCGCGCGCCCTCCTTCGAGGGGGAGCGCATGGTGACGGGCTGCATCGTGCGGCACCTCGTCCTCCCCCTGTGCACGGACGACAGCGTCGCCGTCGTGCGCGCCTTTGCCTCCCTCGGCTCGGAGGCGTACTTCTCCCTGATGGGGCAGTACACCCCCTGCGGGGACATCGGAAAGTTCCCCGAACTGCAGCGCAGGATCACCCCGCGCGAGTACAAAAAAGTGCTCGCCGCCGTGCGCGAATGCGGTCTGGAGCGCGTGTTTTTGCAGGATATTTCCTCCGCAAACGAGGCATACGTCCCCGACTTTTCGGGCGATTCCGATACATTGTTCTGAGCATCCGCAGGGCGCCGCGGGCACTACTGCCTGAAATATCTCCTCTTTAAAAGGATCAGTTTCCGCACGAGGGGCGCCGCCTCCGCGGGGGAAGCGGCGGCGAGCCGCGCCTCCAGCAGGGCGATCTCCTCTGCCGTAATTTTCTTCATGCCGCTATTTTGCGGAAGTGGGTCGGTTTTTATGTTGATGACGCTGGAAAACGTATGCTTCGGCTACGACGAAAAAAATATTTTAGAGAACGTATCCTTCACCGTTTCGGAGGGGGACCGCATCGGGCTGATCGGCCCCAACGGCGAGGGGAAGACCACCCTCGTGCGCCTGCTGACGGGCGCGCTCGAGCCGGACGGCGGAAAACTGCTCAGGAAAGGCGGCCTCAGATGCGGCCTGCTCGAACAGAGCGGCGGGCTGGAGAGCGAAAAGACGGTGTACGAGGAGATGCGCGGCGTGTTCTCGCGCGTGTTCGGGGCGATGGACGAACAGCGCGACATCTCCGCCCGCCTCGCACAGGCGGACTTCGGCGGGGAGGAATACAGGGCGCTCTCCGCCCGCTACGAGCAGTGCGAGAAACTGATCGCCGCCGGGGACGGGTACAACGCCGAGGTGAAGATCCGCACGGTGCTCTCGGGCATGGGGTTTGCGGACAAGCTCGGGCAGGTCATCTCCACCATGAGCGGGGGAGAAAAGACCCGCCTCAAACTGTGCCGCCTGCTGCTCGAAGGGCCTGAACTGCTGTTTTTGGACGAGCCGACCAACCACCTCGATACCGCCACCCTCTTCTGGCTGGAAGAGTACCTCAAAGGATACCGCGGCGCCATCTTCGCCGTCTCGCACGACCGCTATTTTTTGGACAGCACGGCGCAGAAGATCTTCGAGCTGGAAAACAAAAAGATAAGCATTTTCCGCGGCAACTACACGAAATACAAGCAGCTCAAGGCGGAAAAATACGAGCGCGAGTGCAGAGAATACGAAAAGCAGCAGGAGGAGATCGCCTCCCTCAAAGACTACGTCGCGCGCAACATCGTGCGGGCGACGACGGCGAAGAGCGCGCAGTCGCGCGTCAAAAAGCTGGAAAGCATGGAGCTCTTGGAAAAGCCCCTGCCGCCTCCCAGGCCCCCCAAATTCTCCTTCGAGACCACGGAGCGCAGCGAAGAGAGGGCGCTGACGGTGGAGGGACTGCGCCTTACGGCGGGCGGGCGGACGCTGCTCGAAGGCGCCTCCCTCGAGGTGCGGCGGGGAGAGAAGATCGCCGTCGTCGGCGAGAACGGCGCGGGGAAGTCGACGCTCATGCGCGCCCTGCTGCACTCCCTGCCCGGCGTGAAGTTCGGCAGGTTCAACAAAGTGGGCTACTACGACCAGGAAAACGCCGACCTCGACCCCGAAGAGAGCGTGCTCGGGGCGCTGTGGCACAGGCACCCCTACCTGTCACAGACGCAGGCGCGCGGCCTGCTCGCCCGCGCCAAACTGACGGAGGAGGACATCGAAAAGAAGGTCTCCGCGCTCTCGGGCGGCGAGCGCGCCAAGCTCGCCCTCGTGCTGCTGGAGGCACAGCGGGCGAACTTCCTGCTGCTGGACGAGCCGACCAACCACCTCGACCTTCCGGCGCGCGAGAGCCTCGAAGCGGCGCTCAAAGCCTTTGACGGCACCCTGCTGTTCGTCTCGCACGACCGCTACTTCATCCAAAGCGTCGCACAGAAGATCGCCGAAGTCGCGGGCGGGGCGCTGACGGTATTCCCCTGTACCTATGACGAATACACGGCGCACAAGCGCGCAGAGCGGGAGGCCGCCGACGAGGCGGCGCGCGCCGCGAAGGCGCAGGCGCACGGCGAGCAGAGACAGGCCTCTCACCGCTCCAGGGCGGACCGCGCCGAGGAGGCGAAGCGCAAACAGAAAATAAAGGAGACGGAGAACGCCATCTCCGCCGCCGAAGCGGAGGTCGGGGCGATCAACGCGGAGATCGCAAAGCCGGAAGTCGCCGCCGACTATAAAAAGATGAATGAACTGTGCGCCCGCCTCGACGAGCTGCACGCCTCCCTCGACGCCCTCTACGCCGTCTACGAAGAGCTGCTGTAAAAAAGGAGTACATGTTATGTCGGAAATTGAAAGGAAAAACGCAATTAAGCATTTTGTTCAGCAATGGGAAGGCAGAGGCTATGAAAAAGGTGACAGCCAGCCATTCTGGCTCTCCCTCCTGCGCGATGTGTTGGGCGTTGAAAAGCCTGAAACGATCATAAGATTCGAAGATAAGGTCATGCTCGACCACGCAAGTTTTATCGACGGTATCATCTCGTCAACGCATGCTTTGATCGAGCAAAAGAGTGCCGGCAAGGATTTACGCAAAGCCATAAAACAGTCCGACGGCTCTTATCTCACTCCCTTTCGGCAGGCAAAGCGTTATTCATCGGAGCTGCCTTATTCCGAGCGCCCCCGCTGGATCGTCACCTGCAATTTCCGTGAGTTTTTAATTTACGATATGGAAAAGCCCACGGGTGAGCCCGACAGCATATTATTAAGTGATTTGCCGAAGGAGTGTTACAGGCTCGACTTCCTCATAAAAACAAAAAGCGAACTTTTGCAAAAGGAAGAGGAAATCTCCATCAAAGCAGGCGACCTCGTCGGCGTCATCTATGACGAACTTCTGAAACAATACAATGACCCGACAAACGAACACTCTCTCAAGAGTCTGAATATGCTTTGCGTCCGTCTCGTGTTCTGCCTATATGCGGAGGACTGTGGCCTGTTCGGCAGTCATTCGAAATTCCATGACTACATAAAAAGCTATGCCGAAAAAGATATCCGTTCCGTGAGGGGAGCGCTGACAGAATTGTTCAAAGTGCTCGACAAAACAGAACAAGAGCGCAGAGAATACGACCCGTACATGGACGAAGAGCTCGCCTCCTTTCCTTACGTCAACGGCGGGTTGTTTGCCGATGAATCTATCGAGATCCCCCCTTTCAACGAAAAGATCGTGCAGCTGCTTTTGCGCAATGCAAGCGAAAACTTCGATTGGAGCGAGATCAGCCCCACGATTTTCGGCGCAGTCTTTGAAAGCACGTTAAACCCTGAAACAAGGCGTTCGGGAGGCATGCACTATACCTCTATCGAAAATATCCATAAAGTCATTGATCCGCTATTTTTGGACGATTTGCGCGATAAACTCGCGCAGATCAAAGCTATTCAAGTCGAAAAGACCCGTAAAAGCAAGTTAGAGGAGTACCGCAAAAAACTCTCTTCCCTCACCTTCCTTGACCCCGCCTGCGGTTCGGGTAATTTCCTTACGGAAACGTATCTATCGTTGCGCCGATTAGAAAATGAAGCCCTAAAACTTATTCACCGCGGTCAAATGGTGCTCGGGCTTGACGATTTAATAAAGGTATCTATCGGTCAGTTTTATGGGATAGAGATAAACGATTTCGCTGTAACGGTTGCCAAAACCGCCCTTTGGATAGCCGAAAGCCAGATGATGAAGGAAACGGAAGAAATCGTCAATATGAGTCTCAACTTTCTTCCTCTCAAATCTTATGCCAACATTGTAGAAGGCAACGCCCTACGCATTGACTGGGAGAGCGTTGTCCCCAAAGATAAGCTGAACTACATAATGGGCAATCCGCCGTTTGTGGGACAACAATTAAGAAGTAAAGAACAGTCTGTAGATATGCGGAATGTGTTCGGGGAAGGGAGTCCCGAGACAAAGTTAGATTATGTTTTATGTTGGTATAAAAAAGCTCTCGACTATATAAAATTATCGAAGAATTTTATTAAAGTTGCCTTTGTTTCGACCAATTCAATATGTCAGGGCGAATCTGTTCCTACTTTTTGGAAAAGAATGGGTGAGGAAGGAATAAATATAATATTTGCACATAAATCTTTTGATTGGTCGAGCGAATCTTCAAGCAAAGCGACGGTAGTGTGTATTATAGTTGGATTTTCAACAAATAGATTTGTTGGCGAAAAATATTTATTTGATGGGACAAAAAGAACAAGAGCAATGCACATAAACGCATATCTTTATGATGCTCCCGATATATGGATAGTTAGCCGTTCAAATATCCCGCAATGTGGGCTACCTAAAATGATAAAAGGTAGTGAGCCCACAGATGGAGGGGATTTATTTCTTTCAGTTGATAATAGAGAATATTTTATTCAAAGGTATCCACAGTTAGAAAAATATATAAAGCCCTTTGTTGGCGGTGATGAGTATTTAAGTAATAAACAGGGTACATTTAATCGGTACTGCTTTTGGTTTTTGAATGGTAATCCCGCAGAATATGCCCATATCAAAGAAATAAAAATACGCTTACAAAATATTGCAGAAAAACGTGCAGCAAGTTCAGCGGATAGAATAAGAAAGCGTGCGGAATTTCCATATCTATTCTGTCAAATAAGACAACCTGATACTGACTATTTATTATTCCCACAACATACATCAGGGGAAAGGAAATATATCCCTATAGGTTTTATGTCGAAGAATATTGTAGTTGGTAATGCTTGTTATATCATAGCGGATGTCTCACTCTATTTATTTGGTGTTTTAACATCAAATGTTCATATGGCTTGGACAAGATTAGTTTGTGGAAGACTTGGTAACGGGTATAGATACTCTCCTGCCGTCTACAACAATTTCCCCTGGCCGAAGCCTACGGAAGAGCAAAAGGCGAAGATTGAACAGACTGCACAGGCTATTTTGGAAGCCCGTGCGCTCTACCCCGACAGCTCCCTTGCCGATCTGTATGACGAGCTGACCATGCCCGTGGAGCTTCGCCGCGCCCACCAACACAACGACAAGGCTGTTATGCAGGCATACGGCTTCGATTATAAAACCATGACAGAAAGCGAGTGCGTTGCGGAACTGATGAAGCTGTACCAGAAACTGACCCGCTGAAAACGCATGCCCCCGCCCGCAAATGCGCCTCGGCGCATGCAGCGAAGCGAAAGCGAAAATATTCCCGCGTTTCGGACAGACGCGCGCCCGCACAGATGTGCGGGCGCGCATGTTTGTCTTTGCGGACAGAAATGAGAGGCGCGTTCCTGCGCTAAAAGAGCTGCAGGACGTCTACCAGCACGGCAAAGGCGATGAGCAGCACGAATCCTGCCGCATGGATGGCGGCTTCCACCTTGCGGTTGACGGGCTTGCCGCGCACCCATTCGATGGCGCAGAAGATGACCTTCGAGCCGTCCAGCGCGGGGACGGGGAGGAGGTTGAACACGGCGAGGTTGACGCCGATATAGGCGGCGATCTCGAAAAACTGCTGCACGCTGCGCGAGGCGATCTCGCTGGTCAGGCGGATGGTCGTGACCGGCCCGCCGAAGGCGTCCAGCCCCAAATGCCCCGTAAACAGCTGCCCCAACACCTTGAAGATGGTGCCGCCGATGCGGAAAGAATAGGTGAAGGAGCGGGAGAGCGTTTCCCAAAATCCGAATTTGTAGGAGACGGAATTGACGCGGAAGACGGTGCCCCCTTCCGCCGCCTCCTCTTTGATGCCAAGGGCGCGCCAGAGGGGGGCGGTGTCCGTCAGGTTCTCAAAGGAGGCGTCCGCGCGCAGCATGACGGAGACCTCGACGACTTCCCTGCCCGCCTCTCCCCTGCGGGAGAGGGTGAACCGCGCCAGGTCTCCCTCCCCCTTGCCTTCGAGCGCCTCCATGAGGTCGGAGGTCAGATAGATGTTTTTGCCTTCGCAGGCGAGGAGCACGTCTCCGTCCTCCAGCGAACACCCCGCGGGGATGGCGATGCCGCTCTGCGTCGCCTGCGCGGGCTGCACCTGCGCCGCCATCAGCTGCAGCTGCCCGAAGGAGAGGAGAGACGCGAGGATGAGCAGCAGGGCGAGCAGATAGTTCATCAAGGGGCCCGCGACGAGCACGAGGATGCGCTTCCACGGCGCTTTGGCGTTGAAGGCGTCCGGCGAGGGGCTCTCCCCTTCCTCACCCTCGAAGGCGCAGTAGCCGCCCAGCGGCAGCAGGCGCACGGAGAAATATTCCCCGTTCTTTTTTTTGCGCCGAAAGAGCGCCGGCCCGAAGCCGACGGCAAATTCGTTGATGCGGAATCTGAGCAGTTTGCCCGCGGCGTAGTGCCCGAATTCGTGCACGGTGACCATGGCGAGCAGGATGAGCAGCGCCAGGCACACCGCGCCGACGGCAGACAGCGCGCCCGCAAAGGAGATGAGAAGCATAAGCCCCCTTTCTTCGTCGTTATTTTGAGAGGAGGGCGCGCGCGCGTTCACGCGCGGCGGCGTCCGCTTCTTCCAGCGCGGCATAGCCGTCCGCGGGCAGGTCTCCCTGCGCCAGCGCGCCCTCTATGACCCGCGCGATCTGCGCGTACCCGATCTGCCCCCGCAAAAAGGCCCCGACGGCGATCTCCCCCGCGGCGTTGAGGATGCAGGGGTACCCCCCTCCCCTCTCCGCGCTCTCGAGGGCGAGGAAGAAGCAGGGGTAGCGCCTCCGCTCCACCTCTTCAAAGTGCAGGGCGCCGACTTTTAAAAGGTCGACGGGCGGGCAGCATGGCAGCCGCTCGGGATAGGTGAGCGCGAGCTGGATGGGCAGTTCCATCGAAGGAACGCCCAGCTGCGCGAGCACGGCGCCGTCCGCAAACTCCACCATGGAGTGGACGATGCTCTCGCGGTGGACGAGCACCTCGACCTGCGAGAGAGCCGCCCCGTACAGGTGCATCGCCTCGATGACCTCGAAGCCCTTGTTGAGCATGGTGGCGCAGTCGATCGTGATCTTGGCGCCCATGTCCCAGTTGGGGTGGGCAAGCGCCTGCGCCGCCGTCACGGAGGGGAGCTCGGCGAGGGGCACGTCGCGCAGGGCGCCCCCGCTCGCCGTGAGCAGGATGCGCGAAAAGGGCGCGGCGCGGTCGAAGTGCAGGCACTGCCAGATCGCCGAGTGTTCGGAATCGACGGGGAGCACCTTCACTCCCTTCTCCCGCGCGCGGCGCATGACGAGCCCGCCGCCGACGACCAGGCACTCCTTGTTGGCGAGGGCGACATCCTTGCCCGCCCCGATGGCCGAAAGGGCCGCCTTCAGGCCCGCAAAGCCCGTGACGGCGACGAACACGATGTCCGCTTCCGGATAGGCGCACGCCTCCTCAAACGCCCCCTCCCCGCGCGAAAAGCGGGTGCCGTGCGGTACGGGCACGGGCGCGCCCTCCCGCCGCAGGGCGGCGAATGCGGGCTTTACGGCGGCGACCTGCGCTTCGAAGAGCGCGCCGCCGACATTCGCCGCCATGGCGGCGATGCGGAAGCGTTCGGGATGGCGTGCGGCGACGCCGATCACCTGCCGCCCGATAGAGCCGGTACAGCCGATAAGCGCGATGTTCTTCATGCGGGCCTCCTTTTTATTGTATGCCTGCCGCCGCCCTTTTATTTGCGCGCGGCGGATATTGCGGCATGTTCGCGCGCCGTAAAACAAACAGCCGCAAAGCGGCGCGCCGCTTTGCGACTGTTCCCGGCCTTTACAGCCAGGTGTAGACGATGAACAGCGCGAACACGATATAGATAAAGGTGCTCGCGAACAGCGTGCCGTCTATGCGGTCGAGGATGCCCCCGTGTGCCGGGAGAAGGGATCCCATGTCCTTGATGCCGAGACGGCGCTTGATGACGCTCTCCACGAGGTCGCCGAACTCCGTCATGATAGAGGCGACGAAACCGATGAAGGCGAACATCAGCCAGGGAGCGCCCGCCCAGCTGCTCCCGATCCCCGCGTAGACGTAGTCGGACGTGAGCGTGTACAGCCAGTACAGCAGCACGCTCGAGGCGGTGCCGAACACGATGCCGCCGAGCGCACCCGAGATCGTCTTTTTCGGGGAGATGTTGGGGCAAAGTTTGGGCCCTTTCAGCACGCAGCCCACCGCAAACGCAAAGGTGTCTGCCACGGCGGGGATGACGAACATGAGCATGAGCGCCAGCGTGGAGCCCGTTCTGAACTCGTTGGCGAGCAGCATGGTCGCGAGGATGGCGGTCGGGTAAAAGCCGCAGATCATCGATGCGCCCGTGCCGGGGATGGTCGTGTGGCGGTGGTCGAAGACGAGCAGGCACATGAGCACCAGCGCGAGCATGAAGGAGAGCACCAGGAGGCCGCGGTATCCCTCATGCGGGGCAAAGTGCTCGACGAGGTAAAAGAGCGGGGTGAACAGCGCCGCGTACGTATAGGTCGCGATCTTCTGCGAGAGGCTCATCGCCATGACGGTATCGGGCGGGTTGCCTTCCTCCACGCGGCGGTCTCCGGAAATGGCGCGGATCATCTCATGCGTGCCAAGAAGGGAAAAGAGATAGACGAGGATGCCGAATAGCCTGTGGTCGACGTCGCGCAGGAAGAAAAAGCCCACCAGCACGCCGATATACACCAGACCCGTGCCGATGCGTTTGACCATGTACATGCCGCTACTCCTCCCGCACGTTGCCGAAGCGCCTGTCCCGCGCGGAATAGTTCACGATCGCCCGCTCGAGGTCGCGCTTGGAGAACTCCGGCCACATCTTGCCCGAAAAATACAGTTCGGAATAGGCGGCCTGGTACAGCAGGAAGTTGGAGAGGCGCATCTCGCCCCCCGTGCGGATGATGAGGTCGGGGTCGGGCAGCCCCCCCGTAAAGAGCAGGGAGGAGAGGCTCGCTTCGTCTACGAACCTGCCGTAAGATACCGCCCTGTTGACGGCCTGCACGATCTCCTGCCGCCCGCCGTAATTGACGCAGACGTTGAAGAGCCTGTCGGTGATGCCCGCCGTCTCCTCCATCAGTTCGATCATGTCCGCCTGGATATCGGGCGGGAGGACGGAGATATCCCCCATGATGTTGATCTTCGCGTCGAGCTCGTGCATGCGCTCCCGCTTTTTGCCGAAATAGGAGCGGAAGAGGTCGAACAATTCGTCCAGCTCTTCCTGCGGGCGGGAGAGGTTTTCGGACGAAAGCGCGAAGACCGTGACGATGCGCACGCCCAGACGAAAGGCGTGGCTGCAGATCTTGAACATATTTTGCACGCCCATCCTGTGGCCGTAGGCGCGGGGGCGGAAACGCTTTTTCGCCCAGCGCCCGTTGCCGTCCATGATGAACGCGATATGAGTCGGTAATTTGATCCTCTGCATCCGCCGTTACACCTGCATGATCTCTTTTTCTTTATCGGCGGTATGCTTTTCGATCTGCTCCATGACCTTGGAGACGGACTTCTCCACGTCCTTCTCGTAAGACGCGCACTCGTCCTCGGAGATCTCCTTGCCGTTCTTCATCTTTTTGAGGGAATCCATCGCGTCGCGGCGGATGTTGCGCGCGGCGACCTTGGCTTCCTCGGAGAGCGCCTTGATCTGCTTGGCGAGGTCGCGGCGGCGCTCCTCCGTCAGGTCGGGGAAGACGAGGCGGATGACCTTGCCGTCGTTGGTGGGCGTGAGCCCGATGTTGGAGGCGAGGATCGCCTTTTCGATGCCCTTTAAAAGGCTCGCGTCCCACGGGCTGATGACGAGGCACTTCGCGTCCTGCACCGAGATGTTGCCGACCTGGTTGATGGGAGAGGGGGTGCCGTAATAGTCGACGAGGATCTTATCCAGCACGTGCGGGTTCGCCCTGCCCGCGCGGATGTTCGCAAACTCGTCGCGGAGCACGGCGACCGTCTTTTCCAGCCTCTCTTCCAGGGTAAGGAGCAGCTCCTCTACCTTTTCGTTTTCTGTCATGTTTTGGGTTCCTCCCTGTATTTTTTCGCCTTTCCCCCTTGCGGGATCGTTCAGTCGTTCGTGATGATCGTGCCCGTCTCTTCGCCGCAGATGGCGCGCACGATCGCGTCCTTTTCGGAGAGCGCGAACGCGAGGATGGGTACGTCGTTGTCCATGCACATGGTGATGGCGGTGGTATCCATCGCCTTGAGACCGCGGTTGATGACCTCCATGTGCGTGATCTTATCTATCTTTTTCGCCTGCGGGTTGACCTTGGGGTCGCTGTCATAGATGCCGTCCACGTTTTTCGCGAGCAGCAAAATGTCTGCATTGGTCTCGCAGGCGCGCAGCGCCGCGCCCGTATCCGTCGAGCAGTACGGGTTGCCCGTACCGCAGGCGAAGATGACGATGCGCCCCAGCTCGAAGTGCCGCAGCGCCTTGCGCAGGATGAACGGCTCTGCCACGCTGACCATGTTCAGCGCCGTCTGCACACGCACGGGCACGCCGCGCTGTTCGATGGCGTCCTGCATGGCGAGAGAATTGATGACGGTGGCGAGCATGCCCATGTGGTCTGCCGTCGTGCGGTCCATGTTGGTGCCCTGCCTGCCCCGCCAGAAGTTGCCGCCGCCGAGGACGATGCCGATCTCGACGCCCATCTCGTGGATGCGGATGAGCTGGTCGACGACGCCGGCGATGATCTTTTCGTCCAGTCCGAACCCCGCCTCCCCCGCGAGCGCCTCGCCGGAGAGCTTGAGGATGATCCGTTTATACTTTGGTTGCATCGCTTATCCCCTTTTTCTTACAGTTTTTTCGGTGCACGACTTCCAAAAAAGGGCACACAGGTATCAACTTGTGTGCCCTTTCGATCAACCTTTCATCTTGGAAACTTGTTTTTCGACTTCTTCCGCGAGGTCGTCCTTCTTCTTTTCGATGCCCTCGCCCATCTCGAAGCGGGCAAAGCGGCGGACGGTGATCTTCTCGCCGATGGAGGCGATCGCCTCGGTGACGAGCTGACCGATCGTCTTGGAAGAATCCTTCACGAACGGCTGCTCGAGCAGGCAGAAGTCCTCGTAGTACTTTTTGATGCGGCCCTGGACCATCTTTTCCGCGATGGCTTCGGGCTTGCCCTCATTCATCGCCTGGATCTTGAGGATCTTTTTCTCCTCTTCGAGCACCTCGGCGGGAACCTCTTCTTTGGTCACGTACAGGGGCTTCGCGGCAGCGATCTGCAGCGCGATGTCGTGCACGAGCTCTTTGAACTGGTCGCCGCGCGCGACGAAGTCCGTCTCGCAGTTGACTTCCACGAGCACGCCCACTTTGCCGCCCATGTGGATGTAACTGTCGACGATGCCCTCGGCTGCGATGCGGCCGGCCTTTTTGGCAGCGGTCGCCATGCCCTTTTCGCGCAGGATCTCGATCGCCTTGTCCATGTCGCCGTTTGCCTCGGTGAGGGCCTTTTTGCAATCCATCATGCCTACGCCCGTCTTCTGGCGCAGGGTGTTTACGTCACTTGCCGTTATAGCCATGATTGTATCTCCTTATTTGATTGTGTATGCGTTTCGCGCCGTCGGCGCGCTGTGTCCGATCACTCGTTTGCCGCGGGAGCCTCTTCGGCCGCGGGGGCTTCCTCCGCCTCTTCCGCAACTTCCTCGATGGACTTCTCTTCGGCGGGAGCTTCTTCTGCCGCCTGCATCATCTCCGCATTGACCGCCTCGCCCTGGTTTGCCTCGATGACGGCATTGGCGATGACGCCGGAGAGCAGTTTGACCGCGCGGATGGCGTCGTCGTTGCCGGGGATGACGTAGTCGATGAGGTCGGGGTCGCAGTTGGTATCGGTGATGGCGACGATGGGGATATGCAGCTTGCGCGCTTCCTGCACGGCGATGTCCTCATTGTGCGGGTCGACGACGAACATGGCGCCGGGGAGCGTCTTCATCTCCTTGATGCCGCCGAGGTTCGCCTCGAGCTTCTCCATCTCCTTTTTGAGGCCGAGCACTTCCTTTTTGGGCAGGAGCTCGAACTCGCCGCTCTCTTCCATCTTCTCGAGCTTGGTCAGGCGGTCGATGCGGGAGCGGATGGTCTTGAAGTTGGTGAGCGTGCCGCCCAGCCAACGGGAATTGACGTAGAACTGGCCGCAGCGGGTCGCCTCGTCGCGGATGGCCTCCTGCGCCTGCTTTTTGGTGCCGACGAACAGGATGCTCTTGCCCGCCTTGACGGTATCGACGACGAAATTATACGCCTTTTCGACCAGGCCCACGGTGAGCTGCAGGTCGATGATGTGGATGTCGTTGCGCGCCGCGAAGATGTACTTCTTCATCTTCGGGTTCCATTTCCTCGTCTGGTGCCCGAAGTGGACGCCCGCTTCGAGCAGCTGCTTCATAGTGATGACTGCCATGTTGAAAACCTCCGTTTGCTCCTCCTTCGGCGTTGTGAGCCCGCACGCAGCCCGCCCTGAAAAGATTTGACGGGAACGGAGCGCGGAACGCGCGAAGTGTGAATTTTAGCCTATCTATTTTAGCATAAGTAAAATAGTTTTGCAAGCGAAAATGCGCCCCGCGCGGAAAATATGCACGGAAGCGTGCGAAAGGCGCGCCTCAGCCCTCCTCGCCGTCGGCGTCCTCTTCGTCTTCCTCTTCCATGATGCGGCAGAACTCGTCGAAGACCTCGTCGAGCAGCTTCTCGTCCTCGACGGGCACGAGCTCTTCCTGCCCCTCTTCGCCCACGATCTCGAGGATGGTGACGTCCGTCTCCTCCTCGTCCTCTTCCTCGTCGGCGGGCTGGAAGAAGGCGAACCACCTCTCCTTGTGTTCGATGGTGCCGATGTGGTAGCACTTATGCACTTTGCCCGCGTCGTCTACGAGCTCGACGACGTTGACCTCCTCGCCGGCGCAGTCTTCGCAGCCGCAGCCCTCTTCGTGCAACTTCTTTTCTTCGCTCATGGTCTCTCTCCTTTCTTTGCTTTTTTTATGCAGATACCCTTCCAGAATGTAGGAAGCGGCGATGCTGTCCACGGAATTTTTCCTGTCTTCGCGGCGGACGCCCCCCTCGATGAGGATGCGCTCCGCCTCCATCGTGGTGAACCGCTCGTCCTCGTAGATGACCGGGATGTCCGTCTTTGTGCGCAGCAGCTCGACGAAGCGGCGCGTCTTTTCCGTCTGTACGGACGGGGTGCCGTCAAAGTTGAGGGGCAGGCCGCAGACGATCAGCCCCGCGTCCTTTTCGGCGGCGATGGCGGCGAGCGCGGCGGCATCCGCCTCGGCGCTCTTCGTGCGCCGATAGGTGGTGCCCGGCAGGGCAAACGTGTTGAACGGGTCGCTCGCGGCAACGCCCACGCGCTTGTCCCCTATGTCGAACGCGACGATGCGCTTTTCCATCGGCTACCTCCGCTTCTTTTACAGTATAGCATATTTGCCCGCCGCCGTCCACTTTTTTTAAAGACTTTTCGAGTTGCGCCCAAACTTTCGCCGTGCGGTCACAGAGGGGGCGGCACTCCGGCTGTGAGCGCACGGGCGAGGGAGCATACACAGACGTATGAGACCGAAGCGCGAATGCCGCGGGAAGGGGGCAGGATGCGCCCTTGCACCCCCACAAATTTTAACGGCGGAGAAGGGTTGCAGGCTGCACACTTGCAAGGCGAGCGCGAGGGAGCATACACAGACGTATGTGACCGAAGCGCGAATGCCGCGGGAAGGGGGCAGGATGCGCCCTTATACGCCGTTAAAAGAGCGAACGCCGCGCAAAAATGCGCGACGCCCGCCATAAGAAAAAGTTGTTGAGAGTGTGAGCAATGTTTTCCCCGACGGGGGGCACCCCGCCGCGCACTCTCTGCGGGGCGGGGGCGGTAAGAAAAAGTTGGGAAGTGTAAGCGATCTTAAATTACGCGCGCTTTTTGCGCAGGAACAGGGCAGCGCCCGCACCGGGCACGGAGGAGAGGGCGAGCGTGCCGCCGCGCAGGGCGGCGAGCATCTTTTTTCCGAATTTCATATTGTTCTCCTGTCTTTTAGTACGATCTTATGATAGCAGAAAGATATATAAAAGTTTCGAAGAACTTGCAACGTATTTGTAATAAAATGTATCGTTTTTGTAAAATCGCTCTCTGCGCGAGAAAAGGGCGGGGAAACGTCTCCGCCCGAAGGTCTCTGCGGTCATTCCGCCTTTTCTGTCTGCTCCTGCGCGGCGCCCTCCGCCGGGAGGGCCTCCTCTGCGGGAGCGGCCTGCACCTCCGCCGCGGGCTTGCAGCGGACGGTGACGATGAAAAGCGCGAGCCCGATGACGAACATGACGGCGAGCGCGCCGACGCCGATGCTCTGATTATCGAAGATGTCGGTGACGCCGCCGACGAGCAGCGTGCCCATGAACGCCGCGCCCTTCCCGAAGATGTCGTACACGCCGAAATACTCGCCCGCCTTTTCGCGCGGGATGATCTTGGCGTAATAAGAGCGGCTCATCGCCTGTATGGTGCCCTGGAACAGCCCGACGCACACGGCGAGGATCCAGAACTCGTACTCTTGGTCGAGGAAGACGGCATAGACGGTGATAAAGAAGTAGGCGACGATGCAGGTGATGATCAGGTTCTGCGGCTTCACCTTTCGCGAGAGCATGCCGAGAAGGATCGCCGACGGGAACGCCACCACCTGCGTGACGAGCAGCGCGATGACCAGGCTGACGGTATCCAGCCCCAGCGAAGTGCCGTAGGCGATCGCCATGTCAATGATGGTATAGACGCCGTCGATGAAGAAAAAGAAGGCGAGCAGGAAGAAGAGGATCTGCTTTTTGTGCCAAAGCTCGCGGAAGACGCCGCCCAGGTTCTTCAGCCCCGTCTTTACCGGGTGGCCGCCCGGCTCGACGAAATGGTCCTGCCTGTAACTTTTCCACAGCGGGACGGAACAGGCTATCCACCAGACCGCGACGATGAGAAAGACGAGCACCATGGCCGCCATGAGAGGGATGAGCCCGAGCATCTCGTACAGGACGTAGACGACGATGGTCAGGAGGAACGGGATGCAGCTGCCGATGTAACCCCAGGCATAGCCGCGGGAAGAGACTTCGTCCATGCGCTCCTTTTCGGTGACGTCGCACAGCATGGAGTCGTAGACGACGAGGGAGAGCTGATAGGCAGACTTTGCGAGCACGAACAGCACGAGGAACCAGATCCAGTGCTGCACGAAGCCGAGCACCGCGCAGCCCAGCGCGCCGACGAGGATGGACGCCGAAAAAATCTTTTTGCGGGCGCCGCGCAGATCGGACAATGTGCCGAGCGTGGGCCCGAGCACCGCGACGATGGCGGTGGAGATGCTCGTCGCGTATGCCCACCATGCGAGGTAATCGGTATCCGAAACGCCGTTGCTTTCGGCGATGGTATTGAAAAAGATGGGCAGCAGCGTGGAAACGAGCAGGGTGAACGCAGAGTTGCCCACGTCGTACCAGACCCACTTTTTTTCCAAGGGAGTCATCTTAAACTTCATACTTTTTTTCCTCTTCCAAATCCAGCACGGGGATCTCCCGCCAGTTTTCGGGCGGGCCGAACGTCCTCCCGAAGGCGAGCGAGAGCTCCCCCTCCCCCGCGAGGCAGGCAAAAAAGTTGTCGGCGAGGGCGAGGCACTCACCGCGGGCGCGCGCCATCAGCTTCGCGAGGCGCAGGTTGCTGTCTGCACAGGCGGGGATGGGGAGCTTCGCGATCGTCATGCCGTGCATCTCCTTAAAATTCCCCGTCAGGCGCAGGCACAGCCGCACGAAGCCGCGCTTGGGCTGATGCGGCGCGCGCAGCAGCGCATTGTAAAAGCGCATGGAGCGCAGCGCCTTTTTGACGTGCTTCGCATCCACCCCCGCAAAGAAGGGCGCGATGACGGCGGCATTCTCCGCCGAGGGAACGATGTGTTCGACCAGCCGCGCCGACAGCGGCTCTCTCCCCTCGCGCAGCAGGAGAAAGCGGTCGAACTCGCTTTCGATCTCCGTGTGGGTGACGCCGGAGAGGGCGATCTTGTTCTCGATGTACCCGTGGCAGGCGGCGTCGAGCGCGAAATGGCAGAGAAAGCCGAGGGCGTATGCCTCCGCCCTCTCCCGCTCCTGCCCGGACAGCCCGGAGATGTGCTCCATGGCGGGCGCGAAGAAGGCGCGCCCCGGCCTGCCGTGCGCGGCATAGCCGACGGCATTGACCTCGTTCACGGTCAGGACGCGGTAGTAAAACAGGATATCCGGCCCGTGCAGGCCGATGTCATAGAGCTGCCTGTGTTTCCGCGCGAGCGCGGCGAGCGGCGCGGGGAGCCCGCTCAGAACCTCTTTTCCGAAAACGTAGTGTGCGTATGTAGACGGCATTCTCTTTCCTCCGCAACAGGTATTATAACACGGACGGGGCGTCCTTTTTATCTGTTTTTTGTAAAAAAATTGTAACTTCCTTGTAATAAAAACCGGTGCGGGCGCCGCCTCACGGCAGCGCCCGCACCTCGCTTGTTTCGGGAGAGCGGTCATTTCTTTTTGGCGGGCTCCCCTTTCTGCTCTTCGCCCTCGGCGAGCTTTTCGTCGATATACGCATCGACCTTGCCCTTGATATCCTCCTGCCCGCGCCGGACGAGCGCGCGCGTGCGGGCACTGTTCGCCACCCACAGCGCGCCCAGCGCCGTGCCGACGGCGAGCCCCGCTATAAACTTTTCCATGGTTTTTCCTCCGCGGGCGCCGCTTTTGCGCCCGCTGACAGTTTGCGCAGGGCGCGCGGGGTTTATGCGCCCCCTCTGCCCTTTGCGGCATCCGTGCCCCCCGCGACGGTGAGCATCGCCTTTTTGACGCGGGAAGCGCGGCGGAGCAGGTCGTTCTCTTCGGTGAGGCGGCGCACCGCCTCGCGCAGGCGCTCGTTCTCTTCGCGCAGGGAGACCGCGAGACGGCCGTACAGCGCGTCTATCTCCTTTTCGAGGCGGCGTTCGAGGAATGCCGACGGGCGGGGCAGCTTCGCACCGCACCGCTTTGCCGCGGCGCGCACCTCTTCTGGCTGCTTTTTGAGCATGTTGCGGTACTTGTTCTGGTAGCGGAGCATCTTCTTTGCGTCTCCCCCGCAAACATTGGAGATGGCGCGGCGCACCGAACAGCCCTTCCCCCTCTCCGTGAGGATGAGGCGGAGCATCTCGCCCTTCTCCTCCTCCGAAAAGGGAACGGCCGCCGCCGCGCGCAGCTGCTTGCCCTCAAGCAGGGCGCGCGCGCCCGCGCTCTGCGTTTTGAGCAGCTTGTAGTAATAATTGCGCACGCTGCCGCCCGCCCTGCCGTGCTGCCTGCCGTAGCCCGCAAAGAGGGAAGTGAGCGTCTTGCCCGCGCGCTTCCCCTCGCTGATATAGCGGACGAGCTCTTCCGCCTCTTCCTTGGTATAGCCGTTGATCTTTTCCATGGCCATCCTCCTCGCTTTGATGGCACGGTTATTGACATACATGTATTTTTTTATTCATACAATAACGGGAGAATTCTTTTTTTCGGGGAGGGAGAGATGCGCATCTATTTTTCTGCGGAGGCGCCCTGCCTGCTGCGCCTCGGCGGCGCGGCGGCGGGCTTTTGCGGGCAGACGGCAAAGTTTGCAGACGTGGGCGAAGAGGGCGTGCAGGCAGAATTCCTGCCCGCGGACGGGGATCTGTACCCCCTCTCCTTTCTGATCGACGAAAAGTTTTTCGACGCTCCGCCTTCCTGCTGCGACGTCTGCCGCAGCGCCTGCTGTGCGGAAGTGCTCGCGCGCTTTTCGCCGCGGGATGCGGGCTTTTCCGCACTCGCGCAGGCGCGCGCGGAGGGAGTGCTGCTGACCGCCTTTTCCTGCGGGGCGCCCTCCCTCGCCGTGCAGAACGGGCGGGAGATGCGCACCTATCCCCTGCCCCGCGCAGACAGGTACGAGGCGGGCGAGGCGAAGATCGGGGGAGAGACCTTCGCGCGCCTGACCTGTACGCGCGGACGGGAGCGTCTCCTGCTGCTGTACGGACAAAATCTGGAGGAGGCGTTCCGCGGGCGGGCGGACGAGGCGGCTTTCGGGGAGCGCCTGCGCATCGTACGGCGCTTCGACGACATCGCGGGGCACGTCAGGGAGACCTGCTTCCGCGCGGAGGGCGGCGCGCTCATCGAGGAAGAGTCGCGGGTGTGCGCGCGGGAGGGCTTCGACCCCGCCGCGCTGGACGAGCGGCTGCTGCCCTTCGCTCTGTTCCAAGAGATACTTGCCGGAGGAGATCCCTCTCCCTACCTCGCGCCCTCCCTGGCGGAGCGGGCGGGGATGCTGCGGGAGTACCTCGGGGACTTCTGCGACGTATCCGTCCCGCGGGACATCTTTTATCTGACCTATGGGAAGATCAACGCGGCGGCACTCTCCTACCGCAGAGCGGCCAATGCATTCGATGTGAAGTATTTTTCCGCCCCCTGTTCGGAGGGAAAAGTCATGAACATCCGGCCGATTCCCGAGGAGAACTGACCGCATACCGTGCGGAAAGAAAGAAAAATATTTTGACTTTTCCGTGCGGATACTATATAATACCGTTGAACGAACGATAAGGAGAACGCGGCATGTTTTTCGATTCCTTTTACCTCGTATACCTCGCCTCGGGGCTGATCATCCTGCCCTGCCTGTTCCTTTCGATGTGGGCGAGCGCGCGGGTGCACTCCGTCTATGCGAAGTACGAGCAGATGCCCACCTCCACCGACCGGACGGGCGCGGACTGCGCGCGCATGCTGCTCGAAGCGGGCGGCGCCGCGGTGCAGGTCGTACAGGGCAAGGGCAGGCTGACGGACAACTTTAACCCTGCAACGGAGACGGTGACGCTCTCCGAAAGCACTTACTATTCCTCTTCCGTGGCCGCGGTCGCCGTGGCGGCGCACGAGGTGGGGCACGTGATGCAGCGGGAGGAAGGGTACTTCCTGTACAGGCTGCGCGGCTTCCTCGTGCCCGTTACGAACATCGGCACGCGGCTCGCCCTGCCCCTCGTGCTCGTCGGCGTGCTGCTCGAATGGCTGTTCGCCGTGACGACGGTGGGCAACATCATCGTCTTTATCGGCGTGTGCCTGTACGCCCTGTCGACCGTTTTCAGCCTGGTGACGCTGCCCGTAGAGCTGAACGCCTCCGCCCGCGCGCGGGAGATGCTGGCACAGTCCGGCACGCTCGTGACGGCAGAAGAACAGAAGGCGGCGAAAAAGGTGCTTTCCGCCGCGGCGATGACGTACTTCGCCGCGCTCCTGACCTCGCTCCTGTTCTTCCTGCGCTTTCTGCTGTACGTGGCAATGCTGACGCGCCGCAACAAATAGACCCGACAACTAAAAGGAGGCGCCTCCCCCGTCCGGCGGAGACGCCTCCCCCTTTTTTGTCTCTTTCTCCCCGGGAGGGAGCCCCGCAGGCGACGGATGAGGGCGACCTTGGCTCCCCCGTCCGGAATTAAGAATGCAGAATTGAGGACGGAGAAAGAGCGCTCCTTCGGGGAGATGGATCGCTGAAAAGCGAAGAGGTGCGCAATTTCTGCGCACCTCTTCGGGTCTTTATCGTCTATCAATATTTCGTTACGCGGACTTCCTCGATGACGATCTTCGCAACGGGGACGTTGAGATCGACATACTCGCCCTCGTCGAGGTACTTGTCGTTGAGGGGAACGTCCTCTTCCGTCTCATAGAACGTGTCGAGCTCCTTGTCCTCTACATAGGCGTCGATCGCGTCCATGAGGGCTTCGAGCGCTTCGTCGGAGGCGTCGTCGGCGAGTTCGCCGAACACGCAGTAATTGCCCGCAGAGGCGCTGGAAGTAGAGGTATAGATGTAGAACAGGCTGGTGAAGCTGTTCTTATAATATTCGCTTTCGCCGTACCCGTCAATGCCGGAATACTTGTAGGTGAAGGTATCCTTTGCCTTGCTGCTCACATAGGTGTAGGTGCCCAGCGCGCCGAAGGTATTGGTCAGGCCGCCGTCCTCGACGGAGAAGCCGTTGCCGGCGATCTCGCCGTGCAGGCGGTTGGTGGGAGCGGTGCGCTCCGCGTCCTCCCAGACGGTGATGTTCTTCAGGGTGACGTTGCCCTCCGCGTCCGTAGTCGCGCCTTCGTAGTCGAGCGCGATCAGCTCGTCGCCGTCGCCCTCATAGCGATAGCCGCCGCCGATCATGCGGTCGGTCTGATAGTCGCTGATGACGGTGCCGTCAAAGAAATCCGCCTCGATGAGCTCCATGTAGTGGTCCACCGTCTGGCGGTAGTAGTTGCGGTACAGCCTGTACGTGAGGTTGTATTCTTCGCCGTTGAAGGTGATGCGCATCTCGATCTCGGGGTGGCTGCCCGTGCACGCAGCAAAGGCGAGACAGCCCGCGAGGAGCGCTGCCGCGAGGATGACGGAGAGTGCTTTTGCAAGTTTTCCGCCCAATGTTTTTACCATATTGCCTCCTGAAACGTATCGCCGCGCGTGCGCCTGCGGCGCCTGCGGACTGGTTTTTTCGTGTACTGTTTTATTTTAACTTTTATTTGCGCAATCGTCAAGTACTTTTGCCTTTGTGCTCGAATTTCGCGCAGAATTCTACCGTTTTATCACAAAAGGGCGGCGCGCTCCCTCGTTTTCGCGGCGGGACATATGCGCCGCCGCGCAGGCGGCGCCGCCTGCCCGTCTCTACGGGGCAAAAAAACCGCACGTGCGTTCCGGCGCATGTGTGCCCGGGCACACATGCGCCGCGGGCGAGGGCTCGCCGCGCCCCGCAGGCCGCGCGGCGCCCTTCGGCACCGGCAAAGGCTGCGGGCCGCGCTTGCAGATACGAAAAAAAGCGGGACGGCCGTCCCGCTTTTTGCGTACATCAGACGAGTTCGATGATCGCGGTCTCGGACGCATCGCCGCGGCGCTCGCCGAGGCTGATGATGCGGGTGTAGCCGCCCGCGCAGTTCTTTTCGTCGTTGCGCTGCGCGTACTTGGGAGCGATCTCGTTGAAGAGCTTTTCGATGAGGGGATGCGCGACGTCCTTCGTGCGGGCCTTGTAGGCCGACTTGCTCTCGTTGAACGCCTTGATCTCCTGCAGATCGTACAGCTTGCTCATGATCCTGCGGCGGGCGGCGAGCTTCTTCGGGCCGTCCTTGACGACGGTGACGGTGACCTCGCGCTCCTTTTTGCCCGTCTTCTCGGTGACGACCTTCTGGCTTTCGATGGTGTCGTCATAAGAATTGATGGCGGCTGTGATGATCTTTTCGACGTACGACTGCAGCTCTTTGGCGCGAGCTTTTGTCGTCTCTATTTTTCCGTACCAGAGAAGGCTGGAAGCCTGATTTCTCAGAATGGCGATGCGCTGCTCGCTCGTTCTGCCCAATTTACCCGGCATTGTGTTAATCCTCCTTTTTTTCTAATGACAGCCCGTAGGACTCGAGCTTCTGGATGACCTCGTCGAGAGACTTTCTGCCGAGGTTGCGCACCTTGAGCATCTCGTCTTCGGTCTTCTTGGTCAGATCTTCCACCGTGTGGATGTTCGCGCGCTTGAGGCAGTTGTAGGAACGGACGGAGAGGTCCATATCCTCGATCGCCATGGCGAGGACCTGCTGCTGCTTGTCGTCCTCGTTTTTGACGAGGATGTCCATGCCCTTGATGGAGTCGGAAAGGTTGACGAACAGGCCGATGTGGTCCTGCATGATCTTCGCCGCGAGGGAGACGATCTCCTTTGCGGAGAAGGCGCCGTTCGTCCACACTTCCATGACCAGCTTGTCGTAATCGATGCTCTGGCCGACGCGCGTGCTCTCTACGTTGTAGTTGACCTTTTTGACGGGGGTGTAGATGGAATCGATGGGGATGTAGCCGATGGGGTGGTTCTTGTTGGACCCCGCGCCCTTATATCCCCTGCCGCGGCCGACGGTCACTTCGAAGTCGATCTTGCTGCCCTCGTCGACGGTGCAGATATACTGTTCTTTGTTGATGATCTCCACCTCGGCATCCTGCTCGAGGTCGGCGCCCGTGATGACCGCGGGGCCTTCCTTGACCACATGCAGCGTCTTGACGAAATCTTTGTCCGTCGTCGCCGTCTGAATGGCGAGCGTCTTGAGGTTGAGGATGATCTCAGGCACGTCTTCCCTGACGCCGGGGAGCGCGGAAAATTCGTGCTTTACGAGGCCGTCGGGATAAAAGCGGATACCCTGCACCGCGGCCCCCGGGAGCGCCGAGAGGAGGATCCTCCGCAGGCAGTTCCCGATAGTAAGACCGAAACCCTTTTCGAGTGGTTCGACGACGATCTTCGCGTAGCTCTTCGCCTCGTTTTCCTCCACTTCGATGCGGGGCATATCCATTTCGATCATTGATGTTACCTCCTTGAAACGGCGTCGGTATTACTTGGAATAGAGCTCTACGATCATATGCTCGGCGATCTGCGTATCGATCTCCTCCCTTGCGGGGATCGCCAGGACTTTTCCTTCCAGTTTTTCGGCGTCGAACTCCAGCCACTTGGGCGCAGGGGTCAATTTGCTCTCTTTAACGGCGGTAAAATACTTATTTGCCTTCCTGTTCTCGCGGACGGCGATCACGTCTCCGGCCTTGACGATATAGGAGGGAATGTTGACCTTCCTGCCGTTGACGGAGAAGTGCGCGTGATTGACGAGCTGACGGGCCTGCTGGCGGGAAGCCGCCAGGCCGAGACGGAAGACGACGTTGTCGAGGCGGCGCTCGAGCAGGGCAAGCATGTTTTCACCGGTGATGCCCTTCATGCGGTCGGCCGCTTCAAAGTATTTGCGGAACTGCTTTTCGCTGACGCAGTAGATGAACTTTGCGCGCTGCTTCTCGCGAAGCTGCAGGCCGTACTCGGAAATCTTCCTCGATTTTCTGCCGCTCGTACGGATGGACTTTTTGTAGCAGCCGACGGAAGCGGGGTCGATCTCGAGGAATCTGCATCTCTTCAGTTTATTATATTTACTTGTTGCCATATATCTGATCTCCTTGCGTTATACTCTGCGGCGCTTCGGGGGCCTGCATCCGTTGTGCGGGATGGGCGAAACATCGGTGATCATCGTGATCTCGAGGTCTGCCGCGGCGAGCGCGCGGATGGCGGACTCTCTGCCCGCGCCGGGACCCTTGACATACACTTCCACCGAACGGAGGCCGTGCTCTTTGGCGGCGCGTGCCGCCGTGTCCGCAGCCATCTGCGCCGCGAACGGGGTGCCCTTCCTCGAACCTTTGAAGTTCAGGCTGCCCGCGCTCGACCAGGAGATGGTGTTGCCGTTCATATCCGTGATCGTGACAAGCGTGTTGTTGAACGAGGACTGGATGTGCGCCTGGCCTTTGTCGATCTTTTTCAGCTCTCTGCGGCGCCTGACCTGCGTAGCTTTTTTGGGTGCTGCCATTTCAAACTATCCTCCTTCAATTATTTCTTCTTCTTCGCGACGGTGCGGCGAGGACCCTTCCTCGTGCGCGCGTTGCGCTTGGAGCTCTGACCGCGGACGGGCAGGCCCTTCCTGTGACGGATGCCGCGATAGCAGCCGATCTCCATCAGGCGCTTGATGTTGAGGTTGACCTCGCTGCGGAGTTCGCCCTCGACGCGGACGTTATGATCGATATATTCCCTCAGTTTGGAAACGTCGTTCTCGTCCAGATCCTTGACGCGCGTATCGGGGTTGATGCCCGTGGCCGCGAGGATCTGTTTGGACGTGGTAAGACCGATCCCGTAGATATAGGTAAGCCCGATTTCTACCCTCTTTTCTCTGGGTAGATCTACACCGGCAATACGTGCCATTTGACCTTTTGACCTCCGTTTGGATTTTATAAAATGGTTTGTCTATATTCCGATCGGGCGCGCGCCTCCGCGTAAAGATTGGAATGAGGCGGGGCGGCCGCGCCGGAGATTATTTTCTCAGCCCTGGCGCTGCTTATGGCTCTTGTTCTTGGAGCAGATGACCATAACTTTGCCGTTTCTCTTGATGACTTTGCATTTGTCGCACATGGGTTTGACAGACGGTCTGACTTTCATTTTGTTCCTCCATTGAAATGTTTGCGCGCTCGGCGCGATGTTCCGGCGGATCGCTCCGCCCCTTGCTGCCCTGCCGCCGACAGGCGGCGCCGCCTCAGTTTTTGCTCCGCCAGGTGATCCTGCCCTTGGTCAGGTCATAAGGGCTCATTTCGAGCTTCACCGTATCGCCCGGGATGATGCGGATGTAGTTCATGCGCAGCTTGCCGGAAATGTACGCCGTGATGACGTGCCCGTTGGAAAGCTGCACTTTGAACGTCGCGTTCGGCAATGCCTCGATGATCTTACCCTCTGCCTCGATGACGTCGTCTTTGGACACAGATGCTTCCTCCGAATAAAAACTTTTGCTCTCTGCCCCGAAGGGCACGCGCGCGCTTCACTTGCCCGCGCCTCTGCGCTCTTCCGCCAGCCGGAGTAAGGCCGCGCGGATCTGGCTGTTTTCGTCCTTCCCCTGCCCGATGCGGGCCGCGATGTCCTCGCGGAAGACGGGGAGGAGGCGGACGTGTTTCCGATTTTTGCGTTTCGGATCTTTCAGCAACCTGTACTTCCCGTCCGCGAGAAGGAGCGCTTCGCCCTCGATGCCGACGATCAGATACAGCCTGCCCTTATCTCTGCCGGCGATGCTCTCGCATGCGCCGCCGATGACGGGTTCCTGTACTTTCATGCTCTATATGGTGAGGATCTCGACGCCGTCCTCGCGGATGACGACGGTGTTCTCGTAATGTGCCGCAGGCCGCCTGTCGTCCGTGACGGCGGTCCAGCCGTCGGAAAGCAGGTGCACGTGCCTGCCGCCCGCGAGGATCATCGGCTCGATGCAGATGGTCATGCCCGCTTTGAGGCGGATGCCCGTGCCGCGCTTGCCGAAGTTGGGCACGGACGGGTCTTCGTGCATCTCCCTGCCGATGCCGTGCCCGACGAATTCGCGCACGACGGAAAAGCCGTTGCCCTCCGCATGCGCCTGCACCGCCGCGCCGATGTCGTACAGCGGGGTGCCCGCGCGCAGGTTTTTGACCGCTTCCCAGAAGCATTCTTCGGTGACGCGGATGAGCTTTTGCTTTTCCTCGCTCACCTCCCCCACCGCGAAGGTGCGGGCGCCGTCTCCGTGGAAGCCGTTTTTATAGGCACACAGGTCGATGCTGACGATGTCTCCCTCGCGCAGGTACTTGTCCTCCGAAGGGATGCCGTGCACGACCACCTCGTTGACGGAGGCGCAGATGCTGGCGGGATAGCCGCAGTAGCCGAGACAGGAAGGCTCCGCTCCGCGGGAGCGGATGTACTCTTCCGCGTATCTGTCCAGCTCGCGCGTGCTCACGCCGGGCCGGATCTTTGAACCGACATAGGCGAGCGTGTCGCGCACGATGGCGCAGGACTCGCGCAAGAGGTCGATCTCGCTTTCCGTTTTGACTGTTATCATCGCGCCGCCTTACTTTTTGAGGGCGCCGCAGATCCTTGCGAATACTTCGTCGATGGAGCCTACGCCGTCGATGTTGAGGAGCACGCCCTTCTTCTCGTAATAGGCGATGAGGGGCGCCGTCTGCTCGTTGTAGACCTTGAGGCGGTTGCCCACCGTCTCCTCGTTGTCGTCCTTGCGCTGGTACAGCTCGCCGCCGCACTTGTCGCAGGTCGTCTTTCCGCCGAGGAAGTTGACGTGATAGCTCTCGCCGCAGTCCTTGCAGACGCGGCGGCCGCACAGGCGGTCCATGAGGAGGGAAAGATCGATGTCGATGTTGATGACCGCGTCGATCTCGGAGAATTTATCCAGCTCTTCCGCCTGGAAGAGGTTGCGCGGGAACCCGTCGAGCAGGTAGCCCGCCGCGCAGTCCGCCTCTGCCAGCCTGCCCTCCACGATCTTACAGGTCACCTCGTCGGGGACGAGCTGCCCTTTGTCCGTGTAGGACTTGGCGAGAAGGCCGATCTCGGTGCCGCGCTTGATGTTGTCGCGGAAGATATCTCCCGTGGAGATGTGCGGCAGACCGAACTTTTCGGAAATGCGCGTTGCCTGCGTGCCCTTGCCGGCGCCCGGAGCGCCCAAAAGGATGATGTTCATACCGTTCTCACTCCTCTCTTTTATTCGTTTGCGGGTGTGTTTATACGGATGCACCCTGCGGTGCGGGCCCGAACCGCCGCGCTCGCGCGGTCGCCTCGCGCCCCTGCGCACCGCCCGCCGGGGCGGGAAAAGCCTGCCCCGCGGAGGGATGCGTACCGAAAATTATTTCAGGAAGCCCTTATAATTCTTCATCATCAACTGCGACTGCAGCTGCTTGTCGAACTCGAGCGCGACGGAGACGACGATGAGGATACCTGTCGTGGAGAAGACGTTCACGAACTGTTCGCCCGCAAAGCTGAACGCAAGCGAAGGGATGAACGCGACCAGCGAAAGGAAGATCGCACCGAACAGCGTGATGCGGTTGGAGATCTTTTTCAGGTAGTCCGCCGTCGGCCTGCCCGGGCGGATGCCGGGGATAAAGCCGCCGTTCTGCTGGATGCTCTTGGAAATGTCTTCGGGGTTGAACTGGATCTGCGCGTAGAAGAACGAGAACAGGAAGATCAGCGCGCACAGTACGAGGATGTACAGCCAGCCGAGGGGGCCGGTGCCGCTGCTGAACCACGCCTGGTAGTTCGCATACGCGTTGCTGTCCGCCGCAAACAGGCCCATGATGAGGTCGGGAAGGCTGATGATCGCGAACGCGAAGATCAGAGGCATGACGCCGCTGCCCGAGATCTTGATGGGGATGACGGTGGACTGCCCGCCGTACATCTTGCGGCCCTTGACCTGCTTCGCATACTGCACCGGGATGCGGCGCTCGGCGAGGTCGACCGTGACGATGAGGGCGAAGATGACGACCGCGATGACGCAGAAGAGGATGATGGAGACGAGCTTTCCGCCGTCAAAGCCGTTGGTGACCATGTCCTGCACGGGCTCGATGAAGATGGTGAGCCCCGCGGTGGAGATGATACCGAGGAAGATGATCATGGAAATGCCGTTGCCGACGCCGTACTCGGTGATGCGCTCGCCCAGCCACATGGTGAGCATCGCGCCCGCGGAGTAGATGACCGCCATGTAGATGTAGACGATCCAGCGGTTGCCGTCACCGCCGAAGAGGGCGATGATCTGCGCGCTGATGGCGCTCTCCTGCGAGAAATTGATGATGATGCCGACAGATTGGATGATGGCGAGCGCGAGGGTCACGAAGCGCGTGATGGCCGCGATCTTCTTTTTGCCCTCCTCGCCCTGCTTTGACAGCCGTTCAAGGGCGGGGATACCGACGCAGAGCAGCTGCATGATGATGGACGCGTTGATGTACGGCCCGATACCGAGGGCGAACAGCGTGCCGCTCGCGAGCGCGCCGCCCGTCACGGAGTTCATCAGGTTCAGAAAGTTGTTGCCCTCGATCACCTGCGAAAACTGCGCGCTGTCGATGCCCGGCACGGGGATGTAGCACCCCAGCCTGTACACAAGCAGCAGGAGCAGCGTGATGATGAGCTTTTTTCGGATCTCTTTTACTTTAAAAGCGTTTTTCAGAGTCTCGAACATCTTGTTCTCCTAGTTAATAAGTTCGCATTCCCCCTTCCGCCATGCGGAAAGACGGGAGATCAGAGGGTTTCCGCCTTGCCGCCCGCCTTCTCGATGGCTTCCTTCGCGGAAGCGGAGAACTTCGCCGCCTTGACGGTGAGTGCAGCCGAGAGCTCGCCGCCGCCGAGCACTTTCAGGCCGCAGTTGTCCTTGACCTGCTTGGCGAGCTTGTGCGCCATGACGTACTCGTAATCGACCACCGTGCCGGCCTCGACGTTTGCGAGGGCGGAGAGGTTGACGATGACGTACTCTTTGCGGAACTTATTGTTGAAACCGCGCTTGGGGAGCCGCCTGTGGATGGGGGTCTGGCCGCCCTCGAACCCGGGACGGACGCCGCCGCCCGAGCGCGCCCACTGGCCCTTGTGGCCCTTGCCGCTCGTTTTGCCCAGGCCCGAACCGATGCCCCTGCCAAGCCTCTTGGAGGGGGTGTTCGCGCCGATCGCGGGCTGTATCGTGTCAATTCTCATTTCGGTTGCTCCTTACATCTTCTCGACCTTGACCAGGTGAGAAACTTTTTTGATCTGCCCCTCGATGGCGGGGGTATCCTCGTGGATACGGAAGGAACGGATCTTCTTCAGGCCCAGGGCGGCGACCGTAGCCTTCTGCGACTCCGTGCTGCCGATGGTGCTCTTCACGAGCGTAACTTTGATCTGTGCCATAATCGTTCTTCCCTCCTCAGCCGACGATCTCTTCGACGGCTTTGCCGCGAAGCGCCGCGACCTGCTCCGCCGTCTTCAGCTCTTCAAGGCCGGCGATGACCGCCTTGACGCAGTTCACGGGGTTGCTCGTGCCGTGCGATTTGGTGCGGATATCCTTGACGCCCGCTGCCTCCATGACCGCGCGGACGGGGCCGCCCGCGATGACGCCGGTACCTTCGGATGCGGGCATCATGTAGACGTAGCCGCGGCCGAACTTGCCGTACACTTCGTGCGGGATGGTGGAACCCGTCATCGGGACATTGATGAGGCTGCGCTTTGCCTGCGCCGTCGCCTTTTCGATGGCCTCGGGGACCTCGTTCGCCTTGCCGGAACCGACGCCCACTCTGCCCTTGCCGTCGCCGACCACGACAAGCGCCGCGAAGCGCATGTTGCGGCCGCCCTTGACGACCTTCGTCACACGGTTGACCTGGATGAGTTTTTTGATAAACCCGTCGTTTTCTTCCTGCCTCCTCTGAGGCCTTCTGTCTTCTCTTGCCATGTAGCTCTCTCCTCTCAGAATTTAAGCCCGGCTTCCCTGGCGCCGTCGGCAACACCCTTCACGCGGCCGGTATAGATGTAGCCGCCCCTGTCGAAGACCACCTGCTCGATGCCTGCCGCGAGCGCCTTTTTGGCTGCCTCCGCGCCGACCACCTTCGCGGCCTCCGTCTTGGTCAGGTCCGCGATCTTTTCCTTGATCGCCTTTTCCATCGTGGATGCGGATACGAGCGTGACGCCTTTGACGTCGTCGATCACCTGAACGTAAATGTGATTGAGGCTCCTGTAAACGCTGAAACGGGGCGTTTCGGCCGTGCCGGAGATCTTTTTGCGGACGCGCGCATGACGCTGCTGCCTGTCTGCGTTTTTATCAATTTTCGAAATCATGTGTTACGCTCCTTTATTTACCCGCCGTCTTGCCTTCCTTGCGCTCGATCACTTCGTCCTTATAACGAATGCCGTAGCCGTGGTAAGGTTCGGGCTCGCGCAGCGAGCGGATGTTCGCCGCGACCTGGCCGACTTTGACCTTGTCGATACCGGTGACGGTGATCTCCGTCTGCGTGGGGCAGTCGAGTTTGATGCCCTCGATCTCGGCGAATTCCACGGGATGGGAGTAACCGATGTTCAGGACGATCTTGCTGCCCTGCTTGGCGACCTTGTAACCGACGCCGTTGATGACCAGCGCCTTGGTGTAACCCTGCGTGACGCCCGTCACCATGTTGTGCAGCAGCGCCCTGTACAGGCCGTGGCGCGCCTTGAGCTCTTTGGAATCGTTCGCGCGGGTGAGCACGGCGTGGCCGTTTTCCACCGCGAGGGAGATCCTTGCGTCAATATCCTGTTCCAGCGTCCCCTTGGGGCCCTTGACGACCATCTTGCCGTCCTTCACGTCGACCGTGACGCCCGCGGGAAGCGCGACAGGCATTCTTCCTATTCTGGACATTGCTTGCCTCCTTACCAGACGAAACAGAGCACTTCGCCGCCCACGTTCGCGGCCTTTGCCTGTTTGTCCGTCATAATTCCCTTGGAGGTGGAGACGATCGCCGTACCCAGCCCTCCGAGCACCTTGGGCATCTTTTCCGCGCCCGCATAGGTGCGCAGGCCGGGCTTGGAGACCCTCTTCAGGCCGGAGATGACCGGCTTGTTGCCCTCGGCGTATTTGAGCGCGATGACGATCTTGCCGGACAGGCCGTCGTCAACGAACTCGACGCTTTTCACATATCCTTCTTCGAGAAGGATGTTTGCAATCGCCTTTTTCATGTTGGAGGCAGGAACCTCCACCGTGTCGTGATGCGCGGTGAGGGCGTTGCGGATTCTTGTGAGCATATCTGCGATGGGATCTGTCATTTTATGCCTCCTTACCAGCTCGCCTTTTTCACGCCGGGGATCTGCCCCTTATACGCGAGGTTGCGGAAGCAGATACGGCAGATGCCGTACTTGCGCAGCACCGCGTGCGGGCGGCCGCAGATAGAGCAGCGGGTGTAAGCCCTCGTGCTGAATTTAGGCGTCTTCTGCTGTTTGTTGATCATTGATTTTTTAGCCATCTTTCTCTCTCCTTATTTCTTGAAGGGCATCCCCATAGCCGCGAGGAGTTCCCTCGCCTCTTCGTCCGTCTTCGCCGTGGTGACGAAGCAGATGTCGAAGCCCCTGATCTTCTCGACCTGGTCATAGGAGATCTCGGGGAAGATGAGCTGCTCTTTGACGCCCATAGAGTAGTTGCCCCTGCCGTCGAAGGAGTCGGGCGAAACGCCGCGGAAATCCCTGACGCGGGGGAGGGCGATGGACACGAACTTATCGAAAAATTCGTACATCCTGTCGCCGCGGAGAGTGACTTTCAGGCCGACGGACATGCCCTCGCGGACCTTGAAGTTCGCGACGGACTTCTTCGCCTTGGTGATGACGGGCTTCTGCCCCGCGATGGCCTTGAGCTCGTCGTGCGCGACCTGAACGCTCTTGGCGTTGTCCTTGATGTCGCCCAAGCCCGAATTGATGACGATCTTGACGAGCTTGGGGACCTCGTTCACGTTCTTGTAGCCGAACTTTTTGACGAGGTAAGGGACGATCTCGCTCCGGTACTGCTCCCGGACTCTGTTCTTATATGCTTTTTCTGCCATTTGGTATTACCTCGCCTCAGTCCTTCTTCTCTTCGGCCGCTTCTTTCTTTGCGGTCCTCTTCCTCGTCCTCTTCTTGGGAGCCTCTTCCGCCTTGGCGGCAGCGGCCTTGCCCTGCTTCTTGTAGGCCTTATCGAGGACGGCGCCGCACTTGCAGACGCGCACCTTCTTCATCTTTCCGTCCACTTCGACGAAAGCGTGCTTTACGCGCGTCGCCTTGCCGCACTTGTCGCAGATGACCATCACGTTGGAGGCGTCGATGGCGCCCTCGCGTTCGATGATCTGCGAAACGGCGTTCGCCTTGCGCGCCTTCTGGTGCCTCTTCTGGAGGTTGACGCCCTGTACGGTCACGCGGCCGGCCTTGGGAGAAGTGTTGACCACTTTGCCCGTCTTGCCCTTGTCTTTGCCCGCGATGACGACGACTGTATCGTTCAGTTTTACGTTCATGGTGTTCCTCCTTACAGCACTTCGGGCGCGAGGGAGATGATGCGCATGTAATCCTTATCCCTCAGTTCGCGCGCGATGGGCCCGAAGATACGGGTGCCCCTCGGCTGTTTCTGATTGTCTATGATGACGGCGGCGTTGTCGTCGAAACGGATATAAGTGCCGTCGGTGCGGCGGATGCCCTTGCTGGTCCTGACGATGACGGCCTTGACGACT
Source organism: uncultured Bacillota bacterium (assembly GCA_949297575.1). Lineage (GTDB taxonomy): Bacteria > Bacillota > Clostridia > Christensenellales > Borkfalkiaceae > Borkfalkia. The sequence continues at coordinate 130,245 of CASFTB010000001.1, read as the reverse complement.
TCGCCTTTTTTGACTGCGCCGCCCGGAGTTGCGGTCTTCACGCTCGCGATGATGACGTCGCCGATGTTGCCGCATTTCCTGAACGAACCGCCCAGAACCCTGATGCACATGAGCTCTTTCGCGCCGGAGTTGTCGGCGACTTTAAGCCTTGTCTGTGGTTGTATCATATGGCTCTATTCTCCTTATGCTCTTACTTCGCCTTTTCGACGATCTCGGCAACTCTCCAGTTCTTGTCCTTGCTGAGCTTCCTCGTCTCGACGATGCGGACCTTGTCGCCGACGACGCAGTCGTTCTGCTCGTCGTGCGCCTTGACCTTCTTGGTCTTGGTGATGGTCTTTTTATAGAGGGGGTGCTTGCTCTTGTCGACGATGGCGACGACCACGGTTTTGTCCATCTTGTCGGACACGACCAGCCCGACTCTCTCTTTCCTTAAATTTCTTTCCATGTTTCGTACCCTTCCTTACATCCTCGACTTGATCTCTCTCTCGCGGATCACGGTGTTGACGCGCGCGATATCCTTTTTGCAGGCCGCTATCGTCATCGGATTGTCAAGCTGACCGGACGCGTGACGGAAGCGGAGGTTGAACAGCTCGCTCTTGAGCTCGCCGAGCTTCGCCTTGAGCTCCTCGTCGGTCATGTTGTGAACATCTTTCGCTCTCATTAACCTTCACCGCCTTCTGTGATTATTTCGCCCTCGGGCATCCTGCCCGTGACGGGGTTGACCTGGCCCTTGACCATGAACTTGGTCTTGATGGGCAGCTTGTGGCCGGCAAGGCGCATCGCCTCGCGCGCGATGTCTTCGGGCACGCCCGCCATCTCGAACAGGACCCTGCCCGGCTTGACGATAGCGACCCAGTATTCGACGGCGCCCTTACCGGAACCCATACGGGACTCGGCGGGGTGCCTCGTGATAGGCTTGTGCGGGAAAATATCGATCCAGACCTGGCCGCCGCGCTTGATGAAGCGCGTCATGGCGATACGGGCCGCCTCGATCTGGCGGGAGGTGATCCTCGCGCCCTCGACGGCGACGAGGCCGTACTGCCCGTAGGCGACCTTGTTGCCCTTCTGCGCCTGGCCCTTGATCTTGCCGCGGTGCTGCCTTCTTCTCTTGACTCTCTTCGGGATTAACATTACCGTTCTCCTCCTTCATGCGCCTTCGCTTTGAGGATCTCGCCCTTATAGATCCACACCTTCACGCCGATCATGCCGAAGGTGGTGTGCGCTTCCGCAAAGCCGTAGTCGATGTCCGCGCGGAGCGTCTGCAGAGGGATGGAGCCCTCGTGGTACTGCTCGCAGCGGGCGATCTCTGCGCCGTCGAGGCGGCCGGAGACCATCATCTTGACGCCTTTGACGCCCGAACGCATCGCGCGGCCGATCGCCTGCTTCATCGCGCGGCGGAAGGACATGCGCTTTTCGAGCTGCTGTGCCACGCCCTCGGCGACGAGCTGCGCGTCGGCGTCGGGCTTGCGCACTTCCGTCACGTTGATGACGATGCTCTTGCCCTTGGTGAGCTTGGCGAGGTCCTTTTTGATGACCTCGATCTCCGAGCCCGCCTTGCCGATCAAAACGCCCGGCTTGCCGGTGTAGACGGTGACGACCACCCTGCTCGCGGCGCGCTCGATGAGGATCTTGCTGATCGCCGCGGCGTAGTATTTGTTTTTGATGAATTTACGGATCTCGTAATCCTCTTTCAGGTTTTTGCCGAAATCCTTTTTATCGGCATACCACTGGGTATCCCAGCCCTTGATGACGCCGACTCTCAGACCGTGGGGGTTAACTTTCTGTCCCATTAGCGTATCTCCTTACTTGCTCTGCACATCAAGGATGACCGTGATGTGGCTGGTTCTCTTGAGGATGGCATGCGCCCTGCCTTTGGAGACGGGGTTCATGCGCTTGAGGGTCGGGCCCTGATCGGCGAACGCCTCTGCGACGACGAGGTCGCCGCGGTCCATGCCGAAGTTGTGCTCCGCGTTCGCTGCTGCGGAGAGAAGCACCTTTTTGACGGGCTCGGCGGAGACGATGGTGGCGTATTCGAGGATAGCAGCCGCTTCGTTCACGCTCTTGCCGCGGATGAGCGCGAGCGCCCTGCGGACTTTATAAGGAGACATGCGGATATGCCTTGCGGTCGCGTAAGGACGCCTGTCCTTGTTTTCCGCGATGCGCTTTGTCTTTTCACGGGTATTTTTAGCCATTTTGAACTGCGACCTCCTTTACTTCTTACCGGTGGTCTTGCCGCCGGCGTGACCCTTGAAGGTCCTGGTGGGCGCGAACTCGCCGAGCTTGCAGCCGACCATGTCCTCCGTGATGTACACGGGAACGTGCTTCCTGCCGTCGTGCACGGCGATGGTGTGACCGACCATCTGGGGGAAGATCGTGCTCGCTCTGGACCACGTTTTCAAAACTTTTTTATCGTTTGCCGCGTTGAGCTCTTCGACCCTTTTGAGGAGCCGCGCTTCAACGTAGGGGCCTTTCTTTACGCTTCTGCTCATTTGAACGATCCTCCCTTAATTGATGCGTTTGAGAATGAACTTGCTCGTTACATTCTTCTTCTTTCTCGTCTTATAGCCGAGGGCGGGCTTGCCCCAAGGCGTCATCGGGCCGGCATGGCCGACGGGGCTCTTGCCTTCGCCGCCGCCGTGCGGGTGATCGCAGGGGTTCATGACGGAGCCGCGCACCGTGGGCTTGATGCCGAGGTGACGGGTCTTGCCCGCTTTGCCGATGCGGACGATCTCATGCTCGACGTTGCCGACCTGACCGATGGTCGCGCGGCACTGCACGGGAACGAGGCGCATCTCGCCGCTGGGCATCTTCAGGGTGGCGAACTTGCCTTCCTTCGCCATCAGCTGCGCGGAGATGCCCGCAGCCCTGGCGACCTGGCCGCCCCTGCCCGGCTTGAGTTCGATGTTGTGCACCATCGTGCCGACGGGGATGTTTTCGAAGGGGAGGCAGTTGCCCGCCTTGATGTCCGCCTCCGCGCCGCTCATCACCGTGTCTCCGACGTTGAGGCCGACGGGCGCGAGGATGTACCTCTTTTCGCCGTCCGCGTAGACGAGGAGCGCGATGTTCGCGCTGCGGTTCGGGTCGTACTGGATGCTCTGCACTTTGGCGGGGATGCCGTCCTTATTGCGCTTGAAATCGATGATGCGGTACTTCCTGCGGTTGCCGCCGCCGATGTGGCGGACGGTGATCTTGCCCTGGTTGTTGCGGCCGCCGCTCTTGCGCATGTCCTCGACGAGGCTGCGCTCGGGCTTGGTCTCGGTGATCTCCTCATAGGCGTGCACCGTCATGAAACGGCGCGCGGCGGAGGTCGGTTTATATCTCTTGATTGCCATTTTTCAAATCTCCTCGAATGAATGCTTAGGACAGCGAGCTGAAGTACTCGATGGGCTTGCTGTCTCCGGTCAGCTGGACGACCGCCTTCTTGTACGCGGGGGTGTAGCCCTCGTTGCGGCCCATGCGCTTGAGCTTGCCGCGTACGTTAGAGGTATTTACGCTTTCGACCTTGACCCCGAAGAGCTTTTCGACGGCGTACTTGATCTCCGTCTTGTTGGCGCTCTTCGCCACCTTGAAGGTGTATTTCTTCGACGCGATGCCGTCATAACCTTTTTCGGTGAGGATGGGCTTAATGATGATGTCTTCCGCTCTCATTATGCTCCGTAGACCTCCTGTAATTTTTCGACCGCGCCCTTGGTCAGGACGACCTTGCTGTTGGCGACCACTTCGTAGGTGCTGATCTGCGCCACGGGGAGGGTGCTCAGTTTCTGGATGTTGCGGCTGGCGAGGATGACGTTTTCGTCGCCCCCTTCCGTAACCAGCACGGTGCGCTTATCGAGCTTGAGCGCTTCGAGGAACTTGACCATCTCTTTGGTCTTGGGGGCGGAGACCTCTACCTTTTCCACGACGATGAGCTCGCCGTCCGCCACCTTTTTGGAGAGCGCGGAGAACAGAGCGCCGCGGCGCGCCTCCACGTTCATCTTTTTGGAGAAATCGCGGCTCTTGGGTGCGAACACGACGCCGCCTTTCGTCCACTGCGGTGCGCGGATGGACCCCTGGCGGGCACGGCCGGTGCCCTTCTGGCGCCAGGGCTTCGCGCCGCCCCCGCGGACTTCCGTGCGGGTGAGGGTGCTCTTGGTGCCCTGCCTCTCGTTCGCGAGGCGCGTGACCACCGCCTGATGGATCAGAGGTTCGTTGTACTCCGCGCCGAAGATCTTGTCGGAAAGCTGCATTTCGCCGGCGACCGACCCGTCCATTTTATATATCTTTACCGTAGGCATTTCTCTTACTCTCCTTATTTGGCCTTGACGCTGTCGCTGACGGTGACGATGCTGCCCCTGGGGCCGGGAACGGCGCCCTTGATGAGCAGCGCGTTGCGCGCGGCATCCACCCTGACGACCTCGAGGTTCTGCACGGTGACCCTTTCGTGACCGTACTGACCGGGCATGTGCTTCTGCTTGAACACGCGGCTGGGCGTGGAGTTCGCGCCCATGGAGCCGACCTCCCTGTGTACGGGGCCGACGCCGTGCGTCTCTTTCAGGCGGCGCTGGTTCCAGCGCTTGATGACGCCCGAATACCCGTGGCCCTTGCTGGTGCCGACGACGTCTACCTTCTCGCCTTCCTTGAAGATCTCGACGGTGACGTCCTTGCCGACTTCATAAGAGGACAGGTCTGCGAGGCGGAACTCTTTGAGCACCTTCTGGGGCTTGACGCCCGCCTTCTTGAACTGGCCGAGGTCGGGCTTGTTGACCCGCTTTTCGCTCGTCTCGTCGAAGCCGAGCTTGAGGGCGGCGTAGCCGTCCTTCTCGACGGTCTTGATCTGCACTACGGGGCAGGGCCCCGCCTCCACTACCGTTACGGGAATGACCTTCCCTTCGGGAGTAAAGATCTGCGTCATGCCGACTTTGCGGCCGATGATTGCTTTATTCATTGATAAAGTTCACTCCTTAAAATATTTTCGAATACCTTGCTCCTGCAAAGTATTTCTCGGCTGATTATAACTTGATCTTGATGTCTACGCCCGCGGGGAGATGGACGCTGTCCAGGAGCTTCGCGTTGGGGCTGTAGATGTCGATGATACGCTTGTGGGTGCGGATCTCGAACTGCTCGCGGCTGTCCTTATACTTATGGGGCGAGCGAAGGATGGTGACGACTTCCTTTTCGGTGGGAAGGGGGATGGGGCCGCCGATCTTGGCGCCCGACTTCTGCATCGCGTCCACGATGCGCTGTGCCGCGAGATCTACCAGCTCGTGGTCGTAAGCGGCGAGTTTGATCCTGATCTTCTGTCCTGCCATTTTTGTGTGATTCCTCCGATTTTTATACTAACTTTCCGTCAACTGTGCCGTGTGTGTCGCAATGCCGCGGAAAATAAAACGCCATTCGATAGAGACTATTGAATGGCTGCATTGCGGTTAGTCGCAGGGGTCAAGCCCCCACATTTGTCGGTATAAATTATCTTCGCGATGGGCGCGATTGTGCTGTATTTATCCTCGCATCCCAAAGCGATTGAAGTAACTTTATACCTCAACCCTATTACACAGCCTATAAATAATACCATATCCGTCAACGGATGTCAAACAAAATGAAGGGGGGAAAAGCATTTTTTTGTCTGTTTTACGCGAAAGCTCCTGCCGCCTGCCCCCTGCCCCGCAGCGCGGAAAGAGGGCCCGCGCCATGCGGCGCGGGCCCTCCCCTTGTTCTTCTTTTGTATCGCGCGGCAGCGGTCATTCGATCTCGATGCGGTGCTGCTCTTCCTTCTTGGGCGTCTCCTTCGGGATGGTGACGTTCAGCATGCCGTTTTCGTACTTGGCTTTGATCTCTTCCTTAGAGACATCTCCGACATAGTAGCTGCGGCTGCAGGAGAAGCTGCGCTCGCGGTGGACATAGTTGTCCTTCTTGCCGCCCTCTTCGCGCTCGCTCTTGCCCGCGGAAATGGTCAGATAGCCCTCCTTGAGCTCGATGTGGATGTCCTTTTTGTCCAGGCCGGGCATCTCCACTTCCATCACGTAGCTGTCGTCCGTCTCCCTGATATCGGTGCGCATATACTTCTGCGCGTGCCTGCCGCCGTAAAAGGCGGGGAAAAAGTCGTGCATGGCCTCGTCAAAAAAGTCAAAGTCGTTCCTTCTGCTCAGTTCGTTTTTCATAATGATCATCTCCTTCGATCGTTCTTTCTGATTTTTGCAGACTATTTATAGGAGTGCTGGCACTTTTCTTTCAAGTCTGCTAATATTATACCACATCCTGCGGAAATGTCAACTGTTTGAAGAAACTTTTTCCGAAAATTTATATAAATTTTTCGACAAATTTTGCCGCCCCCCCCCGCTGCGCGTCTTCCGGCGCCTCCGCTGCCTTTTTCGAATGTCCGCAGACGACCGCGCCGGCCGCACGGCGCTCTCTTTCGGAAACGCCGCTCGCGCATCGGCCGCCTCCGGAGAAAGGCCCCGCGGGGAAAGCCTCCGGAGGAAAGGCGTGCGGGCAGAGAGCGCGATCTCCTTACATTGCAGACCCCACAAAGAGCAGAGCGGCGCGCATGTCCTGCACGCCGCCCGTGAAATTTGCCTTGCCCCGAGGCGACAAAAAAGCACCCTCGCGGGTGCTTTTTGGCTTTTCCGATTGCTGCGGAAATTAGTCGATGGTGACTTCCGCGCCGGCTTCCTTCATGCGGGCAGCGATCTTCTCGGCCTCTTCCTTGTTGACGCCTTCCTTGATCATGCCGAGGCCCTCGACGAGCGCCTTCGCTTCGGCAAGGCCGAGGGAGGTGAACTCGCGGACAGCCTTGATGACCTCGATCTTCTTCGCGCCGATGTCCTTGAGCTTGACGTTGAACTCCGTCTTCTCCTCGACGGCTTCCGCAGCGCCGCCTGCAGCGGGAGCAGCGGCAACGGCGACGGGAGCAGCGGCGCTGACGCCGAACTCCTCTTCGAGAGCCTTCACGAGCTCGTTGAGCTCGACAACAGTCATACCTTTGATCTCTTCAATGAACTTAGCGATATCAGCCATTTTTGAAATTCCTCCGTTTTCTTTTTAATGAAATGTTTTGTGCCGCCTTTTACGCCGCGGCGGGGGCGGCGGGCGCCTGCCCGCATCCACGGGCGGTTATGCGCCCTTCTTCTCCGCGATGGCGTTGAGCGCCACGACCACGCCTCTGAGCATGGCGGAGAGCACGCCCGCAAAGTTTGCGAGGGGTGCCTGCATGGAGCCGAGCATCTTGGCGATGAGCTCTTCCCTCGAAGGCATGTCCGCAAGGGCCTTGATGCCTTTCGCGTCGACGTATGCGTTATCGACGTAGGCGCTCTTCGGAATGATCTTTTCGGGCATTGCTTTGACCGCTTCCGCAAAGATCTTCGCGGCGGCAGTCTCATCGGGGCTGAACGCGGTCGCCGTGGGGCCGTTCAGGTCCGCATCGAAATCGGTGACGCCGAGCTCGTTCATCGCCTTGCGCACGAGGGTGTTTTTGTACACCTTGTACTCGACGCCGGCGGCGCGGAACTTGTTGCGAAGGTCAGAAACTTCCGCGACGGTCAGCCCTTTGTAATCGACGAAGACGACGGACTTGCTGCTCTGGATCTTCTGCTTGATCTCTTCGACGACTTGCTTTTTTGCCTCTAAATTAGCCGACATTGTTTACCTCCCATTCAAATTTTGTCCGCGGGGGCGCTCCTGCCGGGGCGGACTTCCGCGAAGGGCGGGCAGCCTTGCGGCGCGCCCGCAAAAAAATCCCCGTACCGCGAGGTACGGGGACGAAAATGCACAGATCATGCTTTCAGCCCGGCGCGTTACCTCGGCAGGCGTTTCCATTAAACCTTGCGGTGCCTGCTTTCTGCGGTACGATCGAGTTTTCCGTTACATTATACCGATAACACGTCGGTCTGTCAACCGTTTTCCTGCGTCTTTCAAAAAAATCAGCCGCGGTTATAGTTGATCTTCACGCCGGGGCCCATGGTGCTGGCGACGGCGACGCTCTTGATGTACTGGCCCTTCGCCGCGGCGGGCTTCGCCTTGACGATGGCATCCATAAGGGCGGTGAAGTTTTCGGTCAGCTTTTCCTTGCCGAAGCTCTTTTTGCCGATCGGGCAGTGAATGATCGCCGTCTTATCGAGGCGGTACTCCACCTTACCTGCTTTGACCTCGGCGATCGCCTTGGCGACGTCCATCGTGACGGTGCCGGACTTCGGGTTCGGCATCAGGCCCTTCGGGCCGAGGATCTTACCGATGCGGCCGACGACGCCCATCATGTCGGGCGTGGTGATCACGACGTCGAAGTCGAACCAGTTCTCCGTCTGGATCTTCTGGATCATCTCCTCCGCGCCGACGTAGTCTGCGCCGGCTGCCTGGGCGGCGTCTGCGCGCTCGCCCTTGGCGATGACGAGGACCTTTTTGCTCTTGCCGGTGCCGTTGGGCAAAACGAGCACGCCGCGGACCTGCTGGTCTGCCTGGCGGGGGTCTACGCCCAGGCGCACGTGCAGCTCGATGGTCTCATCGAACTTCGCCTTCGCCGTATCGATGACCAGGCCCATCGCCTCGTCGATATCGTATGCCTTGGAACGATCGTATGCCTTCAGACTGTCGGCATATTTTTTCCCGTATTTCATTATTTACCTCCTTGTGGTACGCGCGAGAGGGATGCCCTCTCTCCCACATTCTCCTTATATTTACTCTTCGACGGTGACGCCCATGCTGCGGGCGGTGCCTTTGACCATGCTCTTTGCGGAATCGAGCGAGGTGGTGTTGAGGTCGGGCATTTTCAGCTTGGCGATCTCTTCGACCTGGGCCGCGGTCAGCTTTGCCACTTTGTCGCGGTTGGGCCTTGCGCTTCCGCTCTCGATCTTGCATGCCTTTTTGATGAGCACGGGCACGGGCGGCGTTTTCAGAATAAACGTGAAGGACCTGTCCTGATAGATAGTGATGACGACGGGAATGATGAGCCCCGCCTGATCGGCAGTTTTCGCGTTGAATTCCTTGGTAAAGCCGGGGATGTTGATGCCGTGCGGGCCGAGCGTCGAACCGACGGGGGGACCGGGGGTAGCTTTACCTGCGGGCAGCTGTAACTTGACGACCGCAGTGATCTTTTTAGCCATAAGTTCTCCTCCTGTTGTGGTTTTAACAAAGCGCCGAAAAAAGATTTGCGCTTCTCCCACTTATTAGAAAAAGGGGCTTTGCCCTTATTCCTGCTTAGGTTGTTCCGCCTTCTCCGCCGAGACGGAGATCTTGCGGATCTGCGAGTATTCCACTTCCACGTCGGTATTGCGGCCGAACATCATGACGTTGACCTTCGCCTTCTGCGTGGAATCGTTGAGCTCTTTGATCTTGCCGACGAACCCTGCCAGCGGGCCGGCGTCGATGTTCACGTCGTCCCCCACCGCGAAGTCCGCCTCGATGGGCCCGGTCTCCAACTGCATCTTGCGCACTTCCGCCTCTTTGAGGGGGAGCGGCCTGCCCTGCGGGCCGACGAAACCGGTGACGCCGCGGGTGTTGGTGACGAGGTACCACACCTCGTTGGAATAGATCATCTTGATGAAGACGTAACAGGGGAGGAGCTTGCGCTCGACGACCTTCTTTTTGCCGTTCTTCTCTTCGATAGTCTGTTCCATCGGGATCTTCAGATCGAAGATGCTGTTTCCGAGATTATTGTTTTCGATGAGGCGCTCGAGGCTGTCCTTGACCATCGCTTCATACCCGGAATAGGTATGGAGGACGTACCACTTCGCCTGGCTTTCGAGAGAATTTTCCATGTTCCTTCCTCATGCTGCGCGGCGGACGCGCCCCTTTTCTCAGCCCATGCCCGTGGTGAGCAGGCCGAGCAGCGTATTGAGCCCGTAATTGACGGCGGTGAATACGATGAGGAATGCGACGACGATCGCGATGACGACGCCCGTCGACTTGACGACCTTCCCGAACGAGGGCCAGGTGACCTTTTTCAGTTCGGAAAAGACTTCTTTGATCTTTCTGCCCATACGCACGAAGATGTTGGGCTTTTTGACAGCGGTTTTCCCTTTCATGATTACCTCTTATTTATAGAATGCGGCACGGCCGCTTCCCCCGTCCTCTTTACTTGGACTCTTTGTGAGCGGTATGCTTCTTGCAGAAGGGGCAATATTTGTTGAGCGTGAGCCTCTCCGGATCGTTCTTCTTGTTCTTCATCGTGTCGTAATTCCGGCGCTTGCACTCGGTGCATTCAAAAGTGACTTTCGTTCTGTTCGTGGCAGCCATTTTTTAAAAACTCCATGCAAAAAAATCACACCGGCCGCGGTGTGTTCTTAAAGTCTATCATAAACTTTCCGCCTTGTCAATGGATTTTGCCGCCGATATGAAAAAATCTTGCCGGATACGGAATTTTTTCGCCGCTTTTTGCCGCGATACCGCGCGGAAAAGAGTTTTTTCCTCCCCCGTGCGAAAAAATCCTTGCCTCGCGGCGCCCTTTCGTTGTATAATGAGTTTGGCCGCGCGCGAGAGCCGCACGGCCCCGGCGATCGTCTTATTTTATTCCATATTCCATATTGTTTTTAAAAGAGGAGAAACGCTATGAACGCAATGAAGATCTGCGAAGGCGTCTATTGGGTGGGCGCCGTCGACTGGAACCTCAGGAACTTCCACGGCTACGAGACGGAGAAGGGCTCCACCTATAATGCCTACCTCATCATCGACGAGAAGATCACTCTCATCGACGCGGTGAAGGCGGGCTTCGAAGAGGAGATGCTCGCGCGCATCTCTTCGGTCATCGACCCCGCAAAGATCGACGTGATCGTCTCCAACCACGCCGAACCCGACCACAGCGGCGGCATACCCGCCGTACGCGCCCTCGCAAAGAACGCCAAGGTGTATTGCGCGGCGGGCGCGGGCGTGAAGGATCTGACCGCCTACTACGGCGACCTCGGCTATATCGGCGTGAAGGCGGGCGAAACGCTCTCCCTCGGCAAGCACACCCTCACCTTCGTGCCCACGCCCATGGTGCACTGGCCGGACAACATGGTCTCCTATATGACCCCCGGCAACATCCTCTTTTCCAACGACGCCTTCGGCCAGCACTACGCCTCCGACGAGCGGACGGACACCGAATGCGACTTGCCCGAGGCGTACATCCAGGCGCGCAAATATTACGCGAACATCGTGCAGCCGTACGGCATGCAGACGGGCAAGGCGCTCGCCGCACTCGAAGGGCTGCAGATCGATACGATCTGCCCCAGCCACGGCATCATTTGGACGCAGCACATCCCCGACATCCTCGCGCTGTACAGATCGTGGGTGGCGAACGAATATGACGACACCGTCGCCATCGTCTTCGACACCATGTGGCACTCCACAGAGGCGATGGCGCACGCGATCGAGAGCGCCTTCCTCGCCTGCGGGTTCAAGCCCCGCCTGTACAACCTGCACTACTGCCACAATTCGGACGTCATCGCGGACGCCATGACGGCGAAGTACATCGCCGTCGGCTCCCCCACCCTCAACAACAACATGATGCCCTCCGTCGCCTCCTTCCTCACCTATTTCAAAGGGCTGAACGGGAACAAAAAGAAGTTCGTAGCCTTCGGCTCGTACGGCTGGGGCGGGCAGTCTCCCGACCAGGTGTTCGAGGCGCTGAAAAGCCCCAAATGCGAGCCCCTGTTGCCCGCCGTCAAATGCGCGTATAAGCCGACGCGGGAACAGCTGGACAAGATCGCCGCAGACGTCGCCGCGGCGCTCAGAGCAGAATAGACGAAACGCCCGAAGCGGGGCGGAGGATCTCCTTCGCCCCGCTCTCTTTTTGCCCGCGGCGCTACGCCCTGCCCCCCGCGCGCTCCAGGAGCGCGGCGAGCTGGTTCCCCCTGCCGACGAGCGCCATGTCTTTGGTGTACGTCTTGTCCGACGCGGGGTAATAATAGCCGAGCACCCTGCGATCGGCGTCCAGCACGGACAGCCGCCCCGACGCGCCCTCCGCCAGGTAGCCGAGCAGGCGCATGTCTGCATCGTAAAGTCTCTGCATAAAAAAACACCTCCCGCTGCCCATTATAAGGGGGCGGGAGGCGCGGATGCAAGCATTGCCGCCGTTTTTTATTCGAGCACCGCCTTGATGCGGCGCACGCCGCTCGAGGAGGACTGCTCCTTGACGATCTTGAAGTGCCCCAGCTCGCCCGTGCTCTTGGCGTGCGGGCCGCCGCACATCTCGCGCGAGAAGGTGCCGATGGAATAGGTCTTTACCACGTCGCCGTATTTGCTGTCGAAGACGCCGACCACGCCCTCGGCGCGCGCCTTCTCGTAGGGCATCTCCTCGAACACGACGGGGATGTTTTCCTTGATCTTTTCGTTTACGAGATCTTCGACCGCCTTGATCTCCTCCTGCGTCATGGGGCGGGGGAAGTTGAAGTCGAAGCGCAGGCGTTCGGGGGTGATGTTGCTGCCCTTCTGGTTGACGTCGGGCGAGAGCACCTGTTTGAGCGCGGCGTTCAAAAGGTGCGTGGCGGTGTGCAGGCGGGTGGTCGCTTCGCCGGTGTCGGCGAGGCCGCCCTTGAATTCGCCGGCGGAGACCTGCGCGTGGCTCTTTTCCTGATGCTCTTTGAAGGCGGCGGCGAAGCCCTCTTCGTCGACGGTGTAGCCGCGCTCGGCCGCCATTTCGACGGTCAGCTCGAGGGGGAAACCGTACGTATCGTACAGTTTGAACGCCGCCTTGCCGCCGATCTTCGTCTCTTTTACGTATGCGGGATCCTGTTTGGACATGAACTCGTTCTTGCGCTCGATGCCCGAAAGCGTCTTTTCAAACTCCTTCATGCCCTTTTCGAGGGTGGACTCGAAGCGCTCGATCTCGCGGGAGATCTCGGCGAGGATGTAGTCTTCCTTCTGCGGCAGCAGCGGGTACGCCTCGTCGTAGATCTGTTCGATGAAGATCTTTGCGACGGGGAGCATCTCCTTGCCGTCCACGCCCAGGGCGCGGCAGTAGCGCACCGCGCGGCGCATGAGGCGGCGCAGGATGTAGCCCGCCCCCGTGTTGGAAGGGAGGATGCCGTTGACGTCGCCGATGAGCATGACGGCGGTGCGGGTGTGGTCGGCGACGATGCGCATCGCTTTCTGCGCCTCTCCGCCGTCGTCGTACTTTTTGCCGGACGCCTGCTCGAGATACGAGATGACGGCGGAGAAGAGGTCGGTCTTGTAGCCGTCCTTCAGCCCGTTGAGGAAGGCGAGCATGCGGTCCAGCCCGAAGCCGGTGTCGACGTTCTTGTTTTCCAGAGGGACGTAGCCGCTCTCCGTCTTTTTATACTGCATGTAGACGTCGTTGCCGATCTCCACATACCTGCCGCAGGGGCAGTTGATGTCGCAGTGTTCGCGGCCGCACTCCTCGTCGGTGAGGGGGTAGAACCACTCGTTGTCCGGCCCGCAGGGAGTGCCGACGGTGCCCTCCAGCTCCCACCAGTTGTTGGACTTATCCAGATAATAGATGTGCTCGGGTTTGATGCCGAGGCCGATGAGCAGCTGCGCCGTCTCGTCATCGCGCGGGGCGGACTCGTTGCCCGCGAACACCGTCGAGCACAGCTTGTCCTTATCCAGCCCGAACACTTCGGTGAGGAGCTCGAAGGACCAGGCCGTCTTCTCCTTTTTGAAGTAGTCTCCCAAAGACCAGTTGCCCATCATCTCGAAGAAGGTGAAGTGGGTGGCGTCTCCGACGGACTCGATGTCTACCGTGCGCACGCAGCCCTGCACGTTGCACAGGCGCTTGCCGGCGGGGTGCGGCTGTCCCAGAAGATAGGGCATGAGGGGTTGCATGCCCGCCACGTTGAACATGACGCCCGTGGTGCCGTCTCCGATGAGGGAGACCGCCCCGATGTTTACGTGCCCCTTGCTCTCGTAGAAGGAGAGCCACTTGCTGCGAAGTTCTTTACTCGTTATCATCTCTCATGACCTCGGTTTGTTGTGTAGTGCTGTCCTCGTCCTTTTCTCCCCTATCCGCCGTCTCCGCTACGGGAAACAGGTCCTCTTCCTCTTTTGTGCACTCGAACTTTTCGCCGGTGAGCTTTTCGAGCGCGGATTCCAGCTTATGTATGCGGCATTTGAGCGCGCGGATCTCCTCGGCGTTGGGGTCCACCTTTTCCTGCTGCAGGTCGGGCTTTTCGCCCTTGATGCGCACGACGCGCCCGGGAACGCCGACGACGGTCGCGTGCGGCGGCACCTCTTTGAGCACGACGGCGCCGGCGCCGATCTTGGCGCCCTCGCCCACGGTGAAGCCGCCCAGCACCTTCGCGCCCGAGCTGATGACGACGTCTCTCTCGATGGTCGGGTGCCGCTTGCCCTTTTCCTTGCCCGTGCCGCCGAGGGTGACGCCCTGGTAGATGACCACGCCGCTCTTGACCTCGGCCGTCTCGCCGATGACGACGCCCGTGCCGTGGTCGATGAACACGCCGCCCTCGATCTTGGCGGCGGGGTGTATCTCGATGCCGGTCAGGAATTTCGCAAACTGCGACACGATGCGCGCCAGAAGCTTTAAGTGCATCCTGTACAGCCTGTTGGCGAAGCGGTGCCACGAGAGGGCGTGCACGCCCGAATATGTGAGAAGGATCTCGAATTTATTGCGCGCGGCGGGGTCGTTGCGCTTTGCCGCCTCGAGATCGGCGCGTAACCTTTTGAACATGGCAGATCACTCCTTTGCGCGCGGCGCGTGCTCTATTTTCGGGGGAAGACGCCCGCCCTGCGGCAGCGCTCCAGGATCTCGCGCGCCTTGTCTGAAAACGCGCCCTCCGCGGCTTCCGCCGCCTTTGCGGCGAAGTCCGCCGCCCGCTGCAGGTCGCGCGGGCAGCCGTCGCCGTTATAAAGGCAGACGGCAAATTCGCACTGTGCGGACGCATCCCCCTGTTCGGCGGCTTTGCCGTACCAGCGCGCCGCCTCGGCATAATTTTGAGGGACGCCGAGGCCGTTGTAATAACAGATCCCCAGATTGAACTGCGCCTTTGCAAGGCCCTGTTCCGCCGCCTTGCGGTACCATTTGACCGCGTCGGCGCGGCTTTGGGGAACGCCCCTGCCGGCGTCGCAGAAGACGCCGAGGTTGAACTGCGCCGCGGCATGCCCCTGCTCCGCCGCCTTGCGGTACCATTTGGCCGCCTGCGCGAGATCTTTGGGCGCGCCCTGCCCCGTTTCAAAGCAGACGGCGAGGTTGAACTGTGCCCCGGCGACGCCGCCCTCCGCCGCGCGGCAATACCACCCGGCGGCCTCTCCCTCGTCTGCGGGTATGCCAGAACCAAGGTCGAGGCAGAGAGCGTACTCGAACTGCGCCTCGGGATGGCCGGCCTCTGCGGCGAGGCGGTACAGCTGCACGGCCTCTTCCCCTTCCTCGTCCGTCCCGACGCCCTCTTCAAAGCAGCGCGCGAGGAGATAGCAGGCGCCCGGATCGCCCTGCTCTGCGGCGCGCCGCAGCCATTCCACGCCCCGTTCGGCATCTTCTGCGGTGCCGATGCCTTCCAGAAGGCAGCGCCCCGCCTCCCTCTGCGCGGCGGCAAACCCCGCCTGCGCGGCGGCGAGCACGAGGCGGTAGCCCTCCTTTTCGTCGCGCGGCGCACCTATGCCTCCGATGCGGCACATGCCCAGCGCATATGCGGCGGCGGCATGCCCGCGGGAGGCGGCGGCGGCGAGCCGTTCCATGCCCTCCGCATGCCGCCCCGCACGGAGCAGGTTGTTCCCGTAAGAATACAGCGCCCCGGTATCCCCCGCCTCCGCACGGCGGCGAAAGCTTTCGTTCTCCTCGGAGAGCAGCTTTTCCGCCTCGGGAAGCAGCCAGGACGCGGAACAGTCGGGCCGCTGCGCCAGCGCGTCTCTGTACAGGGAAATCGCTTTGAGAAGGTCGCGCGCGGTGCCCTGCCCGTAATGATAAAAATAGCCGAGGCGCCACTGCGCCTCCGCGTCTCCCTGCCCGGCGGCGCGGCCGTACCAATACAATGCCTTCCCGTAGTCCTGCGGGGCGCCCTGCCCGAAATCGTAGGCGAGGCCGAGCTGCAGCTGTGCCGCAGCGTCTCCCAGGCTGCCGCGGGCGACGAGCCTCTCGAGGTCTTCTCCCATTCTCTTCTTCCTCCCGTATCTCTTTCCGTCGCCCCGCCGCTCCTTCCCTCTGCAGAAAATGCAGGGCCGGCCGTTTCCGGCGGCGGAAGCGCCCGGGGCGCGGGGGATACCCCGCTTTTTTATATATTATACATTATTTCGGCGAAATAGCAATGTTTTTTCCGTATGTGCAAAAATTTTTTTGTTTTTTCTGAAAAATAGTTACAAATAATGTAAAATTTGTTGCGAAAGCCTGTGAAATATGTTATACTGTCTGTAAGAATGTTCTTAGGAGGAAACCCTTACGAAACGCACAAGAATCGAGGAGATCGCCCTCCTCATCGAGAAAAACGGCAAGATGAGCCTGGAAGAGCTCGCCAAGCAATTCCCCGACGTTTCGGACATGACGCTGCGCAGAGACCTCTTGGAGCTCGAAAAGGAAAACAAGGTCATCCGCGTCCGCGGCGGCGCGATGTCCGTGCTCGAGGTGCAGAAGCGCTCGGGCGAGGCATACGCGCAGAAATCGACCATCAACACGGATGCGAAAAAGGTCATCGCCAAAAAGGCCGTCTCCCTCATCGACGAGGGCGTGAGCATGTTCTTGGACGGCGGCACGACGGCGCTGCAGCTGGCCAAGGAACTGCCGGACAGGCCCTGCCACGTCTTCACCAACGGCATCGTCGTCGCCGAAGAGCTGGCGCACAAAAAGCAGCCGGAGGTCGTTTTGGTGGGCGGCTCGCTCATCAAGGACAACCTCTCCACCGCCTCCCCCTATACGAAGGTCTTTCTGGGCAACACAAACTTCGAGCTCGCCATCATTTCCGCCTCGGCCTTCTCCTTCGACCAGGGATTTTCCTGCGTGTCGCAGGTGGAGAGCGACCTATTAAAATTCATCCTCGCGCGCGCAAAGATGGTGTACATGATGCTGGACACCTCCAAGATCGGCAAGATCATGCCCTACACCTTCGCCACGCCCGAAAACATCGACGTGCTGATCACGGACGACCGCTTCCCCGCGGACGTCAAGGCGAAGTTCGAAGAAAAGAACATCGTCGTGATCTGACCGCACCGTCTCCCCTCCCCCGCACACGCCCGTGCGGGGGTTTTTCATGCGCGCGAAAAGGCATAAAAGCCGCAGCGGGACGGGTGGTCGAGCAGCAGCCCGCGCGCGGCGAGCGCGCGCAGGGAGACGAGCACGTCCGCCCCCGCGTTGAGCAGGTTGAAGGCGCCGTACAGCGTGAGCGGGAGAGACGCCGCCGCGATGCCCGCGGCGGAAAGCCCCGCCCCGAGAACGAAAAAGGGCGCGAGCGTGCCCGCGAGGTACCGCCACCTGCCCAGCGGCTGCGCGCACGCACAGTACGGCGCGCCCCCCGCAAGGCAGATGCGCAGCCCCGCGAAGGAACCCTTCGCCGCCGCCCAGCCGAGGGCGTGCAGGCACTCGTGCACGGGGATGCTCGCCAGAAACACGGCGACGTACAGCGCGAGGTCGGCGAACAGGTTCCCCGTCAGAAGCCAGCTCTTCCCCCCGCGGAAAAAGAAGGCGACGGCCACCCCCGCGGCGAAGGGGAGGGCGCACAAAAACCCGAGCAGGGCGGAAGCGCGCTGCGAAAATGTTCTGTCCTGCCCGCGCATGCCCTCCGCCTCCAAAAGCGCGCACCGCTCTTCGAAGCGCGCCAGGCGCTCCGCCTCCGCCCGCTCCCTGCGGGCACGTCCTTCCCCGCCCATGCCTATTCCGAAAACAGCGGCGTGGAGAGGTAGCGCGCGCCCGTATCGGGCAGGATGACGGCGATACGCTTGCCGGCGTTCTCCTCCCGCAGGGCGAGGCGCACGGCGGCATACACCGCCGCCCCCGCCGTGATGCCGGCGAACACCCCCTCGCGCCCGGCGAGCAGGCGGCCGAAGGCGTAGGCGTCCTCGTCGGAGACGGCGATCACCTCGTCGATCAGGGAAGTATCGAGGATCTCGGGCACGAAGCCCGCCCCGATGCCCTGCAGGCCGTGCGGGCCTGCCTCGCCGCCCGAGAGCACGGGCGAGCCTTCCGGCTCGACGGCGACCGCCTTCAGGGCGGGGTTCTTTTCTTTGAGGAACTTCGCGGTGCCCGAAAGGGTGCCGCCCGTACCCACGCCCGCGACGAGGAAGTCCAGCCTGCCCTCGCAGTCCTCCCACAGTTCCGGGCCGGTAGAGGCGTAGTGCGCGGCGGGGTTGGCGGGGTTGACGAACTGCCCGCAGATGACGCTGCCCTCGTTTTCGCGGCAGAGCTGTTCGGCGCGCTCGATGGCGCCCCGCATGCCCGCCTTGCCGTCGGTGAGCACGATCTCTGCGCCGAAGGCGGAGAGCAGCTTGCGCCGCTCGACGCTCATCGTTTCGGGCATGGTGAGCACGAGGCGATAGCCGCGCACCGCGCACACGGCGGCAAGGCCGATGCCCGTGTTGCCGCTTGTCGGCTCGATGAGGAGGGTCCCCTTTCCGATCCTGCCCGACCGCTCCAGCTCCTCGATGATGGCGAGGGCGGGGCGATCCTTGACGCTGCCCGTGGGGTTGAAATACTCGAGCTTGGCGAGGAGCTGCGCGCCCGTGCCGCATTCGCGCTCGATGTTGTGCAGCCGCAGGAGGGGCGTCCTCCCGATAAGTTGCGTGATACTGTCGTACAGCATATTGACCTCCCGGAGGGGCACACCCCCTCCACGATATGTTTTGCCTGCGTCCGCCCTCTATTATACTATAATGCGCGGCTGGAAAGCAAGCGCCGTGAAGGCGCAAACGCGGAAAGCGCCGCAAAGGCGCCCCGCGCGGTACAGAAAATACAAAGCCCCGCGGCAGCGATGCCGCGGGGCGATTCTTGCTCTCGGAACTTATTCGGCCTTCGCTTCTACGACGACCTGCTTCCTGTCTTTGCCCAGGCGCTTGAACTTGACCACGCCGTCGACGAGGGCGAAGAGCGTATCGTCCTTGCCGATGCCGACGTTTTCGCCTGCATGGAACTTGGTGCCGCGCTGGCGGACGAGAATGTTGCCCGCGAGCACTGCCTGCCCGTCCGAACGCTTTACGCCGAGGCGCTTCGCCTCGCTGTCACGCCCGTTGTGGGAGGAACCCGTTCCCTTTTTATGAGCAAATAAACTGATAAAGATCATTTTATTTATCCTCCTATGAATGTGTTACAGCGAGATCTTTTCGATCTTCACTGCGGTGAACGGCTGGCGGTGACCCTGCTTCTTGCGCTCGTTCTTCTTGGCCTTGTACTTGAAGACGATGATCTTCTTGTACTTGTCCTGCGCCTGAACGGTGCCGCTGACCTTCGCGTTCGCTGCGTCTGCGCCGACTTTGATGCCGTCCTCGCCCGAAACCATCACGGCTTTGAACTCCACGGCGGCGCCCACTTCCGCATCCAGCTTTTCGACGCGCACGACGTCTCCCTCGCTGACGCGGTACTGCTTGCTTCCGCTTTCGATGATCGCGTACATGAAATTTACCTCCTCTGTCCAGTCTCGCCGGGTGCAGGCGGCGCAAAAGCGCGCGCTTAAAAAGCCCGCCTCGAGCGGCTCGGATTGTATGTTACCACGAAACGCCGCCGCCTGTCAAGCGTTTTTGCCCGCCGCAGCGCTATTTTTAGCGGCGGCGCGGGCGCGCGCTCACTTTTCGTACACGCTGCGCTTGAGGATGCCGATATAGGGCAGGTTGCGGTAGCGCTCGGCGTAGTCCAGCCCGAAGCCGACGACGAACTCGTCGGCGCAGTCAAAGCCCTTGTAGTCCGCCTCGATGGGCACGACGCGGCGGCTGTATTTATCGAGCAAGGCGCAGATCTTGACGGACTCCGGCTTGCGCGAATACAGCATGCGCTTGAGATAGGCGAGGGTGTAGCCCGAATCGATAATGTCCTCCACGATGAGCACGTGGCGCCCCTCGATCTTGCGGTCGAGATCCTTGATCAGCTTGACCTCGCCCGAAGACTTCGCGCCCGCGCCGTACGAGGAGATCGCCATAAAGTCCATTTCGAGGGGGATGGTCATCGCGCGCAGCAGGTCTGCGTAAAACATGACGCTGCCTTTGAGGATGCCGACCATGAGCGGTCTCTTCCCCGCGTAGTCTTTATCCAGCTGCGCCGCGAGCTCGCCGATGCGCGCGGCGATCTGCTCTTTGCCAAACATGATGCTCTCAACGTCCTGATGCATTTCTATTCTCCTTTTTCGGTCAGTACTATGGTATATACGTCGGCATTTGCGCCGATCTTCACTTTTTCGGAAATTTCCATGCCGCACACGGCGAACACCTCTTTGCCGCGCGCGACGAGCGGGATGCCGCCCCGCAGCCGCTGCGGGACCTTTTCGTCGATGAAATACTCTTTCAGCTTTTTCGTGCCCGAGCCGAATTTTTGAAACACGTCCCCCTCTTTTCGGCTGCGAAGGACGCTATCTTCGGGCAGGCGCGCGCCGTCGATATACAGAGTGCGGCGCCCCGCCCCCACGGCGGCGGGATGCTTCCCCCTGACGACGCGCACGCAGAGCCTGCCGAACGCGAACTCCCCTTCGCCGAAGGGGTATTCGGGCGCGGCTTCGGGCGGCTCTTTCCTGTAAAAACAGACTTTGCCGTACTCGCGGCGGGCGACGATGCCCTGCGGCAGATCGACCGCCCTGCCGTTTTCCCCCTCCGCGATATCGCGGAGATCGAGCAGGTTCTGCAGCGTATAGTCCTTTTCTATCCCGAAATGCCGCAGGGCGAGCACGCACGCGCGCGCAAACAGCGGCTTGACGACGTCCGCCGCAACAAAGCAGACCTCCCCTTCTTCGAGAAAATACTGCCGCGCGAGGCCGTACAGGAACTCATCGTCCTCGCGGGCGGCGCGGGAAAAATTGTACAGCGCCTTATCGAGCGCGGGGAAGCGTTCGCGCGCGGGCGCGAGCACCTCCAGCCGCAGAAAGTTGCGGGTATAGGCGGGGTCGGCGTTGCTCTCGTCTTCCCGCCACTCGAGCTTGTTTTCGCGAAGGTAAGCGAGGATCTCCGCCTTCGGCACGCCCAGCAGCGGGCGGACGATGCCCTTGCCGCGCAGCTTTTCCGCGTCCTCGGCGCGCGTTTCCGGCGAAACGGCCGCCGCGAGCTCGCGGGCATGCAAAAACCCGCGGATGCCGCCCGCGCCCGTCAGAGCGCTGCCGCGGAACACATTGAAGAGGACGCTCTCCGCGTTGTCGCCCGCGTGGTGGGCGGTGGCGACGTAGTCCGCCTTGTCCTGCCGCAGGATATCCAGGAAGATGCGGCAGCGGACGGCGCGCGCCGCCTCCTCCGGGCCCGTGCCCCATTCCTCGGCGAGGCGGGGCACATCCTCCGAATAACAGAAGAGCGGGATGTTCTCCCTCTCACACAGCCGCTTGACGAATGCGGTATCGGCGCGCGAGCTTTCGCCGCGGATGCCGTGCTCGACGTTGACCGCCGAAAGCGCCATGTTCCACTCTCCCGCCTTCTCCCCGAGCGCGTGCAGGAGGGCGACCGAATCGCCGCCGCCCGACAGGGCGACGCAGACGCGCTTGTTCCGATAGGTTTGCGGGGAGAGGAAAAGTTTCATGCCAACAGTATAAAACAAAAATGCGGAAAAAGCAATCTCTTTTTTCAAAAAGAGAGCGCACGGGCGCTCAGTGCGTCTGCCCGCGACGCGGCAGGCGCGCGCGCCCGTACAGAGGCCCTGACAGAGGCAGCCGCCTCTCCTCGCGGCGCAGGCGCGGGAAGGGGCGCACCACGCCCTCGCGCAGGCGCTGCGGGTACACGGAATGCCCGAAGTTGAACAGGTACGCCGCGATGCAGGCGACGGCGGCAAAGGGCAGGAACGCCGCGCCGAACAGCTCCGCGCACAAAAACACGGGCGCGATGAGGGTATTGGTCGCCGCGCCGAAGAGGGCGGCATAGCCGATGCAGGCCGCCGCCGCGGGCGGGAGCCCGAGCGCGCCACCCAGCGCGCTGCCCAGGCAGGCTCCCGCCGCGAAGAAGGTGGTCACCTCCCCGCCCAGAAAGCCGACGGAGAGGGTGATCGCGGTGAAGAGGATCTTGACGATCCAGTCCCACGCGTACACCGTGCCGCCCTCCGCCGCCGCCTGCACGAGGTTCGTGCCCAGGCCCGCGTATCTGCCGCCCGAGAGGTACAGCAGGCAGGCGAGCATCGCCCCCGCGAGGAGCACGCGCAGGTACGCGTTGGGCATGCAGGCGGCGAAAAACCGCGCCGAAAAGCGGCGGATGAGGCAGAACGCCAGCCCCGCCAGCCCGCAGGCGGCGCCCAGCGCAAAGACGCGCAGCGCGCTGCCGAGCGTGAACTGCACGGCGATGCCGACGGCCGGCGCATAGGGCGCGAGGCCACACAGGGAGGCGACGAAATACGCCGCGAAGGAGGCGAAGGCAGAGGCGGTGAGCGCGTGCAGGCGCAGCCCGCCCACGACGGTCACTTCGAGCGCGAAGAACAGGGCGCAGACGGGGGTGCCGAACAGCGCCGAGAAGCCCGCCGCCATGCCCGCGACGAGCATGGTGCGCGGGGCGCCGCGCAGAGGCACCGCCCTGCCGATGTTTTCGCCGAGCGCCGCGCCGATCTGCATGGCGGCGCCCTCCCGCCCGACGCTGGCGCAGAACAGGTGTGCGCTCCACGTGCCCGCGAACTGGAAGAGGGCGCCGCGCAGGGGCAGCGCGCCGCCCTCTCCGCGGGAGGCGGCAAAGGCGGCGTCCATGCCGATGCCCTTCTTCCCCCACCTTTTCAGCATGGCGACGGTAAACAGCCCGGCGAGCGGCATGAACCAGACATAGAGCGAAAAATTCTGCATCCCGAGGTCGGAAAAAAAGAGCACGCCGCGGCCGAAAATACCGACGACCGCGCCGATCCCCGCCCCCGCGGCGATGCCGAGCAGCGCATACAGCACCTGCTCTAAAACTGTATTGTACGGTCTCTCCCACTTCATGACGGCCCCCGAAAACAAATACATATCACGCTCTTATTGTAGCGCATCCCGCGCAGAAATGCAACCCTTTCCCCTCCCGAAAGCGCGCATCGTGCCGCGGATGCCCGTTTTTTTCGCCGAAGTGTTGCGGCGGACAGGAAAGTGTGTTATAATCGGATAAATATGTACCGCGGGGGATCTTTTCCCCCGGGAGGAGGAGAGATGAAATACTACGCAGGCATCGATCTCGGCGGGACATTCATAAAGTGCGGCATCGTGGATGAGGAGGGGCACATCCTCAGCAAAGAAAAGATCCCCACGGGCAGAGAGCGGCCGTACGGGGAGATCGCGCGGGACATGGCGCAGCTCGCCGCCGGCCTCGCGGGGCGCGCGGGCGTGCCTGCGGGCGGCCTGACGGCCGCAGGCATCGGGTCCCCCGGCATCGTAGACAGCGCCAGGGGCATCATCGTCTATAACAACAACATCGGTTGGAAAAAGGTCCCCCTGGCCGCGGAGGTCAGAAAGCACCTCGGCGTGCCCGTGTACGCGACCAACGACGCGAACGCCGCGGCGCTGGGCGAGAGTTTCGCGGGAACGGCGAAAAAATTCCATTCCTGCGTGTTCGTCACCCTGGGCACGGGCGTGGGCGGCGGCATCGTGGCGGACGGCGCGCTGCTCGAGGGCAACCGCTCGGCGGGCGCGGAGATCGGGCACATGGTCATCCGCGCGGGCGGAGAAAAGTGCACCTGCGGCAGGAAGGGGTGCTTCGAGGCGTACGCCTCGGCGACGGCGCTCATCCGTCAGACGAAGCGAGCCATGGAAAAGGACAGGGCGAGCGCGCTGTGGAAGATCGCCTCCACCCTCGATGACGTGGACGGCAAGACCGCCTTCGACGGCGCGCGCATGGGAGACAGGACGGCGGAAAAAGTGGTAAAAAATTACGTTGCCTACCTCGCGGAGGGGCTGACGAACCTGGCGAACATCTTCCGCCCGGACGCCATCGTGCTGGGCGGCGGCGTGTGCGCAGAGGGCGAGGCTCTGCTCGCACCCCTGCGCCGCAAACTGAACCGCATGCTGTACGGCGGCACAAAGTACGCGCCCGTCGAACTTCTGGCGGCGAGCCTGGGCAACGATGCGGGGCTCGTCGGCGCGGCGCACTTCGCACAGCAGCGAGCGGAAGAGGCGTGACAAAACAAAAAACGCGGGGAGCGGAGCCGTACGGCCCGCTCCCCTTTTTGTCACAGCCCGATCATCCGAAAAGCGCGAAGAGCCCCGCCGCGGCGGGAATGGCGAGCGCAAAACACATCCCGAGCACGGAGAGGGGGCGCGCGGCGAGCGCGGCGCCGCCGTCCTTTCCGCACCGCACCGCGCCGAGGGCGGACAAAGCCAGCCCCGCGGCCCCGAATAAGAGGAAATACCCCGCGCCGGCGGCGGCATACGCCGCGAGCTCTGCGCCGGCCGCCGCCATGCCCGCGCAGTGCGAGAGCACCGAGAGGAGCCCCGCCGCCGCGCAGGCATAGCCCGCGCTTCCGAACACGGCGCTCGGGGGCAGCGCCCGCACGGGGCGCTCTCTGCGGCATTCCTCCTG
This sequence comes from uncultured Bacillota bacterium, assembly GCA_949297575.1. Taxonomy (GTDB): domain Bacteria; phylum Bacillota; class Clostridia; order Christensenellales; family Borkfalkiaceae; genus Borkfalkia. The sequence continues at coordinate 105,765 of CASFTB010000001.1, read as the reverse complement.
CCGCCGCGGGGAGATCATCCCCTCCGTCTGCGCGAAGCGGGTGTGCCGCGCCGTCCAGTCCTCCGCCTTCACGAGCAGCCAGAAGGCATAGACGCCGAGGGTGAGCACGGTGAGCAGCACCCAGCGGATAAACGTGCCGAAGCACTGCATGCCCGTGCCGTCGAAGGCGAGGCCGAAGCCGTCGATGCGCCTGTGTACGGCATACCAGCGCTCCTTATAGCAGTGCGCCCAATAGGCGCCGAAGGAGAGGGTGAGCAGCGTGACCAGTTTGGTGACGACGTTGACGCGCAAGACGCCCCATATGTTGCCCGTATAGGCGGACTCTCCGCTCCCCTCCTGCCCCTCGATGTGGGTGTGCTCGAGCTGCCAGCGCGCGAGCTTTCCGGGCAGGGCGAGCACGGCGAAGATGCCGAGGGTGAGCACGGAGAGCAGCAGCCAGAGCAGATATTTTTTGAAGAGTGCGCGGGCGGTGCCGTCGAAGCCGAGCCTCCGCCCGCAGTAATAGGTGTGCGAGACCTTCCAGCGCATGTGCATGCACATCATCGCCGGGTAGGCGATAAAGAGGGTGAGCAGGCTGACCAGGCGCGTGAGGAAGGCGAGGAAAAAGTTTGCGAACGCCCCTCCCGTAAAGCGGGAAGGGAGCTCTCCCGCGGGGGCGCCCGCCTCTGCGGCTCCCCTTCCCGCGGCGCGCGGCGCTGCGGGGGCGCTCCTCCCTTTTTTGCCTGCGGCGGCCCTGTCCTTCTTCCGGCGGGGCGGCGTCATGTCTCCTCCGCGGCGAGGGGCAGAAAGCGCGCGCCCACATAGCCCGCCAGCGCCTGCGGGGAGAGGCGCATCTGCCGCCCCACTTTGCCCGCGCTGACATAGATCTCCGGGAAAGCGAGGGCGCTCTCGTCAATAAAGGTGCGCAGGCGCTTCTTCATGCCGACGGGGGAACAGCCGCCGTGGACGTACCCCGTGAGCGGTTCGAGCTCCTTTTGCTTTATCATGGCGACGGACTTCGCGCCCGCCGCCTTCGCCGCCCGCTTCAGGTCGAGCGAGGCGCACACGGGCACGCAGAACACGGCGTGCTCTCCCTTGTCCGTGACGGTGACGAGCGTCTTGAACACGGCGCGCGCATCCTCGCCCAGCAGCGCGGCGACCTGTTCGCCGTCCGTCACCGAAGGGTCGTAGGCGTATGCCGTATAGGCGATCTTCTTTGCGTCGAGCAGGCGCATCGCGTTGGTCTTTTCCGCTTTTTCCATGGCTTTCTCTCCTCTCGTTACAGACAAATTATAGCACGGAGAGCGCAAAAAGGCAACGCAAAAGGCGGGCGGCGCGCCCTCTTTTTGAAAGCGCCCCGCCATAAAAACAACGCCCCCTCGGAGAGGGGGCGCGAAAAGACGAGAGGGATCATTCGAGGGCGTGCGCGACGTAGGTGAGGTGGTCTGCCGCACGCTCGAGGTTGCCGACGAGGTTGATGAACACGCCGCTGGAAGCGGGCTTGCACTTGCCCTCGTTGAGGCGGCGGATGTGGTCTTTGACCATCTCCTTGCGCGCCGCGTCGATCTCGTCCTCCACGGCATCCACCGACTTGATGGCGGTGATGTCCTTTTTGTCGAACACGTCTATGGTCCTTTGATACAGTTCTTCGATCTTATCGTACATATCCTGCAGCGACTTGAGCACGCCCTGCGAAAATTCGATGCCGTCGCGCTTGCAGTTGCGGGTGTATTTGGTGATATTGTCGGACAGCTCGCTGATGCGGAGGATGTCCCCCGTAGACTGATGCAGCGCGGAGATGAGCTTTTCGTCGTCGTAGGAGATGTCGCTCGCGGAAACCTTGATCAGGTAAGAGACGATGCGGCGCTCCATTTCCGCGACGCGCACGTTGATCTCGTCCACCTTTTCCTTGACGCCCTCGTCGCCGGCGATAAAGCCGTCGAAGGCGGTCTTCATGGACTGCATGGCCAGCTCTGCCATGCGTGTGACCGCCTTGTTCGCCTGGTTGAGGGCGATGGAAGGCGTCTTGATGAAGCGGTCGTCGAGCAAAGAGCCCTCGCCCGCCCTGCTTTCCGTGCCCTTGCGCTCGCGGATGAGCTTGGTGGAAATGAGCACGAACACGTTCGTGAAGGGCAGGAAGATGCAGGTGCACACGACGTTGAAGAAGGTGTGGAAGAGGGCGATCTGCAGCCCGGGGTCGTCGGGGAACCACTTGCCGAGGGTAGAACTCATGAAGCCCGGCCAGCAGAGCAGGAAGACAGAGAAGAGCACGGTGCCGAACACGTTGAACATGAGGTGGATGAGCGCCGCGCGGCGGGCGTTGGTGGTCGCACCGATAGAGGAGAGCAGCGCCGTGACGCAGGTGCCGATGTTGGTGCCGAGCACGAGGAAGAGCACGCCGCTGTTGGCGGGGTTGCCGATGGCCAGCCCCGCGCCCACCATCTGCACGATGAGGGTGGTGACCGCCGAAGAAGACTGCACGATGCCCGTGATGATCACGCCCGCAAGCAGCAGGACGAGGCGGTTATCGACCCCGAGGAGGAATTCCCTGACCACGTCCTGCTGTGCGAAGTCGTCCATCGCCATGCCCATATATTGCAGCCCGAGAAACACGAGGCCGAGCCCCGCGAGCATCATGCCGATGGTCTTCGTCTTCTCCTTCTTGCAGAGCATGTCCATAAAGATGCCCACGCAGGTGAGGACGGTGATGATCTCGATAAAGGGGATATCGGCGATGACCGAAAAATAGGCGGTGACGGTGGTGCCGATGTTCGCGCCCATGATGACGGTGGTCGCCTGGAAGAGGGACATGAGCCCCACGTTGACGAAGCCGACGACCATGACGGTGGTCGCCGAAGAGCTCTGGATGATCGCCGTGACGCCCGCGCCGATGCCGACGCCCGCGAGGCGGCTTTTGCCCGTCTTGTCGAACCAGCGGCGCAGCTTGTTGGTGGCGAGCTTTTCGATGTTGTCGGACAACACCTTGAAGCCGAACAGGAAGGCGCCGAGGCCGGCCAGGAGCATGACGACCGCCAGGACGTACTCGAGCGCGCCCATCTGCTCCGCCAACAGGGAGAGTGACCCTAAAGACATATTCTGTTTTCTCCTTTCAACAACTTTTTCTTTAACGTGAACTTCTTTTGCAGAAGATTTTTCCGTTTATTTCCCCTACCCTATCCATTTTAAGGCAAGGTTGTATAATACAAGTCTAAAAGTTGTAATAAATTTGTAATAAATTTGTAAAATCGGCAAAAGTGCGGGAGCGGAGAAGTCATCTCTTTATTTTTCCGCCGGCGATGCGTATCTTGTTCACCGCCCTGCCGAAGAGCACCTTTTCGGTGTGCGTACAGGTGAGGATGGTCTGGATCCCCTCCACCTCGGCGAGCAGCTTGCGGCGGCGGGCGAGGTCGAGCTCGCTCATCACATCGTCGAGGATGAGCACGGGCGGCTCCCCCGTCAGTTCGCGGAAGATCTCCACCTCGGCGAGCTTGACGGCGAGCGATGCCGTGCGCGTCTGCCCCTGCGAGGCGTACACGCGCGCCTCCGCGCCGTCGATGAGGATCTTCAGATCGTCCCGGTGCGGGCCGACGGTGGTAAAGCCGAGCTTCACGTCCTTTTCGTAGTTGTCGGACAGCTCACGCAGCAGGCTCGCCTCGATCTCCTCGCGCGTGCCGCCCCTCCTTTTTTCCGCCCCGAGGACGAGCTTTTCGGCGCCGTCGGTGAGATAGGCATGCTTTTGCGCGGCGACGGGCGCGAGCTTTTCGAGGTACTCCGCGCGGCGCAGCGTGACTTCTGCGGCGTAGCGGCACAGCTGCACGTCCCATACGGGCAGCGTTTCGAAGACGAGGGCGAGGTCCCTGTTTTTGAGCAGGGCGTTGCGCTGTTCGAGGATCTTGTTGTAGCGGACGAGGGAGGTGTAATAGCTTTTGGAAAGCTGCGAGATGGAGACGTTGAGGAAGCGCCGCCGCTCCTCGGGGCCGCCCTGGACCATGCGCAGCTCTTCGGGGGAGAAATAGACGCCGTCCAGGTTGCCCAAAAGGTCGGCGTTACGGGAGATCCTGCCCCCGTTGACGCGCACCTCGCGGCGGTTTTCGTAGATATCCGCCTCGAGGAGGACGGTGCCGAAGCGCGTTTCGGCGCGGGCGGCGATGTGCGCGCACTCCTGCCCGTGGCGGATGAGCTGCCTGTCTCTGCCCGTGCGGGGAGAGACGCCCGTGCAGAGATAGAACACCGCCTCGGCACAGTTGGTCTTGCCCTGGGCGTTTTTGCCGTAGAGCACGTTGATGCCGCCGTCAAAGGAAAAGGTCTCCTCCGCGTAGTTTCTGAAGTTTTTCAGGGAGAGCGATGTGATGAACATGGAATTTTTCCCGCTCGGCGATTTTGCTTGAAATTCTTCCCGATTTATATTATAATAGTATTCTCAAATTCGCCCGCCGCGAGGGGGCGGGGGCGCGGAGGGCGCCGCTATATTTTATAGTATAGCACATTTTACCGAAAAAGACAAAGGGTTCGGAGGTCGGTCATGTCCGAAAATCATCAGTACGAAGTTTTGTGGAAGCGCATCAGCGAAGTGCTGCGAGACACCATGTCCCCCATCACGTACAATACCTATATCTCCAAGCTGGTGCCCGTCGACATCGACGAAACGCAGATCGTGCTGCGCACCGACAACGAATTTTTTGCCAACTTCATCGGCAAGAACCTCGCCGAAAAGATGAAGGAAGCCTTCCGCAAGGCGGATACGGGCATCACCGACTTCGTGCTGACGGTGGAGGGCAGCGACGACGTCTATTACCGCAGCGCGGACGAGGAGGACGAGGATTTTTCTCCCGTGTCCGTCAATCCGCGCTTTACCTTCGAATCCTTCGTGGCGGGCAAGAGCAACGAGCTGGTTTTCGCCGCGGCGAAGGCGGTGGCAAAGAACCCGGGCGAGAGCTTCAACCCCCTGTATATTTACGGCGCTTCCGGTTTGGGCAAGACGCACCTGCTGCAATCCATTGCCAATTACATCGGCCTGCACAAGCCCTCGCTGCGCGTGCTGTACACGACCTGCGAAAAGTTCATCAACGAGCTGATCGACTCCATCTTCCTCGGCAAGGGCAACAACCGCGACCTGCAGGCGCGCTTCCGCAGCCGTTACAGGAACGTGGACGTGCTGCTCATCGACGACGTGCAGTTCCTCGCCAAAAAGCAGGCGGTGCAGGAGGAGCTCTTCCACACCTTCAACGCCCTGCAGGAGCAGAACAAGCAGATCGTGCTCACCTCCGACGTGCCGCCCAAAGAGATCGCCACGCTGGAAGAGCGGCTGCGCACCCGCTTCGAGGGCGGGCTGATCGCGGACATCCAGCCGCCCGACCCCGAAACGAAGATCGCCATCCTCAAACAGAAGGCGTACGAGCGCAAGGCGGTGCTCCCGCCCGACGTGCTCGAATTTCTCGCGCGCGACTCGGGCACGGACGTGCGCACCCTCGAAGGGAGGCTGACCAAGGTCATCTTTGCCAGCAAGCTGCACGAAAAGCCCATCACCCTGGAGCTGGCGGCGACGGCGCTCAACGAGGCGGTCAGCGAAGAGCACGAGACGGTCACCTCCGACAAGATCATCGACAGCGTGTGCGCCTTCTATAAAGTGACGCGCGACAAGCTGCTGGGCAAGAGCAAAAAGAAGGAGCTCGTGCAGCCGCGCCAGATCTGCGCCTTTCTCATGTGCGAGATCATGAACATCCCCCTCGTCTCCATCGGCGAGGCGATGGGCGGCAGAGACCACACGACCATCATCCACTCGCGCGACAAGATCGCCAACCTCATCAAGATCAACGACCGCGTCGCCAAAGACGTGGAGGACATCCGCAACATCATCCTCAAACAGTGACGGCCCCTGCGGGCGGCCATACAACGCGCGGCCACGAAATCCGCGCCGATCCCGGGCGTGCCCGCAAAGGCCGCACCGATCCCGAAAGAGCGTAGAATGCAGCCCCCTGCATTCTACTTTTTCCATGAGGCAGATATGGTCAGAAACACTTTCTATACAGACGAATACGACGCGGTGGTCGTGGGCGCGGGGCACGCGGGCTGCGAGGCGGCGCTCGCCCTCGCGCGCACGGGCATAAAGACGTGTATCCTCTCCCTCAATTTAGACAGCGTCGCCTTCATGGCGTGCAACCCCTCCATCGGCGGCACGGCAAAGGGGCAGCTGGTGCGCGAGATCGACGCGCTGGGCGGGCAGATGGGCATCACCGCAGACGAAACGGCGCTGCAGATGCGCATGCTCAACGCTGGCAAGGGCGCGGCGGTGCAGAGCCTGCGCGCGCAGCAGGACAAGCACGCCTACCACATGCGTATGAAGCGCGTGCTGGAGGAGACGGAAAACCTCTCCGTATTGCAGGGCGAGGCGGCGGAAGTGCTCACGGACGGCGGAAAGGTGCGCGGCGTGCGCACGACCTTCGGGGAGGAGATCGCGGCGAAGGCCGTCATCCTCGCGACGGGGGTATACCTCAACGGCTCGGTCGTGGCGGGAGAGTTCCGTCAGAGCGCGGGGCCGAACGGGTTCGCACCCGCGAACGAGCTGACCAAAAACCTGATCGAACTCGGCTTTTCGGTGCGCAGGTTCAAGACGGGCACCCCCGCGCGCGTGGACGGCCGCACCGTCGACTATTCCAAGTGCGAGGTGCAGGAGGGCGAGCGGGACATCTATCCCTTCTCCTACCTGTCGGACGGGGCGCCGCAGCGGCAGCTCCCCTGCTACCTGACCTATACGAACGAGAGGACGCACGCCGTCATCCGCGCCAACCTGCACCGCTCCCCCCTCTTTTCGGGGCAGATAAAGGGCACGGGGCCGCGCTACTGCCCCTCCATCGAGGACAAGGTGGTGCGCTTTGCAGACAAAGAACGGCACCAGATCTTCCTCGAACCCGAAAGCGCGGACTCGCACGAGGTGTACGTGCAGGGCATGAGCTCCTCTCTCCCCCACGACGTGCAGCGCGAGATGTACCGCACCGTGCCGGGGCTGGAACACGCGAAGATCATGCGCTACGCCTACGCCATCGAATACGACTGCATCGACACCCTCGACGTGTACCCGACCTTAGAATTCAAAAAGATCGGGGGTCTGTACACGGCGGGGCAGATCAACGGCACGAGCGGCTACGAGGAGGCGGCGGCGCAGGGGCTGATGGCGGGGCTGAACGCCTCGCTCAAACTGCGCGGAAAAGAACCGCTCATCCTGCGGCGCGACGAGGCGTACATCGGCGTGCTCATCGACGACCTCGTGACCAAGGGCACCAACGAGCCCTACCGCATGATGACCTCGCGCGCGGAACACCGCATCCACCTGCGGCAGGACAACGCCGACCTGCGCCTGACCGATAAGGGGCGCGAAGCCGGCCTGGTAAGCGAGGAGCGCTACGCGCGCTTTGCGGCGCGCAAAGAAGCGATCGCCCGCGTCAAAGAGGCGCTGGAAGAGCGCGTTTCCCCCAAACGGTGCGCAGATTTCGTGACCGCACACGGCGCCCCCGCGCCCGCGGGCGGGCTGTCGTATGCGGACATGCTGCGCCGCGGCATCGGCATCGCGGACATCGCGGAGGAGTTCGGCATCCTCGCCGGCGAAAGGCGCGCGGACATCGAGACCGCCGTCATCGACATCAGGTACGAGGGATACCTGAAGCGGGGGCTGGAGCAGATCGAAAAGGCGAAAAGGCTGGAAGATAAAAAGCTGCCGCCGGACATCGACTACGAAAAAATCGGCGGGCTGCGCCTCGAAGCGCGGCAGAAGCTGAACAAGATACGCCCCGAAAATCTCGGGCAGGCGGGGCGCATCTCGGGCGTCTCCCCCGCGGACATCGCGGTGCTGATGGTATACCTCGGCACAAAAAAATGATTTTCTTATTTCGGAAAAGGGCAGCCCCGCGCAAATTGCGCGGGGCTGCCCCTATTCTGCACGGGCGCCGTCCCTTTTCTGCCCGCATCAGTTGAGTTTTTTGTGCTCGCCGGTGATCATAAAGACCACCCACTCGGCGATGTTGGAGGCGTGGTCGCCGATCTTTTCCAGGTACTTTGCGACCATCAGCATATCCAGCGCCTGTTCGCCGTTGTCGTCCTCGTCGATCTCGCGGTGGACGATGCCCGTCAGCTTCTTGCGGACGACGTCGAAGAGGTCGTCTACCGCGTCGTCGGAGCGGCACACCGCCTTGGCGAGGTCGATGTCGCGGTCGACGAAGCACTTGGCGGCATTGCGCACCATCTCCTGCACCTTGTCTGCCATCTCGGAGATCTCGGCGACGGAGTCGGCATAGGGCAGCCTGCTCATCTTGATGACCAGCTCGGAGATATCCACCGCCTGGTCGGCGATGCGCTCCATGTCCGTGATCATCTTCATCGCGGACGTGACGAACAAAAGATCGCTGGCGACGGGCTGCTGCTTTAAAATGATCTTCAGGCACAGCCGCTCGATCTGCTGCTCCTTTTCGTCGACGAGCGCCTCGACGCCCTTCGTCTGCTTCGCGAGGGCGGTATTCTGCGTCTCTAAGGCGGTGACGGCGTCGCCGATCGCCTCGCAGTTGAGCTCGCCCATGCGGGTGAGCAGCTCTTTCAGCTCTCTGAGCTGTTCTTCGAATGCGTTCCTTGTCATGATATCAACCGAACCTCCCGGTAATATATTCCTCTGTCTTTTTATCCTTGGGGCGATCGAAGATCTGATCGGTCTCCCCGTACTCGATGAGGTCGCCGAGCAGGAAGAACGCCGTCTTGTCCGAAATGCGCGCGGCCTGCTGCATGTTGTGCGTGACGATGACGACGGTGACGTCCTTTTTCAGCTCCATGCACAGGTCCTCGATCTTCGAGGTGGAAATGGGGTCGAGCGCGCTCGTCGGTTCGTCCATGAGGATGACTTCGGGCTCGACGGCGAGCGCCCTGGCGATGCACAGGCGCTGCTGCTGGCCGCCCGAAAGCCCGAGGGCGGACTTGTTGAGCCTGTCTTTCAGTTCGTCCCACATCGCCGCCTGCCTGAGCGAGCGCTCGACGATCTCGTCCAGCTGCGCGCGCTTTTTGATGCCGAAGGTGCGCGGGCCGTAGGCGATATTGTCGTACACGCTCATGGGGAAGGGATTGGGCTTCTGGAAGACCATGCCGACGTTCTTGCGCAGTTCGTTGATATCGATATTGCCGTAGATATCGACGTTGCCGATGGTGAATTCGCCCGTGATCTTGCACCCGGCGACGAGGTCGTTCATGCGGTTGAAGCACTTCAGAAAGGTGGATTTGCCGCAGCCCGAAGGCCCGATGAACGCCGTTATCTTGTGTTCCGGGATATCGATGCTGATATTTTTCAGGGCGTGGAAATCGCCGTAATAGAGGTCCGCGTTCCTGACGGAGATATCTCCGACATAAGAAGTTCCGCCCTCCGGCGCGGCGACGGCCGCCTGCTCAGCTTTCGGCCGGCTGTCTTTTCTTTTTCCGAACAACATTTGTTTCTCCTTGGAATTTTTTACCTAATCGCTTGCCGATAAACCCGGCGAGGAAGTTCAGCGCCAGAACGAGGATCATCAGGACGCACGCGGCGGCATATGCCTGGTCCATGTATTTATATTCGCGCGTGAGCGCATACAATGCCACGGCGAGCGTCGCGCCGCTGCCCAAAAAACCGTTCGGCATCGGCTGGATGACCGAACCCATCGTGTACATGAGCGGGGCCGTTTCGCTGACCACGCGCCCGATGGTGAGGATGACCGCCGACAGGATGCCGGGCAGCGCCGAGGGGAGCACGATCTTGAAGATGGTGCGCACCTTGCCCGCACCGAGCGCGAACGAGCCCTCACGGAAGGAATCGGGCACGGCTTTCAGGCTCTCCTCCGTCGATTTGACGACCACCGGCAGCAGCATGATGCTGATGGTGAAGCCGCCCGCGAGGATGCTCGCCGAGCCGCCGAACCAGACGACGAAGGTCAGCATGCCGAACAGGCCGTACACGATGGACGGGATGCCGCTCAGGATGTCGATGGCGCTGCGGATGACGCGGACGAATTTGGAGCCGCGCCTCGTATATTCATTGAGGTAGATCGCCGTGGCGATGCCCAGCGGCACCGATATGGCGATGCTGACGACGATGAGCAGGAGGGTGGACACGATACACGACAGGATGCTCGGGTCATGCCCGTAGGCATAGTCGGTAAATAAAAACTGCGGGGTGATGTGCGGTATGCCGCGCACGAGGATGTAGCCGATGATAAAGGCGAGGAAGATCGCCACGAACACCGCGCTGACCCAGCTGATCACCTTGCCGATCGCCGCGGGCTTGATCCACTTGGGCGCGCTGAGGCCGAGGGAAAACTTTTTGCCGCCCTTGGACTTCTTTCTGTCGGCGACGACCAGCCCGAAGAGCAAGTTGATGACGGCGATAAAGATGAGCAGGATGACGCCCGTCGACAGAAGCGCGCCCATCTGCACCTCGCCCGCGTAGCCCATTTCCAGAACGATGTTCGCCGTCATGGTGCGGAAGGAGCCGAACAGCCCGCCCGGGATCTCGGGGCTGTTGCCCGCGATCATGATGACCGCCATCGTCTCGCCGATGGCGCGGCCGACGCCGAGGATGAGGGATGCGATGATGCTCGACTTAGCCGCCGGCACGACCGTGCGGAAGACCGCCTGCTCGTGCGTGGCGCCGAGGGCGCGCGCACCCTCGTACAGCTCCTGCGGCACCGCCTCCATACCGGTCTTGGACAGCGCCACGACCGTGGGCAGGATCATGATTCCCAGAACGAGGGAGGAGACCAGAAGCCCGCCGCCGTCGCCCGTGGGCGAGATGTTGGCAAACAGGGGGATGAGCACCGCCATGCCGAAAAAGCCGTAGATGACGGAGGGGATGCCCGCCAGCAGGTTGATGACCGCGCTGAACACCTTTTTGACCTTTGCGTTGCAGAAGCGCGCCAGGAACACCGCCGTGAAAAAGCCGAGGACGCCGCCGATGATCAGCGCCCCCACCGTGGAGAAGACGGAGCCGACGATCATCGTCAGGATGCCGTACCGCCCCGCCAGAACTTCCGTCGCATAGTTGTCGAAACGGTCGGGGTTCCACACGTCGCCGAACACAAAATTGAAGAATCCGATCTTGCTCAGCGCGGGGATGCTGCGGATGATGATAAAAACAAATATCGCGACAACGGCGACGATACAAACGATCGCCGCCGCCGCGAACAACGCCTTGCTGGCGCTTTCTTTTACTTTTACTCTGTCCATACGAGGATCACTCTTCCGCAGCAGTCAGTTCGTCCCAGCTCGTGATCGCCCCGGTATAGATATCGAACAGCTGTTCCAGCGTGATGTCCTTCACTTCGTTGGAGGGATTGACGATGACCGCCACCGCGTCGAGCGCGATATTGAAGTGGTCGCGGGTGTCGCTCTCCGTTTCGGCAGAGCTGGCAAGGCCGATCACGTTGCCCGTCGTGTCCCCGTCCACCGCGCTCCTGCCGTAGCTGGAGCCCTGCAGCTGCAGATCGAACATCTCGTTGGTGCACCATGCTTTGTTCAGTTCCACGTACTCGCGGATCATGATGGAGATGGTATCGGTCATCGAGGTGCTGCCGCGGATGACGATCTTGTCGCCTTCGGCGGGTTTGGCGGTGAGCGCGGTGTACTGCGTCACTTCCTGCCCGTCGCGCTTATCCGTGTCCGTAAGGGAGATGACGCCCGCCTCTTCCATGTGCCCCTGCGCCTGTTCGCTGGTGAGGTAGCTGTAGAAGTCTGCCGCCAGATCCTGCAGATCGCCCTTGGAGGCATCCCTCTTCATGACGACGAAGGGGCGCTGGATCGCATACGACCCGTTGAGGACGTTTGCCTCATCCGCGACCACGCCTTCGATGTTGAGTGCCGTAACGCTTTCGTCGACGGAGCCGAGGGAAATATAGCCGATCGCACCTTTCGTGCTGGCGACGCGGCTGGCCACGTCGCCCGTGCCGCCCAGATAGACCGCGCCCTTCACGTAACCGGCGTGCTCTTCGCCGTCGGGATTGTTTTCGCCGCTGTAATCGTCCAGAGAGGTCCCCTCTGCATTTTTTACCGCCTTGTCAAAGGCCTCGCGCGTGCCCGAAGACGCCTCGCGCCCCACGACCACGATCGAGCTGCCGCTGCCGCCGCAGCCGACTGCCGCGACGCCGATACCCACGGCGAGGATGCCGCTGAGGATTGCCATAAGGATCTTTTTCATTGTCTCTTTCTTATCTCCTTCGAAATTTGTACCTTCATTATACAGGCAGCTTGTATAAATTTTTCGCGAAAGTTGTAACAAAAATGTAAAATCGCCGCCGCCCGAAAATTCTTCGCGGGGCCGCGGCAGCCGCCCCTTATAGTTTTCCTCCCCGGCGGAAAATCATCCCTTCCCCCGCCGACGGGCAGCAAAAAAAGAGCCCCCGCGGAACTCTTTTCAGAAGGCTTAATATAAATGTCGCGCGTTATACAGTGCCGCTCGTCATGCGCGGGGCCCCTTTTTGCGCTCATAGCGCACGAAGAGATAGGAGAACGCCGCCCCGACAAAGAAGAGCGCGATGCCGGCGGCAAGCTGCGCCGCGAAGGGCTCGCTCCCCCACGAGAGGTACACGGCATAAATTTCCGGATTGAAAAACATGGTGAGGACGGAGCCGAGCGAGAGTCCCGCAATGGCAAAAAAGGCGGGCTTGCGCCGCTTTGCGAACAGCCCGGTCAGCGCCTTCGAAAAGGTGACCAGCCCGAGCACGAAGCCGACGGCGAGGCAGGCGTACACCGCGAACACGGCGGGGTTCTGCCCCCAATAGGTGAGGCTGACCGACTGCATGAGCGGAGTGAACCAGCCCGCCGTCATGAGGATGGCGGTGGCGGACAGCCCGGGCACGACCTGCGTGACGGCGACGACGTAGCCGAGGACAACGAACAGCAGATAGTGATACCACTGCAGCCCCTCCAGCGCGCGGGCGTCGGGCGCGGCAAACACGGAGAGCAGGCTGACCGCCACGGGCACCGCCAGCCCCGCAAAAAAGAGGGCGACGCGCGCGGGGGTGCGCTTTTCTCCCTTCACCTCGTCGGCGACGGCGGGGAAGGCGCCGAGCATCAGCCCCGCGAAGAGGCCGACCACGGCGAACATAGCGACGTCTATGAGCTGCTGCACGGCAAAAAAGCCGAGCGCGAAGCCGATGACGAGCCCGACGGCGACGGGCAGCAGAAAGCGCACGCACGCCGAAAAGCGGCGCAGGATGTTGCCGAGGGCGTACAGCAGCTTGTCGTACAGGCGGAAGATGATGGCGACCGCCGAGCCGCTGACCCCGGGCACGATGACGGCCAGCCCGATGAAAAAGCCGAGCACACCGCCCTTGCATACTTCCTTTTTATCTTTATATCTGAGGTCGGGCGCACCTTCCGCTGCCCGCACCTTCGCCTCGTCTCCCCCGCCCTGTACGGCGGGAGCGCGGCTCGCCGCGGGGAGGCCCTCCTCCCCGCCTTCCGCGCCCGCGGCGCGCATCTCTTCCCGTTCGGCGTCTTTATTCTGCATACGCGTTGCTCCGATTTTTGTTCAGGGGCGTTTTTTCAGGGCGCGGATCTTCAGGGCGAGGTCTGCCGCGGTGAGCTTTGCCCACTCCGCCTGCTGCTGCGCGGTGCCGTGGGCGTAAAAATCGTCGGGCGCGCCCATGATCTTGAGCCGCACCGGCTCGGCATTGGAGGCATAATATTCGGCGACGGCAGAGCCGAAGCCGCCCGCGGCGTAGCCCTCTTCGAAGGCGACGATCTTGCGGCCCTTCACCGCGTCCAGCAAGTCCTCGTCCAGCGGCTTGGCGGTGCGGCAGTTGACGACCATGGTATCCGCAAGGTCGGGCAGCCTCGCCGCCTCTAAGGCGCGGGCGACGGCGCGCGCGCCGCAGGCGAGCACGACCACGCCCTCCCCCTCCTGCAGCACCTCCCACAGTTTGACGGAGAGGCGGGCGCGGGAGCCGAGGTTGGGGCAGTAGCCGTTGGGGTAGCGGATGACCGCGGGCGTGCCCAGGGCGCGCGCGAGGTCGAAACAATCGGCAAGTTCCGCGCAGTCTTTGGGGCAGAAGACGGAGAGATTTGGGACGGCGCGCAGGGCGGAGATGTCGAAAAGGCCCTGGTGCGTCTTCCCGTCCGCCCCGACGAAGCCGGCGCGGTCGACGCAGAAGATCACGGGCAGGTCTTGCAGGCAGACGTCGTGCACGATCTGGTCGTAGGCGCGCTGCAAAAAGGTGGAATACAGGCAGACGACGGGGCTGAGCCCGCCCTTTGCCATGCCCGCCGCCATGGTGACGGCGTACTCCTCACAGATGCCCGCGTCGAACAGGCGGGAAGGGTAGCGCTCCGCAAAATCGGAGAGCCCGACGCCGTCCGTCATGGCTGCGGTGACGGCGACGAGGGAGGGATCACCCTCCGCCCGCTCGCACAGCAGTCTGCCGAGGGCGGCGGAGAAGGAATTTTCTCCCGACGAGAAATTTTTGCCCACGCCGTGGAAGCGGGAGGGATCCTCCTCCGCCTCTGGCAGCCCCATGCCCTTGCGCGTGACGGCGTGCAGCAGCACGGGCTCTTCCATGCGGGCGATGTCTGAAAGCACCCCCACCAGCTCGTGCAGGTCGTGCCCGTCCACGGGCCCGACGTATTTGAACCCGCAGCGCTCGAAAAAGTCGTTTTTGTTGAACCAGCCCTTGATGGCGTACTTCATGCGGCGCAGCCGCCTGCCGAAGGCGCCCGTCTCGCGGAAGGCGCGCGCCAGAAAGGAGTTGAACTTGCGGTACCGGCGCTTGGCGGTGATCTTCGTGAGCTTGCGGTAGAGGGCAGACTGGCTCTTGTTGATACTCATGCCGTTGTCGTTGAGCACGACGAGGAAATTTTTCGGCTTTCTGTCGGAGGCGAACATCGCCTCGAGGGCGAGGCCGTTGCCGAGGGAAGCATCTCCGATAAAGGAGACGACCTTGTAGCTCTCCCCGCGCGCGTCGCGCGCGTTGCAGAAGCCGATGCCCGCGGCGACGGATGTGCCGCTGTGGCCGGCGATAAAGGAGTCCTCCCCGCTCTCTTCGGGGTCTGGGAAGCCGCTCGTGCCCCCTGCCCTGCGCAGCTGTTCGAGGCTCCTGCCCGTGAGCAGCTTGTGGACGTAGCTCTGATGGCCGACGTCGAAGATAAGTTTATCCTTGGGGAAGTCGAAAACTTTATACAGCGCGAGGGTCAGTTCGACCGCGCCGAGGTTGGAGGCGAGGTGCCCGCCGTTTTCGCGCACGGCGGAGATGAGCTCCGCGCGCACCGCTTCGGCGCACTGCTCCAGCTGCTTTTCATCCAGGTCCTTGATCTGCTCAGGCAATCCCTTCACCCCTTTTTTTGACGTTCCTGCATATATATACGCGCGCATGCGCGCGGATATGCCTGCAAATATTGTACTTCTTTTGCGCCGTTTTGTCAAGATGAATTTCGCATGCCCCGCCCCCGCGGTTGCTTTTCGGGCAAAAGTATAGTATACTGTAAGGGAATAGGAGAGAGCACATGGGCTATACGGTCATTCTCAAAAAGGGCGAAGAGAAGCGCATCCTCGCGGGGCACGGCTGGGTGTACGCCAACGAAGCGGCGCGCATCGAAGGAAAGGACAAAAACGGCTCCCTCGCCGAAGTGCGCGCCTTCGACGGGCGGTTCGTCGGAAAGGGGTACATCAACCACCTCTCCAAGATCCTCGTGCGCGTCTTTCTGCGCGGGGAGGAAGAGGACGGCCCCGCCCTGTACGAGGCGCGCATCGCCGAGGCGGCAAAACTGCGCGAAAAGGTGTTCACCGGGCAGGATACGGACTGCTTCCGCCTGCTCTTCGCGGAGGCGGACGGGCTGCCCGCACTCATCATAGACAGGTATGCGGACGTGTTCGTGCTGCAATGCCTCTCCCTGGGCGTGGCACAGCGCAGGCAATGGGCGGTGGACGCGCTCGTTCGGCTGTTTTCCCCGCGCGGCATCTACGAGCGCGGCGACGTGGCGGTGCGCCAAAAAGAGGGGCTCCCCCTCGAGAGCGGCACGCTGTACGGCGAGGTGCCGGACGAAGTGATCGTGACCGAAAACGGGCTGAAAATGGCGGTGGACGTCAAGCGCGGGCAGAAGACGGGGTACTTCCTCGACCAGAAGGAAAACCGCTCCGCCGTGCGCAGATACTGCCGCGGAGAGCGCGTGCTGGACTGCTTCTGCAACAGCGGCGGGTTCTCCCTCAACGCCGCGACGCAGGCGGCGGAAGTGACCGCGCTGGACATCTCCCCCTTCGCCCTCGAAAACGTGAAGAGGAACGCCGCGCTCAACGGGTTTGCCAACATAAAGACGGAGCAGTGCGACGTGTTCGACCGCCTGCGCACCCTGCGCGCGGAGGGGAAGAAGTACGGCTGCATCATACTCGACCCGCCCGCCTTCTGCAAGAGCGCGGCGGAGGTCAAAGACGCCAAGCGCGGGTACAAGGACATCAACATCGCCGCCATGAAGCTGGTGGAACGGGGCGGCTTCCTCGTGACCTGCTCGTGCTCGCACTACATGCCGCTGCCCCTCTTCGAGAGCGTCGTCGCCGAGGCGGCGAAGGAGAGCGGCAGGACGGCGAAGGTGCTCGAAGTGCGCGTGCAGGCGCCCGACCACCCCGCTCTGCTCGCCGCGGACGAGACGAGCTATCTGAAAGTGCTCATCTTGCAGATCTTATAAATTTTTGAACTTCGGTTCTTTGAGGAGGAAATATGATCGAACTGAAAAACGAACTGCTGACCGTGACCGTTGCCGAGCGCGGCGCGGAGATCGTGAGCGTGAAGAACGCCGCGGGCTACGAGTACATCTGGCAGGCGGATCCGAAATTCTGGGCAAAACACAGCCCCCTGCTCTTCCCCGTGTGCGGAAGATTGCGCGGTTTCGCGTACACGTATGCGGGGAAACGGTACGAAATGGGCAACCACGGCTTCGCACAGCGCAAAATTTTTACGGCGGAACGGATGAGCGGAACAGAGGCGGCCTTCACCCTCACCGAGGACGCGGAGACGCTGGCGGAGTACCCCTTCCGCTTCGTGCTCAGGCAACGCTACGCGCTGGAGGGAGAGGTGCTGCGCGCCTTCACCCGCGTCGAGAACCCCGCCCGAACGCCGCTGTACTGCAACTTCGGCTCGCACGAGGCGTATGCCGCGGGCGGAAACTTTTCAGACTGGTCCGTGCGCTTTGAACGGGAGGAGGACCTCGTCCTCAAAGAACAGGTGAACGGAAACCTGAGCGGCAGGCGCATCCCCTACGCGGAGGGCGTGAGAGAGCTCCCCCTGCGGCAGGAGATGTTCGACAACGATTCCCTCCTCTTCGACGGATTGAAGTCGCGCCGCGTCGCGCTTTTGCATAGAGGAAAGGAAGCCGTCGAGGTGCGCTTCGGCCCCTACGAGCACCTGCTGCTGTGGACAAAGCCGGGCGCGCCCTATCTCGCCATCGAGCCGTGGAACGGCCTGCCCGACAGGGCGGACGCGGACGGCGAACTGCCGCACAAGGCGGGCATCCTGCGCATCGACGGGGGCGGTGCTGTCGAAATGGAGCACTCCATCCGCTTTTTCGCGGAATTCAAACTGTAAAAAGCCCTTTCGGGCACGGAAAAGCGGAGAGAAAACAGCTGTTTTCTCTCCGCTTTCCGTATGTCTGAAGTTGTGCGGTCTGTCATTTTTGTTCGGGCCCGCGCTCCTCCGTGCGGCGGCACAGGCGGCAGGCAGAGCAATCCGAACAGCCGCAGTCGCACCCGCCCTTGCCCTGCTTTTTGCGGACAAAGTGCCATATGACGGTAAAGACGACGATGCCTGCGGCGGCTGCGGCGACGGCGACGGAGATCGCCGTTCCGGCGAAGGAAAGAAGTTGCAGCATGGCGGCCTCCTTGCAGCGCTCACTCGCGCTGCGTCTCTTTCTTTTTGAAGTTCAGCCTGATCTTTCCCTTGTTGCGCAGGATAAAGAAGGCGACGACCGCGGCGATGACGGCGGCGATGATGAGCGCCGTCCACCACCAGCTGAGGATGAGGAACACGGCCGCGGCAGTGATGTACGATGTGAGCATCCAGAAGGCGACGGTGTACCTGAATTTGCCCTTGGGCGTTTCCGCCTTGACGGTCGCGGCGGCGGCGAAGCAAGGGACGGTGAGCATGTTGAACACGGTGAAGGCGAGCAGTCCCTGCCAGGTGATGCCCGTGGCGTTCATCAGGGCGACGACCGCGCCGATGCCGCTCTCGCCGTCGTCCCAGCCGGGAAGCACGGCGCCGATGGCGGGGGCGAGCACGTAGAAGGTCGTGATGACGTTCTCTTTGGCGATGAGGCCCGTGACCGCCGCGACGACGAACACCCAGCCGAAGGTGCGCAGTTCGGAGGTATTGTACCCGAAGCCCATCGGCGTGCAGATCCACTGGACGAAGGCGCCTATGTCGTGCAGGATGCTCTCGTTGATCTGTTCGTCCGCGAGGTAGTGCCATTCCCAGGAGAAGTGGGAAAGGAACCAGATGACGATGGAAGACGCGAGGATGATGGTGAACGCCTTTTTGATGTAGTGTTTGAGCTTATCCCACAGGTGCACCATCAGGTTGTACAGCTGCGGCGCGTGGTACGCGGGCAGCTCCATGATGAAGGGAGCCACTTCGCCGCGCATGGAGGTCTGGCGCATGAAGGCGACCATGACGATCGCCATCGCCATGCCGAACACGTACAGGGCGAACACCAGCAGGTCTGCGTTCACGCCCGTGAATTCGGAGGCGATCGCCCCGCAGACGGCGGCGAGGATGGGCGCCTTTGCCCCGCAGGTGAAGAAGGGAATGACGCGGTTGGTCATGATGCGCTCTTTTTCATCCGCGAGCGTCCGCGTATTGATGGCGGCGGGGACGGAGCAGCCGAAGCCCATGATCATGGGGATGAACGCCCTGCCCGAGAGGCCGAACTTGCGGAAGGCGCGGTCGAGGATGAAGGCGACGCGCGCCATGTACCCGGAATCTTCGAGAATGGAGATGAAGAGGAAGAGCACGAGGATCTGCGGGATGAAGGACAGGATGCCCGAAAGCCCGCCCCAGATGCCGTCGTTTACAAGCCCCTGCGCCCATTCGTAGGCGCCGGCGTTTTCCAGCCCCGCGGCGATGCCGCCGCCGATCTGGTCGGTGACGAAGCCCATCAGGTTGAAGACGATGGCGCCCGGCGTAGACACGCCCGCCGTACTGTAAAAGACGGCGATGAAGGCGTTGAGCACGTCGTTGCCCGTGAGCACCGCATAGCCGGATCCGTCAACGTCCTTGGCGAACCCGAACATGGCGTTGAGGTAGAAGAGATCCTCCCCGAAGGTGAGGTGGAAGATGGCGAAGAGGATGACGAGGAAGATGGGGATGCCCCAGATCCTGTGCGTGAGCACCCTGTCCGCCTTGTCAGACTTGGTGAGCTTTTCGCTCTTCTGCGCGCGGGTAAAGGCGGTGGAGAAGTGCGCGGATATGTATTTGTAGCGCTCGTCGGCGACCATCGCCTCGAAATCGCCGCCGAACACGTCGTCCGAGTGCTGCTCTTTGAACGCCTCCACCATCGCGACTTCGTCGGGATGGTTTTTGACTTCCAGCTCGTCCCCTTCCACCAGCTTGACGGCGTGGAAGAGGGGGCTGGGGACGCCCTTGCCCTTCAGGGCGATCTTCACGTCGTCGATGACGTGCGAGAGGGCGGAGCCGCACAGCACGGTGCTCCCCTCTCGCGCGCAGGCGGCGGCCTGCCAGGCGCGCTCCATCAGCGCGGGGATGCCCTCGTTTTTGAGAGCGGAGATCTCCACGACGGGGATGCCGAGCGCGCGTTCGAGCTTGACGGCGTCCAGCTTGTCGCCGCTCTTTTTGACGGCGTCCATCATGTTGAGGGCGACGACGACGGGCACGTCGATCTCCATGATCTGCGTGGTCAGGTAGAGGTTGCGCTCGAGGTTGGTCGCGTCGATGATGTTGATGACGCAGTCCGGCTTCTCGTCGATGATGTAGTTGCGGGAGATGACCTCTTCGGGGGTGTACGGCGAGAGGGAATAGATGCCGGGGAGGTCGACGATGGCGACGGGTTCGGGCAGTTTTTTGTAAGTGCCCTCCTTTTTATCCACCGTGACGCCCGGCCAGTTGCCGACGTGCGCCGTGCTGCCCGTAAGGGCGTTGAACAGCGTCGTCTTGCCGCAGTTGGGGTTCCCCGCCAGTGCAAATTTCAGCATCCTATTTTACCTCCATGACGACGCAGGAGGCTTCCGCCTTGCGCAGCGAAAGTTCGTAGCCGCGCAGGTTGACCTCTACGGGGTCTCCCAGCGGCGCCACTTTGCGCAGCAGGATGTCCGCACCCGGGGTGACGCCCATATCGAAGAGGCGGCGGCGGATCTGCCCCTCCCCTTCGATGCGCCTGACGACGCCGCGCTCGCCGGGCTTGAACTCGTTGAGTTTCTTTTCCATATAATATATCCTCTCTGATAAGATTTATTGACTGTTTTACACGAGGACCTTCATCGCGAGGCCCTTATCCAGCGCGAGGCGGCCGCCCGCTACCTTGACGATGACGCTGCCGCCGACGGCGGAAAGGATGGTGAGCTTCGACCCCACGATGATGCCGAGGTTTTCGAAGTGGCGCTTGATCTTTTCGTCCGCGAGCACTTTCTTCACGACGAGCTCTTCCCCTACCGGGGCGATGGGTAACGGCATATTCTTTTTCTCCTTTCGGGACGGCTTGCCCGCCGCCCGTTTATTAACTTCGGTTAACTCACTTTGCAGTATATATTTTATCCCTTTTCTCTCCGCAAGTCAAGCAAATTTTTTATGCTTTTTCCGAAATTTTTTCTTTTTTTCGGAAAGGCGGGCGAGCGGAAAACCGTTTTTTGATTTTTTCTGTTTTTTGCGTACGAGGGCAAAAAAGGGCGGAAAGGGAGGCGGGCAGGAAAACTCCTGCCCGCCTCCGGGGAAGGGCCGATGGACGATCAGCCCCCTTATATCCCATTCCTTGATGATAAATTTTTGTCATGTAAAATGAATATTTTTCGGCATCGGCTTATTCGCGGTCTCTGTGCGTTCGCCCTTCTTCTTACCGCGGCCCGCTCCGGTGCCCGCGGCGCTGCGGCAGGGTGCAAAAGAGGGCGCCCCGCAGAAATTGCGGGGCGCCCTGTTGCCGTTTTGCCGTTATTCGGCCTTTACGGACGCTTCGTCTTTACCCTTTTCCTTTTTGAAGGCCAGGAAGATCGCGACCGCGCCCCAGACGACGAGCGCCGCGGCGACGCCGCAGTCGATGCCGATGACGACCTTTTTCCACGTCGCCATGTGCGTCGTGTACTCGGTGCCCGCACCGATGCCGTTCATCGCGTTGCTGTTGGCGATGATGTACAGGTAGTTCTTGGCGCACTGTTTGAGGACGTATATGTCCGTCTTGCTCTTCGAATCCACCCATTTCGAATCCATGTTGGTCAGGTTGACATCGCCGCCCGCATACGCCATCTGCTTGGTATCCATGTAGTCGATGCCGACGGAGAAGTCGCTGATGACGGCGCCGACAAAGCCCCACTCGCCGCGCAGCACCTGCGTCAGGAGGCGGTAATCGCCGCCCGCCCACAGCGTGCCGATGCGGTTGAAGGAACTCATGACCGCGTTGGCGCTGCCGTCGCTGTCGGTGATGGCGAGCTCGAAGGGTTTGAGGTACAGCTCGCGCATGGACTGCTCGGTGAGCCAGGTGCACACGCCGTTGCGGTGCGTCTCCTGCTCGTTGACGGCGAAGTGCTTCATATACGTGGAAAGCCCCTTGCTCGCCGTGCCGGAGATCAGGCTTGCGGCCATCTTGCCGGTGAGGACGGGATCTTCGCTGTAATACTCGGCATTCCTGCCGCCGAAGGGCGTCCTGTGCAGGTTGACGCCCGGCGCATACCAGCCGCTGTACGTATCGTTGCCGTCGCCGATGAGGCTCTCGTTGCCAACGGCGATGCCCTGCTTTTCCGCCATCTCCACATTCCAGGTGGAGGCGACGACGCACTCGCTCGCGTACAGGCAGGTATCGGTGACTTCATTGCCGCCACCCATGAACTGGGTGAACCCGACGGGGCCGTCCGCCTCGATGGTCTTGGGCTTGGTGATGTAATCGATCGCCGCGGACCCGTAGGAGGCGAGCTGGCGCAGCTCGTGCATGGAGGAGAGCGTCATCTTGGAGAGGAGCTCGTCCCACTTGGCGTCATCATACTCCAGCCCGACGACGTCGTACAGCTGGATGCCCATCTTGTCCTTTTTGGTCGCGTAAGAGAGGTCTGCGTTCTTGATCTCCTCGCTGTCTTCGGTGATGGGGTTGTTGGTCTCCTTGCTCTGCACCTGCGCGAGGAAGGCGCTGTCTACCGTGCGCTCCGCGTCCGTGCGGTACTGCGGCCAGGTGCCCTCCCAGTCGGTGCGGGTGAGGACGGAGCCGAGCTGGTCGTCTGCATCCCCGAAGAGGTTTCCGACCTCTTCGCCCCCCTCGACGGAGGTCTCGAAGCAGAGGTCTTCCGCCGCGGTCATGGTGAAGGAGAGGACGGGCGTGTGCGCATCCGTGCTGATAAAGAATTCATACGTGCCCGCCTCGACCTCGTAGCCGGTGAAGCCGTTCTTGTTCGCGTCGGTGTAGTCGTAGGAGGCGAAGTCGTAGGCGTCGAAGGTGAGCGTCACGCTGCCCTCGCCCGTCTCGGCCGCCAGTTCGTCCGTCTTGCCGAAGGCGACGAGCACCTTGTCTGCCTTTTCGATCTCCCCTGCCGTGTAAGGCGCGCGCACGTACAGCTGCACGACGTCCTTGCCCGCATAGTCGCCGATGTTCTTCACATTGACGGTGACGGACACGGTGCCGTCCTTGGTCAGCGCTGCGCCGTCCACCTCGGAGAGGTCTGCGCTCCATTCGAAATCCGTATAGGAGAGCCCGTAGCCGAAGGGATAGACCACGTTGTTCTTATACCACTCTTCGTCTGCCGCGCCGCGCGTCTCGTAGTAGCGGTAGCCGACGTAGATGCCCTCCTCGTAGTCTGCGAAGTATTCGTCCTGCACGGCGGTGCCGAGCAGGTATGCCGCGGAAGAGGTCTTCGACGCCGTCTGATAGGCGAGGTTCTGGTACGCGGGGCTCTTCGTGAAGTCGCGCGCGTAGGTGTCGACCGTCTTGCCGGAGGGGTTGACCGTGCCGTTCAGGATGCGGCCCAGCGCCATGATGCCGCTGCCGCCCGGAGTGCCGATCCAGATTGCCGCCTTGATCTTGGACGCGAAGTCGTAATCGAGCGCCGTTTCGTCTCCGTCGGCGATGCTGTCGAGGAAGCCGAGCTCGAGGTTATTGTTGCTGTTGATGACGAGCACGACGTTTTCAAACTTCTCGCACACCATCTGCAGCATGTCCTGCTCGTTCTTGTCCAGCTCGAGGTAATGGTCGTCTGCCGACCATGCGCCCTTCACTTTGCCGTCCGCCTGCGCATCGTCCTTCATCGCGGTGGGCGCATCGGAAGCCTCGCCGCAGGTGCGGGAGATGACGACGATCGCCATATCCGCATAGGCGGAGAAGGAATCCTTGACGCCCGCGGTGTCGTACGCCCCGATCTCCGTTTCGCCGGTGGCGAAGCCCGTCGTCACCCCGCCTGAACCGATGGTGGGGCTTGCGGGCCTGCCGCTGCCGGAGACGCTGCTCTCGTAAAACTCTTTGAGCGTGGGGTTGTATTCGTACCCCGCCTCTTCGAGAGATTCATAGATGGTGCGCGCGCCCTTCGCGTTGCCGCCCGCCGAACCGGAGTTGCTGTACACGAGGTTCACGCTGTTTTTGCCGAACACGCTGACCTTTTTGGGCACGGAATCGGTTTTCATCGGCAGCAGGCCATCGTTTTTGAGGAGGACGAAGCCTTCCTCACAGATCTCCTCGTTGACGCTGTTGGCGTTGGCGAGGGCAGAAGCCTTGTCGGTGATGCCTTCGTCGAGGGTATAGGCGCCGCCCTCTCCCCTGCCGCTGGAGGTATCGCCGCCCCACAGGTTATCGAAGACCTTGTTGACGACGTTGAACGCGACGATGTTGCACACGATGGCCAAAACGAGCACGGCCGCCGTGACGATGACCCAGATGCGGGAATGCAGGTTCCCGAAAATGACTTTCAGAGCCTTCATTGTACCTTACCTCGCCTCTTATTTATTGTCGAGATTGCTCGTCTTTTCCGTCCAGCTCAGGGCGACGTCCGTATAGAGGTAGAGGCAGTCTACCATGGGCGCGGTGGCGTTGAGCGTGCCGCTCTCCTGCATCCTGATGTTGTTCGTGACTTCGATCTTGACGATGTTCTCGCCCTCTTTGAGAGTCACGCCCTTGTTGAGCTCGTAATCGCGGAAGGCGAGCTTGCCGCCCTGCGTATAGCTGGGAACGCCGACAAAGGAAATATCGTCAAACTCGACCTTCGTGTCGTTCACCGTGATGGTGTACATCTCGTCGGTGATGGTCATGTCGAAGTATTCCGCCGACAGGCGCAGCGCCAGCACGACGTTTTCCGCCGCTTCTTCGGCATTGATGACGAAGGTGAGCGAGCTGCCGTAGCAGTACATGTTGCTCACGTAGAAGCCGTTGCTCGCGCCCGCATTGAAGGTATCGCGCACGACGTTGTCGAGACCGCCGCCGCCGCCCGAATAGCCGCTGCCGGTGACCCCCGTAAAGTCGGTGTACTCAGCCTCGAACTTGTTGATTTTATACCAGTGCGCGTACAGCGTCTGATCTTCGTTGACCACTTTGTTGAAGTCGAACTTCTGCGTGCAGGCGGCATCCGTGTACCAGCCTTCGAAGTAGAACCCTTCGCGCGCGGCCTTATACATGGTCGGCTTGCGGCCCTTCTGCACGCGGGCGGTGTTGGCGACACCTGCATCGGGCGCGCCCTCGTAGTTCCACATGTAGGTGAGCGTCACGACGTCGCCCGCCACTTCTTCCCAGCCGGCATAGAGGGTCGTATCCTCGCTGATCGCCGTGCTGAAATCAAATTCCTTCGTGCAGTCTTCGTCCGTATACCAGCCGGTGAACAGGAAGCTGCCTTCGCGCGAAGGGTCGGTCGGCTGTGTGACCGTGCCGCCCACGTCTACCGTCTTCACTTCGGCGGCGGGGGCGCCTTCATAGTTATAGTTGAACGTCACGAGGACGCCCGCCAGCTCCCAGCCGGCATAGATGGTCGTATCCTCGTAAAGAGCTTCTTCAAAGTCAAAATCCGTGGTGCAGGCGGCATCTGTATACCAGCCCGTGAACTCATACCTGTCCCGAACGGGATCTTCGGGCATGGGCGCAACGTCGCTCTCTTCGATGGTCTCGACCTTGGGTTCGGGCGCGCCATCATAGTTATAATCATAGGTGACCTTGATGCCGCCACCGCCTCCCTCGCCGGGGGCGCAGGCAACGACGAACGCAAGGCACAGCAGCAGGGAAAGCACCCCGCACAGTAACTTTTTGATCTTCATAATATTACCTCTTGCCCTTTTAAAAAATTCAACCGGGGCAGGGCGGCCTCGCGGCCGCCCGCCCGGCTGATGACCGGAGTGTTTTCCTTCACGGAAAAATCAGTCTTTGCGCTTAAACCTGCATCTTACTTGTTCGTCCTCTTGCGGAGCGCTACGGCAAGCGCCGCGCCGCCCGCGAGAACGATGGCCGCCAGCGCGGCGCTACGGCAAGCGCCGCGCCGCCCGCGAGAACGATGGCCGCCAGCGCGAGGCTGCCGCCCGCGACGACGCCGCCGCAGCCGCCGGACTCGCCGTCCTTGCCGTCATCGCCGTCCTGGCCGTTCTGGCCGTCCTGACCGGCCGCGCCGTCTTTGCCTTCGGCGACGACGCCCGTGTCTACGCCGTTGATGATCCAGTGCTTGGTCTCATCGTCGATCTCGATGGTCGGCGTTTCCGCCGCAGCCTTGACGTCCGTCTTGACGCCGTCGATCACCCAGTAGCCGTCCTCGCTGATCGCGATGGGAGCGACTTCTTCCGTCTCGCCGGTGACGACGAAGGTCAGCTTATAATCGAGCTCGGTCGCGGAGTTGTTGTTGCCGCCGCTGGAATCGCCGCCGGGGAAGCCGCCGCCACCGCCGGGGAAGCCGCCGGGGAAGCCGCCGGGGCCGCCCTGACCGCCGCTGCTCTCCTTGCTCGCCTTGACGTGGATGGTCACGTTGAAGGTACCCGCCTCGGTGGCCGTGCCCTCGAACGAACCGTCTGCTTTCAGAACGATGCCTGTGGGCAGGCTGCCTTCGGTGATGGTGTACTCGATCTTTTCAAAGTCGTCTCCGAGCTTGATCGTGTCGGAGTTGATGTAGCTGAAGAATTTCTCGCCCACTTCGAGCGTCGTGTCGACGCCCTCATCCAGATAGAAGGCGGATTTGACGTTGACCGTGAATTTTGCAGACGTCGTGAGATAATTCTCCGCAAGCAGCTGCACGGTAAAGGTGCTCGTGCCTGCCTCGGTGGGCGTGCCGCTGATTTTGCCGGTCGCGCTGTCGAGGGAGAGCCCTGCGGGCAGGGTGCCCTGCACGGTGTAGGAAACGGTATCCGCCGTCAGCCCTTCGAGGGCGACGCTCGCTTCATACTCTACTCCCTGCGTGGCGGCATCCAGCGTCTTATCCGTATAAGCGGACAGATCGATGCCGTTCTTCACATAGTTGCTGTTGACGTTCGCATAGAGGACGCGCGTCGCGCTGTTGCGCACGTTATACCACTGCGTATAGCTTGCCTCGCCGTTCACTTCGAGGTAGCCTTCCGAAGCATTCCACTCGCCGGAGACGAGGTAGGTCTTGCTCGCGGAGGAGCCTTCGCCCTTCGTATCCGCATCGCCGAGGGCGGCGTCCATACCGCTGCGGTTCATCAGATCGATGGGCCAGCTGTCGACCTGCGGGCTGTAAGCGTCCGTCGCGGTCATACCCGTGAATCCCCATTCGTCGCGCAGGAGAGCAGTCATTGCCTGGTAGTTGGTGCCGAAGAGGATATCGCCGATGCTTCCCATGCTGCACATCAGGTGCTGGCTGTTGCCTTCCTGTGCTGCAATTTGGAAGGGTTTGAGATAGAGTTCGCGCGCCGTCTGTTCGGTGGCGATGGAGGAGCAGCGCACGCGGCCGGTCTCCTGATCGTTCATCGCAAAGTGCTTGATGTAGGTCGCGCAGCCCTTGGACTGTGCGCCCTGCACGGCCGCCGCAGCCATGGTGCCTGCGAGGTAGCCGTCTTCTGCATAGTATTCATTGTTGCGGCCGCCGAACGCCGTGCGGTGCGTGTTCATCGCAGGGCCGTACCAGCCGGTATCCTTCAACAGGGAAACGTTGCCGACGATGGTGCCCATCTTGTTGGCGAGGTCGGGGTTGAAGGTCGCGGCGATATGGCACTCGTCGCCCCAGTCATACGAGCTGCTGAGGTTCTTCGGGCTGTCGTTCGCGGGCGTCCTGGGAGCGCCGACGGAGTCAAGCTGCTTTTCGGTGATGTTGCTGACGACGATCACGAGTTCTTCCCAGGTGAGCTGGTTCATGAACTTTTCCCACGCCTGCACGCCCGTCATGCCCTTGAACATGCCGTCCGCAATCGTTTCGGTGCTGTACGGGTCGATGCCGCGCATGTCATAGTACATGATCCAGTCTTCGGAGTCGGTCTTCTGCGCTTCGGCGTTCGCTGCCTGCGTCCAGCCTTCATACTTGCCGCCATCGGCAAATTCGGAAGCCTTCACGACCCAAGGCTGCTGGTTGGTGGCGGTAGCGGACTCATCTTCATCGTAGCCGAACTGGTCGATGGTCATGACGCCGTTGCCGTTCTCGCCCGTGCCCTTCGCCACGGAGATGGAGGTATCCGCAACGTACAGGTCGCGGCCCATGCTCCAGGCGAACCATTCGTCGCTGCGGGTCATCTCTTCCATCGTGTGGGTGTCGGGGAAGGTGGTCGCAAAGCTGCTGCGGGTCATCTCCTTGAACTTGCCCTCTTCCTGCATGTTCTTCTGGGTAGCGGGGTCGAAGCCGAGGGAGTTGTACTCTTCATACAGGGAGGCGTCGTCCGTTTCGGAGAAGAGCGCCTCTACCGTGTTGCCGGAATAATCGTCCTTGTCGAGGATGATGTCCTCTTTAAGCTCGGCAAGCTCGATCGCCTCGACCAGATCATGCGAGTTCTTCTGCAGGCGCAGCTCATATCCGCTGCCGGCATCCAGCTCGTATGTAGCGTGTTTGTTATCGTTCTTGTCGTAATCGTCAAAGGAGGCGATGTCCTGGATATTCACGGTGATGGTGACCGTCTCACTCTCGCCCGGCTGAATGACGCCCGTCTTGGCGTAACCGATGAGCACGACTTCGGACTTCTCCACCTCGCCCTCGATGTACGGAGCGTGGCCGTAGACCTGCACAACGTCCTTGCCCGCGACGTTGCCGGTATTTTTGACGGTCACGGACACGGTCAGGGTGCCGTCGTTGGTGTAGGCGTCCTGCGTCTTGCCCCAGTCGCTCAGATCGGACTGATCCGCATTGTAAGTCCACTCGAACGTCGTGTAGCTGAGGCCGTAGCCGAAGGGATAGACGACCGCACTCTCATAATCAAAGCCGCTGTAATTTCCTTCTGCTGCCTCGGCTGCGGCGGTCTCATAGTAGCGGTAGCCCATGTAGATGCCCTCTTCGTACATGGTGAAGGCGTACCCTTCGAACATGTCGGGGCCGCTGCGGTACGGGTTCTGACCGCCCTGCCCGTCCGTCGCGCTCTTATCGTTGGTGCCGCGGGTATATTCGCGGTAGGTGATGGTGCCGTCCTCGTTTACGACTTTCTGATAGAAGCGGTTGTGGTTGCCGGAAGAATCCTGCGCGAAATACTTGTCTCCGGCAAGCTCGTCCGCATCGTCACCTTCGCCGCCGATCTTGACGTCGTCCAGCTGTTCGCCCGTGGCGTAATTCACCCAGGTAGGATCCGCGGTATGGTCCGCCGTCCAGATGTCTACCGTCCTGCCGGAGGGGCTGACGGTGCCGTTGAGGATGCGGCCAAGGGCGTCAAGGCCGTTGTCGCCCGTCCTGCCGATCCAGAAGATGCCGTCGATCTCGTCATCGTTCTGCAGATCAGCGCTCTCGAGGACGTTGGAGGTGTTGAGCACGACCACGACCTTGTCGCAGACGCTCTCGACGTAGGAGATGAGCTCCTCTTCGGATTCGGTCAGCTGCAGATAGTGCTTGTATTCCTTGCCGTCCTCGTCCGTATAGAGGTCTTTGTGCGCTGCCTTGGCCTCTCCCTTATATTTGTTGTCTTCGACTTCGTCCGTCTTCATCTTCAGGTCGGAGCCCTCTGCGCCGTCACGCGCGAGGACGATGACGCCCACGTCGCTGTACAGGTTCAGGCTGCTCTTGACGACCTGCGTGAAATCTTTCGCCGTCTTTTCGTTGCCGATCTCGCTGGAGCCCATGCCGGGCATGCCGCCGCCGGAAGAAGTGTTCGTGGCTTCATAGTAATCGACCAAAGTCTGATTGACGCGGAAGCCCGTGTTCTCGAGTGCCTGTGCGACCGTTTCGGAACCGCCGATCATGCTGTCGGACGAGACGCCGAACACGCTCACCCACTCGTTGCCTTCCAGGGGAAGGGCGTTGTTCCTGTTCTTCAACAGGGTGATGCCTTCTTCGGCGATCTGATCGCCGAGGTCGGCTGCGGCTTCCTGCAGCTCTTCGATCGTGCTGAAATCCGAGTAGTAGTTCCCCTGCCCTGCCATCATCGCTGCATTGGCTGCAACGGTAGACACGCCGAGGGAAGCACACAGGCCCAGCACTGCGAGAAGTTTTCCGCACTTTGCCGCTGTCTTCTTTTTGCTCATCGCAAACCTCCTTGTTTTTTCCGCGGGAGCTTGCCTCCCGCGCTCATTTTTCGGGGATCTCTCCCTTCGCGCAAGAGTATAAAACGGAATCGGCAAAAGGTCAATAGGGGTGCGACAAGCGGGCAGGCAATTGCGACAACTCCCCCTGCTCCCTGCGACGAACGGGAGGTTTTTATCGACGAACGTATAAATCGCCCCGTTCGTGGAACGAAAAAAGCGCGGATATCTCCGTGCAGACAGCTCTCCCGAAAAAAGCGGCGCCCCGCGCGTTCAAACGCGCGGGGGCGCCGCTTCTCTTTAAAATATTGCCGGCAGCGGAACAGCGGGCCCCGCCCTTCATTTGAGGCGGAAAACGCTGTGACGGCGGTTGAGTTCCATATACTCCTCGCGCACCTGCTGCAACTTCCGTTTGCTGACGGGGACGCGCACGCCCGAAGTGAGGATGATATCCGCCGCGTCGATGCGCCGGATATAATGGTAGTTGACCAGGTACCCCTTGTGCGCGCGGATAAAACCGTGCGGGGAGAGCTGGCTCTCTATCGTATCCATGGTCAGGCGCACCTTTTCGGGCTCGGTTTTCCCCAACAGATAGATGTACTGATAATCGCGTATAGATTCGACGTAGAGGATGTCCGCCGTCTTCAGGCTGAGGATGGAGCCGTGCAGCTTGAGCTCGAGCATGGGGCTCTCTTTGTCGCCGTGTTCGGCGATGTACATTTTGGCGATGCCCGCGATGTCTTTGAGAAAGCTGCTCTTGCGCACGAAGCCGTAGGGATGGACGCTGAGCGATTCGAACACGCGCTCCTCCGCGCTGGAAACGTAGACGATGTCCATGTTCTGGCGCTGCGCTTTCAGGCGCCTGCCCAGCTCGATGCCGTCGCATTTGGGCATGTTGATGTCTAAAAACACGGCGTCGAAGTACTCCGACGTCAGCTTTTCGAAGAGGTCGGGCGAGGGCGCGAAGGTCTGCACGGAGACCTCCGCGCGGTTCTTTTCAAACACGTTGACGAGGGCGCCCGAGATGGCCGAGAGGGCGACTTCTTCGTCGTCACATACCGCAAACCGATACATCGTTTTCCCCTCCTTCACGTCTCTGCATCATGTCGAGCATGACTTCGGCGATGAACCAGCCGCTCTGTTCGGAGTACGTGACGTACCCGTTGTAGAAGGCGGCGATCCTGCGGACGATCTTGGTGCCGAAGCCGTGGCTCGCGGCGTCGCGCTTGGTCGTTTTCAGCTCCAACGCCTCTTCCCGCGAGCGGCCCGCGGGCAGCGGATTCATGACGCCGATATAGAGGTACTCCTGCAGGATGGAGACGCGCACGCGGATGTCTCTGTTCTCCGCATCGGCGGATTCGCACGCCTCGATGGCGTTGTCGATGAGGTTGGAAAAGACGGAGCACAGGTCTGTATCCTTAAACGGCAGGACGGGCGGAACGTTCAGCTCCGCCTCCATGCGGATGCCGCGCGCCTCCGCCTTCGCCTTTTCCATGTTGAGGATGTTCGTGACCGTCCTGTTGCCGCAGTCGATCACAGCGAGGGATGGCACGATCTCGTCGCACATGCTCTGCAAATATTCTTTCAGCTCATCGTACTGCCCGTTGTCGATCAGAAGTGACATATACGAGTAGCGGTTTTTGATGTCGTGCCGCAGAAGGCGCAGGTCGGCGATGCTCTTTTGGGTGATGCCGAGCATCTTTTCGTCCGCCTCCGCCATCTTCCTCTGCGTCTGCAATTCCAGGACCTGCTCGTTGCGCTGGCAGATGATGTTGATGAGCAGGTAGGTGACGAGCATCATGATGTACATGACCACGCCAGCGATGAATGTGTAGATCATGCCCACGCGGTGCGCCGCGAAATCGTTCAGGACGGAGGACATCAGCACGTAATTGATAAAGACGGACGCCACGACCGTGACGGAGCTGGCGGATACGAGCACGGCGCTCCCCCCGGGGATATCGGTAAACCTGGAGATCGGGAAGCGGACAAAGAACGCGGCAAACAGCAGGATCAGGAGGTTGACGGCGACGGCGGTGATCTCGAGAGTGACGTCGTTGGGGAAGGTGAAGAGCTGCGTCAGCTGCGAGATATAGACGGTAACAGTGACCATCGCCGCATACAGCGTGCAGGTCACGATGACGCGCATCCGCGCATAGAAGCGGCAGAAAAAGACGGAATAGACGGCGATGACCACGAGCAGCGCGAGCGGGAAGCACATGCCGCCGAGCGCACGCGCATACCCGGCGAGCCCGAAAAAGACCGTTTCAGACAGCACACAGGCCACAAACACGCCCGCCAGCTGCGCGAGCCCGATGAGCAGCGCGCGCCTCTCCGCCCTGAGGGGCGTGAGCACGCAGACGATGGCCGCCGCCACGAACAGGAGCTGCAGGGCATGCGACCATTGAAAGACGATCGTATAGTAACTTGCCATTTTTTCCCACATAATGAGCTTTCTCCCCGACGTAAGATCGTGTCCCTGCCCCGTTCATGAAGCTGTGAACAGACATCTTTTTGGCATTGAAATGCCAAAAAGACAGGGGCCCCTGTCTTTGCATTATAACACATTCTTCCGGCAATTGCAATACCCGCGGAAAATTTTTATTCGCGGTCTCTGTGCGTTCGCCCTTCTTCGTCCCGCGGCCCGCTCCGGTGCCCACGGCGGCCGGAGAGAGCGGAAGCGGCGGGGCGATCGCCCCGCCGCTTCCGCCCTCTCCTCTCCCCTGACGCTGTTGATGGCGTTGTCCAGCGCGTTGCCCAAAAGGGCGTAGATATCCAGCGATTCCATGAAGCCGAGCACGCCGCCGTTTTCGACGTTCACGTTCAGGCGGATGCCGTTCTGGTTGCAGTAGAGCATCTTTTCCGTGAGGATGATGTCTACGTCGCGGTTGCCGGTATTCATCATGCAGCCGCTGAGCGTGACAGACTTTTCCAGATCGGAGACGTACTTTTCGCGCTCCTCCGAGTGCTCTCCCATCGTTTTGAGCGCCCGCAGCTGGTGGCGGATATCGTGCAGCTTGATGTTGATGTGTTTGATGTTTTCGACGGAGAGGTCGTACTGGTGTTCTCTCTCCTTATACATATAGCTGACCATCTCTTTTTCGTATTGCAGGCGGTTTTCGCGGAAGTACCCGTTTTCGAGCAGGATCAAGAGGATGCAGCAGGCAATGGCGTACAGCTTGCAGACCACGTTGGCGAGGAAGGGGTCGAGCTCGCCGTGGTTGGTCGTGATGTCGCTGAGGATCAGGTTGACGAAGAGGATAAAGAGGGAGATAAAAAAGGCCTTTTTGTCCTTCCGGTAGACGACGTTGCGCACCTTGTTGTGCACAAAGACAAAATAAATAAACAGGTAGGTCGCCACGATGCAGGCATATTCCACCAGGTACCACGCCCAGATCCCCGCCAACCTGTCTTTGAAGGCATAGAGGCAGATGCGGAACAAGCTGTACGAAATGTGCTGCGCTGCGTACCCTCCGGCGAAGATGTACAGCAGCGGAAAGATCTTGACGTCGTAACACAGCGCGATGTACGCCGTCACGACCAGCAGCATCACGACGAGATAGGCGACGTAATAGCTTGTAAAGTCGATCGCGAGCAGCGTCGCCGTGAGGATCACGGCGACGGCGGCAAGGCCGCAGCCGCCGCAGGCCGCGCGCAATACGAAGCGCTTGCGGTGCGGGAACCCCTTGGAAAAGATCAGCTCCGCCGCCAGCAGCCAGATCATGAATTCAAAGATATACGTATTCATACCCTTCAGCGCATAAACTTGACGAAGGCGTCCATGAACGCCTGTTTGTAGACGGCGCCGACGCTGATGTAGACGCCGCCTTCCAGGAGGATACGGCTCTTGTTCACGTTTTCCACATAATTCAGGTTGACGATATAGCTGCGGTTGCACCGAACGAAGCCGTACCCGTTCAGCTTCTTTTCGATGTCCGCCATGGACATCCAGATGCTGTACGACTCCGGCCCCGCGTGCACGAGCATCTTGTGGCGGAAGCTCTCCACGTAGCGGATCTCCTCGACGGGGATGCGCACGATGGCGTTTTCCGCCGTAAAGAAGGCGAAGCTCGCCTTTCTGTCCTCCGCCTTGCGGAAGGCCTTGGCGAGGACGCGCTCGAGCGCGGCGGGGTCGACGGGCTTGAGCATGTACGCCTCGGCGTCCACCTCGTAACCCTGTATCGCGAACTGCGAAAAATTGGTGAGGAAGATCAGCAGCACCTCCTTGTCGTAGCGGCGGATATACTTCGCCGTCTCCATCCCGTTCAGGCGGTCCATGCGGATATCCAGGAAGATGATGTCGTATTCGCAGCTGTATTTTTCCGTGATCTCGTCTCCGTCGCGGAAGACGTCGATCTTTACGGTGAGCCCGTGCGCGGCCGCATACTTCTCCAAAAGGGCGCACAGCTCCTGCGAATACTTCACTTCGTTGTCCACGACGGCGATCCTGTAATTCATCCTTCCCTCACTGTATAAGATTCCTGTCTCTCTGCCATTATAAATCATCTTCTCCTCCCTGACGGCGCCATCGCACAAACGGGCGATCTCAACGCACAAAAAACTTTCTTCCGCACGGCATGCCGCGCCTTTTTTCCCTTACAGTATAGCAGAGCAAAGGCGGCTTTTCAAGATGTAAACAAAAAAACGGCCGCGTTACGGCCGTATTTTTACAAAAAGTTCCCCCGTCGCCTCTGTGAGGCGGCGGGGGATGCGTCCTGCGCCCGCTTTGCGGGGCAAAGTTCCCTTTCAGTACAGCAGCACCGCCGTTTCCGGCAGGGTGAGCACGGGGGCGTTGTCCCCCTTTACGGTAAAATATTCCTCGTGGAAGGTCTTGTGCGGGACGAGGTAGATGCGCTTGCCCCCCCACTCGCGTTTGACCGTGCGCCCGAATTTCCGCTCGCCCGCGATATAGGCGGCGAGCCCCGCGTTGAGCTCGACGATGACGCTCTCGTACCCCGCGGCGAGGCACTTCTTGATGGCGATCTGGATGCGGAAGGCGAGGTAAGAATCGGAGAGGATCCTGCCGGCGCCCCTGCAATAGGGGCACTTTTTGGTGAGCACGGCGACGTTGTCCTTTTTGACCTTTTTGCGCGTGAACTGCACGAGCCCGAGCTCGGTCATGGGCGAGACGCTGCACTTGGCGCGATCTTCCCGCAGGCACTTTTCCAGCTCCTGCACGACGGCGGCGCGGTGCTCTTCGCTCGTCATGTCGATGAAATCCACGACGACGATGCCGCCGATGTTGCGCAGGCGCACCTGCCGCGCGATCTCGCGCGCGGCGAGAAGGTTGGTGGAGAACACCGTCTCTTCCAGCCCCGTTTCACCCGTAAACCTGCCCGTGTTCACGTCGATGGCGGTGAGCGCCTCGGTGCGGTCGAACACGAGGTAGGCGCCGCTCGCCAGCGGGACGCGGGGGCTGATGATGCGGTACACCTGCTCTTCCAGCCCGTAGTATTCGAACATTTCGCGCGCGCCGCGGTACGGCACGAGCTTGCCCTTCCAGCGGGTGCGGCGCAGCACCGTCTCCACGTGGCGGTAGGCGACCTCGTCACCGATATAGATATTGTCGATGGACGCCAGGTCGAAGTCGCGCAGCAGGCGCACGTGCACGTCTGCGTCGCGGTAGACCATATCCCCCACCGAGGCGTCCTCGTACGCCGCGCGCGTCGCGGCATACAGCCCGCGCAGGTACTTTGCCTCCACGCGCAGTTCGGGGAAGCGGACGTTGACAGCGTTCGTGCGCACGACGAAGCCGCCCCCCTCCGCGCTCAGCTTCTGCGCAAATTGCAGCAGGCTGTCGTGCACGGCGGGGTCGGTGATCTTGCGCGAGACGGCGCAGAAGTCGGACGTGGGCAGAAAAATGAGGTTTTTGCCCACAAAGGAGAGGCACATGGAGAGCCGCGCCCCCTTTGTGCCGATGGGAGACTTCGCTACCTGCACCATCACCTCGTCGCCCGCGCGCACGTTGAGGCGGCGCTCCGTCGGGGGCGGCAGCTCCCCCTCGACGGGGATATCCCCCGCGTAGAGGTAGCCGTTCTTTTCCTGTCCGAAGGCGACGAACGCCGCCTGCATGCCGTCCAGCACGTTGACGACGCGGCCCTTGTAGATGTTGCCCGCGATCTCGGTAGAGCTGTTCGAATCGAGATGGAATTCGGCCAGCTTGCCGTCTTCGGTGACGGCCGCAAAGCAGTCCTCCCCGAAGTAGTCGAAAAACATATCCTTGTGCATAAAAAAACTCGACGCGCCGCACCCGCCGGGCGGGGCGGCTCCGATAAAATAGTACGTAGGAAAGAGCGCCGGCTGCCCGCAGAGGGAGCGCTTCGTTCGGGGAAGGGCACCGCTTGCGCATATTTGTCTTATTTTACCACAAAACGGCTCTCTTTGCAAGGGGGGACCGCAAATTTTTTTCGCTTTTTTCGCAATTTTTAAGGGACGCGCCCCGAAAAATCTTCCGCCGCCCCCTCCTTTCCGCGCAGGCGCGAGGAGAGCGGCTCGTAGATGCCCGCCGAAGAGAGCAGCTCGCACAGCTCCGCCTGCGTGAGCGTGCAGAGATAGTCTCCCCCTTCCGAAAAGATCTCGAACTCGGCGAGCGTGCCCCGCTCGAGAAAGGAGAGCGCGCGCTTGAAGGTGGCGCGCTCGGAGAGGGCGATGCGGCGGACGGGCGCGCCGCGCGAGAGCTCGCGTGAAAAATCGAAACGGATGCGCTCGTAGCGGCAGTCGCGCGCGCCGACGCCGCCCAGGAGGAGGAAGAGGGAGAAAAACAGCAGCGACGGATTGGGCGCGATGAACAGCCCCGCGACGAACAGGCCGAAAAAGGCGAGCCCGAACAGCTTGCCCGTGACCGAGCACAAGGCGCGCGCAAAGCGCTCCCCCTTCCTCTTGGCGGCGATGCAGAACAGGACGCGGCCGCCGTCGAGGGGGTAGGCGGGCAAAAGGTTCACCGCAGCGAGGGTCGCGGAGGCATAGCACGCCGTTTCGGTATAGGGGTAGGCCTCCGGGAACAGCCACCACAGGGCGACGAAGGCGGCGGCGCAGGCGGCGTTGACGGCGGGGCCGGCGAGGGCGAGGCGGATCTCGTCGGCGAGGGAAATGCCGTCGATGTTCCCCTCTGCGACGGCGCCGCAGGGCAAAAGCCGCAGCCGCGCGAGGCGGCAGCCGATGCGCGCGGCGTAAAAGGCGTGGCCGCACTCGTGTATGACCGCAGCGACGGTGACGGCGAGGAAGGCGAAAAAGCTCCCCGCGAACAGGCAATAGGCCCCGAGCGCGAAAAAGAGCGGGTGCACGGAGACCGTGACCCGCCCCTCTTTCCGCTGCCTTCGCGCCCGCGGCGCGCGGGCCGCTCCGCGCCGGCGCTCAGGCGCTTTACACATTCCAGACGATGTCGTTGTTCTCGTCCAGCGAATAGGCGCTGATGAGAGAACCCGCGTCGTACATGGAGACGGAGACGGCGGAAGAGCCGTCCGAATAACCGACGGGGATAGTGGAAAACGCCTCGTCTCCCGCGGCGACGTACGCATACGTCAGCCCCGTGATGACGGAGGTGAAGGAGGAGGTGTGCTCCACTTCGACGGTGTACAGCCCGTTCTCTTCGGCGACGCGCTGCACCGTGCCGCCGTAGGGCACGTACACGCTGCACGCGGCGGTGAAGGTCAGCTCGCCCGTATCCGAAACGGCGCAGGTGACGCCGTCTGAGACAACGGAGCCGAGGGTGAGCTCGGAATACGCGCGGTCATCCTCCGCGGCGGCGGGCGTCTCTTCCGCGACCAGCCCGCGGAAAAAGGTGTTGATGGCGCTGTTTTCCCAAAAGAGGTTGGTCAGCAAAATGGTCGCGCACAGGGCGCATACGGCGATAAACTCCGCGATGAGCACCTTGCCTTCGAAAAATCGCGCGCGCGGCTTTTCGGGCGCGGGTTCGGGCGCGCCGTAGTCGACGACGTTTTCCCCCTCCGCGATGCGCGCCTCGCCGAAGGGCTGCGCCTCCTCCCCGCCCGCGGGCGCTTCCAGCCGCTCGTTGACGCTCTCGACGACCTGCTCTTTCAGGTCCTCGGCGGCGCGGCGCCTTTTCCCCTTCTTTTTCGTGACGTTGAGAGTGCTCACGGGGATCTCGAGCATCTCCGCATAGTCGATGGTTTCACTCATGGCGATTTCCTCCGCTCTTGGTTGTTTGTGCTTCCATTGTATGCGCCGCAAAATTAATTCAGAACGCGCCCCCGAAAAAAAGACATTTTTCTTGCACCTTTTTTCAAATTACGGTATAATAATAAAAAAGAGACCGCGCGGGCGCAGAAAAAGCTGCGCGAAGGAGCGCGGGCGGGGCATTCCATGAAAATTTCTCAGATGTTTGAAAAGAAGAGGGCGCTGCTCTCCTTCGAGATCTTCCCCCCCAAAAAAGACGCCGGCACCGAGGCGGTGCGCGGCACCATCGAGGAGCTCTCCGCGCTCCGCCCCGACTACATTTCGGTGACGTGCAGCGCGGGCGGCTCGGGCAATGCGCGCACCTGCGAGATCGCCGAGCTGGTCAGGCGCTGCGGCGTCGAACCCCTCGCGCACGTCACCTGCATCCACGCCGAGGGCGCCGACGTGCAGGCGACGCTCGCCGGGCTGCGCGGTGCGGGCATCGAAAACGTGCTCGCCCTGCGCGGCGACCGCATCGAGGGCGCGAAGGAGAGCGGGCGCTTCCGCTACGCGGCAGACCTCGTGCGCTTCATCCGCGCCGAGGGCGGCTTCGACATCGCGGGGGCGTGCTACCCCGAGGGGCACCCCGAAAGCCCCGACCTGCCCACGGACATCCGCCACCTGAAAGAGAAAGTAGACGCGGGCGTCTCCCACCTCAACACGCAGCTGTTTTTCGAAAACGAAGACTTTTACCGCTTCGAAGAGCTGCTCTCCGCGGCGAACGTCGCCGTGCCCGTGCAGGCGGGGCTCATGCCCCTCGTCAAAAAGAGCCACGTCGACCGCATCATCGCCCTCTCGGGCGCAAAGATCCCCGCACGGCTCTCGCGCATGATCTCGCGCTTTTACGACAAGCCGGACGCGCTGATGGAGGCGGGCATCGCCTACGCCACCGAACAGGCGATCGACCTGCTTTCGGCGGGCGTGCGCGGCATCCACCTGTACGTGATGAACAACGCACAGGTCGCAAGGCGCATCGCCTCCGCGCTCGCGCCCGTGCTCGCGGAGGTCAACGGAGGGAACGATGCGGGTAGACCGTGACGAATTTCTGCGCTATCTCGGCTGGAAGGGGCAGGAGACGGACGAGGCGTTCGCGCAGAAGCTGGACGAGGCGGCAAAGCGCGCCCTCGCGCTGAGCGACGCCCGCTCGGCGGTGCGCAGGTTCGCCCTGACCCCCCGTTTCGAGCTGGAGGGCACGGGATTCGTCCTCGAAGGGGAGGACATCCGCGCCCACCTTGCGGGCTGCGGCGAAGTCTATCTGATGGCGGCGACCATCGGCGCCGCGCCCGAGCGGGAGCTGGCAAAGCTCTCGCGCACGAGCGCGCACGCCGCCCTGCTCTTCGACACCGCGTGCAGCTGCGCCGTGGAGAGTTACTGCGACGACGTGTGCGGCGACCTGCAAAAAAGCTGCCCCACCCTGCTCACCGCCCGCTTTTCCTGCGGGTACGGAGACTTCCCCCTCGAGGCGCAGCGGGAGATCTGCGCGCTGCTGCGCACGGACGCGCGGCTGGGGCTGTGCTGCGACGAGAGCTTCCTGCTCACGCCGCGCAAATCGGTGACGGCGGTCATCGGCATCTCCTCCATCCCCTACGCACCCGAACGCGCGCCGGAGCGCTGCGCGCATAAGTGCGCCGCCTGCAAGAACGCGGGCTGCGCATTCCGCAAAACGGAGTAAACGCACCATGGATTTCAGAACATTCCTGCAAAAAAACACGGTCGTGTTCGACGGCGCGGCGGGCACGCTGCTCCAGCAGCGCGCCAAAAACGTCGGCACCCTGCCCGAACGGCTGAACATCGACGCGCCCGACATCGTCGCCTCCGTCCACCGCGACTATCTCAGAGCGGGCGCAGACGTCATCTCGGCGAACACCTTCGGCGCGAACGAACTGAAGGCGGGCTCGCGCGAGCTTTCGGCGCGGCTCATCCGCGCGGGCGTGGACCTGGCGCGGCGGGAGGCGGGGAAGGATAAATTCGTCGCCCTCGACATCGGCCCGCTCGGCAGGCTGCTCGAACCGATGGGCACCCTCACCTTCGAGGAGGCGTACGCCGCCTTTGCCCGCCAGATCGAGGCGGGAAAGGAGGGCGCGGACGTCATCCTCTTCGAGACCATGGCGGACCTGCAGGAGCTGCGCGCCGCCTGCCTTGCCGCCCGCGAGCACAGCGACCTGCCCGTCATCTGCTCGATGACATTCGAAGAGAACGGCCGCACCTTCGCGGGCGTCGATCCCGTCTGCTATGCCGTCACCGCCACCCCCCTCGCGGACGCGGTGGGCGTGAACTGCTCGCTGGGGCCGGACAAGCTGCTGCCCATCGTGCGCACCATCCTCGAAAACACGCCCAAACCCGTCATCGTACAGGCGAACGCGGGGCTGCCCGACGCGGACATGCACTACGACGTGAGCGCGGAGGCCTTCGCGAAGTCGTATGAGACCTTCCTCAGAGAGGGGGTGCGCATCGTCGGCGGCTGCTGCGGCACCACCCCGGCCTACATTGAAAAATTGCGCGCCCTCGCGGACGCCGCGCCCCCCGTGCCGCGCGCCTGCCCGCCCCGCGCCTGCGTGTGCTCGGCGACAAGGGCGGTATTCGTGGACGGCGTGCGCGTCATCGGCGAGCGCATCAATCCCACCGGCAAAAAGGCGATGAAACAGGCGCTGCTCTCCAAAGACTACGCCTTCGTGCAGGCGCAGGCGATCGAGCAGGCGGAGGCGGGCGCAGACATCCTCGACGTCAACGCCGGCCTGCCCGAGCTGGACGAGGCAGACGTGCTGCCCCGCCTCGTGAAGGAGGTGCAGGCGGTGTGCGACCTGCCCCTGCAGATCGACTGCGGCAAGCCCGAGGCGATCGAAGCGGCGCTGCGCGCCTGCTGCGGCAAGGCGATCGTCAACTCCGTCAACGGCGAGCAAAAGGTGCTGGACGCCGTGCTGCCCATCGTCAAAAAGTACGGCGCCGCGGTGGTCGGCCTGACGGTGGACGAACGCGGCGTGCCGAAGACGGCGGAGGACCGCATCGAGATCGCGGGCAAGATCATCCGCGCCTGCAAGGAGTACGGCATCCCGCAGCAGGACATCTACATCGACTGCCTCACCCTCACCGTGAGCGCAGAGCAGCGGCAGGCAGAGGAGACGCTGGAAGCCCTCTCCCACATCAAGCGCTATTCGAGCTGCAAGACGGTGCTCGGCGTCAGCAACATCTCCTTCGGGCTGCCCAACCGCTCCGCCGTCAACACCGCCTTTCTGACCGCGGCGCTGTTCGCGGGGCTGGACTGCCCCATCCTCAACCCCAATCTGCCCGAAAACATGGCGGCGGTGGCGGCGTACAGGGTGCTTTCGGGGCAGGACCCCGCCTGCGCGGCGTACACGGAGGCGTATGCAAACGCAAAGACTGTGACCACCCTCTCCTCCTCCGCCCCGCAGGCGAAGGAGGAGGGGCGCGAGGAGGACATCTTCCGCGCCATCCGCAAGGGGCTGCACGCGGCGGGCGGCATCGCCGCGAAGATGCTGGAAAGCATCCCGCCCCTCGAGCTGATCGACGGGTACCTCATCCCCGCCCTCAACGAGGTGGGCGACGCCTACGAGAAGGGCACGCTGTTCCTGCCCCAGCTCATCGCCGCGGCGGAGAGCGCGAAGCTGTGCTTCGACGAGGTGAAAAAGCGCCTCCCCGCGGGCGCGGCGGAGCGCGGAAAGATCGTCATGGCGACGGTCAGGGGAGACGTGCACGACATCGGCAAGAACATCGCAAAGACGGTGCTGGAAAATTACGGGTATACGGTCATCGACCTTGGGAAGAATGTGCCGCCCGAAGA
The DNA here is from genome assembly GCA_949297575.1 of uncultured Bacillota bacterium. Taxonomy (GTDB): domain Bacteria; phylum Bacillota; class Clostridia; order Christensenellales; family Borkfalkiaceae; genus Borkfalkia. Next base: position 64,067 of record CASFTB010000001.1, on the reverse strand, counting down.
GATCGTCTCCCGCTGCGAGGCGGAGGACATCCGGCTGTGCGGCCTGTCCGCGCTGATGACGACCACCGTGCCCGCCATGGAGGAGACGGTGCGCCTGCTGCGCGCCCGCTGCCCCGCCTGCCGCATCATGGTCGGGGGCGCCGTGCTCAACGCCGACTATGCGAAGAAGATCGGCGCCGACTGGTACTGCAAGGACGCCAATGCGGACGTGAAGATCGCGCAGTACCTCTTCGACGGCGGCGAAGAAGTCCCCACCCTCTGATCCGAAAAACACGATAACGGGGCGGCGCATCGCAGGATGCGCCGCCCCTCCTTTTTTTGGAAAAGATTTTGCGCAAACGGGTGCCGCAAGCCCTCCATACAAGGCCCCCGGGGGGAAGCTGTCGCCGCAGGCGACCGAGGGGGCCAAATCCCTCCCCCTATTCCACCGTCACGCTCTTGGCGAGGTTGCGGGGGCGGTCGGGGTCGAAGCCGCGCAGCAGGCAGAGGCGGCAGGCGAGGTGTTGCAGCGGGATGACGGAGAGGACGGGCATCAGCCGCTCGCAGAGGGCGGGCAGGCGCACGGGGAAGTCGACGGCGGGGTCGGCGAGCGCCTCCTCGTACTGCGAGAGGAGGGCGACGCGCGCACCGCGCGCCTTCACTTCGGCGAGCGCGCCCGCCATTTTCGCCAGGAGCGCGCGGGAGGTGGACAGGGCGACGACGGGGAACCCCTCCTCCACCAGCGCGAGGGGGCCGTGCTTCAATTCGCCCGCGGGCAGCCCCTCTGCAAAGAGATAGGCGATCTCCTTCACTTTGAGGGCTCCCTCCGCCGCCGTGCGCGCCTCTTTGCCCCTGCCGATAAAGTACATGGCGGGGGCGTCGCGGAAGGCACGGGCGATCTCTTCCGCGGCGGAAAAGGCGGAAAACGCCGCGCGCGCCGCCTCCGGCAGGCGGAACAGCTCGCCGAAATAGGAGGGAAAGCGGTCCTTCCGGTAATAGCACAGCTGCGCCGCGATGTAGTACAGGCACAGGAGCTGGCAGTTGTAGCTCTTTGTGGCGGCGACGGCGACCTCCGGCCCCGCGCGCATGAACACGGCGAGGTCCGCCTCCCCCGCGAGGGAGGAATGCGCGACGTTTGTGACGGCGAGCACGTACGCGCCGCGGCTGCGCGCGAGGCGCACCGCGCCGAGGGTATCCGCCGTTTCCCCGCTCTGGCTGACGGCGACGACGAGGTCTCCCCTGCCCGCGAGCGGCGCCCGGCTGCGGAATTCGGAGGCAGAAAAGCAGAGCACGGGCGCGCCCGCCTCCTCCTCGGCGGCATCCTTGAAGGCGAGGGCGGCATGCAGCGCCGAGCCGCAGGCGACGGCGAAGATATTTTTTGCCCCGCGCATGGCGCGGGCGCAGGGGGCAAAGTCGAAATCGCGCAGCCCCTCCAGCGTGCGGGAGAGCGCGGCGGGGATCTCGCCGATCTCCCGCTCCATAAAGCTGCCCGCGGCAGACGCCTCCGCGCATCCCCCGCCCGAGGCCCGCGTGAATGTTTTGGGGATCTCGCGCCCGTCGCGGCCGCAGAAGCGGATGACGCCCCCTTCGATGCGGATGAACTCGCCGTCCTGCGCGGCGCAGAAGCAGGCGTCCTCCCCGAGGGCGGGCACGTCGCTGCACACGTACAGCGCCCCGCCCGCGCACCCGGCGACGAGGGGGCTGCCGCTGCGGGCGCAGACGATCTCTCCGGGGCGGTCGGTGCAGAGCACGGCGACGGCGTAGCTGCCGCGAAGCTGCCCGCACGCCGCGGCGACGGCGGCAAAAAAGTCCCCTTCGTACGCCCGCGCGACGAGGTGCGCGATGACTTCGCTGTCCGTCTCCGAGCGGAAGGTCTCCCCTTTGGCGATGAGCTCCGCCTTCAGCTGCGCGAAATTTTCGACGATGCCGTTGTGCACGACGGCGAATTTGCCGCACACGTGGGGGTGCGCGTTGACGTCCGTCGGGGCGCCGTGCGTCGCCCAGCGGGTGTGGCCGATGCCCGTCTCGCCCGGGAGGGGCGGCCCCGCGAGGTTTCCGACCCCGCCCGCCCGCTTGCGGACGGAAAGGCCTGCCGCCGACAGCAGGGCGATGCCCGCCGAATCGTAGCCGCGGTATTCCAGCCGCCTGAGGGCGGCGAGCAATTTTCCGTAACAATCTTCCCGCGAAAAACAGGCGACGATGCCGCACATACCCTACCCCTCCTCCTTTAAAATGGCCGCGCGCACCGCCTCGGCCGCGGCGGATGCCGCGCGCATGCTCTCCGCCTCCGCAAAGACGCGGATGACGGGCTCCGTGCCCGAGGCGCGCACGACCAGCCTCTCCGCCTCCGCGCCCGCCCGCTCTGCGGCGGCGCGCACCCCCTCGCTGCCCAGCACGCGCACCTTGTCTCTGACGCGCACGCCGAGCGTGCACTGGGGCAGCAGCGGCACCGCGGCGAGCGAAGAGAGCTTCTCCCGCGCGGCGAGCCCCGCCAGCCGCAGGGAGGTGAGGATGCCGTCTCCCGTCGTGGAAAAGGCGGAGAGGATGACGTGCCCCGACTGCTCGCCCCCGATCGCCGCGCCCGTGCGGCGCATGTGTTCGGATACGTAGCGGTCGCCCACGTCCGTGCGCAGCAGTCTTATCCCGCGCGCCGCCAGCCAGCGCTCCGCGCCCGTGTTCGTGTGCGCCGTGCCCACCGCGAGCATGCCGGGCAGCCCGCCCCGCGCCGCCAGGTCTGCCGCCAGGACGCAGAGGATGCGGTCTCCGTCCACGATGTTCCCCTTCTCGTCCGCCGCGATGACGCGGTCGGCGTCGCCGTCATAGGCAAAGCCCGCGTCCGCGCCGCACTCCTTCACCGCGCGCGCCATGCGGGCGGGGTGGAGAGCCCCGCAGCGCAGGTTGATCTTCGCGCCGTTCCTGCCGCGGGAGAGGACGACGACCCGCGCACCCAGCTTCTGAAAGGCGCGGGGCGCGAACTCCCCCGCCGCGCCGTTCGCGCAGTCCAGCACGAAGGTCTTGCCCGCGAGGGGTGCGGGGCAGCAGGAGGCGAGAAAGTCGACATACCCGCCCCGCAGCGGCAGCTGCGCGCACCGCCCGCAGGCGAGGGCGGGGGCAAAGGCGTACTCGTCAAAGTACTTCTCCGCGCGCTCCTCCAGCCTTTCGCTCAGCTTGAAGCCGTCGCCGTCGAACACCTTCAGCCCGTTGTAGGGCGCGGGGTTGTGCGAAGCGCTGACCACGACGCCGAAATCCGCCCCGCAGCGGCGCACGAAATAGGCGACCGCCGCCGTGGGCAGGACGCCGCCGCGCAGCACCCTCCCGCCCCCCGCCGTGACCCCCGCGGCGAGGGCGAGGGAGAGCATGTCGGAGGAGGTGCGCGTATCCTGCCCCGCGACGACGAGGGGGCGCTTTCTGAGACGGCACAGCGCGTTGCCCAGCGCGAAAGCAGTGCGCGCGGTCAGCTCCTCCCCCGCGATGCCGCGGATGCCGTCTGTGCCGAAATATTTACTCATTTCCCCCCTCCGAAAAACCGCCGCGCGAGCGTTTCGCTGCTGCCCTGCCTGCTCCTGCCGATGACGAAGGAGCGGGGCGGCACGCTCTCGGTGACGGTGGTGCCCGCCGCGATGTAGCTGCCCTCGCCGATCTCGACGGGCGCGACGAGGTTGACGTTGCTGCCGATAAAGCAGTTTTTCCCCACGACGGTGCGGCTTTTTTTACGCCCGTCGTAGTTGCAGAAGACGACGCCGCAGCCGATGTTGCAGTTTTCGCCCACCTCCGCATCCCCTATGTACGTGAGGTGCGCCACGCGCGTGCCCGCGCCGATGCGGGCGTTTTTGACCTCGACGAAGTTGCCGATGCGGCAGCCCTCCCCGACCTCCGCGCCCGGCCGCAGGTGCGCGAAGGGCCCCACCGTGCACCCGGCTCCCACCTGCGCGCCCTCGAGCACGCTCGCCGTCAGCTCGCAGTTTTCGCCCACGCGGCTGTCCCTGACGATATTTCCGGGGTAGAGCACCGTGCCCGCGCCCACCTCGCTTTCGCCCAGCACGGCGTTGTTCGGGTACAGCAGCGCACCCCTCCCCACCCGTACGCCCTCCGCCAGCGTGACCTGCGCGGGGGAAATGACCGTATATTCCACCCCTGCCCTCCCGCAAAAGAAAATCAGTACCATCGTATGCGGGAGAGCAAAAAAAGGTACGGCGAAACAAAAAAAAGCCCCCGCCGCGCGGGAAAGGTTGCGCGGAAGGGGGCGGGCGTGCTATACTGTTTGCCATGAAGGAGAACACAGAGAAGTTTACGCGATGCGACCCGGGCGCCGTACCCGGGGAGAGCCCTCTTGCGGGAGAGGTGCGCGCCGCCTTTTACGGCAGCCTGCCCGAAGAGGCGCGGCGCATCCGCGAGGAAGTATTCGTGCGGGAGCAGGGCTTTTGCGCGGAATTTGACGGCGCGGACGGCGAGGCCGTGCACGCCGTGCTCTTCGTCGGCGGGAGAGCGGCGGGAACGTGCCGTTTTTTCGCCGACGGCGGCGGGCAGATCGCGGGCGGGACGGCGCGCATCGGGCGGTTCGCACTGCTTCCGCCCTTCCGCGGGCGCGGGCTGGGGCTGGCGCTGCTCGAAGAGGTGCTGCGCGAACTGAAAGCGCGCGGGGCGGCGCGCGCCGTGCTCGACGCGCAGGTGCGGGCGCGCGGCTTTTACGAGCGCGCTGGCTTTTCCGCATTCGGCGGGCCCTTCGACGAGGAGGGCTGCCCGCACATCGCCATGCAAAAGCGGCTGGACTGACCCCCATGCCGTAAAACCCGTCCGCCCTGCGCCCCCCCCGGGGCAGACGCGGGCGGATCAAAAAAAAACGGAATCGGGCGCGGAGCAAAGCTCCGCGCCCGATCCAATATGATAAGGGGGAAAATGATGAGCACTTTCATCGTAACTGCAGAAGCGGTGCGCTTCGTTTGATTACGGGCATATTATAGCAAGCCCGAAACGATTTGTAAAGCAAAAAAACGAATTTTTTTAAAATTTTTTCGGAAAAATTTTTTTTGCAATTTTTGTAAGTTTCTGTCACTTTTTGCCCTTTTGCGGAAAAAGAATGGAAATAATGTTAACTATTTACACCGCAAATCTTTCAAAAACGGGCAAAATTGCGCACCGTGCACAAAAAAATTTTGCACGGAAAGGCACGCATCCTCCCCGCCGCACGCCGGGGAGCTGCGCGGGAGCCGCCCTCCTCCCGCCGGCCGAAGCGCCGCCCGCCGGCAAGAGTGCGCGGCAAAAGATGAACCGGGCGCGAAGCCTTGCGGCCTCGCGCCCGATCCATATATGATAAGGGGGAAAATGATGAGCAATTCAGGTAACCAAACGAAAGCATCGCGCGTTCCGTTTGATTACACGCTTATTATAGCAAGCCGAAAAAAAATTGTAAAGCGAAAATAAACTTTTTTTAAAAATTTTTTGAGATAAATTTTCTTTTCATTTTTTGTATCATTTTCACAATTTTGCGGGATAAATGCCGAAAAATGGCTTTTCCGCGTGAACGCCGTTCATCAGGTTCCCCGTCACCCGCGCAAAAAATGTGAAATGTGAATTGCTGACACCGCCCTCCGCACTCACAGGAGGCGGCAGAGAAAGCACCCGAAGACGGCGGCGAGGAAGTTGACCGCCAGCGCGATGAGGATGGGCAGGACGGGCTTTTTCCTGCATCCCGCGAAGTAGACGGCGGAGAGGTAAAAGACCGTTTCGCCCGAGGCGTACACGACGCTCGCACAGCGCGCGATGTACGAATCGGCGCCGTATTTTTTGAAGATCTCGGAGAGCAGGGCGACGGCGCCGCTGCCCGAAAAGGGCTTGACCAGCACGAGCGGCGCGACCTCCTGCGGGATGCCGAGGAAGGAGAAGGCGGGCGCCAGCGCCCGCTCCAGCGCGGCGGAGAGGCCGCTCGCCTCGAACAGTTCCGCCAGGATGAGGATGGCGGCGAGGTACGGGAAGAGAGATCTGAGCAGGGGCACCACCCCCTTGACGCCCTCGGCAAAGCTGTCGTACACCTTCACCCTGCGGAGGGCGGCGAACACCGTCACCGCGATGAAGAGCACGGGCACGAGCAGCGCGTAGATCACCTGCGCCTCCCGTACGCGAGCCGCACGAGCGCCGCCCCGACGGCGGCGGCGAGGAGAGAGGAGAGGAAGATGGGCAGGACGGTATCGGCGGGGGCCTGCGCGCCGCAGGCGGCGCGCAGGGAGAGCACCGTCGTGGAAAAGAGCTGCAGCCCCGAACAGTTGAGCACGAAGAACATCGCCCGCGCGTATTCCGCCTCTTTCTGCCTGCCCAGAAGGCGCATCGCCGAGATGCCCGTGCCCGTCGCCGCGCCGCCCATGCCGAGGAAATTCGCCGTGAGGTTGACGGCGACGGGCGCGAGCGCCTCCTCGTCTTTGGTGCGCAGCAGCCTGCCGAGAAAGGGCTTCATGAGGCGGGACGCGCCGCGCAGCACGCCCGCATCCTCCGCGACCTTCAGAAAGCCCATCCACACCGCGTACGAACAGGCGAGGGTGGCGACGAGCGCCAGCGCGTTCTGTGCGCCCGAAAGCAGCGCGGGAAGAAAGGCGGCGGGGTCGCGCACGGCGAGCAGGACGGCGCACGCGGCAAAGACGACAAGATACACGGTATTCACGGCAAGAGCACCTCCTCCCTCTCCCCCTATCCCTATGCCGCGGGCGGACAAGATATGCGCTCTTTTCTCCCCGCCCGCCCCAAAAAAGTTTTACATCGGCGGCAAAATGCGCTATAATAAGGGACAGACAACGACTGCAAGGGAGGCAGAAAAATGGCTAAGACCCCCTATTACATCACGACGGCGATCGCCTACACCTCGGGCAAGCCGCACATCGGCAACACCTACGAGATCGTGCTCACGGACGCCATCGCGCGCTTCAAGCGCTACCAGGGCTTTGACGTGCGTTTTCAGACGGGCACGGACGAGCACGGGCAGAAGATCGAGGAGAAGGCAGCGGCCGCGGGCGTCACGCCCAAACAGTTCGTGGACGGCGTCGCTCGGGAGATCAGGCGCATCTGGGACCTGATGAACGTCTCTTACGACAAATTCATCCGCACCACCGACGAAGACCACGAAAAGCAGGTGCAGAAGATCTTCAAAAAATTGTACGAACAGGGAGACATCTACAAGGGCTCCTACGAAGGGATGTACTGCACGCCCTGCGAATCCTTCTGGACCCCTTCGCAGCTCAAGGACGGCAAGTGCCCCGACTGCGGCAGGGAGGTCAAGCCCGCCAAAGAAGAGGCGTACTTCTTCCGCATGAGCAAATACGCCGACCGCCTGCTGCAATATTACGACGAGCACCCCGCATTCATCACCCCCCTCTCGCGCAAAAACGAGATGGTCAACAATTTCCTGAAACCGGGATTGCAGGATCTGTGCGTCTCGCGCACCTCCTTCAAATGGGGCATCCCCGTCGATTTCGACCCCAAACACGTCGTGTACGTGTGGCTGGACGCGCTGACCAACTATATCACGGGGCTCGGCTACGACGCGGACGGAAATTCGGGCGAACTGTTTAAAAAATACTGGCCCGCCGACGTGCACGTCATCGGCAAGGACATCATCCGCTTCCACACCATCTACTGGCCCATCTTCCTCATGGCGCTGGGGCTGCCCCTGCCCAAGCAGGTGTTCGGGCACCCGTGGCTGCTGATGGGCGGCGACAAGATGAGCAAGTCTCGCGGCAACGTCATCTACGCGGACGAGCTGGTCAACATTTTCGGCGTGGACGCGGTGCGCTACTTTGTTTTGAACGACATGCCCTTCGACGGCGACGGGAACATCACCTGGGAGCTGATCAACGACCGCATCAATTCCGACCTCGCCAACACCTACGGCAACCTCGTTTCCCGCACGGCGGCGATGGCGCTCAGATATTTCGGAGGGGAACTGCGCGATGCGGGCGCCGCCGAACCCGTAGACGGGGAACTCAAAGAAATGGCGGAGGCGCTGTGCGGCAAGGTCACCGCCAAAATGGATGAATTTAAAATTTCCGACGCGCTGGGCGAGATCTTCTCCTTCCTGCGCCGCTGCAACAAGTACATCGACGAGACGGCGCCCTGGGCGCTCGCCAAAGACGAGGCGAAAAAGGACAGGCTCTCCACCGTGCTGTACAACCTTTCGGAAAGCATCCTCATCGCGACTTCGCTGCTGCAGCCCTTCCTGCCCGCGACGGCGGAAAAGGTGTTCGCGCAGTTCGGCGCAAAGCAGCGCGAGTATGCGAAGCTGGGCAAATTCGGGCTGCTGAAAAACGGCACGAAGGTCTCCCCCGCCGAAACGCACCTGTTCGAGCGCAGGAACTACAAGGACGTGGAAGCCGCCTACGAGGCGCTGCATGCCGAGGCGGCAAAGGCGCAAAAAACCGAAAGCGCCCCCAAAAAAGCGAGCCACGCGCCCGCATACCCCGCCGAGATCTCCATCGACGATTTCGGCAAGGTGCGCATGCAGGTGGGCGTGGTGATCGCCTCCGAAAAGGTGGAAAAGAGCGACAAACTTTTGAAAAACACCGTCCGGCTGGGCAACGAAACGCGCACGGTAGTGAGCGGCATCGCCAAGTTCTACACCCCCGAACAGATGGTGGGCAAGCGCGTCATCGTGGTGACAAACCTCAAGCCCGCCAAGCTGCGCGGCATCCTCAGCGAGGGCATGATCCTGTGCGCGGAGGACGCGGACGGCAACCTCTGCCTCGTTTCTCCCGAAAGCGACATCGCGGACGGAAGCGGGATCTATTGACTTCTCGCGAATTTCTCGGCGAGCTGACGCCTGCGAAATTCTGCGAATTGAGGACAACCCCACCGCCCTCGCTATGCTCGGGACAGCGGAGGTTTTCCTCTGCGGCGCGCTTTTTAGGGGCACACCTTAAAAGATGCGCGCCGCATTCACCTTTCTCCAAAACGCCGCCCGCGCGGCGCAGTGCGCAAAAGCAAAAAGCGCGGTTTTTGCTTTTGCAGGAAATTAAAATAGCGGTTTTTGCTTGCGCGGGTAATCATAATAAATATAAAACTGCAGACTCACGGAAAGTCGCAGCGCAGCGAGATTTTCGTGAATGAAGGCGCAGTGTCCCCTTTGTCATCTCGAAGGAGTGCGCTAAGCAACTTGCTTGCAGGGGTCGCGCCGAGCGCCCCGCTTGCGGCGGCCGCGGGCAGAAGCCCGCGACCGCCGCAATTTTTTTCATACATTTACAGCATTTTTCAGAAATTCTTTTCGTTAATTCGTGAGTAAAAACGCGGGTTCGTCCGTTTCATAAGTGAGAGGTGGAAAAATGACCGAGTGTACGGACCGCAGCGCGGCGCTGTACCGCGCCTTCCTCGAAGGCGACGGCGGGGCGCTCGAAGAGCTGGTAAAGCTGCACGGCGACGCGCTGACGCGCTTTGCCTACTGCATCGTAAAGGACGACGCCGCCGCGGAGGACGTGACGGCAGATACCTTTGCCGCGCTCATCGTCAAGCGCAAAAAGTTCCGCGAGGACGCCAAGTTCCGCACCTACCTCTACGCCATCGCGCGCAACAGGAGCATAGACTACCTGCGCAAACACGGGAATTCGCGCTCCCTGACGGGGCTGGAAAACGTGCTTGCCGGCGCAGAGGGAGACGTGGGCGTGTTCGCCAGGGAACGCAACGAAGCGCTGTACGCGAGCTTGCAGAGGCTCCCCGCACCCTACAAAGAGGTGCTGTACCTGTGCTACTTCGACGGGTTTTCGGTGAAGCAGATCTGCCGCATCCTCAAAAAGAGCGTCAAACAGGTATACAACCTGCTCGCCCGCGCGCGCTCCGCACTTCGGCGCATCCTTTTAAAGGGAGGTTTTTCTCATGAAGACATCTGAACAGCGCACGGAAGAAATTTTACGGCGGGCGGAGGCGCAGCGCGAGAGCGCCGCCCGCAGGTCGAAGAGGGCGTGGCTCCTCTCCGTCACCGCGGGGTTCCTCATCCTCGTGCTCGCCCTCAATCTGCTGCTCTTTCTCCCCTACCCTTCGGGTCTGCCCGACCTCTCGCGCTACGCGGGCAGCGAATATTACGGGCTGATGCAGCAACTCAACGCGCTCACCTACCGCGCGCCGCAGTATAAGAACAACTTCGAGGCGTGGTTCGGCGACCTGTTCTCCGGATCCAACAACTCCGACGGCATGGGCGGCGAGGCCGTCGCCCCCGACGAAGGAAACGGCGGGAGCGCCTACGCGGAGGTGACGGACAACCAGGAGGCGGGCGTCATCGAAGGCGACCTGTTCAAGCGCACGCAAAGCCACATCTTTTACGTGCGGCAGGACGACAGCAACCGCCTCTCCCTCCTCGCCTACACCATCGGCGGAACGCAGAGCGCGCTGTGTTCGCGGCTGGAGATCGCCCCCGAGGGCAAAGCGTACTTCCCCGCGAACAGCGAGCTCGAGCTGTACCTGAGCGAGGACGGGAAGACGGCGACCGTCTTTACCGTGCAGTGGGCATACGAGCAGCAGCAGCGGTACACAGCCGCCATCTCGGTGGACGTCTCCGACCCCGCGCACATGAAGGAGGTGCGCCGCACCTACCTTTCGGGCGACTACGTGACCTCGCGCAAGGCGGGGGAAGACTTTCTGCTCATCTCCAACTTCGCGGTGCGGAGCAACCCGGACTTTTCGGACGAGGCGCAGTTCCTGCCGCAGGCGGGGGCGTACGGCGCCCTCGAGAGCCTGCCCATGGCGGACATCGTCGCCCCCGAAAACGCGGACGCCGCGCGCTACACCGTGCTCTGCCGCTTAGGCTCCGACCTCGCCGTCAAAGGGCACGTCGCCCTCCTCTCCTTCTCCGAAGAGGTATACGTCTCGCAGGGCAACATCTTCGTCACGCGCGGCTATACGGCGGACACGTCTGCCGACGGAGAGACGGTGAGCTACACCTACCGCGAGGCGCGCACGGAGATCTCCTGCATCTCCTACGCGGGCGGCGGGCTGCGCGAGGCGGGCAGTGCAGACGTGCCCGGCGAGGTGCGCAACCAGTACTTTATGGACGAACAGGACGGGATGCTGCGCGTCGTGACTTCGACGGACGCCGGCCTCCTCGAATACGCGGGCGACGCCGCCGCGCTGCCCCACGAGGAGTATATGAAGAGCGCCTCGCTGTTCGTCATCGACCTTGAAACCTTCGAGACGGCCGCCTCCCTCGAGCGGTTCGCGCCCGCGGGCGAGAGCGCCATCTCGGTGCGGTTCGAGGAGGGCGCCGCCTGGGTGTGCACGGCGATCGAGTACGAATCGGTCTTCGTTGAAGATCCCGTGTTCCACATCGACCTGACAGACCTTGCGAACATCACCTATACGGACACGGGAACCATCCCCGGGTATTCGCTCTCCCTCGTCGACTTTACGGGCGGCACCCTGCTCGGCATCGGCCGCAACGACGACTTCGACCTGAAAATAGAGGTGTACGAACGCGCGCCAGACGCCGTTCTGCCCGTCGCTTCCTACGAGAGGAACGCAGACTTTTCCGAAGAGTACAAGGCCTATTACATCGACCGCGAAAACGGGCTGATCGGCCTGCACATCGACGACTACGAGGGCGGCGCCTCCGCACGGCGGGATTGCTACGTGCTGCTGCACTATGACGGTTACGGGCTGAACGAGCTGCTCGCCCTTCCCCTCGAAGAATATTACAGCTGCGACGAGACGCGCGCGACGATCATCGACGGCTGCCTGTACGTCGTGACCCCTGTGGGGATCTACACGGAAACCCTGCCCTGGCAGGGCGCCTGACCGAAGCCCACCTCCCGCCCTGCCGCGCGGCGCAAGCCGCAAGGCGGGGCTTTCCGCATCCGCGGGAGACAAAAAGGGAACAACGGCGAGCCCTCGCGCATTTTTGTTGACGGGCGGCGCAAAAAAGGGTACAATAAAGGTACGGGCATCCGCCCGCATCTTTTACGGAGGAAGCGCCCTCCCCGCACGCGGCGGGGGCGCGCTGCAAGCCATGGACAAACTGTTTGCCCTGCCCGAGGGCATCAAGGCGGAAGATTTCCCCGTCATCACCGAACAGAACAAATTTGCGTTCTGCGACCTGCGCGGCTGCGAACTGCGCCCGCCCTTCAAGGCGGGCAAGGCGGTGCTGCTGCCCCTGCTGCTCTCTTCCTGCGTGCTCAACGCCGTGTTCGAGGGCGTGCAGGACTTTTCCTGCGATATGGGCGAGGACACCGCGCGTTTTACGGGCTATGCCCTGCGCAAGAAGGGCGGCCTGTACGAATACGAGCTGACGACGGATGCGGGTAAGGCACGCTTTCTCTTCCGCGACGCGCGCACCGAGCCGTGCGGCATCCTGCCCGCAAAGGACTGTATCGCCGACAAGCTCGCGGAGGCGCGCGCGCAGGCCTATTCCCTCCCCGAGACGGAGCTGAAGCGCAAAAAGCTGCGCCTGCCCAAAGACCCGGGCGAATACTTCCCCTCCATGGAAGAGCTGTGCCTGCCCTGCCTTGCGGAAAAGGAAGAGCTGGGCATCCTCTCCGAGGCGGATGCGCCCTTCTTCGCGCTGTGGCAGCTGTATCTCGCCCTCTTTGACGAGATCTCCGAACCGGACGAAAAAGACGGATTCCGCATCTCCGTGGGCGGATTTGCCGCCTGTTTCGAGAAAGAGAGCTTCGACCTTGCGCCCGTCCTCAAAAAACACGCGCCCGCGCTCGCGGCGGACTACGCCGCGGCAAAGGACGCCTTCGGCAAACAGGATGCCGCCGCCCTCTCCGCCCTCGCGGTCAGGTACACCGCGGGCAGGTTCAGGCCGAGCGGCAGCGGCGCCGCGATGGCGAAAAAACACATGCTCGACCGCGCCGCACACGAAACTTCGCTGCGCTACCGCGGCGCTTTCAGGCGGCAGGCGGCGCAGAAGGCTCTGTTCGTGCGCGCGCTGTGCGCCATGGCGCGGGAGAGGTGACATGTTCGTCGACACGCACGCGCACCTCAATTACGAGGACAAATACGGAGACTTTTCCGCGCTGCTCGCGCACATCGCCGCCGCGGGCGTGGAAAAGGTGATCGACGTGGGGTGGGATGTGCCCTCCTCCGCCCTCGCCAAACAGCAGGCGGAGGCCAACCCGCAGCTGTACTTCGCGGCGGGGTTCCACCCCTCAAACCTCGAGGGGTTCGGCGACGCGGCGCTCTGCCGCATCGGAGAGCTGCTCTCCTCACCCAAGGGGGTCGCCGTCGGCGAGATCGGCCTCGATTACCACTACGACGGCACGGACGAGGCGGCGCAGAAGCGCGCCTTCTGCGCGCAGCTCGAGCTGGCGCATTCGCTCGGCCTGCCCTTCTGCATCCACAGCAGAGACGCCGCGGCGGACACCCTGCGCCTCCTCAAAGACAACCGCGCGAAGCTCTCGCACGGCGGGGTGATGCACTGCTTTTCGGGCAGCCCCGAGACGGCGAAAGAGTACCTGAAGCTGGGGCTGTACATCTCCTTTGCGGGGCCGGTCACCTTCAAAAACGCGCGGCGGCTGGACGAGGTCGCAAAGATGGTGCCCGCAGACCGCATCCTCGCGGAGACAGACTCCCCCTACCTCGCGCCCGAACCCTTCCGCGGCACCCTCAATACGCCCGCGAACGTCGCAAAGGTGTACGAAAAACTCGCCGCCCTGCGCGGGGAAAACATAGAAGAATTTGCGGCGCAGGTGCACAAAAACGCGCATACGCTGTTTGCAAAACTGAACTTTGAGGCAAAAGCATGAACGAGAGATACGAAAATTTCACCTATGAGATCGATCATAACCTGTACATCAACCTGACCAGCAAGTGCACGAACGAATGCACCTTCTGCGTGCGCAACGAGAAGGCGGATTACTTCGGGCACAAGCTGTGGCTCTCCCGCGAGCCCTCCGCGCAGGACGTGCTCGCGCGCATCCCCGCGGACATCGCGCGCTATGACGAATACGTGTTCTGCGGCTTCGGCGAGCCCACCATAAAGCTGCCCGTACTGCTCGAAGTGGCGCGCGCCCTCAAAGCGCGGGGCGCGACGGTGCGCATCAACACCAACGGCCAGGCAAACATGATCCACGGGCGCGACGTGACGGGCGAGCTGGCGGAGTGCGTGGACAAGATCAACGTCAGCCTCAACGAGGCGACGGCGGAAGACTATGTAAAGCTCTGCCGACCCGCCTTCGGCGAAGCGGCCTTTGCGGGCTTGCAGGACTTCGCGAAAAAGTGCGCGGAGCGCGGCATCGACACGTGGTTCTCCGTCGTCGACGTCATCGGCCCGGAAAAGATCGAACGGTGCCGCGCCATCGCCGGAAAGTGCGGCGTGACGCTGCGCGTGCGGCCGTACATCGGCTGAGCGCGGGCGCCCCTTTTTTGCGGCAAAAGCGGAAAACCCGCCCGTCGTGCGCAAAGCACACGGAAACGGGCGGAGGAAGCGCGAAAAACCGCGGGAAAAACGCAAGAGAGAGCCGGCCGCGGAACATTTCTGACCGCGCCGGCTCCCCTTCTCATTTGTGCCACAGGCCCCGCCCTTCGCGGCGGGCGCGCCGCGACGTGCGCCGCGCCCGCCCGGGCGAAAGGCCTACACCCCCAGTTTGCCCCGCGCGGGCGGCTCTATACCCGAACAAGGCAGGAACATTATGGAAAATCTGCGGGAAATATTGCAGCGGAACGGCTTCTCCTTCAAAAAGCAGTTCGGCCAGAATTTCATTTCGGACGCGAACCTGCTCTCCTCCATCGTCTCCGCCGCCGGCATCGGCGGGGAGGACACCGTGCTGGAGATCGGCTGCGGCGCGGGCACGCTCACGCGCGCGCTCGCCGCGGCGGCAAAGCGCGTCGTCGCCTACGAGATCGACAAAAAATTGCAGCCCGTGCTCGCCGAAACGCTGGCGGGGGCGGAAAATGCGGAGGTCGTGTTCCGCGATTTCCTCAAAGAGGATCTGCCCGCGCTCGAGGCGGAGTTGGGCCGCTACACCGTGGTCGCCAACCTGCCCTATTACATCACGTCCGCCATCGTGATGAAGTTCGTGGAAGACGCAAAGGCGGTGAACGCGCTCGTCATTATGGTGCAGGACGACGTCGCAAAGCGGTTCTGCGCGGAGGCGGGCACCCCCGAATACGGGGCGATCACCGCGGCGATCGCCCGCAGGGCGGGCGCGCAGATCGTGAAATACGTGCCGCGCAGGATGTTCTACCCCGTGCCCAACGTGGACAGCGCCGTGGTGAAGCTGACCTTCGAGGAGGGGCGCATCCCCGTCAGGGATGCGAAGATGTACCGCGACACCGTGCGCGCCGCCTTCCTCTCCCGCCGCAAGACGCTGGAAAACAACCTCGTCAACGCCTTTTCGATGACGCGCGAACAGGCGAAGGAGGCGCTCGCCCGCGCGGGCGTGGAAGAAAAGGCGCGCGGGGAGACCCTCTCCCCTCTCCGGCTCGCGCGCCTTGCCGACGTATTGACGGAGCTGCGCGGATGAGACGAACGCGCCGGGGAGAGGGGCTCGCCCCGCCCCTCTCCCCGCTCGCTTGAGATCTCCTCGCCCGCAGGCCCCTCCCGGAAAAATTTTTTTGCAATTTTTTCCGCAGGCGGGCGATGTCGGAAAATGCGGCAAAATTGACGCAAAATAACAAAAAATGCAATCTTTTTGAACCGCGCGGGCAAAGGGCGGTCATCCATGCCCGAAAACCGCCCGTTTGTACCGAAAACCCCCTCTCCGCGCGCGGAAAGAGGGCCGCCGGAGGGGCTTTTCGCGGGCGGAAAACGCCCTTATATTTTTTCCCAAATTTATTTTTGATCGCGATTTTATTTGCCTCAAACGCTTTTATATGTTATAATGCACCTTGCAAAGAGATTAAGTATCGGGAAGAGGACCGATAGCTGTGCCTTAAGAAGTTCGGGCCGGGCCCGAGGGTAAGAAAAAGAGGAAGCAAATGAACAGAACGTATATCAGGATCAAATACGCGATCGACTTCGTGATCGCCCTGGTCGGCGTGGTCGTTTTGGCGCCGCTGTTTGCGGCGGTCGCGATCGCGATCAAGGCCGAGGACGGCGGCCCCGTCATGTTCAAGCAGAGGCGGACGGGCGCCGGCGGCAAAAAATTCAACTGCTACAAGTTCCGCTCGATGAAGAGCACGGACATCTCGTACGACAAGCACAAGCGCGTCATCCGCGACAACAATCCCAACCTGACCCGCGTGGGCAAGTTCATCCGCAAGTTCAAGATCGACGAACTGCCCCAGCTGTTCAACGTGCTGATGGGAGACATGTGCCTGATCGCGCCCCGCCCCCTGCTGCCCGTATTCGACAGCGACTATGAGGATTGGGAGCTGGTGAAGTTCGAGATGCGCCCCGGCCTCACCGGGCTCGGGCAGGTATGCGGCAACGGCTACCTGCACATCAAGGACCGCAAGTACTACGACGTGTATTACGTGATGCACGCCTCCCTCTGGCTGGATTTCAAGATCGTCTGCAAGACGATCCTGGTCATCCTCTTCGGCGAAAAGCGCTTCCTGCGCCCCGTGACCGAACAGGAAGAGCGCAAACTGCGGCGGGAAGTGAAGCGCAACTACACCGTTCAGCCGGATACCGTGGCGCAGCTGCGCCCCTCCGTCCTCCGCTGATGGCCGTCTTTACGATAAAGGCCGCCCCGAGCGGGAGGATACGGATCGCGCAGATCGTGGGGAACGCAAAGCTGGGCGGGGTGGTCTCCTGCGTGCTCAACTATTACAGGCACATGGACAGGAGCCGCTTCTGCTTCGATTTCTTTACCTACGGCCCCTCCCCGCTGGAGGAGACAGTGCGCGCTCTCGACCCCGAGGCGCGCGTCTTTTATATCCCGAAGCTCGACGTCGCCTTCTGGAAGGCGGTGCCGGTGCTGAAAAAGCTGCTGCGGGAAGGCGGGTACGCCGCGGCGCACTCGCACATGACCACCCTCTCCGCGTTCGCCCTCGCCGCCGCGAAGGGAGCGGGCGTGCCCGTGCGCATCTGCCACGCGCACAGCACCTTCGATAAAAATTCCGACCATTACCGCGTCAAGGCGCTGCTGCGCCCCTTCGCCGCGAGAGACGCCACCCACCTGATGGCGTGCGGAAGGAAGGCCGCGGAAAACCTCTACCGCGGGCGGGCGGAAGAGGCATATATCCTGCCCAACGCCATCGACGCGTCGCGCTTTTCGCCCCCGCCCGGGGCCGCGCACGGCCCTGCGCCCGTGCGGGAAGTGCTGTTCGTGGGCAGGTTCGCCTATCAGAAGAACCTGCAATTCCTCCTGCGCGCCTTCGCGCGCGCGCGAAAAGAGCGCGAGATGCGCCTCACCCTGGTGGGAGGCGGCGGGGAGGAAAAGTCGCTGCGGGCGCTGAGCGGGGCGCTGGGCATCGAGGCGAGCGTTCGGTTCGTGCCCCCCTGCGACCCCCTGCCCTATTACGGGGAAGCAGACCTCTTCTGCCTGCCCTCGCGCTACGAGGGGCTGCCCGTGGTCGGGCTGGAAGCGCAGGCGGCGGGGCTGCCCTGCCTGTTTGCCGACAATGTGGACCGGGACGCGGACGTGTGCGGCGGGAACGAATTTCTGCCCCTCGACGAGGGCGCCTGGGCGCGGGCAATGCTCGCCCCCCGCGCAAAAAGCGCGGACAACTGCACAAAATTGAGAGAGAGACACTTCGACATCCGCGCAGAGGCAGGCAGGCTGCCCGCCTTTTACGGGCAGGCGCTGCGCGGCATCCTCTGAGCCGCGCAGCGAGCGCGCGGCATCCTCTGAGCCGCGCAGCGAGCGCGCGGACGGAACACACCTTTCCGGAGAAAAGGAATATGAAGAGAGAGAGCAAACTGAGAAAGATCGGGCAGCAGGGCTATCTGCTGACGCTGCTCGTGCGGAGAAACATCAAAAACCAATACTACCGCTCCTTCATCGGCGTACTGTGGACGGTTCTCAATCCCCTGCTGAACATGCTGGTCATGGCGTTCGTATTCTCCAAGCTGTTCGGCGGCGACACCGATCTCGACTACCCGATCTATATCCTTTCGGGAAATATCATCTTCAACATCATGCGCACCTCCACCAGCGGTTCGCTGCCCTGCCTGGTCCACCAGCGCAACATGCTGCAGAAGACGCGCGTCTCCATCGCGCTCTTCCCGACCTCGAACGTACTCTCTTCCCTTGTCACCTTCAGCTTTTCCTTCATAGCGCTGCTCGTTGTGGCGCTCGTGCGCTTTTTCTCGGGTCATTACGTCTTTCAATGGACGATCCTGCTCGTTGTCCTGCTCATCCCGGCGGTGACGCTGTTTTCGCTGGGCATCTCTTATTTTCTGAGCGCGCTGTACGTATTTTTCCGCGACATCGAACACATCTACTCGGTCGTCCTCACGCTGTGGACGTACCTGACCCCGCTCTTTTACACCATCGACAGGCTGAACAGCGACCTCGTGACCAAAGTGATGAAGTTCAACCCCATGTTCCATTATGTAGAGTTCTTTCGCGACCTTCTGCTGGGCACCATTCCCGGCGGAACAGAGCTGCTCATCTGTTACGGTTTCGCGCTCGGCTCCTTTGCGGTAGGATATGCCTTCATGCGCGCGGTGCGCAACCACATCGCAGCAAACCTGTAAGGAGGGCGAAAAGATGGCAAAGCAAAAGATCGAACACGACGAAAACTGCCTGCTCGAAGTACATGACGTGACGATGAAGTTCACAAAGTACGACGTGGGCGTCGATTCCCTCAAAGAGCTGGTCGTGCGCGCGTTTCGCGGCGACCTTCGCCGCGAAAAGTTCGTGTGCCTCAAAAACGTCAGCTTCAAGGTGCACAAGGGCGAGGCCGTCGCCGTCATCGGCAGGAACGGCGTCGGCAAGAGCACCCTCCTGAAGATCGTCTCCGGCATCCTCCGCCCCACCTCCGGCTGGGCGAAGTGCTACGGGCGCATCTCCCCCCTTCTGCAGTTGGGTGCGGGCTTCGACGGCAACGCGACGGGCATAGAAAACATCTACCTCAACGCCGCCATCATGGGCTACACCAAAAAGGAGATCGACGCCAAGATCCCCGAGATCCTCGAATTCGCGGAGCTGGGAGACTTCATCTACTCCCCCGTGAAGACGTACTCCTCCGGTATGATGGCGCGGCTGGGCTTTTCCATCGCCATCAATATGGACGCGGAGATTATGCTCATCGACGAGATCCTCGCGGTGGGCGACGTCGCCTTCTCGAAAAAGTGCTACGCGAAGCTGACCGAACTGCGCCAGAAGGGGCTGACCTTCCTCATCGTCTCGCACGGGTCCGCCGTCAAAGACCTCTGCGACCGCGCCATCTGGATCGAGCGCGGCAGGGTGGTCGCCGACGGAGACGCGAAATCCATCTTCGACCGCTATACGGACGCGATGATCCACCCCGAAAAGGCAAACGGCTGACCGGCCGTTTTTGAATAAGGAGAAAAGAGATGCATTACGACTATCTGCTCGTGGGAGCGGGGCTGTACAACGCGGTGTTCTGCGAACACGCGGTGCGCGCGGGCAAGCGCTGCCTCGTCGTCGAGCGCAGAGGCCACATCGCCGGCAACATCTATACCGAAAAGCGCGAGGGCATCGACGTACACGTGTACGGCGCGCACATCTTCCACACCTCCGACGAAGAGGTCTGGGCGTATGTGAACAAGTTCGCGCGCTTCAACGGCTTCGTCAACCGCGTCAGGGCGAACTATAAGGGCAAACTGTACAGCATGCCCTTCAACATGTACACCTTCGAGCAGCTCTGGGGGGTAAAGACGGCGGAGGAGGCGAAGGCGATCATCGACGAACAGCGCGCGAGCCTGGGCGGAAAGGAGCCTTGCAACCTCGAAGAACAGGCGATCAGCCTGGTCGGCACCGACGTGTACAAGACGCTCGTAAAGGGGTACACCGAAAAGCAGTGGGGGCGGCAGTGCAAGGATCTGCCCGCCTTCATCATCAAGCGGCTCCCCCTGCGCTTTACATATGACGACAACTACTTCAACGACCCCCACCAGGGCATCCCCGAAGAGGGCTACACCGCCATGGCGGAAAAGATGTTCGCGGGCGCGGAGGTGCTTCTGAATACCGACTACTTCGACTTCATCAAGGCGACGGGCGACACCTTCGGCAAGACGGTGTTCACGGGCATGCCCGACGAATTTTTCGGCTATCGCTACGGCAGGCTCGAGTACCGCACCGTGCGCTTCGAGACGGAGGTGCTGGACACGCCCGATTACCAGGGCAACGCCGTCGTCAACTACACCGAATACGAGGTGCCCTATACGCGCATCATCGAGCACAAGCACTTCAACTTCGGCAAACAGCCCAAGACCATCATCTCCCGCGAATACCCCGCGGAATACGCCGAGGGGATGGAGGCGTACTACCCCGTCAACGACGAAAAGAACAGCGCGCTGATGGCGAAGTACGAGGCGCTCAAAGGAGAGCGGCCGGACGTCATTTTCGGCGGCAGGCTGGGCGAATACAAGTACTACGACATGGACAAAGTCATCGCGAGCGCCTTCGAACTGTGCAAAAAGGAAGGCCTGCGCTGAACGGAAGACAGAAGGGCTGCCCGCGGGCAGCCCTTTTTTTTATGCGCGCCGCCTACGCGGCGCGCATAGAGCGGGCCTCCCCCGCGCATACTGAAAAAGCGGAACTGCCGCGGGGAGGAACAGAACATGGAAGAGAAAAAGAGCGGGAAGGAACTGCTCGCAGAGGTGTACCGCAACACGCACTATGCGCTGCAATCCATTTCGGACATTTTGCCGGAGACAGAGGAGGGAGAGCTGCGCGAAGAGCTGAAAAAAATGCACGACGGCTACGAGAAGATCTCGGGCAGGGCGGCGCTGTGCGCGCGTGAAAAGGGCGTGGAGCTCAAAGAGCCCCATCCCCTCAAAAAGGCGATGATGTGGGGCTCCATCAAGATGAACGCGATGAAGGACGGCTCGGGCGAGCACATCGCGGAGATGATGACGCAGGGCACGGTGACGGGCATCACCGCGCTGGCGCGCTCCATCGGCGAGGCGGAGGAGGCGGGTGCGGACGCCGCCGTGCTCGCCCTCGCGCACGAGCTGCTGGCGCTGGAGCAGGGGTATGAAGAGCGGCTGAAGGGCTACCTGCGCTGACCTCGGCGCCCTTTGCGGACATACCCGCCGCATGCGAAGGAGCGCCCGCCGCGTCCGAACGGACGCGGCGGGCGCTCCCCTGTTTTTTTGCAGAATGTTCTTTACATGGCGGGCGCGTTGGCGGAGGGCGCGGCGTAGACGCGCGCGGCGAGCTCCTGGTCGAGCAGGTACAGCCCCTTCGCGTCCGAACCGAACAGCTTCATCTTTTTGATGAGGTCCTCGGCGTTCTTTTCCTCCTCGCCCTGCTCCTTCACGAACCAGTCGAGGAACTGCATGGTCTTGAAGTCCTTGTCCTCGAAGGCGGCTGCATAGATCTTGGCGATGAGGGAGGTGACGTAGCGCTCGTGCTCCAGCCCCGCGGCGAGGGGCGCGGCGTTGTCCTTGAACGCCTTGCCGGGGGCGTCGATGGCGGCGAAGGTGACGCGCACGCCGCTGTCGAGCAGGTAGCGGCGCATCATCATGGCGTGGTCGCGCTCCTCCTGCGCCTGCACGGCGTACCAGTTCGCGAAGCCGGAAAGCCCCGCGTCCTCATAGTAATTCGCAAAGTCGAGGTACAGGTACGCGGAGTAGAACTCCTTGTTCACCTGCTCGACGAGCAGAGCTGCGATCTTTTCGTTCAGCATAGAGATACCTCCTGTATCGCGCGCCCGCACGGGCGCGCCCTTTTATTTTGCGATGTAAAAAATGCGGCGCAGCGACCCCGCGATCGTGCCCCAGTGGGCGGCGAGGGCAGCGTTGGTGAACTGCGCGCACTGCCCCGCCTCCTCTTTGAGGGGGACGATGCGCCCGAAATCCGCCCACATATCGACGTAGTGGGCGCAGAGGCGCTCGGGGCTGTCGAAGAGCATGGAGAGGTTGTCGTACAGATACGGGCGCACGAGGGAGAGATAGTCTGTATGCGCGGCGGCGTCCTCGAACCCGTCGATGAGCGCCTCGAACGCCTTCCTGTCCTTCTTTTCGATGTGTACGAGGTAAGAGAAGATGAGCTCGTCTCCGCGGATGTTGTAGTTGCCGTCCACCGAATAGAAGGTGAAGCCGTTGTCTCCGAAGTAGCGGAAGAAGGTCGCGTCCAGCCCGTCGAAGAGCCCGCTCCTGAGCCAGTGCGCCGCCATTTTCAGGCCGAAGGACGCCCTTTCGACGTGGTAGGTGACCAGCGCCTGTATCTCCCTGCCGCGGCCGACGCGGTTGAATTCCTGCGTCACCTTTTCCTCGTCGCGCGGGGGCGGAAGCTTCGCCTGCCGCAGGGGGATGGAGCCGAAGGCGCCGATGACGGCGCGCACGTCCTCCTCCGTAAAGGCGCCCGCGAGGAAGAGGCACATGTCCTTCGAAAACAGCTTTTCGCGCTCCTCGGCGATCTCCTCCGGCGTGAGCCGCTCGAGCACGGAGGCGGCGCCCAGCACGGGGTTGATGTAGCGGGAATCGAACCAGAGCTCGCGCAGGATGTCCCCCGCCCTGCCGTCGTAAAAGGCGTACTCGAAGATCTCGTTGCGGATGACGGGGAGTACTTTGTCAAGTTCTTCCTGCCCGTATTCCTTTTGGGTGAGCATGTCGCGCAGCAGTTCGAGCTGGGGGATGAACACCTCTTTGCGGCAGCAGAAGTTGAAGCACATGTAGTTGATGGAGGTATAGCCGTCGATCTCGCTGCCGCGGGAGGTCATTTCCGCATTGATCTGTTCGGCGCGGCGCTCCCCCGCCCGCTCGAAAAACATGTGCTCGATGAGGTGGTAGATGCCCGGCGTGCCGTCCGGCAGAAAGGGCAGGACGACGGAGAAGGCGACGGAATGCAGCTGCGGCGCCGAAAAGGTGACGAGCGACGCGCCGTTGGGCAATTTTCCGCTGCGCTCGTTTTTGAGTTCGAAGTCCATACCGCACCTCTCTCTGCTTTATCTCCTCTATTATAGCAGATACGCGCGGAAAATACAATCGGGAAGGGCTCCTTATTTGCACCCCCGCCTAATTTTGCCCCTCCCCCGCCCCGACGGCAGCCAAAACGGGCGCGAGGGCGGCGAGGTCGACGAAGTCTGCGGCGCCGCCGTACGTCTCCACGACGGCGCGCGACTCGGCGGAGCGGCGTTCGGGGGGTATGCACTTTTCAAAGGCGTACAGCAGCCCCATCAGAAAGCGGTGCCCGCGGGAGAGTTTTGCATAATCGATGCTCCCGCGCAGATGAAAGATGTGCGCGCCCCGCAGCGGCTCGGGCAGCAGCGCGAGCACGCCGCGGCGCAGGTTTTCGGCATTCTTTCCGTCGGCGGGGTCCGCAAGGCCCACCGTCGCCACCGCGAGCAGGCGGCCCCGCCCCGCGGCGATCTTTTTTGCCGCCCTGCGCAGGCCGCGCACGCCGCCCGCATACACCCCGCCGAAGAAGACGACCTCCTCGCCCGCGGGGATGCGCTTCACCGCTTCCGCGGGGACGGCTTCCGCCCCGACGCGGCGGGCGAACTCCTGCGCGTACCTCCCCGCGCTGCCGTAACGGCTGCCATAGATCACGATCATACTTTGCTCCCCTGCCCGCACACAAGCGGACTTTTTTTCCATTATACCCCATGGTTGTATAAAAATTGTCTTCCCGGTGTAAAAATTCGCGGGAGAAGCGCGACGCGCCGCTTTTTTTGTGCTATACTGTACACATCGGAACTTTGTGCGGAGGGAACAAGAAAATGGACGGACTGTTTACGGCCATCCTCGACGGGCAGGAGCGGGAGGATCGCAGTACGGCGGTCTCCGAAGAGGAATTCGCCGCGGCGGTGCGCAGAGAATTCGCCAACGGCGAAGAGCTGCTCGCCGGGGCACGCGAACTGCACCTGACGGGGCGGGCGTTCTTTGCCTCGGAGGGGCTGGAAAACTTCCCCCTGCTGCCCGTGCGGACGGCGGGCGCCTTCTCCATCAAGAAGCACACGACGAGCCAGCGCCCCTATCTGCACGGGCAGGACTTTTACGAGCTGATCTGCGTGCACGGGGGCAGCTGCGCCCAGGTGTTCGGGGA
Source organism: uncultured Bacillota bacterium (assembly GCA_949297575.1). Classification (GTDB taxonomy): domain Bacteria; phylum Bacillota; class Clostridia; order Christensenellales; family Borkfalkiaceae; genus Borkfalkia. The sequence goes on along the minus strand of CASFTB010000001.1, from coordinate 40,056 downwards.
CGGGAGCGCCCTGCGCCTCTCCGAGGGGCAGAGCTGCCTGCTCCCCCCGGGGGCGGTGCACCGCATCGGCCGCAGCGGCAAGGGAGACGTCGTCCTCAAACTCATCATCCCGCCCGCGCTCTTCGAGCGGACGGGCGGCGCGGTGTTCGCGCACGCGGCGGCGGGCGCTTCGGATACAAAATGCGGCGTACGCCTGTTCAAAAAGATGACCGCGGGCGCGCAGTACCTGCTCTTCCGCCTGCTGGAAGAGGGGCACCGCGCAGACGCGCTTGCGGCGCTGTGCGTGCCCGCCTGCCTCACTTTGCTGTTCGCAGAGCTCGCGCGCGGCGAGGAATGCGATGGCGCGGAGGCGGAGGAACTGCTGCGGGCATACTTCGAGGAGGACGCCCGCGACGCCTCCCTCGAGGGGTTCGCGCGGCGGCTGCACTACTCCGCCAACTATGCGGGCAGGATGCTCCGCGCCCGCACGGGCAAAAGTTTTTCGGAGCACGCGGCCCTCTTCCGCCTGCGCGCGGGGGCAAAGCTTCTGGCGCAGACCGACCTGCCCGTCGAAAAAGTGGCGGCGGAGGCCGGCTATGCGAACGCCTCCGGCTTTTACAAGCGCTTCTGTGCCGCCTACGGCATGACGCCGGGCGAATACCGCAAACTGTTCAGAAAGGGGTAACCTGCGGATAGAAAAGCGCACCCTGCGGACATTGACCGCGGCGCAAAACGGGGGTATAATGGGGAAAAATACCCGAAAAAGGCGGAAAGTGCTATGAAAGTGGAACGCATCCTTCCCCTGCCGCTGACCAAGGCGCAGGCGCTCGCCTGCGCGGTGCGCGCGGCGGAGGAACAGCTGAACGTGCGCGCGGAGGGCGCGAAATACCTCGGCGGCGGCTCCTTCGGCCGCGCCGTGGGGCTGACGCTTCCCGGCGGCAGGAAGATCGTCGTCAAGCTGCTGCGCGCGAAGGACATGATGGAGAAGGAGGCGCACGACCTGCGCCTGCTGCGCGCGCACTGCCCCGTGAAGATGCCCGCCGTGCTGTTCGAGCGGAGGGCGGGCGGAGATATCCCCGCCGACTGCTACGGCATGGAGCACATCGAGGGCAAGAGCGCGCTGTTCGCGCTCGGCATGCTGCTTTGGGGCGAAAAGAAGCGCCTCGCGTTTGCGGAGGAGGTGACCGCCGCCCTGCACGCCGTGCACGCCTGCACGAGCGAAAAATTCGGGGACACGATGCACCCCGACTGCGGCACCTGGCTACAATATTACAGGCCCTTCGCCGAACGGGTGCTGGAAAAGGCGGAAGACATGTACGCGGCGGAGAAACTCTCCGAAAAAGTCATCGCCGCCATGCGCGCGGCGTGGAGCAAGTTCGACGTCATCTTTTCGGAGCCCGTCAAGGAGGCGTGCCTCATCCACGGCGACCTCAACGTCGCCAACATCATGGTGGGCAGGGGCGGAAAGCTGACGGGGTTCATCGACCCGCTCAACTCCATGTACGCGGACAGGGAGTACGACCTGTTCCAGTTCAACAACCTGACGGGAGGGCGCTTTTCCCTCTGCGACGTATACATCAAAAACTACGGCGCGAGCTCGCTGTGCGCGCAGAAGCTCGCCTTCTACGGGCTGTGGAACGAGGTGTTCTGCTACATCAGGTCGGGGGTGCTGGTGGGGCTGATCATGAACCCGCTCGTCAGAAACATGCACCGGAGGCTGGCGGAGCTGTGATTTCGCTGCGCGCACGTCTCTTGCGCCTGCTGCTGCGGGCATACACCTACCCCGCCCGCAGGGCGCACCGCTCCCTCTCCCGCTCGGTACGGCCGAAGAGCGGGCGCTACCGCCCGCCCGCGGGGTTTTCCCTGCGGGAAGAGCGCTGCGGCGGGGTGCGCGTCGAGGTGCTGTCCCCGCCCGCGCGGGAGGGCGCTCCCCTGCTGCACTTCCACGGGGGCGGGCACACGCAGCCCATGAACGACATGTACCGCCGCATCGCCGAGCGGTATGCCCGCCTTACGGGCGGAGACGTGTACAGCATCGACTACGAGGCGGGCACAGGGAAGGTGTACCCCTCCGTACACGGCGACTGCTTCGCCGCCTACCGCGCCCTCGCGGCGCAGACCGACCTCTCCCGCGCGGCCGCCGCGGGAGACAGCTTCGGGGCGAACCTGCTGCTGCACTGCTGCCTGCGGGCGCGGAGCGAGGGGAGGGCGCTGCCGCGCGCGCTCGTTCTCGTCTCCCCCTTTGCCGACCTTTCCGCCTCGGGAGATTCCTACCGCGAGAACTGCCGCAGAGATCCCCTCTACGCGCTGCCGCGGGGGCAGTCCTTCGAGAAGTACGAGCGCTGCATCCGCAGAAAGACCCCCTACTGCGGGGAAACGGACGCGCGCGAGCCGCTGCTCTCCCCCGCCTTTGCGGACTTTGCGGGCTTCCCGCCCGCGCTCATCCAGTGCGGGAGCCTGGAGACGTCGGCGAGCGACGCGGACATGCTCGCCGAGCGCATGCAACGGGCGGGCGTCCCCGTGCGCCGCACCCGCTATGCGGGCATGTGGCACGACTTTTTGTACCTGTTCCCCTCGCTGCCCGAGAGCCGCGCCGCCTGGCGGGAGATCGCGGCGTTCCTCAAAGAGACCTGACGGCCCGTTCCGCAGATTTATTCCGCAAAGGCGGGGCGGGGAGGCTTTTGCCTCCCCGCCCCGCCGCCGTCTGCGAGGACGGCCCCATAAAATGTACGGCGCGAGAATGTATCCCTTGACGATTCTCCGCCTTTTATGTTATACTTTGTTTATCAAATCGGCGGAAGTCTGTCTATGAAAAAATTTTTGAAATTCTGTAAAAAATTTTTCAGGAACTTTTGGGTGCAGCTGCTCTTTCTGCTGGGCTGCACGGTCGGGATCTTCGCGCTCGGCGGCGCCTTCGCCTCCGAAAAGAGCGCGTGGGAGATCTTCGTGGAGACGGTGACCAGCACGGACGTGCTCTCCATCTTCCTCGTCGCAGCGGTCTCCCTCATCGTCGCGAAGGTCGTCATCCGCGCAGACCGCGCCCTCGAAGAGTCGCTCAAGATCGAGGACGATCACCACAAGATCATCTCCAAATACAGCGGACATGCGCGGAAAACGGCGGACTATGCGGGCAACGTCTTCCTCGGCGAGGGAGAGTTCATGTACCTCGACCGCGTGCCCGCAAAGCGGCGCAGGCCCAAAAACATGATCGCGGACAGCTACTCTGACGCATTCCGCCGCAGGGAAGAGGAGATCGAAGAGTATATGGACGGCGGGCGGCTGTATCTCTCCGGCATCTGCCTCTACGCGAACGTGGCGGGAGGCACGCGGGTGCGCTTCGACGACAGGGAGACGACGGCGGAACTGCCAACCTTTATCCGCGAGAACGCGCTCTCGCTGCTGGAAGCGCACGGCACGTCCAGCGTGCACAACTCGCTGACCGTGCGGCTGCGCGGCCTCGACTATAAAGACGGGACGCTGACGCTGCACACGGAGCGCTCGCAGTACTTTTACATGCTCGTCACCAACCGCTGCATGGACTATAAGCTGGGCAGCGGGCTGACCGTGCGCGAAGTGTACGAATACGACGCGAAGGTCTCTCCCCTCCCCGGCTCGAAGCTGGGCAACCAGATCGGCATCAACGGGCTCGTCCTCACCAAAGACGGCTACCTGCTCGTGGAAAAGCGCGGCAAGCGCAAGGCGACTTGGAAGGATAAGTTTGCGCAGCCCATCTCCCTCGCCATGAAGGCGAGCGACCTCGGGCTGCAGGAGGGTACGCTGGGCGCAGAGCCGGAGGACGCGGATACGGCGTTCCGAAAGATCATCTTAAAGACCATCCGCAAAAATTACGGGCTGACCGAGCAGGATATCCTGCCCTTTTCCCTCTCCAACAATTTTCTCGGCGTCGCCCGAGACCTCTTGGAGGGCGGCAAGCCCAACCTCTATTTTTACGTGATCGCGGACATGGACGCCGAAGAGCTGCGCGAATATCTGGAAAAGAAGGCAAAACAGGCGGCAAAGAGGCGGGGGAAGGACCTGCCCTCCATCACAAAGGAAAAGCTGGACAGCGAATTTTACCTCGTCGACCACCGCAAGATCGCCATAGATTTCGGCTACCGGCTGAAGCTGAAGGCGGCGGACATGCTGCGCATCAAGCGCGAATACGCCCCGCGCGTCAACAGGCTGCGCGAGTTGTTCGACGGCGCGGCGCACGCCCTGCGGCGCGCCTGCGGGCTCTCCGTGCGCAAGGAATGCGGCGAGGCGCTGCTCGCGAGCCTGTACTTTGCCGACCTGTGCGGGGAACGGCTGCAGCGCGAAGCGCATACATACGGGGAGGACAGGACATGAAGAAAAAGATCGTCGCCTTTGGGGAGATCATGCTGCGGCTCGCCGCCCCCGACGGAAAGAGCATACGAGACAGCGACCGCTTCGACGCCGTGTACGGCGGCACGGAGGCGAACGTGCTCGCCTGCCTCTCCGCCTTCGGGCATGAGACCAAGTACCTGACGGCGCTGCCCGAAGGGCCGCTGGGCGAGGCGGTGCTCGCCCACCTCGCGCGCTTCGGCATAGACACTTCCGACGTGCTCGTGCGCGGGGACACGCTGGGGCTGTACTTCTCCGAAAACGGGGGCGCTAGCAGGGGCACCAACGTCATTTACTGCCGCAAGCACTCCGAATTTACCCGCCTGGACGAGCAGTCCTTCCTCCCCGACAAGGTGTTCGCGGAGGCGGCGCTCTTCCACGTCAGCGGCATCTCCTTCGCGCTGTCCGAAAGTTCGCGCCGCCTCGCCTTCCGCCTCGTGCGCGAAGCGCAGGCGCGGGGGATCCCCGTGAGTTTCGACTTCAACTACCGCGCCGGCCTGTGGCCGGTCGGGCGCGCGCGCGAAGTGCTGCGCGAAGCCGCCGCCGGGGCAGACATCCTGCTGGCGAGCAGAAAAGACCTCGACGTCTTCCTGCAAATGCGGGAGGAGGAAGTCTTTGAGCGGCTCCCCCGCTGCCGCTGCCTCGCCCTGCGCGACCGCACCGTCCTCTCCCCCGCGCGGCACGCCGTGCAGCTCTCCCTGCTGCTGCGGCGGGAGGGGCGGTACGACATGCCGGAGGTCTCCTTCCCCGTCCTCGAGAGGATCGGCGGGGGCGACGCCTTCAACGGGGCGCTGCTGCATGCGCTGCTGCGCAAAGACGCGCCGGCCGACGCGGCGAAATTTTCTGTTGCGGCCTTCGCGCTCAAGCATACCGTCAGGGGGGATACCTTCACCCTTACGGAGGGAGACGTGCTGCGCTATCTGAAAAAAATGGAGGAAGAGGGGCTATGAACAGACCGCGCATCCTGCTGAGCGTTTCGGCGATGGACGAGGCGTTCGAGGCGCTGTGCGCCTCCCTGCGGCGGTACGCCGACGTGGAGACGTGCGACCTCGAGCACTATTCTCTCGCGGGCACAGACATCTTTATCGGCAAAAAAATGCCCGCCGAAAAACTGCGGGAAGCAGACAGATTGCAGGCGGTGTTCGCCTATAAGACGGGCATGGACGACTTCCCCGTGCGCGACTTCGCGGAGCGCGGCATCCTCGCCTTCAACTCGCACGCCAATTCGCGCGCCATCGCGCAGTACGCCTTCGGGCTGGCGATGGCGCTGGTCAGCCGCATCGCGGAGTTCGACCGCAAGATGCGGCAGGGAGACTGGGACAACGACAACCCCTACTGGAAGAGCCTCTTCGACATGAAGGCGGGGCTGGTCGGCTACGGGCACATCGGCAGAGAGATCCACCGCCTGCTGCGCGCCAACGGGATCGCCGCTTACACCATCGACCGCGGCAAGAGGTACGAGGGCATCGCGGCGGTGCGCTCGCTGGAAGAGCTGTGCGAGACGGCAGACATCCTCTTCCTCTCCCTCCCGAAAACGGGGAAGACGGACAAGCTGTTCGATGCACAGATCTTCCGCCTGCTGCGGGGCAAATACCTCGTGAACGTCGGGCGCAGCAACTGCATCGACGAGGGCGCGCTGTACGCGGCGCTCACCGAGGGGGGCATGGCTGGCGCCGCCATCGACACCTGGCGGGAAAAGCCCAAGACGGCGACCGCGCCGCTCATCCCCTTCGATCACCCCTTTCAGACGCTGGACAACATCCTGCTCTCCTCGCACAAGGCGATGCAGCTGTGCGACGGGCACGCGCGCTACGTCGCGGACGTGTGCAGCCAGGTGCTCCGCTACCTCGCAGGCAAGCCCGTCGGAAACGCCGTAGACTGCGCGCGCGGGTATTGATCCCGCCGCACGGCACCCGACAGAACTCCTCTTTCGACAAAATACAGCCCGCAGGGGATCCCCTGCGGGCTGCTGCCGTTTTGCCGATTCCGCGGCGCGTCTTTTCGTTATACTTTTTCGCCCTTGCCCTTATACTTTTCGGGGTGCTTGTGCGCGTCGAACAGGCGGAAGGCGATCCATACGGCGCCCGCCGCGATGACGGCATACACGACGACGTTGGCGACGATCAGCCGACCTGCCAGGGCGACATGTCGTAATAGATGATCGAGCCGGGGGCAGCGCCCTGCATGGCGCGGGAGTTGACGACCGCGAAGGCGATGTCGTGCACGGCCCTGCGGATCTGATGCTTTGCCGTCGCGCTCGTAAGGTCTGCGGGGGCCGCGGTGGCCGAATTCATCTCGACGGAGCCGCCGGCGCGCAGCATCTGATCTTTATTGGACTGACTGGGCATATCCGTCTGCACGAAGCCCTGGAAGCCCCATTCCTGCTTGAGCAGCTTGGTGATGAGCGCGTAGCTGGAGCCCGAAGGGATGGCGCCGATGCGGTTGAAGGAGGTCATGACCGCGGTGGCGCCGCGCATGCCTTTCGTGGCGACGGTGCCGTCGTCGTCCGCGATGTACTTGACTTCGCGGCGGGCGTCCTTGAACACCGTTTCAAATACCTTGAAGTAAGATTCGCGCATCGCCTGCTCGGTCGCCCAGGTGCAGATGCCGCCGCCCACCGTCTTTGCCGTTTCGATGTTGTTCATCGCGAAGTGCTTGAAGATGGTGTACAGGCCGCTGTCTCCCGCGCCGCTGATCTCGCGCGCACCCATCTCTCCGGCGAGCACGGGATCCTCGCTGTAATACTCCGCGTTGCGGCCGTTGAACGCGTTGCGGTGCAGGTTCATCGAAGGGCCCGTCCAGCCGTTGAGGTAGGTGCCTTCGCTGATCTCGAACCAGTACGCTTCCTGCCCGACGGACGCACCCTTCTTGTATGCCAGCTCGGGCTCCCACGTGGACGCCAGCACGGTGCCCGCGGGGTAAGAACACATGCGGTTGAGTTTGTTCACCGTGTAATCGCCGTACATCAGGTGCGCGAACAGGCCGATGCCGGAGGGGCCTTCGGCGCTCCTGGACTGCGCCATGCCGATGGAGGTAAGGCCGCCGAGGTTATATGCGCCGCCGTACAGGAGCGCAACGATCTCCTCCGTCGCGGAATAGTCTATCTGATCGAGGAGAAGATCCCACGAATCGTCGTAGTAGTCGAGGCCGCGCATATCGGCAAGGACCATGCCGTTGTCCGCCTTTTCGACGGGCGCCGCCGCCTGATACACGGCGCTGCCCTCGACGTTGCCCAGCAGAGGGTCGCTCTGATAGTCGAAGGTCGTCGCGCTGTAATGGTCGATGGCGTCGCACACCGCTTTGGGCGCGGTAAACGAACTGCCCTCGGGCGCCTTGGGCTGCGTGCCCGCCCAATCCTTACGGGAAAGGATAGTGGCGTGCGTGGTCATGTAGTCGCTGCTGTCCTGGAACTGGTTGGTGGCCGCCACGAAGCCGAGCTCGCCGTTGGCGGCGATGCCGAGGGGCTCGCCCCTGTCGTCCAGCAGCGACTGCCCGTCCTTTTCTGACTGGCGGGGGTTGGAGTTATCGAACCACACGGTGGAGCCGAGCGTCACCGTCTCTTCGCCGTACGAATCGTGGCTGTTTTTGCCGAGGTAGATGTTGTACTCGCCCTCTTCGAGCACGTATGCGCCCTTCGTGCCGTCGCCGTTGTCGCGGGTGTAGCAGTAAGAAGCCATGTCCTCGACCGGGAAGGAGAGGGTGACGGGCACCGACGCGTGCGCCGCGACCTCGACCTTGTCGAACGCGACGAGGTTTTTGACCGCCTTTTCGATGCTGTACTCCTCGTCAAACTCGGTGTACGGGGCCTCGTAGTAGAGCTGCACGACCTCTTTGCCGTCGACGTCGCCGGTGTTGGTGACGGTGACGGTGACGACCACTTCGTCCCCCACGATGCGGCAGCTGTCCAGCGTCTGCTCGAAGGAGGTATAGGAAAGGCCGTGCCCGAAGGGGAAGACGACGGCTTCGTCATAGTCGAAGTTCGGGTCCATGACGTCGGCGGTCTCGTAGTATTTGTACCCGACATAGATGCCCTCCTCGTATTCCACGAAGGAGTTGCCGACCGCGAGCGAATCTTTCACTTCGGCGGCATTATAAATGAAGGTGCCCATATTGGCGTACGTCGGATCTTTGAGGAGGTCGGAGACCCAGATATCGACCGTGTGCCCGGAGGGGTTGACCTTGCCGCAGAGGATATCCGCCAGAGACTGGCTCCCGTTGCTGCCGGGGTAGCCCATCCACACGATGGCGTCCACCGCGTATTCGCCACTCATGAGCTCGCCCAGCTGCATGACGTTGCAGGCGTTGATGACGGCGACCACGCCGTTCGAGCAATTCGTCTTCGCAAATTTGATGAGCGCCTTTTCGTCGGAGGAGAGGGCGAGCTGGTGGGGCGTGCCGTCGGTATAGCCGTCCAGCTTGAGGTCGCCGCCCTCGCTGGAATCCCTGCCGATGAACACGAGCCCGGTGGTATCCGCGCAGGAGGCCTCCGTGCCCGCATATACGGACAGGTCGTGTTCATACAGGTATGTATTGCTGCCCGCGCAGCCGTTGATGGCGGTGATCTCCTGGCAGGCGATCGTGCCTTCCGCCGCGTCGATGCGGTTATATCCCGCGTCCTGCATCCTGCCCGTCACGGTCTCGTTGACGGTAAATGCGCTCTCGATCGCCTGATACAGCTCGATGGACTCGGGGTTGGTGGACTTATAATTATCGTCCCACAGCGAGCCGCCCATCAGCCCCATCGCCATGCCGTCCTGCACGGCGCCCGAACCATAGATACCATAGACCGGTTCGTAGTAGCGGAACCCCATGGGCGTGACCTTCGCCTTTTCCTGCAACGGAAGGACGGGCTCGCTCTTGCCTGCGGGCGCGTCGTTCTTCATCAGCACGATGCCCTCGTCGGCGATCTCCTTGGCGACGGCCGTCGCCGCCTTGATCGATTCCTCGTAGCTGTCATACTTGATGTCGTAGTACTCGGTGTCCCAATCTTCGGTGCCCTCCGCCTCCAATACGTGGCGCGCGCCCTTGCCGAACGTGCCGTCCATCAGGGGTGCATAGTACGTCATGACCGCCGTCGCGGCGATGATCGCGGCGAGCAGCACGACGAGCACGGGTACCATGATGATCAGGAACCGCTTGTTGCTCATCTTCAATTTCCCTTTTGCCATTTTTATCTCTCCTTTTTTGATTTTCCCGGGCGGTTATGGCTCTTTCCGTTCGGGCAAGCGCAGTATAGCACCGCGCCGGCAAAAGGTAAACGGCTTTTTCCCCAATCGACCTCTCCATTCCCCCATCAGTCCGGCAGCGGGAAGACGATATCGGTATGGAACATGCCGTCCTCCACGCTCGCCGTCAGCGCGCCGCCGTACTTTTCGGCGATCAGGCGCATGCTGCGCATGCCGTACCCGTGCCAGCGCGCGTCCCCCTTCGTCGTCTGCGGCAGCCCGTCCACGAATTTCAGCGCTTCGGGGCTGCCGCAGTAGTTTTCCATGTGAACGGAGAGCAGCCCGCCCACCGCGGTGATGCGCAGGCGGATCACCCGCCGCGTGACGTCCGGCACGTCGCGCACGGCTTCGACGGCGTTGTCGACGGCGTTCATGAACAGGGAATACTGGTCGGAAGAGGACATGAACGAGAGGCGCGCGCCGTCTGCAATGCAGGTGAGGCGGATGTTGTACCGCTCGCAATACAGGCTCTTTTCGGCGAGGATGACGTCCAGCACGTCGCAGCCCGTCTTGACGGCGCCGTCATAGATGTTGACGGCATGTTCGACTTCGGCGAGGGCGGCCTTGTCCACTTCTCCCCCTGCCGTGCGCAGCGCCCGCAGCTGCTTGCGCAGGTCATGACATTTTATGTTGATCAGCTCGACGTTCTCGCGGGAAAGTTCGTATGTCTTTTTGTCCTGCTCCCACAGGCCCTGCACCGTCTCCAATTCCTTTTCCGCGAGGTGTTTGCCGAGCATGGAGAACTGCATGCCCATGGCCAGCGCGCAGGAGAGGATGTTGTAGATGCCCACGATCAGGTAGAGCGCGCCGTTTCCGTCATCGGCGCGCAGATAGGTGACGACCACGCTGAGGACGATGTCCACCGTGACGATCACCGCGACGAAAATAAAAAGCGGGACGTGATCCAGCCGCAGATCTTCCTGCAGGCGGATGCGGTGCCCGACAAAAGCCCATATGAACCAATAGACGAAGAAATAGACGACGACATACAGAATGGCGGTAAAGGCGTTGAAGTCCCCTCCGAAGCCCGCCTCGCTGCCATAGACGAACATGACGTTCCCCACCCCCGTCAGAGACACGATCTGACTGTAGACCTCAAAGGCGATGTGCTGCGTCGTGTAGGCGATGATGCCGCAGAAGATCAGGTTGAGCAGCGGCTCCGCGTAACAGAACTTCAATGCGCCGAGGGTAAACGCAAACTGGATGAGGAACATGGCGGAGGTGTAGGCGGCGTTGCCGGGAAACGTCGGCAGCAGAAAGGTGAGCGCATAGACGGCCGCCACGGAAAGGATGACCCGACGGGCAAAATGCTTCCTCTTGGCGAGCGTATAGGTGGCGATCCCCTCGGCGACGATCAGTTCGGCCAGAAAGACGAGCCGATACCAGAAGAGCGGTGCGGAAAAAGCAAACATTACTGCCTCCTGCCGAGATATTTGGCGAGATCTGCCATAAAGCCCTTTTTGCGCAGATGGCTGATGCGCAGGGCTTCTCCGCTGTCCATCACGGCGTCGTCCCCCTCTATGGCGCGGACATGGCGCAGCGAGACGAGGTAACACGCATTGCAGCGCGAAAACAGGTCGGAAGAGAGCTCCTTTTCCAACTCGTTCAGGCTTCCCCAGCCGGAAATATCCCCGTCTTCCGTGTGATAGGTGAGGCGGTGGCGGGCCACTTCTATGTAGAGGATGCGCGACACGGGGACGCGGCGGATATTGCCCTGCGCGCCGATCACGAGCTCTTTCTCCACCTTCGCCTGCAGCACGCGCATGATCTTGCGCATCAGAGAAGAAAAAGAAAAGTATGTCACCGGCTTCACGACGAAATCCAGCGCATTGACGGCATACCCCTTGATCGCATATTGCTGCATGTTCGTCACGAATACGAGCACGACGTACGGATCGACCTGCCGCAGCTTTTCGGCCGCCGTCATCCCGTCCATCATCGGCATCTCGATATCGAGAAAGACGACGTCATAATCCGCCCGATAGTTCGTCAAAAAGTCTACGGCATTCCGAAAGACCGTAACGCGGTATTCCCCGCCCCTCTCCGCAAAAAATTTTCCGATGTAGCGCTCCAGGTCTTCTGCCGCGCTCTGCTCGTCCTCCACGATCACTGCGTGCACCATAGCGTCTCATATCCCCTCTTTTCGATATAGATCATTATAACACACTCTTCCCTGTAAATCAATAGCCGATCGCACAACTGTACCGCAAAATTCCCCCTTTGGTTTCCGGCGATCCCCCCCCCGCCCTCTGCGGCAATAAAAAAACGACCCGAACCCGCTGCTGCGCAACAGTGGTGTCCGGATAGTTCCGGTTTGGTGACCCCGGCGAGGATCGGCCGAACCCCCTGAAGGGGCCCCCTCGGCCGGGCTTCGTTTCACTCGCGCGAACAGCCCGCGTTGCGGCCCGCCCGCTTCATGCGAAACGGGGTTACCGCGAAAAGGGAGAGGCTTTTTGCCTCTCCCTTTTCGTGGTGACCCCGACGAGAATCGAACTCGTGTTACCGCCGTGAAAGGGCGATGTCTTGACCGCTTGACCACGGGGCCGAAATGATATGTAAACCGCACGGAGGCGATTGTTGTCCCTTTTTCGCCCCTGCGTTTGCTGCAAAAACAGACACATCCTATCGGGGCTCCCAAAAAAAATTTGCACGCAAAGATTTTTTGGGGAAAGGAGGAACCGACGTCAATGCAAAGAGTTTACGCCGCAGGCGTGAACTCTTGCGAAACACGTCGTGTTCCGACGTGGTAGCGGCGGTGGGATTCGAACCTACGACCTATCGGGTATGAACCGATCGCTATAACCAACTAAGCTACGCCGCCATAAAAATTGCCGCATGCACAAAACGTGCAGGGGGCAACTCAGTTTTGTGCCCTTTTTCAGGGCTCCCAAAAAAGATTTGCAAAGCAAAGATTTTTTGGGAAAAGGAGGAACCGACGTCAATGCAAAGAGTTTGCGCCGCAGGCGTGAACTCTTGCGAAACACGTCGCGTTCCGACGTGGTTGCGGGGGCAGGATTCGAACCTGCGACCTTCGGGTTATGAGCCCGACGAGCTACCGAACTGCTCCACCCCGCGATATGGGCACCCTTTCGCAAAGATGCTATATAATTTTATAGCATTGCGCCCTGTTTGTCAACTGTTTTTCGCAAGGCGGGGCAATTTTTTTCTTCCCGCCGCGGCGCAAGGCGCTACCCTGCCCCGCAAAACAGGCAAAACTCCGAAAAAATTGCGCCTTCCGCCGCCGCAAAAGAACGCAATACTTGACACTTGCGCCGATTTCGTTTACAATAAAAAGGCTATCTTTATATTAATGTCAAGAGCGGGCGGAAAGCCCCGCCCCTCCGCGGCGAAGCGCTGCCGCGGAAAAGGAGTACTTACATGAAGCTCAGCGGCGCTGAAATACTCATTCGCTGTTTAAAGGAACAGGGCATCGACACCGTGTTCGGCTACCCCGGCGGCTGCGTGCTGGACATTTACGACGCCATCTACCGCGACGGAACGCTCCGCCACATCCTCACCGCGCACGAGCAGGGCGCGGCGCACGCCGCCGACGGCTACGCGCGCGCGACGGGCAGGACGGGCGTCGTCATCGCGACCAGCGGCCCGGGCGCGACAAACCTGGTGACGGGCATCGCCACGGCGTACATGGATTCCGTCCCCCTCGTCGCCATCACGGGCAACGTGACCGTCTCCAACCTGGGGCGCGACAGCTTCCAGGAAGTGGACATCGCCGGCATCACCATGCCCGTGACCAAACACAACTACATCGTCAAGGACATCAAAAACCTCGCCGCGACCATCCGCGAAGCCTTTTACATCGCGGGAGCGGGCAGAAAGGGGCCGGTGCTCATCGACATCCCCAAGAACATCCAGACGGAGACGTGCGAATTTGAAGGAGCGGACCCCGCCCCCTATTCTCCCAGGCCCGTGGCGGCAGAGGCGCTCGCCGCGGCAGCGGAGGCCATCCGCAAGGCGAAGCGCCCCGTCATCCTCGCGGGGGGCGGGTGCATCGGCTCGGAAGCGGCGCAAAACCTCTTCGCCTTCGCGAAGAAGATACAGGCGCCCGTGTGCTCGACGCTGATGGGCCTCGGCGCCTACCCCGCTTCGGACGGGCAGTTTTTGGGCATGATCGGCATGCACGGCAGCGACGCCGCCGCCAAAACATTCCGCCGCGCGGATGCGGTGATCGCCTGCGGCATGCGCTTTTCCGACCGCGTGGCGGGTGACCGCGTCAAATTCCATGAGGGGAAGACCATCCTTCAATTCGACATCGATGCCGCCGAGATCGACAAGAACGTGCCCGCCGATCTCTCCGTAATGGCGGACGTGAACGAGATCCTCAAAACACTTTTGCCTTTGCTGGAGCAGGCGGACCGCAAGGAGTGGCTGAAAGAGGCCGCCGCCTACAAGGAATACGAGGAGGCAAACACCGACAAATCGCTGCCCGCCTACCGGATCCTCACGGCTCTGCACAAATACGTCGATGCGGACACGCGCGTCGCCACGGACGTGGGGCAGCACCAGATGTGGGCAGCGCAGTACTGCAAATTCGAAAAGCCGCGCACCTTCATCTCCAGCGGCGGGCTGGGCACGATGGGTTTCGGCATGGGCGCGGCGATCGGCGCGTGCGTCGGCAGCAAAAAGCGCACCGTGCTCGTGACGGGGGACGGCAGCTTCCACATGGACCTCAACGAGCTGTGCACCGCCGTCTCGCAGAAGCTCCCCCTCGTCATCCTGCTGATGGACAACAACACCCTCGGCATGGTGCGGCAGTGGCAGACCCTCTTTTACGGCAAGCGGTATTCGCAGACCACCCTCGATCGCAAGACCGACTACGTAAAGCTCGCGGAGGCGTTCGGCGCGAAGGGGCTCGTCATCGCAAAGGAGGCGGACATCGCCCCCGCGCTCAGAGAGGCCTTCGCCTGCGACGGCCCCGTGCTCGTAGACTGCAAGATCGGCATCGACGACAAGGTGCTGCCCATGATCCCGCCGGGCAAATCGTTCGATTCCATCATCACCAAAATCTGAGGAGGGCGCAGCCATGAAAAAATATACGATCACCGCGCTCGTCTCCAACAGGAGCGGCGTGCTCACCCGCGTCTCTGGGCTGTTTGCCCGCCGCGGTTTCAACATCGACAGTCTCTGCGTATGCGCGACGGAGGACGAAAAGCTCTCGCGCATGACCATCGTGCTCAACGGCGACGACTACACCCTCGCCCAGATGACCAAGCAGATGGACAAGCTCATCGACGTGAAGAAGATCACGGTGGCGGACGAAGACGCCTCCATCTTCCGCGAACTGCTGCTCATCAAGCTCGCCGCGCCCGCGCAGAAGCGCTCGGAGCTTTTAGAAATCAAGGACGTATACAAGGCGAAGGTCGTCGACCTCTCCCCCGAGAGCCTCGTGATGGAGATCACGGGCGAGCCCAACAAGCTGGACGGGTTCGTCAAAGTGGTGGAGCCCTACGGCATCCTCGAGATGGCGCGCACGGGCGTGACCGCCCTCGCCCGCGGGGACAAATGTCTCAACGACCTGACCGACTACAACGAGATGATCTGACCCGCGGCACCCTGCAAAGCAGGCAGCCGCGCACGGACGGCGGAGCACAGACGATGCGCGTTTTCTCTCACCCGCCCTACGCGAGGGCGATAAAATAAACGCTGCAAGTATTTTTTAGAAGGTAAATACAATGAACAACATCTTTTCGGAAGGAACGGCAATGTCCTCCCAGCGCTCGCTGATGCGCGCGCTCGGCTGGACGGACAGCGAGATGAAAAAACCCATCATCGGCATCATCTGCGCGCAGAGCGACATCATCCCCGGGCACATGTACCTCGATAAAATTGCCGAGGCGGTCAAAGAAGGGGTCATCGCCGCGGGCGGAAAGCCCGTCATCGTCCCCTCCATCGGCGTGTGCGACGGCATCGCCATGGGGCACGCGGGCATGCGCTATTCTTTGCCCTCGCGCGAGGTCATCGCCGACAGCGCGGAAATTTTGGCGCGCGCGCACGCCTTTTCGGGCGTGGTGTTCGTGGGCAACTGCGATAAAATCGTCCCCGGCATGCTGATGGCGGCGGTGCGGCTGAACCTGCCCTGCGCCTTCGTTTCGGGCGGGCCCATGCTCGCGGGCAGGATGCACGGCAAGCGGCTCTCCCTCTCCTCCATGTTCGAGGCGGTGGGAGCCTACAACGCGGGCAGGATTGACGAGGCCGAACTGCACGAATACGAGTGCTCCTCCTGCCCCACCTGCGGCTCCTGCTCGGGCATGTTCACGGCGAACAGCCTCAACTGCCTGACCGAGGCGCTGGGCATTGCCCTGCCCGGCAACGGCACGATACCAATGGTCTATTCCCGCCGCATCATGCTCGCCAAGGAGACGGGCGAGGCGGTGATGAACGCGGTGAAAAAGGACATCCGCCCCTCCGACGTGCTCACGCCCAAGGCGCTGAAAAACGCGGTGGCGGTGGACAACGCCATCGGCGCCTCCTCCAACAGCGTTCTGCACCTGTTGGCGCTGGCGAACGAGATGGGCATGAGCGAGAAGGATTTTTCCATCGACACCTTCAACGAAGTGAGCGAAACGGTGCCGCACATCTGCAAACTCGCGCCCGCGGGCGAGCACTACATCGAAGACCTGAACGAGGCGGGCGGCATCTCCGCCGTCATCCGGCAGCTGGAAGAGGCGAAACTCTTTGACGGCTCGGCGATGACCGTTTCGGGCGTTTCGCAGCACGAGCGGGTGAAAAACGCGCGCGTTCTGGACGATACGATCATCCGCCCGATGAACGCCCCCTACTCACCGACGGGCGGGCTGGCCATCCTCAAGGGCAACATCGCCGCCGAGGGCGCGGTGGTGAAAAAGAGCGCCGTCGACCCCGCGATGCTCAGGCACAGCGGCCCCGCCAAGGTATTCGACAGCGAAGAAGCGGCCATGGAGGCCATCTCCACGGGCAAGATCGTCAAGGGCGACGTGGTGGTCATCCGCTATGAAGGGCCCAAGGGCGGCCCCGGCATGCGCGAGATGCTCTCCCCCACCTCCGCCATCGTGGGCGCGGGGCTGGGCGCGGACGTGGCGCTCATCACCGACGGAAGGTTTTCGGGCGCGACGCGGGGAGCTGCGATCGGGCACGTCTGCCCCGAGGCTGCGGCGGGCGGGCCCATCGGCATCATCCGCGACGGCGACATCATCGACATCGACATCGAAAAGGGCGAGATCAACCTGCGCCTTTCCGACAAGGAGATCGCCGAACGGTTAAAGAATTTCAAGCCTTTGGAAAAGCCGGTGGACGGGTACCTGAAGCGCTACCGCGCGCAGGTGACCTCGGCGAGCAAAGGCGCGATCTTCGCAAAATAACTCACCAATTTCTCGGCAAGCTGTTGCCTGCGAAATTGTGCGATTTGAGGGAAACCCCGATCGGCTTTCCCCTCTGTCCTCGTCGCAACCAGGCGACTGGGGGCAAGCGGCGCGCTTTGTTTGCCGCCAAGCCCTCGTACACTTGTTGCGACGATAAAGAGGGAGAAACCGCCGCAGAAAAAGCCAGAGGCGTTTGAACGGCGGTGTCGCCCTCAAAATCGGATGCTTTTGTTTCGTCAGCTCGAAACAAAAGCAACGAGGAGTATTTATGAAATTACAAATCTTCGATTCCACCCTGCGCGACGGGGCGCAGGGCGCAAACATCTCCTTTTCCGTAGACGACAAGATCAAGGTCATCGAAACGCTCGACAAGCTGGGCATCGACTTCATCGAGGCGGGCAACCCCTTTTCCAACCCCGCGGAGATGCAGTTTTTCCAGCGCATCCGCGGCATGAAGCTGCAGCACGCCAACATCGTCGCCTTCGGCTCCACCCGCCGCAAGGACATCGACCCGGCGGAGGACAGCAACCTGAGATCTCTGCTCGCCGCGGGGACGGAGTACGTCGCCATCTTCGGCAAGAGCCACATCCGCCACGTCACCGACGTGCTCAAGGCTACGCCCGAAGAGAACCTCGCGATGATCGAAAGCAGCGTCAGGTTCCTGACGGAGCACGGCAAAAAGGTCGTCTTTGACGCCGAACACTTCTTCGACGGGTACAAGACGGACGAAGCGTATGCGATGAAAGCGCTCGAAAGCGCTTACACCGCGGGCGCGTACTGCCTGTGCCTGTGCGACACGAACGGCGGCATCTTCCCCGACGAGGCGTACGAGATCACCAAAAAAGTGACGGAAAAATTCCCCGCCGCCATCGTCGCCATCCACTGCCACAACGACGGCGGCCTGGCCGTCGCCGATTCCATCGCGGCGGTGCAGGCGGGCGCAAAACAGGTGCAGGGCACCTTTTTGGGATTCGGCGAGCGGTGCGGCAACGCAAATCTTTCGACCGTCATCTGCAACCTGCAATTAAAGCGCGGCTACGAGTGCATCCCCGCGGATAAACTCAAGGACGTCTACGAGAGCGCCGCGGCCATCGCGGAGACGGCGAACACCGCCGTGCCGCCCAACCAGCCGTATATCGGCATGAACGCCTTCGCGCACAAGGCCGGCATGCACGCGGACGGCGTGCTCAAATACTCCTCCTCCTTCGAGCACATCGACCCCGAGGCCATCGGCAACAAGCGCAAGTTCCTCCTCTCCGAAATATCCGGCAAGAGCGCCATCTACGACAAGCTGAAAAACTACTTCCCTTCCCTCGACAAAAACGGGAAAGAGATGGGCGAGATCGTCTCCGAGCTCAAAGAGCGGGCACTGGCGGGGTACCAGTACGAGGCGGCGGAAGCGAGCTTCGTGCTGCTGGTGGAAAAGATCCTCGGCAAGTACAAAAATTCGTTTGACCTCATCAGCTATAAGGTCATCAACGAACAGCCCGCCATCGAGGGCAAGGTGGCTTCCGCCATCATCAAGATCCGCGTGAACGGCGTGACGAAGATCGCCGCCTCCGACGGCGAGGGCCCCGTGCACGCGATGGACCTGGCGCTGCGCGCCGCGCTCTCCGAGTTCTACCCCGAGATCGCGCGCATGGCGCTCGTCGACTTCAAGGTGCGCGTGTTGGATTCCGACAAGGCGACGGCGGCAAAGGTGCGCGTGCTCATCACCTCGGCGGACAGCGCGGACAGCTGGACGACGGTGGGCGTTTCCGAAGACATCATCGAGGCGAGCTGGCTCGCCCTGACCGACTCCATCGACTACGCGCTGATGAAGAGAAATTAATACCAGAGGTCTGACCTATCTATGAATAAAACAGTCCGTTTCTATCTCTCCTGCCACAAACCCTGCGATACGATCGAAAACGAAGTCATACGGCCGGTACAGCAGAACGCGGTCATCGAGGCCCTGCGCCGCGGCTCAGACGAAGATCGGTTTATGGCGGACCATGCCAACGAGTATTGCGAACTGTTGACGCAATACTGGGCCTGGAAATACGAAAAGGCCGATTATTACGGATTCGGCCATTATCGCAGACTTTTTTCTTTCCGCACCAAAAATCAGACGGACGACTTTCATATCGTCCACGCAAATTATCTGAGCGCGAAGACCGCCAAACAACACCTGCTCGATTCTCCCGAGCAAATGAAAGCGTTTATAGAAAACTATGATGTGATCGCCCCGATCCCCTATTCGTATGAGATCTCTTCGGTATACCGGCAGTACAAGGAAGCGGATCACCTGCACATCGAAGATCTCGACCTCATCATAGACCTCATCCGGGAAAACACGCCGGAATACCTGCCCTTCGCGAAGCAATATCTCAGCGGAAAGAAGATGTTCATCTGCAACATGTTCATCATGCGCAGAGACCTGTTTTGCGCGTATAGCGAGTGGCTGTTCGGCCTGCTGAAAGGCTTTTATAAAAAGCGCGACATGGCTGCCCTTCACTACAACACGGAAGCCATGCGCACCCCGGGGCATTTGGGAGAACGGCTCTTCGGCATTTTTTACACGAAGATACTGAGTGAAAAAAAATACAGAACGTGCGGCCTGAATATCCTGATGATCAAAAATACAGACCCGATGCAGATCCCTCCCCCCGCATTCCCGCAGGGGGCCGTGCCGATCTTCATGGCGACGAACGCGTATTATGCCAAGTTCACGGCAGCCGCCCTTCTCTCCCTCGCGAAGCACGCTTCCCCGTCCCGCAGGTATGACATCATCATCCTGCACAACGGCATCGGCAAAGACGATATGGATCGGCTCTCGTATATCGTAAAAGACAGAGACAACATCTCCGTCCGCTTTTTCGATCCGCAGCCGCTCTTCGAAGACTATTCTTTATACGAGAGCGCGACCATCACGATAGAGACGTATTACCGGCTCATCATCCCCGAATACTTCCCCGCATACGACAAAGTTTTGTACCTGGACAGCGACCTGATCGTCCTGGACGATGTGGCAAAACTGTATGATACGGACATCGGCGACAATTATATCGGCGGGGCGATCGACATATGCCATGCCGGCGCGGTAAACGGCTTCCATAAAGACCTGCAAAAGTATTATGAAAAATTTTCCCTCAAAAACATCTATACGTTGATCAATGCGGGCGTGCTGCTGATGAACTGCAAGCAGCTGCGGAAAGACTTCACGGCAAAATATCTGCTCGATTTTGCAAGCCACGGCAAATTCCGCTTCCAGGACCAGGATCTGCTCAATCTTCTGTGCGAAGGAAAAACGTATTATTTCGGCAGCGAGTGGAACTTTTTCGGCGACCCCGCGCAAAGCTACCGCGGCTATGTGCGGACGTTTGCACCGCAGCCGCTCCTCGCCGAATATATGAAAGCCAAAGATGATATACGCATCCTCCACTATGCCGGGAATGAAAAACCCTGGCTGTACCCGCAGAGCGAATATGCCTTCTACTTTTGGATGTATATCCGGGAGACGCCCTATTACCAGGATTTCTTCGGCCACTGCCCTTTGGATCGGCCCTCCCGGCAGACCCGCGCGCAGAGGAAAACGCTGCGCAACCTCGTGCTGCGCCTCTGCCCGAAGGGGACGCGGCGCCGTTACTGGGCAAGAAAATTATATCACTTTATAAAGCGCTCCGGTCGCTGAGGCCGCCTATGAGAGAGGGGCTCTTCCCAAAGGAAGAGCCCCTCTCTCATTCTTCTTCATAATTCAGGTAATCGACGATCTTGCTCTTGCACCTGCGGACATCGTTCGCGATGAGCCTTTCGGCAAACCAATCGATCTTCTTTTGTTTCCAGACGTGCGCCATCCTCCACTCCTCTTCGGTAAAGATCGAGCGCAGCGCACCGAAAAATTCCCGAAAGGCGCGGTACGGGCGGGTATAACAGAGATGGAACAGCCCCTCACGCAGCGCGTATAACATGACGCCGGACCAGACAGCCTCGCCGCAGCCTCTTTCCGTCAGAAATCCGCGCACCTCCCGCAAATTCTGCAGGAAGTCCTCCCGAAACTTTTTGTTGTTCAATTCGCGGTCTGTGATGGAAACGCCCGTGTTCTTTCTGTAATAATAAAACCCCTCTTTTGCCACACATATCCTTTGAGCGCTGACCAACGAAAAAATACCGTATGTCACGTCCTCATAGATGCGCGGAGAAGGAAAGACGATGTGATTCTTTTCTAAAAGATCGCGGCGGTACACCTTATCCCAGCAGCCGTTGTAGGACAAGAGCAGCGGCTCTTCCTCTATGCGGAAGGCGCCCTTGCGGCTGTAACGGTAATAATCGAGCATGCTGCGATAGGGGTATGCAGCGGCGGTGCGCATGTCATAGATGATGGGGTTGAACAGGGCGACCTCTGCCCCCGTGCTTTCCAGCAGCCGGACAGCCGTTTCAAAATAGCCGGGAGCAAGAAAATCGTCGCTGTCTACAAAGATGAGATACTTCCCTTTTGCCTGCCGGCAACCGGCATTGCGCGCCGCTCCCAGCCCCTTGTTCGGCTGTGTATAATACCGCAAACAGGGATATTTTTCCGCATATTCCCGCAAGATCGCTTCGCTCGTGTCCGTAGACCCGTCGTTTATGCAGATCACTTCATAATCCGGCCCCGTCTGCGCCGTTACAGAGTCCAGACATTGGCGCAAGAATCTGTCTGCATTATATACAGGTACGATCACCGATATCTCACACATGGCTCAATAACTCCTTCTGCCCCTTCGCGCGCGTCCTCCGAACAGGCGCCGCGAAGGCCCTTTTGATGGCTCCTTCGCCTTTTATCCCGCTTTCCGTACACTTTATCCTCTGCTTTATACATTATATCTCACGCCGATGGGATTGTCAACAAAACGAATGGCAACGCAGGCCGCCCCTTCCCTCATTCGGGCGATTATCCACAATTTTCTTCCCGTATGCCCGCAGTTGACGCAAATTTTACATTTGTTGCATCTCTTTTACAACTTTATCCACACTTTCCACATATCTGCCGAGGAAAACGCAGCCGCTCCGCCGCCCCTGTCCTTCATCCGAGCAGCGCCTCCGCCAACTCGTTGCCGCGTCGGTAAGAACAGTAGCTGATGAGCTCCGGCACCGAAAAATCCAGCGGCTTTATGACCTCCAGCCTGCCCGCGGCGATCTCCTTTTCCGCCATCTTCAGCGGCAGGAAGCTGTACCCCAGCCCCGCCAGAAGGTACTGCGCCACCTTGCCGCTGTTATCCACCTCGAAGCGGAAGGCGTGCCGCGGCGGGAACAGCGAACGCACGAACTCGCCCGCCTCGCCGAAGGCAAAGTTGCACATCAGGTATTCGCAGGAGGCCAGCTCTTCCTTGCGGATGCCGCCCCTGTACGCGTTGCGTTCGGGCGCGCACAGCAGCACGAGCTTGTCGGAGGAGAAGCGCCTGCTGACGAACCCCGTCTTTTTGAGGGGGAGGTAGGAGAAGGCGACGTCGATGAGGCTGTCCTGCAGCATCTGCAAGAGGTCGACGGAGTGCCCGAGCACCACTTTGAGAGACACGTCTGTACGGGAGGCGAAAAACCCGCTCAGAATGGGGAACAGGCTGCTCTCGTACACGGCGTTGATGGCGCCCACGCGCAGCTGCTTTTCGTAGCGCGCGGCAGAGTTGACCTCCTGGATGAAGCTCTCCTCCAGATCGTTGATGCGCAGGGCATACGAGAGGAACAGCTGCCCCTCTTCCGTCAGCTCCACGCCGCCCTGCCGCCGCACGAACAGCTTCTGCCCCGTTTCGCTCTCCAACTCCGCGATGCGGTTGGTGACGGTGGACTGCGCCACGTACATCCGCTCCGCCGTCCTCGTGAAGTTTTTCAGCTTCGAAAGCATGATAAAGGTCTTGATCCCCTCGCTGTTCATCCGTTCGCCTCCCCGCACGTTTAATGCGTTTTTCCGATGAAAGCAATTAAAATTATCTATTTTATAAATTGTTTACAAATTATAGCATATGTGTTATAATGAAGTCAACAAAAAGCGGGAGCCTCCTCCCGGCAAGAGAAGAAAAAACCTTTTCACAGGAGTTGTAACGAACATGGGAATGACAATGTCACAGAAGATCCTCGCCTACCACGCGGGGCTCGAAAGCGTAAAGGCGGGGCAGCTGATCAATGCCGAGCTGGACATGGTGCTGGGCAACGACATCACCTCGCCCGTCGCCGTAAAGGAGTTCGAAAAGGCCGGCTTTGGCTGCATCAAATGCCCCGAACGGGTGAGCATGGTGATGGATCACTTCACCCCCAACAAGGACATCAAGGCCGCCGAACAGGTGAAGACGGTGCGCACCTTCGCGAACAAATACGGCGTGGAAAACTTTTTCGACGTCGGCCGCATGGGCATCGAACACGCGCTGCTGCCCGAACAGGGCCTGGTCGGCGCGGGCGACCTCGTCATCGGCGCGGACAGCCACACCTGCACCTACGGCGCGCTGGGCGCGTTTTCGACGGGCGTGGGCTCGACGGACATGGCCGCCGGCATGATGAGCGGGCAATGCTGGTTCAAAGTCCCCTCCGCCATCAAATTCGTGCTGAAAAACAAGCCCGCCAAATACATCTGCGGCAAGGACGTCATCCTCCACATCATCGGGCTGATCGGCGTGGACGGCGCGCTGTATAAGTCGATGGAGTTCACGGGCGACGGAATTCAGTACCTTTCCATCGACGACCGCTTCACCATCTGCAACATGGCGATCGAGGCGGGCGCCAAGAACGGCATCTTCCCCGTCGACGACGTGACGCGCGAATATCTCAACGGCCGCTTCAAGCGCGAAGTACGTGTGTTTGAGGCAGACCCCGACGCCGAATACGAGCGCACGATCGAGGTCGACCTCTCCAAGCTGGAGCCGACCGTCGCCTTCCCCCACCTGCCCGAAAACACCCGCACCCCCGAAGCGTGGGGCGAGGTGAAGATCGACCAGGTCGTCATCGGTTCGTGCACCAACGGGCACATCTCCGACCTGCGCATCGCGGCGGACATCCTGCGCGGCAAAAAGGTCGCCAAAGGCGTGCGCTGCATCATCATCCCCGCGACCAACACCATCTGGAAGCAGGCGATGCACGAGGGCCTGTTCGACGTGTTCATCGACGCGGGCGCGGTGGTCTCCACCCCGACCTGCGGCCCCTGCCTGGGCGGGCACATGGGCATCCTCGCCGCGGGCGAGCGCGCCGTCGCCACGACCAACCGCAACTTCGTCGGCCGCATGGGGCACGTGGACAGCGAAGTGTACCTCGCTTCTCCCTACGTCGCGGCGGCGAGCGCCGTCGCCGGCAAGATCGCGACCCCCGATCAGATCAAATAATTCGACAGAGGTGACTAAAAATGCAAGTACGTGGAACTGTTTTCAGATATAAGAGCGACGTGGATACCGACGTCATCATCCCCGCGCGCTACCTCAACACGACCTCCGAGGCGGAGCTCGCCTCCCACTGCATGGAGGACATCGACAAAGAGTTCGTCAAAAAGGTGAAAAAGGGCGACATCATCGTGGCGGAAGACAACTTCGGCTGCGGCTCCTCGCGCGAGCACGCGCCCATCGCCATCAAGGCGAGCGGCATTTCGCTGGTCATCGCCAATTCGTTCGCGCGCATCTTCTACCGCAACTCCATCAACATCGGGCTGCCCATTCTCGAATGCCCCGAGGCGGTGAAGAACATCAAGGCGGGCGACGTCGTGTCCTGCGACCTTTCGAAGGGCGAGATCGTCAACGAGACGACGGGGCAGAAATTCCAGGCCGAACCTTTCCCCGAATTTATCCAGAACATCATCGACAAGGGCGGCCTCATCGCCTCCATCAAGGCGGGCAAGTAAAGCGCCGCGGATGCACCGTCCGTCGCGGCACGGCGGGCGGGGGCTCTCATCCCTTTCGGCAGCAAACGAGGAGGGTGCGGCAATGAAAAAGTTCAAAAAGTACACCCTGCGCGCGGAGCGGAACATGGTCTGCGCGCTGTGCGCGATCGTTTTTCTTGTGTTCGCGGGCGCGGCGCTCGCCGGCTGGCTGGCGGCGCCCTTCCCTATCGGCGCGGTGCTGACGGGCGTTGCGGCGTTCGCGCTGCTCTTTTGCGGGCTGCTCGCGGGCGGCTGGATCAGATACACCCGGCGCTTTTACGCGCTGGCGGCATCCCCCGACTGCCCCGCGGCGATCGTCGGCGGGGGGCTGTGCGTGACCTTCTGCGCCGCATCTCCCGAACAGGCGGCGGCATACCTGCGCGAGAGCGCGGCGCTCCCTCCCCTGCCCGAGCGGTACACCCGCGAGCAGCGGTCGGCGCGGAGCGACGCCGCCAAAGACATACGGGCGCGCACGCTCGGCAGCGCAAAGACGTTCGTCTTCCCCGCCGTATGCCCTGCCGACCTCGCGGCGCTGCAAAACAAGACATGCGTGCTTTGGCGCGGGACGTATGCGGAATACCGCGCCGTTTTCGACCGCTGCGGCATCTTCGCCGCACATGCGCCGCTCTTTGCGGACGAATAAAAAATTTGACGTGTGCGAACCACACAGAGAGGTAAATACAATGAAAAAACACATCGCAGTGCTCGCGGGCGACGGCATCGGCCCCGAGATCACGGACGGCGCCATCGCCGTCCTCAAAAAAGTGGGCGAAAAGTTCGGCCACGAGTTCGAATTCGAACACCTGCTGATGGGCGTGTGCGCCATCGAAGAGACGGGCGAGCCCCTGCCCCAATACACCATCGACCGCTGCCTGGCTTCCGACAGCGTCCTTCTGGGCGCGGTGGGCGGCGCGGTGGGCGACAAGCGCATCGAAAAACTGCCCGGGCACCTGCGCCCCGAGGCGGGCCTTCTGAAGATCCGCTCGGCGCTGGGGCTGTATTCCAACCTGCGCCCCGCAAAGCTGTTTCCCGCGCTCGCGGGAGCCTGCCCCCTGCGCAAGGACATCGCCGAGAAGGGCATCGACCTCGTGGTCGTGCGCGAGCTGATCGGCGGCATCTACTTCGGCGAGCGCGGCAGGGGCGTCGGCGAGGGCGGCGAATTCGCCTATGACACCGAAAAGTACAGCGTCGAGGAGGTCACCCGCATCGCGAAGATCGCCTTCGAGCTGGCGAGAAAGCGCAGAAAACACGTCACGTCCATCGACAAGGCGAACGTGCTCGAATCCTCCCGCCTGTGGAGGGAAGTCGTGCACGAGGTCGCCAAAGACTACCCCGACGTGGAGCTGACCGACATGCTGGTCGACAACACCGCCATGCAGCTGGTGAAAAACCCCGCGCAGTTCGACGTGGTGCTCACCTCCAACATCTTCGGCGACATCCTCTCCGACGAGGCGGCGCAGATCACCGGCTCCATCGGCATGCTCGCCTCCTCCTCCCTCGGCGCGACCAAGCGCGGCCTGTACGAGCCCATCCACGGCTCCGCGCCCGACATCGCGGGCAAGGACATCGCCAACCCCATCGCGACCATCCTCTCCGCGGCGATGATGCTGCGCGACTCCTTCGACCTGACCGAGGAGGCGAAGGCGGTGGAAGAGGCGGTGAACAAGGTGCTGGACGAAGGCTGGCGCACCGCGGACATCATGAGCGAGGGCAAGTCTCTCGTCAAGGGCAGCGAGATGACAAAGCTCATCGTCGAGCGCATCTGACCGTTTCTGCAAGAGAAGACCGGCCCCGCGGGGATCCCCGCGGGGCCTCTTTTTTTGTGCCGGCGCGGGAGGGGCCCGCACGGCGGGCGGGGCGCCCCCGCCCGCCCCTTCCGCGCGAGCGCGCGCCTTTTTTCCTCTCTGCGAAAAGAGTATCCCCTCACGCGGTGAAAAACGGTTGACTTGCGCCCCGAAATGAGGTAAAATAACATATGCGCAAAAATTGCGCAAGACCCTTGCGCGCCCGAAGGGTGCGCCGAATAAGACCGGGAGGTGAAAGTATGAAATACGAGATGCTGTACCTGATCGACTCTTCCATCGCCGAAGAAGCGCGCGAAGCGCTCATCGCAAAGTTCGAAGAGACCGTGAAGAACCTGGGCGGCACGGTAGTTTCCACGGACAAGTGGGGCGTTAAAAAGCTCGCTTATCCCATCAACTACAAGAACGACGCCTTTTACGTTCTCATGACCTTCGAAGCGGACGGAAGCATCATCAAGGAACTCGACCGCATCGCCGGCATTACCGACGGCGTCATGCGCAGAATGATCACGAAGGCCGCGTAAAGGAGGGAGAGCATGAACAAAGTATTTTTGATCGGCAACCTCACCCGCGACCCCGAGCTTTCGGAGACCAACAGCGGCGTGCCCGTCTGCCGCTTCGCCATCGCAGTCAACCGCAGGTTTGCCTCGGGAGACGGCGAACGCCAGACGGACTTCTTCAACGTGACGGCATGGCGCAACCTCGCAGAGACGGTGGCGCGCTACACGAAGAAGGGCAACAAGGTCGCCGTGGTCGGCTCCATCCAGATCCGCAACTATGAGGACAACAACGGCCAGCGGCGCACGTTCGTGGACGTCATCGCCGACGACGTGGAGTTCCTGACCCCCAAGGGCAGCAACGCAGGCAGCGCGGACGACGACTTCGCCGCACCCGCAGCCCCGCGCAAGAAGCCCGCACTCGAAGCGTTCGACGACGATTCGGATATACCGTTCTAAAATCAACTCGTGAAATTTGTTTTAAGCTGATAAAACAAATTTCTACGATTTTGAGGACAACCCCACTGCCCTCGCTTTGCTCGGGACAGCGGAGGTTTTCCTCGCCGCGCGATGTTTAAGGGCACACATTTTATATAATCGCGCGGCTTCACCTTTCCTGCAAGAGCTTCACAGCAAATCGTGTGCGCCAGCGCAAAATTGCGATTTTGCTTGCGCGAGAGTTTAAATAATATTTTTTATAAATGACTGCGCGTTTGAAAATCGCAATTTTCAATAAGCGCACCCCATATTTGCCGTACTTTTCACAATTTCTGCGTGCTTGCAATCGCATAAATTGTGAAAAAAGCAAACAAAACGTAGTTTTGTTTTAAGCTTTCGGCTCATCGGAAAGGGGTGGATTTGCGGCATTTATCAAAATGCGTGCCCCAAAGATGCCGCAAAGAGGGGAAAAACGCCATCTCCGCAGGAGTGGCAGGTTTTCCCTTCCCATCACGGAACACCGCAGGCGTCAGCTCGCCGAGGTTTTCGTGAAATAAATTAAGGAGATTGATCATGGAAGAGAACAGACCCGCAAGGAAACCCATGAAGAGGACTTCCCGCAGGAAGGTTTGCGCCTTCTGCCAGGAAAAAGTGGAAGTCATCGATTATAAGGACGTCAACCGCCTCAAAAAGTACATCACCGAGGGCGGCAAGATCCTTCCCCGCCGCATGACGGGCACTTGCGCGATGCACCAGCGCGAGCTTTCAAACGCCATCAAAAAGGCGCGCATCGTGGCCCTTCTCCCCTTCAAAGGCGAGTAACAGACGACCAAAAAGCCATCCCGCAGGCTGCGGGATGGCTTTTTTTCTGCCGTGAGGGAGGGGCGGCGCCCTCCGCCCTACACGAGCAGCGCGTTCAGATAACCCGTGCCCAAAAGCACGGCGAGGAAGGCGAAATTGATGAGCAGGAATTTGCCGATGTACTTCTTCGTCTCGCCCGGGCAGACGCGGCGGTAGGTGTTGAGGGTGATGAGGCTGGCCAGCGAGGCGATGGGCGTGCCCAGCCCGCCGATGTTGACGGCGACGAGCAGAGAAGCGTAGTCTGCCGTGAAGCGTGACAGGAGCACCGCCGAGGGCACGTTGGAGATGAACTGGCAGGCCAGCACGCCGAAGGCGAGCGGGTCGAGGGCGATCAGGCCGCCCAAGAACTGCTGCACGGCGGGGATGCGCGCCATGTTCCCCGAAAAGACGAAAAAGGCGCAGAAGGTGAGCAGCAGGCCGTAATCGACGCGCAGCAGCGAGCGGAAATCGAGCAGAAGGAGCGCCGCCGCGACCGCCAGAAGCCCCCAATAATAAGGGAAGACGTCGAACACGATGAGCACGGAAAGCACGAACAGCGCGCCGTACGCCGCCGAACGCCACGCGGAGGGCGCCTTGCGCGCGCGCGTTATGACCTGCGCGCCGTCCGGCTTTACGAACAGGCAGACGGCGAGGATGAGCACGAAGGCGACGGCAAAGGGCAGCGCCATGATGGCGAAAAACTCCCCCGCGCCCATCGAATAATAGGAATACAGGTACAGATTCTGCGGGTTGCCGAAGGGGGTGAGCATGCCGCCGAGGTTGGCGGCGATGTTTTGCATGATGAAGGTGAACGCCGTCAGCTTTTTGTTCCCGCACGATTCGAGCGCAAAGTAGCCGAGCGGCAGGAAGGTGATGAGCGCCATGTCGTTGGCCATGATCATCGACCCGAAATAGGTGACGAACACGAGGGCGAGCACGATGTTGCGCATGTTGCGGAAGCGGCGCACGATGACGTCTGCCAGCCATTCGAAAAAGCGGATATCCTTGAAGGCTGCGACCACGGCGAGGGTGCAGAACAGGCAGGTGAGCGTCTGCAGATCGAAGTACCCGAGGTACTCCTCGTCGACCGGCACGAAAAAGCAGGTGACGCCCGCCGCGACGAGCGCGACGATGAGCACCACGCTGCTCTTGAAAAAGTGCCCCACCGCGAGCGCGGCGCGCCTCCCCTTTGAAATATGTATATCCGCGGGGTGCGCCCCGCCCGCCCCTTCCCCTTCCGCCGAGGGGGAGGCGTTTTCTCTCTCTTCCATTCTCTCTCTCCGTAAAGCGATCCCCTCTATTATACTCCCGCACGCGCGCACGTCAAGCAAAAACGGGGGCGGCAGCGCGCTTTTCCGCAGGAATTTTTGCGCGCCGCCGCGCGGAAAATTTCACCCGCGGCAAAAGGCAGGCGTTTGACCGCGCCCGCCCTTCCGTGCTATAATAGACGGACGGAGGGCTTCTTTTGAAAAACATCGTACTGAAAATACAGGAGGGCGAGCTGTTCCGCTTTTTCGACAGCGGCGGGCGGGAGCAGTTCACGCTGGGCGCGAAGCGCACGGCGGACATCGCCGTGAAAAACGCCGCCCTGCAGCCGCTGCAGCTGCGCTTCGAACGGAGCGGCGGCGCGTGGTACGTGTGCGACCTTTCGGGCGCGGACAGCCGCTGCCGCCCCCTCCTGAACGGCAAACCGTTCAGAAAGCCGCGCGTGAAGATGGACGGCACCCTCCTCCTCGTGAAGTGCGACGGGGAGGAGGTCGCGCGCGTTTCGGCCGTGAAACAGATCGACCGCCGGCAGGAAGGCTCTGCCTATGACCTCTCCAAAAAGACGGTGACGACGGTGGGCAGCGACAAGGGGTGCGACATACGCGCCGCCAGCCCGCAGGTCTCGCCGCGGCACTTTTTCATCGTGTTCGACGGAAAAGACTGCTTCATCGAGGACGCGCGCAGCCTGCGCGGGACGTACGTGAACAACCGCAAGGTAAAGCGGGCGAAGCTGTGCGACTACGACCGCATCTCCATCCCCGGGGCGGCATACGTGTTCTACCGCAACCGCCTGCTCTTTTCGACGTCGGCGGGCGGCATACAGATCGACGCGGCGGGCGTGTGCAAGCGCGTCTATGACCGCAGCGCGCGGGGGAAGGTCTCTCTCGTGACGGACGTCTCCTTCCGCATCGAGGCGGGGGAGTTCGTCGCCATCGTCGGCGGCAGCGGCGCGGGCAAGAGCACCCTGCTCGACTGCATCAACGGCATGCGCCCCGCGACGGAGGGAAAGATCTACTACGACACCAACGACTATTACGAAAACATCGGCTCGTACCGCGGCGTGATCGGTTACGTGCCGCAAAAGGACATCCTGCACGACGATCTGACGGTGGAGCGGGCGCTCGGATACACGGCGCTGCTGCGCACGCGGGCAGACCTGACAAAAGAGGAGACGAAGGCGCGCGTGGCGGCGGCCGTCGCGGACGTGAAATTACAGGGCAAGGAACACCTGCGCATCAGCGCCCTCTCGGGCGGGCAGAGAAAGCGCGTTTCCATCGCCATGGAGCTGATGTCCGACCCGAAGGTCATCTTTTTAGACGAGCCGACGAGCGGGCTCTCGCCCGACCTCGACCTGGAGATGATGGAGCTTTTGGCGGATCTCTCCAAAAAGGGGCGCACCATCGTCATCGTGACGCACGCGATGGAAAACCTGGACAAATGCGACCGCGTCGCCTTCCTCGGGCGGGGCGGGCGGCTGTGCTATTACGGGGAGGCTGCGGGCGCCTTCCGCTGGTTCAACCGCAGGGCCTATTCGCGCATCTTCGCCATGCTCGCGGAGGAGGAAGCGAGCGAGGCGTTCGCAAAAAAGTACCGCCGCAGCGAGCAATACCGCGAGACGTATGCGGCATTCTGCGCCGCATACGGCGCGGGGTGCATCCTGCCGCCCGAGGAGGAAGAACAAAAGCCCGCCGCCTGGGAAAGGGTGCCCAAGGCGCTGCCTGCGGGCACGAAGCGGAAGGAGGCGGGCGATGAAACGGTTTAAGCGGCGCACGCCGCGCATGAACGCACAGCACTACCGCGTGCTGACGCGCAGATATTTCAGGCAGGTGTTTACCTGCCCCGGCACGCTGCTGCCCATCCTGCTGCAGGCGCCCGTGATGCTCGTCGTGCTGCTGCTCGCGGCGGACGGCTCTGCCTTCGTGAACAAGAGCCTGACGCAGGCGAACGTCGTCCTGTTCATGCTGGTCGTGATGGCGGCGCTTTCGGGCATCCTCAACAGCTACCGCGAAATCTGCAAGGAGCGCGAAGTGCTCGGCAGAGAGGTGTTCGGCGGGCTGGATACGACCGCCTACGTGCTCTCCAAATTCACCGTTCTGGCGGCGTGCGGGGCGGCGCAGAGCGCGCTGCTGTTCTGCGGCAGCCTGCTGCTGGTCGACTTCGCCTTCCCGGACGCGGCGGGGTACTTCCTGTGCCCCGCGGCGATGATTCTGACCAACCTCGCCATGACGGCGATCGGGCTGTTCCTCTCCGCCCTGCTCAAAAAGCAGGAGAGCGCCATCCTGCCCGTGCTGCTGCTCATCATCATGCAGGTGGTGTTCTGCGACAGCCTCATCCAGCTGGACGGCGCGGCGGGGCTGATCAAGTACGTCACCCCCGCGGCGTGGGGCACGGCGGTGTTCGGCGCCGTCTGCGGGCTGAACGAATGGACGCCCTTCTTCTCCCGCCCGCTGTACGATCTCTCTCCCCTCTTCTCCCTGCTGGCGCTCGCCGCGCTGACCGCGCTGTTCGTGCTGCTCACCGCAGCGAAGCTGCGCAGAACATACCGCAGAAAAGACCAATAAAGGAGGTATCCCCCGTGCGCACCCTGCCCGAAGACCCCGCGATGCTTCTGAGCGTCGTCAACATGAAGCTGCGCGACGCCTACCCCTCCCTCGCCGCCCTGTGCGACGACCTGGGCGAGGACGAGGCAAAGATCCGCGAGGCGCTCGCAGCCATCGGCTATACATACGACGAAACGACCAACTCGTTCCGCTGAAAACGAAGCGGGGGCCCGCGCCC
>CASFTB010000001.1:0-7646 GCA_949297575.1 uncultured Bacillota bacterium | reverse complement strand
CCGAACGGCGCGGGCCCCTCTCTCTGTTTTTACCTTTTACCGCCCCGCGGCGCACGCGTCACGGGATCTCCTTTTCCCGCAGTTTGCCCGCAAAGTGCGCCTCGAACGCCTCGAGCGTGCCCTCTCTGAGCATGGCGGGCTCGCAGATGAGGGCGCTCGCGACATCGCTGAACACGATATAATAGCAGTAACTCGTCTTGATGACGCGCCTGACCGCCTGCAGGGGGCGCTTCCTCTCCGTTTCGCCGCCCTGCCTGTACTGCACGAAGCGGATATACCCGCCGCCGACGCAGATGCGCAGCAGCCACTGCCCCTTCACCGCCTTTTTCGGGGGAGAAAAGTACAGCCACGCGGCGAGCGCGGCGAGCAGCACCGCAAAGACGGCGAGGGCGATCCACCCCGCCCGGAAGACGCCCGCAAAGACGGCGGCGACCGCCAGCAGCAGGGCGAGCGCGGCGAGCAGGCGCGCATAGCTGCGCTTTTTCACCTTGTCTGCCAGCTTTTTCGTGTGTTCGGAAACTTCTCCGTAAAATTCGACGTTCATGCCATTATTTTACCACGGAGAACAGAAAAAGGGAAGCGTTTTCGGCGCTTCCCTCTCCTCTTTCGCGGCCCGTGCGCTCACACCGTGCGCGGGCGGGGCGCATTCCCCCGCCCTTCCTGCCGCTGCGGCGCGCGGGCGAATACGGCGCGCACCGTCGCCTCGAACACAACTTCTCCCTCCGCGGAGGGGCCGAAGGACGCATAGCAGCACAGCTCTTCCGCGCGCACGAGGCCGCCCGTGCAGCCCAGCTGCGCCGCCTTTTCGCGCGCGTCCTGCAGGGCGAGGCGCAGCGCCTCCGCGCGGCGGGCGGGTTCGTCGCTGCAAGAGGGCACCGCCCCTTCCAGCGCGGTCACGCCGGCATCGGCGAGGGCCGCGCGCATCTCCTCTGTCCTGCCCGTTCCCTGCGCGTAAAAGCGCAGGCGGCGCACCGCCGTGTATCCGCCCCGCATGGGGCGCACGGAAAAGTACTCCTCCTCCGCGCGGCCGTAGTCCTCGAATGCGGCGCGCACCTTTTCCGCCGCCTCCGCGTTGCGGGCGGAGGCGGCGCTCATGTCGTCTGCGACCGTCTCGATGACGCCGCAGAAGGTGCACCCGTCCGCTGCGGCCGCCACGCGCGCCGTGCCCGTGACGACGAGCACGGCGATCTCTTCGCCCCCTTCCGCCTCCGCGGGCGCGCCCTCTTTTGCGGCGGGCAGGGCGCAGGCGTGCGCCTCGCTCCCCTCCTCCGCCGCATACGCGTGCACGCTGCCCGCAGGGAGCGCCCGCACGGGCAGCGCAGAGGCGCAAATGCCGCAGGCGGATGCCGCAAGCACCGCCGCGAACGCGGCGGCAAGGATCGTCTTTTTCATGGAAAAGTCCTCCTCTCTTTGAAATTTTCCTTATTTTGCCGCCGTTCTCCCCCTTTTATGCGGGGAATGGAAATTTTTCACTTTTCTCCGCCCGGCCGCGGCAGAGCGTGCGCAGAAGAGCAACTTTTTGCGGCAGGAATTGACAATTCGGCAGGAAGGCGTTATAATACTGTTGCAGACTGTCCGCCGTGCCTGTTCCGGGCCGGCGAGACCCGCCGCCCGCCTTTGCCCGCCGCGCCCTGCCCTTGGCAGAGCGCGCCGCTCCCGCAAGGCCGGCGCGGCAAATACTTTTGCGCCCGCGGGGCGCGCGGAGGTGCGGCATGCCGGAAGACGTAGAACTCTCTCTGAATATCCTGGAAGGATTTCTCAACGTCATCGAATTCATCGCGCTGTGCATCTCGGTCACGACCTTCTTTTTTATCATGCTGAACAAATTTTCAAAGGCTCTCAAAAGACTGCTCGCCCCCTACGGGCTGCGGCTGTGGCAGCGCCTGCGCGCGCTGTTCGTCTGCCGCCGTTCGCCGCTGAAAAAGCGCGCCTTCCTCGAATTCGCGCTGCTGAAATCGGGCGGGCGCCCCCTGCCCTCCGCGCAGTGGAAGGCGATCGTCAACGAATTCAAGGCGCACTACGTCGAAGGCAGCCGCGAACAGGTGTACGTGCTGGAGAACTGCACGCCGCTGCTCGGCGAGGCCTTTGCCGCGGCGGTGCTCGCGTACTTCCGCTTCTTTTCCGACCCGGGGGTGCGCAAGGCGTTCGGCATGCAGGAGGGCGAGCCCATGCGCTGGGTGACGACGCTGCGCATCGAGGAGGCGTACGCCACCCCCACCTGCCTGCTGACCGGCCTGCTCGCGCGCTACGAGGAAAATTGGGGAGACTTCATCCGGCGGTACATCTCCACCGCGTACATCGCCGACGCGGACGAGGACGGGCAGGCGCTCATCCTCTCCGAAGAGCTGTACATGACCTTCGCCTGGCTGCTGTGGGGGCCGAGCTACGAGCTCGAACACACCTCCTACTGGTCGGGGCTGTGCCAGCTCTCCTTCGGCGACGAGAGCAACTCCGTGCCCGCCGTCGCCGCGCCGGCCGTCGCGCCGGCCATCGCGGAGCGGTTCAACGGGAACGCCGGCAAGCGCTACGGCGAGCTGATGACGGCGGACCTCGCCCTGTACGAGGGGAGCGCTTACCTGAAAGGGCTGCGCGCGGGCGTCCTGCCCGAAGAGGCGTACTTTTACGACAAGGTGCAGGAGCAGCTGCCCTTCTTCCTGCAAATCGATGCCTGCAGGCCGTGCGAGGGATATAAGGCGAAAAAGTACTATTGCACGGCATACGTGTGGCTTCTCTTCGAACTCGAAGACGAGGAGCGCTACGACTTCCAGCCCGAAAACAGTCTCGCCTTTTTCGAGCACGCCAACCTGACGGACAAGGCCACCTACCTCTTTCTGACGGAGACCCTGCTCAGAAAGGCCGTCCTGCACTTCGAGCGGGTCTTCTCCGACCCCAAGTACGCGAAGCGGAAATACCGCTTTGTGTGCGCCTTCAACAGGGACATCGAGCAGAAGTTTGCCGAGGCGTTCGCCCGCCGCGCGCAGGCGGGCGACGCGCTCGCCCCCGCCTTTGCGGAGCGCATCCTGCCGCAGCCCAAGCGCACGCCCGCAAACGCCTTCGCCGCCTTCGACGAATTTTTCTCCCGCACCGAACGCTATTCCTTTATGGAAGTGGACATCAAAGACAACCGCACGGTCTCCGACCTCGCGAACTTCTATGCAGAAGTGTACATGGAATGCTTCCCCGACGCCGACGAGCGCGAATCCTTCGACAACCTGCTCAAATACCTCAAAAACGCGGAGGAGAGCACGGCGTATAACTACCACATCGTGCTCGCCAAGGACGAGAAGGGGACGGTCATCGCCGGGGGCATCTTCGACTACTTCAAGCGCACCAATGCGGGCATCATCGAATTTATCGCCGTGCGGCAGAATCTGCAGTCGGGCGGCGTGGGCTCCGCCATGTACCGCCATATCCTCACCGCCCTCGCGGGAGACGCGTTCCGGAACGGGAAGAGCGGCGCGGACTACGTGTTCTGCGAGATCGAGGACCCCGCCTGCAACGCCGCACCCGTCAAAAAATATCTCTATTTCTGGGACAAGTATAAGTTCAGGCGCATCGGCATGCGGTACATCCAGCCCGCTCTCTCCGGCGCGCAGAAGCCCGTGCACGGGCTGTGGCTGGTCGTCTCCGCCCTCGGCGGCGAGGACGAGATACCGTGCGAGACCGTGCTCGGCGTCATTGCGGACTACATGCGCTACGCGATGGGCATCCCCTCCCCCGAGGCGAGCGAAGAATACCGCGCGATGGCGCGCGAGCTCGCCGCATCCCCCGCGGCAAAGCTGTTCCCCCTCCTCGAAAAATAGGGCGGGCGCGGCGTTCCGCAAATAAAAAAAGATCGGCCGCGGGAGGAACCTCCTCCCGCGGCCGGGCTTTTTTACCAGCTCGAGCTTTCTCTGGTGAAGCAGCAGCTGCTGTTGCAGGCAGATGCCGTGTCGCCCCCCATGTTCTTTACTTCATTGCTTTGGATGCCAATGGTAAAGATCTCAGGACTTTCGTACTTCATCTGTTTTACCTCCTTTCTAAAAAGTGAAATCGCAAACGGAATGATCTTCCCTCCGATTATCCTCTGTCACTTCACGGGCGGGGCCCGCCGCGGAATTTATCGTATTTCGCCTTGGAAAATTCGGCGACGCGCATTTTTGCGAGTTCGCAGCTCTCCCTGCAGGGGATGTGGTATGACCCGGTCGCGAGCTTGTTGATGACCGGGCAGGGGCTGCACGTAAAGACGTATTTGCACTTGGCGCAGGGGTACTCTTTCGGGGCGGGCATGTACGCATAGCGCGCGATGTAGTCCTTCCAGATCTCGCCCAGCGGCTCCCGCAGGATGTTGTGGTCGCGCAGGCGCATCTTGTTGCAGGGGCTGACGTAGCCCAAACTGTCGATATAGCACAGCGTCGAGGCGACGTTGCAGGTGAACAGGGGGACGGTCTCGCTGTCGGCAAAGGGGTTCGGGCGCAGTACGTTTGCGGCCAATACCCCGTGGATGGCCTCGTCCGCCTTTTCGATCTCCAGGATCTCCTCGTTCGGCAGGCGGTGTGCGATGACGTCCGTCTCCCCTTCGAACGCGGGGAAGATCTCAAAATTGAACTTGAACTTCGCCCCTATGGACGCGGCGAACGCCTGCGCCTCGTACAGGTCGCCCTTGTTTTCGCGCAGGCCGATGAACTTGATCTCCGTGTCTATATCCGCCTCGTGCAGGCGGCGCACCGCGCGCATACACCGCTCGAAGCTGCCCTTTACGCCCGTCACAGCCTCGTATGTCTCCGCGCGCATCCCGTAGACGCTCACGCTTACGGTGGCGGGCGGGTACTTTTTAAAGACTTCGACGGCCGCATCGTCGAGGGCGGTCGCATTCGTCAGCAGCTCGATGATGAACCCGCGCTCCTTTGCGTAGATGTAAATTTCCGCGAAATCCTTCCGCGTGAGGATCTCGCCGCCCGTCATGTACAGGATGAGCACGCCGGCGTCGTACAGCCTGTCTATGATCTTTTTCCAGGCGGACGCGGGCAGCATGTCGTGCACGCCGTAATCGTGCAGGTAGCAATGCACGCAGCGCAGGTTACACGCGGGCGTGAGTTCCAGCCCTGCCACGAAGGGGTGGCGGATCTTTTCCCAATATTTCAGCTGCGTCTCCTGAATGGTGGAGTACGCTTTCGGCGAATATTCATCTCTCGTCATTTTCAGCCCAGCCTTTGGCGACCATCACGTCGAGCAACTTTGCGATGTCTGCCCGTATCCTCTCTTCGGGGACGCCCCCCTGCGGATCCAGCCCGGCGACCACGTCGGCGAGGATATCCTCTGCCGAAAAGCTTCCCCTGCCGATCATCGACGAGATCATCAGGTACGCCGTCGGGTTCAGGCAGTTGAGCTGCCTGTTCCTGTAAAAGTGCCTGTCGTGGATGTCGATGAGGAAATAGACGCCGGCGATATCGCGGCAAACGAGGCCCTCTCTGATCTTGTAGCTCATCTGCTTCTCTCTTTGAAATAGAAATTGACGCGCCCCTCGCCCGCATCGCTTTGGCTGACGGCGAGGCCCTTGCACGCCAGCGCCGCGGAAAAGCGCTCGTCGTATAAGACGGCGCGGGCGCGCTCGCCGCACAGCCCCGCCTCCGCCAGCCGCCCGACGGCCGCAGACGGAAATGCAGGCAGGGCATAGTTGAAATACAGCTTATAGTCGCACCCGCCCGTGAGGCGGTCGTAGTTCCAACCCACCATGTGCAGGTCCATGCCGCAGGAGAGCAAGGGCGCGCACCTGTGTGCCAGCTGCACAAGTTCGGGGCAGGGACAGCGTTCGGCGAGCCCCATCCACAGCCCGTTGTCGTACACGCGCGCGCCGTCCTCGTCCGTGAAATAGGTGCGGAAATAGATCTTCCAGACGGCGCTTTCGGGGCGCTCTTCCCTGCCCTGCGGGTATTCGGCGCCGAAGCAATAGATGCCGCCGCTGGTCATGCCCGCATGCCGCTGCGGCGCGGCGAAATAGCGGATGAGGCCGTAACTTCGGCTGCCCTCCCACGGGGAGACCAGCCGCTGCAGGCGCTCGCCCTCCACGGCGGAAGGGGCCGGCCTGTATTCGTAAGAGCGCCGTACGCCCGGGGAGGATTGCACGGTATAAAAGAGGATGTCTCTCTCCCGCAAAAAGGAGAGCGCCTCCACCCGCCCGAGGAAGGCCAGCGCTTCGGCGTCCCTCTCCCTGTTCCCGTCCGAGTACAGCGCAAATTTTATAGCCTCTCCGCGGCACTTTAAGGCCGCATAGTCGACGGCGCCGTGCGCCCGGAGCTTGTTCAGAAATTCGGAAATATCGTCCATCCGCGACCTCATCGCACGGCAGAGCGCGCCTTCCGGCAAAGGGCGAACAAAGCGCCCTTACGGGAGAGGCGCCCCGCGGCAGGGCAAAAACGCCCGCTTCCTTTCCGTTCTTTTTAATTATATCACAAAACGAACACTTTTTCAAGGCTTTTGCGAAAAAATGTACTTTTTTCGACAGAAATGGCCATGCCCGCATATCTCCGCGCGGCGGCGCCCCGCCCGCCCCTTTGCCGGCGGGGCGGAGGGATGCGGCGCTCTTGCCGCGGAAGGAGAGACCCTTTTACCGCCGCATATACAGGAGCGGATAGGCGTTGCCCTGCTCGTCCGTATCCGTCCTTTTATACCTCGCAAAGCCCATCCGTTCATAGAAACCGACCGCCTGCGCGTTCTGCTCGTTTACCGTGACCTCGTCTGCGGCAAAGGCATCGGCGGCAAACCGTATCAGCGCCTTGCCCACCCCCTGCCCGCGCTTTTCGGGGGCGACGAACAACATCTCAATCCTCTGCTTTTCCACCCCCAAAAACGCCGCGGCTGCACCGCCTTCCTCCGCGACGACAAGGTGCTGCACGCTTTGCAGCGCCTGCGGCACATAGGCCTTGATCGCTTCGATCTCGGCGCCGCTCAGAAAATCGTGCGTCGCTTTTACGGAAGCTTCCCACAAAAGCACGAGCGCGCCGATGGCCTGCGGCGTTCTGTTCCGGACAACGTAAATTTTCATAGACTTCTCCTTTGAACAGCCCAAAACGGCTGTCCTGCTCCCCTTTTCAGTCTTCTCCTTTTAGGGAGGGGAGCCGCATGCCTCCTCTTTCAAGCCTTCCCCCGATCGGGAGTTAAAAATGCAGAATGCAGAACTGAGGACGGAGCAAGAGCACTCCCTCCGCCCCAAGTCTTCCCCCTTTCCAAGGGGAAGGTGGCGGCATAGCCGCCGGATGAGGGTTGCAACAACCTCATATCCTCCCGAAAAAGATTTGCGCAGCAAAAATTTTCGGGAAGAGGAGGAGCGGAGCGAGCGCTGCCCCCGCGGAGCGGCGCGAGAGGGCAGCCGACCGCTCGGACGAGGGAAGGGGGATCGCTTGCGGTGGATGAGGGGATAATTTCTACCTCATATCCTCCCGAAAAAGATTTGCACAGCAAAGATTTTTCGGGAAGAGGAGGCGCAGGCAACAGAGCGAAGCGGCGCGCTTTTTGCGCGCCGCTTGCGAAATTTGCCTTGCGCCGACGAGCCGCGCCTGTTTGATTCCTTGCTTTATCTCCGCCATCAAAAGGACAACCTGCATCTCTTGGAGATAAACGGGGCTTGCGCCTGCGGCGCAAAGCTCGCTGCGCGAGCACGAACAGCC